>NZ_AZUR01000001.1:1712500-2417500 GCF_000527175.1 Pseudogulbenkiania sp. MAI-1 | reverse complement strand
TACCCAGTCGCCACTCAGGGATGCGATAACGGCAGTCTACCGCCGCGATGAACGGGAGTGTGTCCAAGCCTTGCTGCCGCAGGCGGCGATGAGCGAGGCGGAGGTACGTACCGCTCAGGATTTGGCGCGTCGTCTGGTGTCGCGCGTTCGCAAGGAGCGGACCCGGGCTAGTGGGGTGGATGCCTTGATGCACGAATTCTCGCTGTCGAGCCAGGAGGGGATCGCCCTGATGTGCCTGGCAGAGGCGCTGCTGCGCATTCCCGATCGCGAGACGGCCGATCGCCTGATTCGCGACAAGATCAGCAAAGGGGACTGGAGTGCGCACCTCGGCAACAGTTCTTCGCTGTTCGTCAACGCCGCGGCCTGGGGTTTGCTGGTGACCGGCAAGCTGGTGGCTTCGCACAGCGCCAAGGGCCTGTCGGCGGCGATGACCAAACTGATCGCCAAGGGCGGCGAGCCGCTGATCCGCAAGGGCGTGGACATGGCGATGCGCATGCTGGGCAAGCAGTTCGTGACCGGTGAGACCATCGGCGAGGCGCTGGACAACGGCGTCGAGCGCGAGTCGCGCGGCTACCGTTTCAGCTACGACATGCTGGGCGAGGCGGCGATGACCGAGGAGGACGCGCAGCGCTACTTCGACGACTACGTGATGGCGATCCACGCCATCGGCAAGGCGTCCAACGGCCGTGGCGTCTACCAGGGGCCGGGCATCTCGGTGAAGCTGTCCGCCATCCATCCGCGCTACGCCCGTGCCAAGCATGAGCGCATGATGGGCGAGCTGCTGCCGCGCCTGAAGCAGCTGTTCCTGCTGGCCAAAGAATACAATATCGGTTTGAACATCGATGCCGAGGAGGCTGACCGCCTGGAAATCTCGATGGACCTGGTCGAGGCCTTGGCCAACGATCCGGACCTGGCTGGTTTCGAAGGTATCGGCATCGTGGTACAGGCCTACCAGAAGCGCTGTCCTTACGTGATCGACTTCCTGATCGATCTGGCGCGCCGCACCAAGCATCGTTTCATGGTGCGTCTGGTGAAGGGTGCCTACTGGGACGCCGAGATCAAGCGTGCCCAGGTGGATGGCTTGCCGGGCTACCCGGTGTACACGCGCAAGGTGTACACCGACGTGTCCTACCTGGCATGCGCCAAGAAGCTGCTGTCGGCCCAGGACGCGATCTATCCGCAGTTCGCCACGCACAATGCTTACAGCCTGTCGGCCATTCACACGCTGGCCGGCGACAAGGATTACGAGTTCCAGTGCCTGCACGGCATGGGCGAGACCTTGTACGACCAGGTGGTCGGTTCGGCCAACCTGGGCCGGGCCTGCCGTATCTACGCACCGGTCGGCTCGCACGAAACGCTGCTGGCCTACCTGGTGCGCCGTCTGCTGGAGAACGGCGCCAACTCGTCCTTCGTCAACCGTATCGTCGATGAATCGGTGTCGATCGACGAACTGGTGCAGGATCCGGTGGCGGAGGCCGCGCGTCACGGCGGCCAGCCGCACGCCAAGATTCCGCTGCCGCTGGAGCTGTACGGTGCCGAGCGCGCCAATTCGCGTGGCCTGGACCTGTCCAACGAGCAGGTGCTCGCGACCCTGCAACTGGGGCTGATGGAATCTGAAAAGCAGTACTGGCAGACCTGCCCGCTGCTGGGCGACGGCGAGGTGACCACGGCCGAACCGCAGCCAGTGCGCAATCCGGCCGACCGCAACGATATCGTCGGTCAGGTGTATGAAGCGACCGAGGCCGATGTGGCGCGTGCGCTGGATCTGGCGGAAAGCGCCGCGGCACGCTGGGCTGAAACGCCGGTGGCCGAGCGCGCCGCCTGCCTCGAGCGCATGGCGACGCTGATGGAAGACAATATGCCGGCGCTGATGGGCCTGGCGGTGCGCGAGGCCGGCAAGACCTTGACCAACGCTATCGCCGAAGTGCGCGAGGCGGTCGATTTCTGCCGCTATTACGCCGCGCAGATCCGTGCCGAGTTTGACAATGCCAGCCATGCGCCGCTGGGGCCGGTGGTGTGCATCAGCCCGTGGAACTTCCCGCTGGCGATCTTCACCGGCGAGGTGAGTGCCTCCCTGGCCGCCGGTAACCCGGTACTGGCCAAGCCGGCCGAGCAGACCAGCCTGATTGCCGCTTTTGCCGTGCGCCTGTTCCACGAGGCCGGTGTGCCGCGCGACGTGCTGCAATTGCTGCCGGGCCGCGGCGAAGTGGTCGGCGCCGCGCTGACGCGCGATCCGCGTATCCAGGGCGTGATCTTCACCGGATCGACCGAAGTGGCGCAGATCATCCACCGTACGCTGGCGCAGCGCGGTGGCGAGGTGCCGCTGGTGGCGGAGACCGGTGGCCAGAACGCGATGATCGTCGACAGCTCGGCGCTGCCGGAACAGGTGGTGGCCGATGTGCTGTCCTCGGCCTTCGATTCGGCCGGCCAGCGCTGCTCGGCGCTGCGCGTGCTCTACCTGCAGAGCGACATCGCCGACAAGGTGATCCGCATGATCAAGGGGGCGATGGATGAGCTGACCGTGGGCAATCCGGCTCAGCTCACCACCGACGTCGGACCGGTGATCGACGCCGAGGCGCAGCAGAATCTGCTGGCGCATATCGACAAGATGAAGGCGCGGGCGCGCTGGACCTATCAGGCCAAGCTGCCCGAAAACGCCGGCCAGGGCACCTTCGTGCCGCCGACCATGTTCGAGATCGACAGCCTGAAGGATCTGACCCGCGAGGTGTTCGGCCCGGTGCTGCACGTGCTGCGTTTCGAGGCATCCGACATCGACCGCGTGGTGGACGAGATCAATAGCACCGGCTATGGCCTGACCCACGGCATCCACAGCCGTATCGACGAGACCATCGAGCGCATCGTGTCGCGCATCAAGGTGGGCAACGTCTACGTCAACCGCAACATCGTCGGCGCCGTGGTCGGGGTGCAGCCGTTCGGCGGCGAGGGCAAGTCCGGCACCGGACCTAAGGCCGGCGGTCCGTTCTACCTGTACCGCCTGACCCGCGCCAAGTGGCAGCCGGCGCTGAAGCTGACCCCGCAGTCGGCCAAATTGCCGGCGCTGCAGAAGCTCGACGCCGAGCTGGGTGGATTCGGGTTGGATGCGTCGACCCAGTCTCGCCTGCGTCAGGCACTGGGCGAGGCGAGCCGGCACACGCCACTGGCGCATGGGGTGGAGCTGCCGGGGCCGACCGGCGAGAACAACTCGCTGCTGTTTGCGCCGCGTGGCAAGATCGGCTGCGTGGCGTCGTCGACCGAAGGCCTGCTGCGGCAGTTGATCGCGGTGTTCGCCACCGGCAACCGCGCGGTGCTGGAGGAGAGTGAGAGCACGCGCAAGCTGGCCGGGAAGCTGAATGGTTACGTCGAGCTGAGCCGTGATGTAGTGGAAGCCGATGTCGCTGGCGTGCTGTTTGCCGGCAAGGCGGATGCAGCGGATCAGCTGCAGCGCCGTCTGGCCGCGCGCGACGGGGCGCTGATCCAGCTGCTGGCGGCCGACTCGGACGACATCAATCTGCACCGGTTGGTGGTGGAACGTGCCGTTAGCGTAAATACCACGGCCGCGGGAGGAAATGCCAGCCTGATGAGTATGGGAGGCTGATCGGGCTTGCTTGGGGGGCAGCATTAGAGCAATGCCCCCTGACCTGCAACATTATTTGCTGATGTCTTAAATCATGTCCTTGCTTGATGCTTGGCCCGCATAGTCTGCCAACTTCAAGGCTTTGCTCTCGTCGTAAAGAGAACTCCCACCGTGAACATTTTTATTCAACAGATCCTCAACGGACTCGTCCTGGGTAGCATCTACGCGCTGATCGCGCTGGGCTACACCATGGTGTACGGGATCATGGGGCTGATCAACTTCGCCCATGGCGAAGTCGTCATGATGGGGGCTATGGTCACCATCACCGTCGTCACCTCCCTGATGGGCGCCGGCCTCGGCCTGCCCGGACCGGCCCTGGTGCTGATCGGTCTCTTGATCGCCATCCCGGCCTGCGCGCTGCTCGGCTTCACCATCGAGCGCGTCGCCTACCGGCCGCTGCGCAACGCCCCGCGTCTGGCGCCGCTGATCACCGCCATCGGCCTGTCCATCGTGCTGCAGCAGGTCGCCATCCTGATCTGGGGCCGCAACTACATCCCGTTCCCGTCCATCCTGAGCCATGACACCATCGAACTGTTCGGTGCCAGCATCACCGAGCTGCAGCTGATCATCATCGTGCTGTGCCTGGCCATCATGGCCGGCCTGTTGATCATGGTCGAGAAGACCAAGCTCGGCCGCGCCATGCGCGCCACCAGCCAGAACCCGGGCGTGGCCTCGCTGATGGGCGTCAACGTCAACACCATCATCTCCACCACCTTCATGCTGGGCTCCGCGCTGGGCGCCATCGCCGGCGTCATGGTCGCCACCAACTACGACCAGGCCCACTACTACATGGGCTTCCTGATCGGCCTGAAGGCCTTTACCGCGGCGGTACTGGGCGGCATCGGCAACCTCGGCGGCGCAGTGGCCGGCGGCATCCTGCTCGGCATCATCGAAAGCCTCGGCGCCGGCTACATCGGCACCCTGACCGGCGGCTTCCTCGGCAGCCACTACCAGGACATCTTCGCCTTCATGGTGCTGATCCTGGTGCTGATCTTCCGTCCGTCCGGCCTGTTGGGCGAAAAAATGGCCGACCGTGCCTGAGCGAAGGAGAACAACCACCATGACCATGGCACTCGAAATGAACAAGCAAGCCAGCCCCAAGAAAGTCGGCCTGTTCCTCGCCTCCGCCGTCGCCCTCGCGGTGCTGCCCTTCCTCATCGGCGGCCTGCTGGGCAACTCCTGGCTGCGCATCGTCGACTTCGCGCTGCTCTACGTGATGCTGGCGCTGGGCCTCAACATCGTGGTCGGCTTCGCCGGCCTGCTGGACCTGGGCTTCATCGCCTTCTACGCCGTCGGCGCCTACACCTTCGCGCTGCTGGGCTCGCCGCACTTCGACATCCACCTGCCGTTCTACATCACCATCCCCTTGGGGGCGCTGGTGGCGGCGTTCTTCGGCGTGCTGCTCGGCACCCCGGTGCTGCGGCTGAAGGGCGACTACCTGGCGATCGTGACGCTGGGCTTCGGCGAGATCGTGCGCATCTTCATGAACAACCTGAACGCGCCGGTCAACATCACCAACGGCCCGCAAGGCATCAACCTGATCGACCCGGTCAAGGTCGCCGGGCTGTCGTTCGGCAAGCCGCTGGAGATCGCCGGCCACACCTTCAACAGCGTCTACCTCTACTACTACTTCTTCCTGGCGCTCACCGTGCTGGTGGTGATCATGGCCTGGCGCCTGCAGCACTCCCGCATCGGCCGCGCCTGGGTCGCGATGCGCGAAGACTCGATCGCCGCCGCCGCGATGGGCCTCAACATCCGCAACATCAAGCTGCTCGCCTTCGCGCTGGGCGCGCTGTCCGGCGGCGTCGCCGGCGGCCTGTTCGCCTCGTTCCAGGGCTTCATCTCGCCGGAATCGTTCGGCCTGCTCGAATCGGTGATGATCCTGGCGATGATCGTGCTGGGCGGCATGGGCCACATCCCGGGCGTGATCCTGGGTGCGGTGGTGCTCACCGTGGCGCCGGAAATCCTGCGCGACGTCATCGGCCCGCTGCAAATGAAAACCTTCGGCCGCATGCTGATCGACCCCGAGAATGCCCGCATGCTGCTGTTCGGCCTCGCCCTGGTGGTGATGATGCTGCTGCGTCCGGAAGGCATGTGGCCCTCCAAGCGCCGCAAGGCCGAATTCGACGACGCCAAGAAAGGTTAAGCCATGGCCCACGCCCTGCTCAAAATCGACGGCATCAACAAGCGCTTTGGCGGCCTGCATGCCCTCAACAACGTCGCCCTGACCATCAACAAGGGTGAGATCTACGGCCTGATCGGCCCCAACGGCGCCGGCAAGACCACGCTGTTCAACGTGCTCACCGGGCTCTACCAGCCGGACGAAGGCAGCTTCACCTTCGACGGCCAGGACCTGTTCCGTGCCAAGCCGCACATCGTGGTGGAAACCGGCATCGCCCGGACCTTCCAGAACATCCGCCTGTTCGCCGAGATGACCGCCCTGGAAAACGTCATGGTCGGGCGCCACATCCGCTCCAAGGCCAACGCCCTGGGCGCCATCCTGCGCGACAAGAAGACCATGGCCGAAGAGAAGGCCATCGAAGAAAAAGCCTGGGAACTGCTGGCCTACGTCGGCATCACCGACGTCGCCTACGAGCGCGCCCGCAACCTCTCCTACGGCCACCAGCGCCGCCTGGAGATCGCCCGCGCCTTGGCCACCGAACCCAAGCTCCTCGCCCTCGACGAACCGGCCGCCGGCATGAACCCGAGCGAAACCGAAGACCTCAAGGCGCTGATGGAAAAGATCCGCAAGGACGGCGTCACCGTGCTGCTGATCGAACACGACGTCAAGCTGATGATGGGCCTGTGCGACCGCATCGCCGTACTCGACTACGGCAAGAAGATCGCCGAAGGCGTGCCGGAAGTGGTGCGCAAAGACCCGAAAGTGATTGAAGCCTACCTGGGAGCGGCCCACGCATGAGTCGACTGTTGGAAGTCAAAAACCTGCAAGTGTCGTACGGCGGCATCCATGCCGTGAAAGGCATCGACCTGCACATCGAACAAGGCGAACTGGTCACGCTGATCGGCGCCAACGGCGCCGGCAAGACCTCGACGCTGCGCACCCTGGTCGGCATGGAGAAGAAGTCCGGCGGCAGCATCGTCTACGACGGCAAGGAAACCGCCCACATCCCGGCGCACAACTTCGTGCGCCACGGCCTGGCCATGGTGCCGGAAGGGCGCGGCATCTTCGCCAAGCTGACGGTCGAAGAAAACCTGCTGATGGGTGCGTTCTACCGCGACGACAAGGCGGCGATCCAGAACGAGCTGGAACACGTCTACGAGCTGTTCCCGCGCCTGAAGGAACGCTTCAAGCAGCTGGCCGGCACGCTGTCGGGCGGCGAACAGCAGATGGTGGCGATGGGCCGGGCGATCCTGTCCAAGCCGAAGCTGCTGCTGCTGGACGAACCGTCGATGGGCCTGGCGCCGATCATCGTGCAGAAGATCTTCGAGATCATCCAGATGATCTCGGCGCAGGGCGTGACGATGCTGCTGGTGGAGCAGAACGCCAAGCTGGCGCTGGAGATCAGCCAGCGCGGCTACGTGATGGAGAGCGGGCGCATCACGATGAGCGGCCCGGCGCGTGATCTGCTGAACGACGAGCGGGTGAGGAATGCTTATTTGGGTGGGTAAGTAAGGAAATTGGTCGGGAGGTTCCTCTGTTTGCCCCGGGGTGCAGGTCAGCATTCCGGGGTTTTTTTTAGGATGCTGAGCGTGTAGTACACATGGTCAACAGCATCATCTTGGCATTGCGGGAACAATTTCCTGTTCTCGTCACCATTCTTGGTGATGTTCGGTACGTACCGGCACGTTGCGGTATCTCGCTGATCATTAGCCCATCACGGAAATGCATCAGCTCGTGCCAACAGCTGGAGGCCGCAGATCTTAGGAAGGCTTCGGCTATAGTTGTTGTGTGTGGTATTCTTTGTTGAAAAATCGTATACTAAAATCCGATTGTGGGGCCATGCTTGTGACGACATCGAAGGGGCGGTAATCCATGAATATCCTCTCGTTCGGTTCAGGCTGGGATTTCCTCAAGCCCGTTACAGGGAACCTGTTAACGAAGGAACTCTTCGAATATTCATCTGGGGTATTAGCTATGACAAATTCGCAAACTCAAAACTACGATGTTGTTGTTATCGGCGGTGGGATTCTTGGCTCTAGCGTGGCCTACAACATTCTGGTGCAGGCTCCCGAGACGCGTGTGTG
This sequence comes from Pseudogulbenkiania sp. MAI-1, assembly GCF_000527175.1. Lineage (NCBI taxonomy): Bacteria > Pseudomonadati > Pseudomonadota > Betaproteobacteria > Neisseriales > Chromobacteriaceae > Pseudogulbenkiania > Pseudogulbenkiania sp. MAI-1. Next base: position 2,409,660 of record NZ_AZUR01000001.1, on the reverse strand, counting down.
CGTTGTCGAGCCTGACCCGACCTATGAATTTGCCTCGGCTCTTCGTTCCTCAGGCGGCTGTCGAGTCCAGTTCTCCTGCCCGGAGAACATTGAGATGTCGCTTTACAGTATCGATTTCATCAAAAATTTCGAGCAGACCATGACCGCAAACGGCCGCCCTGCGCCGGTCGATTGGGTGCAAGGTGGCTACCTCTTCCTGGTTCCGCCGGAGAAGGTTTCGATGCTGGAAAGCAATGTCGCCATCCAGCGTGCGCATGGTTGTCATGTCGATTTGCTGACGCCGAGCGAACTGAAAGAACGTTTCCCTTCGATCAACGTCGAGGACCTGGGAGCCGGTGCGCATACACCCGAGGATGGTTGGTGCGATCCGAATGGCTTGCTCTGGGGATTCCGTCGCAAGGCGATCGAACTGGGCGCTGTCTATCTCAAGGATAAGGTCGTCGATGCAGAAGTCACGGCCAGCCGCGCAAAGAGCGTCATCCTGGAGAGTGGTATGCGGCTTGATGCCGAAGCGTTCGTCAACTGTGGTGGCGCATGGTCCGGCCTGATCGCGAAGATGTTCGGCATGGAACTGCCCATTGTCCCGATGCGCCGCTTCGAACATTACTTCACGTGTGGAGAGCCCATCGAGCATTTGCCGTACGTGAAGGACCTTAGCCGCCTGGCGTTCCGGTCCGAAGGCAACGGTTTTTCGGGTGGTCTCGTGGACGGTAACGAGCGTCGTGGCTTCAACTTCGATGTGGACCACGACTACTTCGAAAACGTGGTTTGGCCGGCAGTGGCGCATCGCTTCCCGCCTTTGGAGTCGGCGAAGTGTCATCGAACCTGGTCCGGTCTGTATGAGGTGAACGAGCTCGATGGCAATCCGGTCATCGGCGCGTGGAATTCTCGTCTGAAGAACCTTTACACCGCAGCGGGCTTCTCCGGCCACGGCATGATGCATTCGCCGGCAGCCGGCCGCGGTATCGCCGAGCTGATCGTGCACGGCTCGTTCCAAACCATCGATCTGACGAAGCTGGGATACGAACGGGTGGAGGCCAATCAGCCGTACAGTGAAGTAGGCATTCTTTAAGAAAGCCAGTCTGGCGTTTGAGCATGAAAGGCCGGGGTTAGCCGCCGGTCTTTCGAGCGCGTCTAGCGCAGATGGCCTACAGAGTCACATACGCACCGCGCACGGGACGCGGGTGTCGAGTTAAAAAGGAAAACGAATGAACGATGTGGTAATCGTGGGCGCTGGAGCCGTGGGTTCCTGCATTGCTTTGTTTTGCAAGCGGCTGGACCCGGAACTTCGGATTACGGTGGTCGATCCTGCTCTGTTGGGTGGGTTTTCGTCTTCCGCCACAGCAGGGTCAGGTGGCTCGCGGCGCCTGTTTTGTTGCCCCGAAAACATCGCGATGTCTGACTACAGTATCCAGTTCTTTCAGGATCTGGATGCGCAAGCGAGCGACGACTTGGCCAAAATCGATTGGCGTGCCAAAGGCTACTTGTTCATCGTTCCGCCTGAAGGCATCCGCTTGCTCGAATCGAACCTCGAGGTTCAGCACCGCATGGGGGTAAACGCGGAATTGCTGATGCCAGAGCAGATCCAAGAGCGCTTTCCCCTGCTGCGAGTCGACGATTTGGGGGCTGCCGTCTATTCCCCCGACGATGGCTGGTTCGACGCTCAGAAGTTTCTTGCGGTGATCGTGCAGCGAGCGCGTGACGCTGGCGTCCAGTTTGTCTCGGACGAAGTCGTTGGGTTTGAAGAACAGGGGCAGCGCGTGACGGCTGCACGTCTTCGTTCCGGCGACAAGCTGCAGGCAGAGTACTTTGTCAACGCGGCGGGGCCGTGGGCGCAGCAGATCAGCCAAATGATCGGCATGCCACTGCCGGTTAATCCCATGCGCCGTTTCGAGCATGTCTTTACCGCGGAAACGTCACATCAGGACATGCCTTATGTGAAGGATTTGAAAGGGCTCGCGATCCGCTCGGCAGGGGGGGGCTTTTCAGGCGGATTGGTCGACACCAAGGTTCCTCGCGGATTTTCGCAGGCGTTGGATAACGACTGGTTCGAGCATGCGGTGCGGCCGGCTGTACAGTGGCGCTTTCCCGGTATGGGGCGCCTCGAACTGACCAAGTCCTGGTCCGGCCTGTACGAGCAGTGCGATTTCGATGGCAATGCCATTATCGGCAAGTGGTCGGGCCATCGCGAGAACTTCATCGTCGCGGCGGGCTTCTCTGGCCACGGTCTGATGCACGCACCGGCCACGGGCCTGGCGGTGGCCGAACTGATCCAGAAAGGCCGGTTCGAGACGCTGGACCTGGAGCGCTTTGGTTACGAACGAGTACAGCGCGATCAACCATACAGAGAGCGCGGCATCATCTGATCGGATAATGGTCTGGCGCGCAGATGGCCAAGTTGAGAAGCTTGTCACAAGCGGAACCAGTTAGCTCGGAAATCCCCGCCATTAATGGCGGGGATTTATAGCACGGAGTCCGCAGGACTCCTGCGTAGCGGTTAATGTGGTGTGTTTGGGAGCGCGTTGAAAATCGACTAGGGTGTTTTATCTGTAGAAGTTCAGACTTGATCTGACCGCTTCCATTTTGATAGCGCTCGATTGTCAGGCCCGTTCAGCTTGTCGACCTTTCCCTCCTTCCGATTTTCCTTCGATAAAGGGCTGCAATGGCGTTCGGCCGCAGCACATCTTTCCTTGGTGGGTTCGTTCATTATTGTAGTAGGTGAGCAGGCATCCAGATCGGCCTGTAGCTCGTCGAGCATCAGATGCAGCTTCTTGCGAAACGCCACCTGTTAAAACCCCTACAGGATCGTTTTGTGTAAGCACTTGCAGATGCCCGGATACCGCGTCTTGGCCTTGCTGTGCTCGATGGCGTTAACAGCCTAATACAGCTGATCATCGTAAGTTTCCTGCTTGCCACAAAACTCGTTGCCACGATCGATTAGGATTCGCAGCACGCCCATCTCTTATTCGGCGAAGAACGGCAGCACCCAGTCATTGCGCAGATACACCTCATATCAGCACGTTCTCACGAATCCGATTCTAAGAAGATGGAGTCTATGGCCATAAATTTTTAAAGAAACTTTATTCCTGTCAGCACACCAATTCCTGCCACAAAAGGTAGCCAAGGATTTCTTAAGAAAATTATTGAGAAAACGGCTGCTACAGAGGCGAAGAACTTAGGATTCATCATTACAAAGTTACCGTCAACCATTAAGATATCCGGAGCTACGAGGGCCGCTATAGCTGCAGCTGGGGCGTAGCGCAGAGCTTTCTGGAATTTAGGGGGTAGTTGAGCCTTATGGCCTACGACAATAAAGCTACTGCGAGGTAAAAGAGTCGCAGCTCCAATAAGAATGAATGTCAGCCAAAGAAATAGTTTGTCAGTCACTTTTTGTGGTCCTTAGCAATTAGCCAGTTCTCAGATAGTGTTCCTGTTACTATCCCAGTAATAATTGCGATGATAAATCCTAATCGAAGAGGCAGGTCGTGAAGTACAACGGAGGCACTCCCTCCTATAATGGCTGCAAGCAGCATGGGCTTCTGGCGGATCAATGGAATGAGAAGTGCCAAGAGTGCTGTAGTAGCCATGAATTCTAATGGCCAATTTTTAGGAATCAGGTTTGTCGCAAGGGCTCCTATTAGAGTGCTTGCCTGCCAAACCCACCAATTCCACAAGGATGGGCCAAGGTAATAGCCAAAACGCCAGTGAGAATTTTGCTCAGTCAACAATCGGCTTGCACACGAAGCAGTAACACCGTCACTTAGAAGGTAACTGGACAACCAGCGCTGGAGACGCCCTGTTCCACTGAAGGCTGGGGCAAGAGTTGCACTAAAAACAACGAACCGCAGATTAAGTATCAGTGCGGTAACGACAATAAGCCATAACGGAGTGCCACTAATAATAAGGGGTAAGGTTCCAAGTTGAGCCGTTCCACCAAATACAATGATATTCATCCCCATAGTTTCAGTGAGTGAGAAGCCTGCACTACGCATTGCAACTCCTGCCGCTAGGCCCCAAGGAATAAGTCCAACTGAAAACGGAAGGTAGTGATGGAATCCTTCTTTTAGTCCTGTCTTAAATGGTTCGTTCATATATATGTGTCAGCATGAATAAAAAATTGAAGCATAAGATTACTAGAAGCAAAAATATTTCAGATAATTAATAATCTGCGAAAATTTTGATGTAACGATCCAGTATGTTCGCAATTCCATGTTCTAGGCATTCAACAATCAGTGCATGGCCAATTGATACTTCAGAGATGCTTGGTATTTTTAAAAAATTTGGGAGGTTGACGAGATTGAGGTCATGTCCTGCATTTATACCAAGGCCAACATTTTTAGCATGTAGTGCGGCTGCCTTAAATCCCTCTAGGATTTCATGTTCCCTCGAAGTGCCGAAGGCTAAGGCGTAAGGCTCTGTATATAGCTCAATGCGATCAGCTCCAAGCGCTTTTGCATAACCGATGTCAGGATTGTCAAAGTCAACAAAAAGACTTGTTCTAATTCCTAAAAATTTCAAATTTGCAAGGATGGGTCGTAAAAATGAACCATGCTCACGAAGATTCCAACCATGATCAGAAGTGAGTTGGCCAGGGAGGTCAGGCACCAAAGTGCACTGTGCAGGGCGTGTTTTTTGAATAATTTCCAAAAATTCGGCAGAAGGGAATCCCTCAACATTTAATTCTGCACTGCGGGATATGCAAAGTGATTGTAGGGCTTCTACGTCTTGATAAAGTGCATGCCTCTGATCTTGACGAGGGTGGAGAGTAATTCCGTGTGCACCTAAGTCTAGACAGCGCGTTGCGAAGTTATTAACGTCTGGAAAATTGCGTCCTCTTGAGTTTCTAAGAAGAGCAATCTTGTTGATATTTACCGAAAGTTTAGTCATGTCAATCTTTAGATGGTTTGGGGTTTGATATGGGTTGGCTGTTATTTAATTTATGCCTATACGTGTATTTCTCACTGATTACAGCCTAAAGATGTATTATGTTGATTTTGCCCGAAAAGACTTTACATCAATATTGAGCTCTTTTATCTTCCTATGTAATGTACTTCGGGATATTTTATTGATCTTGGCGATTTCAGAAAGATTTCCGTTATGGGTCTCAATCGCTTGAAGGAGCCATTTTTTAAAATTTTCGTCAAGAGATTCGTACTCCTTTTTTATGATTTCATGTGTTTCATCTTCAGGGGTACATCTAACCGATTGTGGTAGATGACGTTTTGTCAATATGTTTTCATCGCACAAAATCATTGCTGTTTCACAGGCATGCTCTAATTCACGAACATTTCCACGCCAATAATGGCGTAGCATGCTTTCCATCCATCCGGCAGAAATTTCTACCTGTCTATTTTGTACTTTACAGAGACTTTCGACAAAATATCGAATTAGATACTCGGTGTCTCCTTTTCTGTCTCGCAATGGAGGTATATATATTTCTATACTATTTAGGCGGTATAATAAATCTTCTCGGAAGACACGCATTTTGACCAGCTCATGCAGGTCAACGTTGTTGGCGGAAATTACATTTACATTAACTGGAATCGGTACTTTGCCACCAATTCTAATAATCTCGTTCTGTTGAAGTGCGCGTAAAAGTTTTCCTTGTGCCTCCATTGGCAAGCTACCAATCTCGTCAAGAAATAATGTGCCATTGTGCGCCAATTCAAATTTGCCCATGGCGCCATTTTTGTTTGCTCCTGTAAAAGCGCCTGCTACATATCCAAAAAGCTCTGCCTCGATCAAGTCACGAGGAATAGAGGCGCACGAGATTGCGACAAATGGTTGGGCTCGCCGAGGACCTGCATTATGAATTCCTTGGGCAAATAGTTCCTTGCCAGTTCCACTTTCTCCCGTTATCAAAACACGACTTGCTTTGTTAGCAATTTTTTTTGCTAGCTGAAGACATTTTTCTAATTCAGGTGATTGTCCTTTAATGTCTTCAAGCCTGTAGTGGGCTCTATTGCCGCCAACTTGAGTTAGACCTTGCACAATTTGCTTCTCTGATGCTAGGAAAAGTGTAACGCCAATGGTGGTATTGTTTGCATCGTTTAGTGGCTGGGCTCGACAGAGCCATTTGCTCTCGGCGTTATTTTTGAGTGACAACGACATGATGTTTTTCTTCTTTGATTCAATTAGTGAAGAAAGCTCAAGAATGCTGCTGTTGTCGATAATTTCAGTAATGTTCTTCCCTACTAATTCAGTTGATGTGGACCTAAATATGTCTTCCGCAGTGTGATTTACGTATGTGATTGCATTAGCTTTGTTTAGGGCAATCACTCCATCAGGTAGAGATTCACAAATGGAGTAAACCAATGAGCTGAGGTATTTTTTTGATTCGTATAAGTGTTGTCGTTGTAGCTGTAAGGTAATATTCTCTGCCGCAGCAGCAACCATTGACAGTGTTTTCTTGTTGTAGTTATTCAATGAAGTTGCAAGGGAAATGCAAGCTATAACATTGCCATCATGATCAAATATTGGTGCTGCGTAGCAAAGTGAATTGTGGAAAACTTCAAGATAGTGCTCGCTTCCACACAAAGAAATAGGCCGCTTTTCTATAAGTGACAATGTGGTCGCTCTAGCACTGAAAAATTTCTTTTCGCAATATACTCCTGGCTTGTTGTAATAATTTTCCTGCACACTTAAGCTCTCGAGATCACCAGTGACGTACAAAATGACACCCTCTTGAGATGTAAGCATGACAATGAATTTGGCGTCATTGGTCGAAAATAAAATCATTTCTAGTACTGGTCTTGAAATCTCAATCAACTCATTATTTAATTTCAATAGCTTGTCAATTTCAACTTTAGAAAGTGTATGTGCCTCCAAGGTCTGACGCGGGTTGACGCCATTGTCTCGACAGGTTTCCCATGAGCGATAAACATAGTCAGGTAACGATTCTGAGTTTATAGGCTTGCCGGCAATAAAGTGTTCCCAGAGTTGTCTAGTGTGGACGGCTTGAACATCTCCTAAAATCATAATAATCTCCGATGCAAAATTTTACTCTCAGGACAGCGCTGAGTAGATTTGTGCAATGAAGCAGTTTTGTGCCTGCGTGATGTGATCAATGTCATCGAAAATGATTCACCACAATTCATAATGGGCTTTGATATCAGCTTCCTATTATGGTCATTGCTCGAATCTACATGTTTGTTTTCCCTCGCTGGCCATTCGCGTTAGAGATCGGCGTAAGACCAAGAGTGTTACGAGCAAGTGGTGGCGATACGGTTACTCGCAAATGCCATGCCAGGTCACCAAATTGGAGTGAGAAATCTCAGTGGTGAGCAGGTCTTGCGTGAGCATGGAGTTGCTTACCATGAGCACAACGATCTTCAAAGCTTGGCAATCAGCAAGAGCCTGCTGCCGGGCAGCATTCCACTCGCCGCATCCGTGGATGAGATCCGATGCCAGTCAGTCCCCCAAACTCGCTATCCAACAGTAGAGGGAGGAATGGTGATCCCCCATCGCGCTCTTGCTGACGCCGCTGGGGCGGCATTAGGCTTCGATCCAACGACTGATAGTTGACCCCTACTACATCTTGGTTCTGTCGGTACACCTCAACCTTGATGCTGTCTCGTGGCGAGGTATCTGTTAGGTAGCTCAACCTAACGAGCCTGTAGAAGCCGCAAACGGCTTCTGCTCACTTCAGGATAGCCCAAGGGCCTCTCGTGGTGTAGCAAATTGAGACACATAGGTAGTTTTGCTCAGGGCGTGTCTAAATTTGCTACACATTTGAAAGAAAAAGCCTTCCTTGGTGGTTTTGAGTTGCGCTTAATGTGTATCAAATTGATACGCATAGGGTGGCCAATAGTAATTACAACGCAAAAAAATCGCGTATTCCTGGGGTTGCAGCCTCAAAAGAGCCTCCAAAAGTGCGTGAGCAGTCTGGCACGGGCCTTGCTCTAGGTGGTACGGCAGGCTGTGCCAATGCATAGAAATTGCGTTTACTTACTAAAGGGAAGAGTTATGGATGAATTGCGTGGGGTATACACCGTTGTAGCAACCCCTTTCAAAGAAGATGGTGCGATTGATTTCGAAGGTTTTGGCAATAACCTCGATTATTACGCGGACAATGGTGGTTACGGTGTTGTCGTTGCAGGGACTCTTGGTGAGTACAGCGCAATGACCGTTGACGAGCGAAAACAACTGTTCGAGTTTGCGGCAAAACGACTAGACAGTCGTTGTCCGTTGATGGCGGGCACCATTGCAACCACAACTAAGCAGGTTATCGAACTGACTAATCATGTCGGTGACAACGGTGGTGTAGGTGTGCTGCTGCTGTCGCATCCTGGCCTTGGTCTTAACGCGGATGAGTTGTATACGTATTATCAAGACGTTGCTGATAATACCAACGTTAAAATCATGCTTTATAACAATCCGGGCAGCAATGGCATTGATATGTCGTTTGATCTTGTTAAGAAGCTTAGCGAGCATCCAAATATTGTTGCAATTAAAGAATCTTCAAACGATGTGAAGCGGATCTCTAGAATCGTAGATGAACTAGATGGTTCTCTCACCCCGTTCTGTGGCTACGAAGATATGTACTATGAGGCATTTAATGCCGGAGCAAGAGGCTGGGTGTGTCTCGGTGGCAACATCGCTCCCCGCATGGTTAGAGATCTTCTGGATCTGGTAGAGGTCGGTGAGACAGAAAAGGCGCGCGAACTTTCTCGGAATTATCGCCCGCTGGCAAGGTATTTTGAGAATACTTCCAAATTTATTCAGGCAACGAAATACGCCATGGATAAAATTGGCCTTACGGGTGGCTACTGCCGCCGGCCACGACTGCCACTGTCGCCAGCCGAGAAGTCGGCTATTGATGCAATTCTGGCTGACGTGAAGCTTTATTGATTTTGGGTGACGGCTAGAGGGATATTACTCAATCACCAAAATTGCATGATGGCTTATCCCTTTTCCGGGATTGGTAAATTACTTTGTTTTTAGAGTGCGCGAGTTCAAAAAGTAAGTGCAACAGTCAATAGGTAAATCAATTCAGTGATTTGCTTCCTTCGAACAGCATCCTTGGCGTCTTCCAGTCCAGCCGTTTCCTGGGACGGTCATTCAACTTTCTTTCCACTTTGACCAGCGCAGCCCGAGTAATCCTCCTGAAGTCAGTCCCCTTTGGGAAGTATTGCCGGATGAGCCCGTTCAGGTTTTCGTTGCAGCCGCGCTGCCAAGAACTGTACGGGTCGGCAAAAAAGCAATCTGCTTTCAACCGCTTGGCAACCGTCTGGTGGCCAGCAAACTCCTTGCCGTTGTCGAACGTCAGCGTCAGCACCTGTTTCTGGTGTGGACGGAGCGCTTGGACAATCGCCTTCGTGACGCCCGCCGCTTCCTTGTTTGGCACCAGCATCAGCTTGGCGTAGCCGGTCTTGCGCTCAACCAGTGTCACGATGGCACCCTTGTTCCCGGCTCCGATCATCGTGTCAGCCTCCCAATCACCGACCCGGCTGCGCGCCTCAACTTCGGCGGGACGCTCCGTAATCGGCCGGCGGTTGGCTATCTGACCGCGACGCTCCGGCTTGCCGTAGCGCTTTCTGCGTTCTTTCTGGCAGCGCAGCGCTTTGTAGACATCACCGCCTTGGCGCTTGTTCTGCAGGACCCGCTGGTAAATCCATTCATGGCTGACTGCATAGTCACTACCTTTGAACACGCCGCTGATTTGTTCAGGACTCCAGCCCTCCCTCAGCAACGGGACGGCGATCTCGTCGAATACCGGCCCCCATGGCTGCCGCAATTTGCCCTTGGCTTGCAGGCGCTGGCGATAGCTGCGCTGGGCATCGCTGGCATGGTAACGGCCGCGCAGGCGATGGCGCCGCAGCTCTCGGCTGATCACGCTTTTACAGCGACCAATGCGCTGGCCGATGGCCGTAGGGCCAAAACCCTCGGCACTCAATGCCTGGATCTGGTATCGTTCACCCTCGGTGAGATGGCGGTATTTCATTCCTTGTGCTCCTGACTGGCCGGTCAAAGAGCGGGGGAATTTACCTCATCTCACCCCCTTCCTCCAGACCTGCCTGCCGTTGCACTTACTCCCTGAATCCGCCGTGGTTTTCCCTGTAAAGAGGTGAGTTTGTGCATCACTGGTGATGCAAAGAGTATGTCCCACTAGCCAGCTTACCCGCAGCAATGTATTGCATTTCTGCAGTTTAAATTGAAAAGCTTGGTAATTCAAAGGGCGTAAGAAAAGCGCTTATGGATTGCTACGGTTCCGCTCAAGGTTTGTGCCCATTTACAGATTTCGGATATATGTTTGTCCGTGTCAAGGGTTGCCTAGCCTTGAGTGATGGGTTGTATCAGTTTTTTACAAAAGTACCAAAGGAGGAAGACATGAAGTATTGCACAATGTCCATCAATAAGGTTGGTGGCTGGAGAAATGAAGTCATAAAGTATTTTAAACGGGTTGTGGCTGCATTCATGCTGGTCGTAATGAGTGTAGCCGCAGCACAAGCCGAGGATAAAGTTATTAAGGTAGGCAGCCTTGGCTGGGAAGACCAGATGGCTATTTCGCTGCCGACAAAGAAATTCCTTGAAAAGGAAGGCTTTAAGGTTCAGTTTACCAAGTTCAACGAATGGGGCATTGCGTTTGCCGCACTTACTAAAGGGGACGTTGACATTCTTTTGTCTAGTATTAACTACCTGACTGCAGACTACTGGGCAAAGAATAAAGATCGACTGGAAAAAATCTCGATTGCATCGTACGGTGTTTATCAAGGTCTTGTTGTGCCATCTTATGTTCCTATTGATTCGGTTGAACAACTGAACTCAATTGCGAGTAAGGTCGGTGGCAAGATTATTGGTATTGAGCCAGGCTCTGGACTGATGCGCGAGGTTAATGCAGCGGTTAAAGCTTATGGCCTCAAATATCAAGTAATTGATGGGAGCACTGCAGCCATGGTTGCCCAGTTGCAATCGTCGATTCAGCGCAAAGAACCCATCGTAACGATGCTGTGGAAACCGTCCTGGATGATGCAGAAATATCCTGTCAAATTCCTTAAGGATCCGAAAGGCATCTTCGCACCCCCGCAAGCTTACTACTGGATTGCTCGCAAGGGCTTCTCGGAGAAAAATATCCGCGCTCGTGAAGCAATCGCAAGTGTGTACGTTCCGATTGAGGATGTGGGTCAGATTAATAGTGCTATGAATAATGGCAAAACTGTGGAGCAAGCTGTGGATGCTTGGTGGCAGCAAAACAATGGACTGATCCAACGCTGGTCCGTAATGTCTTCCAAGTAATTTAAGAGTAGATAGCGGGGCCTGGCTCTCGTCGGGCTCCGTTCCCAAGTCACCCACAGTTCACACACAGAGCAATATGATGATGATGAAGCCGGCACCTGAATTCCGACCCGCTAGTCGCACGAAGGTAGTTGAATGCCGCTCAGTATGGAAGTTTTTCGGCGACAACGGATCAGCCGCTGTAGAAGCGGCCAAAAAAGGCACTCACGATAAAGATCAAATTCTTGAACAGTTTGGTTGTGTTGTTGCTGTTGCGAACGCGTCCTTTGAAATATATGAGGGTGAGACATTTTGTATTATGGGATTATCGGGTAGTGGTAAATCTACTCTCATCAGACATTTTAACCGCCTCATAGAGCCAAGTGTTGGCGAAGTGATTGTGCGTGGCCAAGACATCTGCAAGTTGAATAGCAGTGATCTTAGGGCTATGCGTGCAAAGCATATTGGGATGGTGTTTCAGCATGTAGCACTCCTGCCATATCGCACAGTGCTACAAAACGTTGCACTCCCACTGGAAGTTCAACAGCTGCCTAAAGGCAAGCTGATTGAAACTTGTATGAACGCGTTGGAGACCGTCGGTCTCAAGAACTGGGCCGACAGATATCCAGGAGAACTTTCTGGTGGGATGCAACAGCGAGTTGGTATCGCTCGCGCTCTTGCTGCGAACCCCGAAATTCTTCTTATGGATGAGCCTTTTAGTGCATTGGACCCGCTTATCCGAAAGCAGTTGCAGTTTGAATTTAGACAGCTATCGACGCATCTCAATAAGACATCTATTTTCATTACTCACGACTTGGAGGAAGCAATTCGAATTGGTGATCGCATTGCCATTATGAAGGAGGGCCGAATTGTTCAAATCGGTACTCCTGAAGAAATTGTGTTGCGGCCAGCCGATGACTATGTTGCTAGCTTCGTTGAAGGTATTTCTCGTTTGCACCTCGTTAAGGCTCATTCGATTATGAGTAAGTCTGAGATTGCAAATCAAGCTCCTGCTCAAGTGCCGCATGCTGATATTGATGATGATCTGCAGGCAATGATTGATCTTGCCCTGAATCATGGAGCCGATCAAATCGCAATTAAAGATCATGGTCGAACAGTTGGCATGGTGAACCGCGAAGGTCTCTTGAAGGCCGTACGAGGTATTGATGTCAGCTGATTGCTGCTACGTGCACATTTACATGAGGGAAATGAGATGTTGGAGATAACAGACTCCTTCGATGTGATAGTCGATAGTAGTCTTGCGTGGATTAACGACAACGCGACTACGGTTTTTAACTTTGTTCGACTTATTCTCGATGGTGCATTCCACTCTTTTAATGCACTACTCTCGGCAATGCCATCTTGGGTGTTCATACTTCTAGTACTGACCGCTGGGTGGTTTTTCGTTGGGAGGTTTTTTGCGGTTGCTGCAGCCGCAGGTTTATGGCTATGTCAAGCGATGGGGTTGTGGGCGGAGACCATGACTACATTGACACTTGTGCTAAGTTCGACATTGATTGCACTTGTGATTGCAATTCCTACGGGGGTGCTCTTAGGGTTGACCGCTGGTTTGGTTAAAGCTAGTGATGTTGTTCTTGATTTTATTCAGACAATGCCCGCTTACATTTATCTCCTTCCTGGAATTGCATTGTTAGGATATGGCCCAGCTACTGCAATGTGTGCAACAAGTTTAGTAGCGATACCGCCAGCAATGCGATTGACAGCTCATGGAATTAGAATGACCCCTATTCAGTTTCGGGAGTTGGGTGAAGCTGTTGGAATGAAGCCCTTACATGTGCTCATCAAAATTCGGATACCTTTTGCTTTTCCATCAATTTTGGCTGGCATTAATCAAAGCTTAATGCTCGGTTTCGGCATGGTTGTAATTGCCGGTATCGTTGGCTCTGGGGGACTTGGCCAAACTGTATATGACGCTGTACGGACACTCCAGATTGATAAATCTGTAAATGCGGGTATTGCGATAGTCGTGTTGACGATTGTGTTGGATCGTTTTTCTCAGCGTCTTGGAATGATTAAATCGGGGAGGGCGAATGAGTAATTTCGAAATATCACCGGGATCTATTGCAGCTCCAATTCTTTTCTGGTTGAACGTAAATTATCACGACGCTTTTTCTGGCGTTGCTGCTTTTTTTGATTTCTGGGTGTCGAGTATAGTTTGGGTGCTTTCAAGTGTTCCTGCACCTATCGTAGTCGGTGTGCTCTCAATGCTGGCTTTGGTTTTTGCAGGCTGGCGGCGTGGAGTTTTAACTATTGTCGGGTTTTCGGTATGTATTCTTCTTGGAATGTGGGAGGCAACCGTTCAAACAATCGCATTGGTTACCATGGCTGTTGTGTTTTCTATAAGTGTCGGAATACCAATTGGAGTCATGCTATCCAGAAGTAAGAAATTACAGGTTATTTCACGACCACTTCTAGATGTTATGCAAACTTTGCCGCCCTGGGTATACCTTGTTCCTTCGGTCGTGCTTTTCGGTTTGGGATCGATTCCAGCCTTGATTTCGACGGTAGTTTATGGGATTGCGCCAATGGTTCGCCTGACAGTTTTGGCAATGGAACAAATTCCACAAGAACGTATTGAGCTCGGGGCTGCAATTGGTCTCAAAAAATTTGATATCCTGAGGAAAATTGAGCTGCCATCTGCACTGCCAACGCTTCTGGTTGGTGTTAATCAGTGCATTCTCCTTTCGCTTGCTATGGTCGTTCTGGCCGGGCTTGTCGGCGCTGGAGGTCTTGGTGCTGAAGTTACTCGTGGGTTAACTCGAATGGAATTTGGGCTTGGTTTACGTGCGAGTCTGTCTATCGTGATTCTTGCGATCATTATGGATCGTGTTTTCCGTGGATCCATTCCACAAGTGTATTTGACAAAAAATTAATTCGGATGGGTTTGCCCGGGGCGGTGGTTTTAATTTTCAAATTTTGGTGTGAAGAAATTTTCTGGCGCAATCTCATAGTGGTTGCACACCTTTTTTGAATTAAAATTGGTGCCCTGGTCGGTTTCTCGATTTTATGTTGAAGAATTTAAAACGCAATTGTTTGAAAAGAGCTGGCTGGGGTCATTTGTGGCGTTTTTTAAAATAGCCTGCCTCAGGGGCCGAGTCTTCTATGTCGTGGAATTTTGGTATGCCGTTACTCAATTTACGGTTTATGCCTTTCTGGGGTTCTTTTGACGATGAAAATTACACTTACGCCACAGGATGATGTGTCATGCGGATGGTTTCACTTGAGCAAACCGAGGAAGCCGAAGCCATCCCATGAGGGGACAAGTGCTGCGCGATGGGTTGTTGTGGGTGCCGGTTTTACGGGACTAGCTGCCGCTCGGCAACTAGCAGTTCATTATCCCAATGATGAAATCATTTTGATTGAGGCTCAGGTGGTCGGTTATGGTGCGTCCGGACGCAATGCTGGATTTGCTATAGATCTTCCACATGATATCGGAGCCGAAGATTACATTGGTGATATTGAAATCGCAAAGAAGACTCTGAAGCTTAACACAATGGGGCAAACGATCATTAAAGATCTGACGCGCCAATATTCTATCGATTGTCAACTAAGAGAATCTGGGAAGTATCAGGGGGCTGTTGAGCCACGTGGTATTGCTGTGCTCGATGCCTATCGCCGCGGATTAGACAAACTCGGCCAGAACTACGAGATGATCGAAGAAGCAGACCTACCTGGACATCTTGGTACGACATTTTACAAGAAAGCGATTTTCTCTCCGGGTACTGTTCTACTTCAGCCATCGGCGCTCGTGAAAGGCTTGGCTGATTCACTTCCGGATAACGTTACTCTTTATGAGAATACGTTAATAACCGATGTAGAGTATGGGCAAAAGATTGTTTTGTCACATCAATCTGGGAAAATTATTGCCGATAAGCTTGTGCTCGCAAATAATGCATTTGGTATGGGGTTTGGGTTTTTAAAGGGTAGGATGTTGCCGGTGTTTACATATGGAAGTCTTACTCGTGTGCTCAGTGAAGAAGAACAGTCGCGACTTGCTGGGAAATCATTCTGGGGTCTGACGCCGGCGGATCCTTTTGGTTCTACGATTCGCAGGACAGCTGATAACCGAATTTTCGTAAGAAATAGCTTCAGTTTTAATCGTGATGGAAAAAGTCACGAAAAATACCTGCAGCGGTTTGTAAGGCGACACCGGGAATCATATGAGAGACGCTTTCCTATGTTATCTGGTGTTGAATTTGATTATACATGGGGTGGTTCGCTTTCCTTGTCCCGTAATCATATGGGGCATTTTGGTGAACTGCGACCAAATGTGTACGGTGCACTTTGTTGTAATGGCTTAGGTGTAACGCGTGGCACAGTAACAGGAACATTGCTTGCTGATTGGCTTGCAGGCCAACGTAATGAAATGATTGATTTCTTGTTGAAATCTAATGGGCCGAATGCCAACCCACCAGAACCATTTCTCTCGATTGGCGTAAATGCAACCTTGATGTGGTCGCAATTTCGTGCAGGGAAAGAATCCTGATCAATTGTAGAAAATTGTAAGTAAGGTGGTGTTTCCGTCTTGCTTGCCGTCAGGTAACTTACCTTAGTACTTTTTGTCGATAATTGTATGAATCGAAGTTCTATAAATCGAATCCTTCGGAGTAATTATATGCAGTCTCAACTCATTGTAATGCTGACCCAAAACGATATTACCGTGAAAAATGCAAGTGAAATATTTGATTCTTGCAAAGATTTGCCTGTCAACTATTGGGGTTTTAAGAATGTAGGCATTTCCCCTGATGCTACTCGCGACCTGATAGCTGCTATGAAAAAGCACAACAAGGTAACTTTTCTTGAGGTGGTAACTTACACTGAGGAATCTTGCCTTGAGTGTGCAAAAATGGCTGTTGATTTTGGTTTTGATTATCTCACTGGGACTCGATTTTTCCCCTCTGTGGCTGATTTTTTAAAGGATAAGCCCATCAAATATTATCCTTTTGTTGGTAATGTTGGTGGCAGTCCTGTAACTTTAACGGGCACAGAGCAAGATATTTTGAACGATTGTAAACGCCTTGAGCAGGCTGGGGTCCATGGTCTGGATCTTGTGGCTTATCGATATGTTGATGGTGATCCGGTTGCGCTTGCTAAATCGGTGGTGGCATCTGCTACAACCGAAGTTATTCTTGCTGGCAGTATTGCTAGTGAAGAACGTATCCGTATTGTTAATGAAATTAACCCATTTGCCTTTACTATGGGCAGCGCTTTGTTTGATAAGCTGTTTGTGCCGGATGGTGATTTCCGTGCGAATCTTGAGAAAGTCATCGATGTGATGAATTCTCTTTGATTCAATTTGGTAAAAAGTGAGGAGAATGTATGAATGGCGAACTAAAAAAACCTTCTGCAACGAAAATTTTTATGGAGGGGCCGGAAGTTGTACGGCTTTACTTCAAAACCGAAAAGCTGACTTTTGGCACTTCACAACTGAACCCTGGCCAAACTGGTGCTGTTGATCCAGGACACCCGGATTCTCACGAAGTTTTCTTCGTAGTTCGTGGCACCGTGCTCCTGAGGGTAGGGGATGTATATCACGAAATGCACGAAGGAGATGCCGTCCTGGTTCCTCCCGCAATTCCACATCAACTCACTAATATTGGCTTGGACATTGCTCTCGTGTCGTTCAGCCTTGCCCCTAGTGAGTTTTGATTTCAGCCTACAGTGAATTTTTAATTGTGAGGTTTCCATGAGGTTTGTATTAGGAGTTGATGTCGGAACTACCGCTATCAAGGCTGCTGTTTTTGATGAGCGTGGGAGTGTAAAAGGTAGCCACACATGTGAATATCAGCTACTTACACCTTCTTCAGGAATGGTTGAGTTAGATGCTCATTCGTACATCGAAGCTTTTCAATTGGCTGTATCTAATGCCATCAAGCAGTCAAACGTGCCTAAAGATGATATTGTATCATTGGGTATTTCTGCCCAAGGTGAGACGATATTTTTCTTGGATGAAGACGGTGTGCCTTTGCGCCAGGCTATTGTTTGGATGGACAACCGTGCTAATGAAGAGGCCGCTTGGCTTGAATCTCAATTGGGGCGAGAGGCTGTTCATAAGAAAACAGGGCAGGTTGGTATGTCGGCTATTTGGCCAGCATCCAAAATTCTTTGGGTAAAGAAAAATGAACCAGAAGTATTTTCCAAGGCTGCAAAAATTCTTTTGATTGAAGATTATTTCATCTATTTGCTGACTGGTAAATTTGCGTCTGAAGATTCCCTGCTTTGCTCTAGCATGTATTGGGATATCAATACTCGAAAGTATTGGCCGGAAATGCTTGAACTTCTGGGGGTCAGAGAGTCTCAGCTTCCCGAAATTTGTCACCCCGGCACACCAATTGGCAATGTGTCTTCTTTAGCAGCGACTGAATTTGGTCTGTCTACCAAGACATTGGTATGCCTTGGTGCCCTAGATCAAGCTTGTGGGGCGATTGGCGTTGGCAACGTTCGGCCTGGTATTTTTTCGGAAAGTACTGGAGCGGCATTGGCTTCTGTCGCTATGACGACTCACCCTGTGATTGATCCAGCAGGTGAGATGCCCTGCTTTGCAAGCGGAATTCCTGGGTTGTATATGCTTCATGCCTACTCTACTGGTGGCATGGCTATTCGTTGGTTCAGAGATACTTTCTGTGAAGCAGAAATTGATATGGAGAAATCCGGCGGCGAGAATGCATATTTATTGATTGACCGAGCTGTAGAAAGTATTGTTCCTGGCAGCGAGGGGCTGCGCGTTCTTCCTCACTTGCAAGGCTCAGGTCCACCGGATACTAATGCTTTGGCAAAAGGTGTTTTTCTTAATGTGACGTTAGCGCATTCCAAAGCTCACTTTGCGCGTGGGATCATGGAGGGGGTGACCATGGTGCTGCTACGAATGATTGAGGGAACTAGTGCTCAAGACGTCAAAATCGAAGAAATTCGTTCGCTGAGTGGAGGTGCTAAAAGCCGTGCTTGGTGCCAGATAAAGGCCAATGCGTCTGGACTCCCTGTACGTACAATGAAAACAACAGATATTGCCGCGTGTCTTGGTGCTGCTATTCTTGCTGGAGTAGGGGCTGGGGTATGGTCTTCTGTTGTTGATACGGCATCTAACTTTGCTGAGTACGATTTGGAGTATTTGCCTGAAGGCTGCCATAAGCCTATGTATGATGCGATGCTTGCAGAGTACAAGCTGTTGATGAAGGAACTTTCACCATCATTCATTCGAACAGCGTAATGTCTTGCATTGTCTCGTGACGCTTTAGTGTTTCGTTCCGGACGAGACCATCACCCGCATCGTCGGCAACTGGCCGGCGCGCTTCGAATCGCAGCGCTGGGTACGTATGGGCTAAAAGCTGACGCCGGCTTCCGCTGCATCGTCGAGCAGTACCTTAGCGATTTCCCCGCTGCCGTTCGGGTCGCCTGATCTTTTCCCGATCATCCAATTTCTTTTCCGCATGCCGGGCTGAGCGCCCGGCAGGGGAAAGGCTTGCCTGCCGGATTGGACGGGCAAGCCCTCCTGTGCGGAGTGGGAGCGCTGTCCATGAAATCGAATAAATCTACCAAGATCATCGCCACGCTGGGGCCGGCGAGCAGCACGGTCGAGAACATCGCCGCGCTGCACGATGCCGGCGCCGACGTGTTCCGCCTCAACTTCAGCCACGGCGCGCATGAAGACCACGCCGCCCGCTTCGCCGCCGTGCGCCAGGTCGAGCAGGCCTCCGGCCGCCCGATCGGCGTGCTGCTCGACCTGCAGGGGCCCAAGCTGCGCGTGTGGAGCTTCGCCGACGGCCAGGCCGAACTGGAGGCCGGCCAGAGCTTCAGCTTCGACCGCAACCCCGAGCCGGGCAACCACCAGCGCGTCTGTCTGCCGCACCCTGAGATCTTCGCCGCGACCAAGGTGGGCGACATCCTGCTGGTGAACGATGGCCAGCTGCGCTTTCAAGTCACTGCCGTGCACGCCGACCGTCTCGACACCACGGCGCTGGTGGGTGGCATCATCTCCGACCGCAAGGGCGTCAACGTGCCCGACGCGGCGCTGGCCGTGTCGGCGCTGTCGGCCAAGGACCGGCGCGACCTCGAATTCGGCCTGGAACTCGGCGTGGACTGGGTGGCGCTGTCCTTCGTGCAGCGCCCGGAAGACGTGCTCGAAGTGCGCGAACTGATCGGCGGGCGCGCCAAGCTGATGGCCAAGATCGAGAAGCCGCTGGCGGTGCAGAACATCGAGGCGATCATCGAGGTGGCCGACGCCATCATGGTGGCGCGCGGCGACCTGGGCGTGGAAATGCCGCCGGAAGAAGTGCCGTCGATCCAGAAGCGCATCGTGCGGCTGTGCCGCGAAGCCGGCAAGCCGGTGGTGGTCGCCACCCAGATGCTCGAATCGATGATCAAGGCGCCGGCGCCGACCCGCGCCGAAGCCTCCGACGTCGCCACGGCGGTGTACGACGGCGTCGACGCCGTGATGCTGTCGGCCGAATCCGCCGCCGGCCACTACCCGGCCGAGGCGGTATCAATGATGGAGCGCATCATCCGCCACACCGAGAGCGACCCGCTGCAGCGCCAGCTGATGCAGGCGGTCACCACGCGCCACCTCGCCAACTCCACCGACGCCATCGGCGCGGCGATCCAGACCGTGGCCGGGGTGCTGCCGGTGGGCGCCACCATCACCTACACCACCTCCGGCGCCACCGCCTTCCGCGTCGCCCACGAGCGCCCGGCCTCGCCGATCCTGAGCCTGACCCCGAACCGCACCGTGGCGCGCCAGCTCGCGCTGCTGTGGGGCGTGACCTCCTACGCCACCGAAGACGCCAAGAACGTCGAGGACATGGTGGAGAAGGCCTGCGCCGCCGCCAAGAGCACCGGCTACTACCAGGTCGGCAAGCCGCTGATCGTGGTGGCCGGCATCCCGTTCGGCACCCCGGGCTCGACCAACCTGCTACGCGTGGTCTGGCCGGAGTAAGCCCCCACCGCTCACACACACTGCACACAAAGGACATTGAGAGTGAACACCATCGAACAACTGCAAGCCCTGTATCCCGACGAAAACGCCGTACCGGCCGACTGCCAGATCCTCGCCCCGCTGCACCAGCGCACCCTGCTGGTGAACGGCCAGCTCAAGATGTGGCACGGCGAGACGCGTGCCGTGCAGTCGCCGGTCTACACCCGCCAGCCCAACGGCGAACTGGCCCGCGTCGAGATCGGCAGCATCCCAGTCACCGGCAAGGACGAGGCCGACGAAGCGCTGGCCGCCGCGGTGGCCGCCTACGACAACGGCCGTGGCGCCTGGCCGACGATGTCGGTAGCCGAGCGCATCGGCTGCGTCGAAGAATTCACCCGCCAGATCCTCGCCAAGCGCCGCGAGATCGTGAACCTGATCATGTGGGAGATCGGCAAGAGCCTGCCCGACTCCGAGAAGGAATTCGACCGCACCATCGTTTACATCAAGGACACCATCGATGCGCTGAAGAAGCTCGACAACGACAACTCGCGCTTCCAGATCGTCGACGGCACCATCGGCCAGATCCGCCGCTCCCCGCTCGGCATCACGCTGTGCCTGGGGCCGTACAACTACCCAATGAACGAAACCTTTACCACGCTGATCCCGGCGCTGATCATGGGCAACGTGGTACTGCTGAAGCCGCCCAAGTTCGGCACGCTGCTGTACTACCCGATGCTCGAAGCGTTCCGCAGCGCCTTCCCGGCCGGGGTGATCAACACCGTGTACGGCAAGGGCTCGGAACTGGTGCCGCACCTGATGAGCAGCGGCAAGATCAACGTGCTGGCGCTGATCGGCTCCAGCCGCGTGGCCGACCAGCTCAAGAAGGCGCACCCGAAGTCCAACCGTCTGCGTGCCGTGCTCGGCCTCGACGCCAAGAACGCCGCCATCATCCTGCCGGACGCCGACCTCGACCTCGCGGTGAAGGAATGCATCGCCGGCTCGCTGTCGTTCAACGGCCAGCGCTGCACCGCGATCAAGATGATCCTGGTGCACCAGTCGATCGCCGAAGCCTTCCTGCGCCGCTTCAGCGAAGCGGTCAACGCGCTCAATGTTGGCATGCCGTGGGAAAAGGGTGTGATGGTGACGCCGCTGCCGGACCACGAGAAGTGCAACTACCTGACCGAGTGCGTCGAGGACGCCAAGGCCAAGGGGGCCAAAGTGATCAACGAAGGCGGCGGTACGGTGGCCGAGACGCTGTTCCACCCGGCGGTGGTGTTCCCGGTCAAGGAAGGCATGAAGCTGTACCGCGAAGAACAGTTCGGGCCGGTGATCCCGGTGGCGCCGTTCGAGGACATCGAGGAGGCGCTGGACTACGTGATCAGCTCGGACTACGGCCAGCAGGTGAGCCTGTTCGGCACCGACCCGCACCAGATCGCCGCGCTGGTCGATCCGCTGGTGAACCAGGTCTGCCGCGTCAACATCAACTGCCAGTGCCAGCGCGGTCCGGACGTGTTCCCGTTCGCCGGGCGCAAGGATTCGGCGGAGGGGACGCTGTCGGTGCACGATGCACTGCGCGCGTTCTCGATCCGCTCGATGGTGGCGGCGAAGCAGACCGAGGCGAGCAAGAAGCTGCTGGATGCGATCGTGTTGTCGAATGAGAGTAACTTTATCAATACGCGCTTCATTCTGTGAGCTTTTCCCGGTGGCCGCCTGCCGATGGGCGCGGGCGGCCCATTTTTTTGCCAAGGAAGCTCACGAATAACTCGGATAGAGGCAGCTCATCCCATGAAAGCTAAGCTACCCGAGGAGACTCTGGCAGTGATCTTTGAGTACTTGGAGAGGTTTTACAATCGTTGCTGTCGGCACTCGACCCTGGGCTATCTCAACCCGGTTGAGTTCAAGAAACTGACCAAAGCAGACTCATTAGAGTGCCTGCAAACTCGGGGCAAGATCAATCCTGTCCATTAATGTTTGGCCTATAACGCGGCCGCCCAATTGCCCTTGTGCAGGGGCTACGCTGTCAGTTCCGCAGCAATCCATTTCTCATTCACTAGCTAGGAGCCTCCGCTCGACTTGATCCAGCGCCTCCTGGAGCAAGCCGAAGCCACCGCCATTTTCGAACGTAGTAGTCACTTGCTCGTTCAAGCCGCCCTTAGTGGTGAACTGTTTGCTAAGAACGTCGAAGGGGATCTGGCTGGCGATCGCAATGTCAACCAATCCTGCGTATTGGCTAGCTAGGTAGGTACGTGCCGACGCGTAGTCGATTCCACGCTTCTCGGCCCAGTCGGCATACGTATGAAGTACTCTAAAAAACAATTCCATGGTGGCTCCCATCGCAACCATGGTTTCCAACTGCGCCTCGCTGCTCAGTCCGACGGTCCCTCCGACCCGTTCGAACATCTGACGTACATCTTCGTCATCTGGAAATATAAGCGTCTTGCAGTTTCCATTGGCGATCGAAGGAAAGGGGACTGCACGAACAACACGGCCCGGGCGCTGTGCCGAGTCTCGTTCCAATCGCTCGCAGGTATACCCAGCTATAAGATTGATCACGATGTGCTCTTCCGAGAAACTGAGTTCTGACAGAACTTCCTGAGCAACCTGAGGGCGCACGGCCATAAATACACGTCTCGATCTGTCGACGACATCCTGATTGTCCTTTGCAACACGGACATTCGGATAACGCGTTGTGAGCACCGTCACAATTTCAGCACTCCTCGGGGACAGCCAAATCTCTCCCCGCACGCCGGCATGATCTACAAGCCCGGTTACGATTGCCTTAGTAATCGCCCCCGTACCTACGAAACCAATGGTAGTTGCATCGCTGCCACTCATGCAGTCCTCCTTCAGCATTAATAGTCTAGATACTTGTAGGCAGGATTTAGGAACTCTTAAATCCTTCGATTTTTGCTACGAGTGAGGAGGGGAGGTCAAGCTCAGTGACAGTATGATGGCTTCCGGGAATTCGGACGCCTTGCGCTGCCAGTCGTTCAAGCTGTGAAGCTAGACGTGCGGCAAAGTCGGGGGCAAGGAGATCTGGCTTAAACGCAACGATGAAGAGACCAACACCGGGGGATTGATTTCCTTCCGAGAATGAAGGCGCATCCATCGACCAGTTTGCGCCTGTCAGTCCCGCAGCCAAAATTTCGACAATGAAAGCAATGTTGGCCCCGCGCGCACCGCCGAACGCGAGGAGCAGTCCCTTTACGGCCTCGCGCGCATCGGTTGTAGGATTTCCAGCTGCGTCGACAGCCCACCCCTCGGGGATAGCCTCACCACGTTCCGCAGCCTGTCGTACGTTGACAAAAGCCGATGCGCTTGTCGCCTGATCAATGACGAATGGCTTACCGTTTTCAACTGGGGCAGCGAAAGACAGGGGGTTGGTACCGAAGACTGCTTTGCGACTTTCGAGTGTTGTCATATGAGCCACTGCATTGCATACGGCGAGTGATACCAGTCCAGCTTCAGCCAAACGTCGGGTGTAGTAGCCTAGTTCTCCGACCGTATAGCTGTTAGCCTGTGCAAATACCGTAACCCCATACGTGTGTGCACGGTCGACAATGTGGTCGAAAGCCCGATCAAAACCGAGTTGCGCAATGCCACCTTTTGCATCGACCCGGATCGCCGTCGGTGCGGGAAAGGTGATCTCGGGCTCCGCATCCCCAGCGATACGCCCCTTGGCAAAACCATCCAGATAGTCGACCAAGTGCGCAAAGCCTACCAAAGGTTTGCCGGCCCACTCTGCAGCGACCACTGCATTGGCCAGCGAAATGGCTACGTCATCACTTGCACCGGCATTTATCGCTGCTCGCCGTGCAATTTCTCGAGCGTCCTCCGTTTCATACCTCATCGTCTTCCTCTCAATTTGAACGGCAAAATGTTCAACTCGCTGCCCTTGGCAACAAATCTTGTGGAAACGGCACCCTTGTATTTCCTGACCTGAACTTCCTCGGTCAGATTGCCTGTAAAAACAGTTTCCAACATGCCATTCATGACAGAAATGGCTCCTTTTGTGTCAACAGTAGGGTGGAGTAACAGGCATGTTAGGGGAGGGAATTATAAATATGGGTTGTTAGTATCTTTTTTGTGTGTATCGTATACTAAAATTTGCTTGTGTAGCTGTCAAGTTTCGGACGTGGCACGACATTGTCCTCTGTAAAAACAGTCAGGAAAGCCCAGGGTCTTGCTGTCTTGTGCGACTTGATCTGCACAAAGACTTAGCGGGTGTCACGGTCCATCGCAACGAAATAGATAGCGTGGGGACGTTTAGTGGGGTAACTGTGGCAGGTATTCGACGTCGATGTGAAAATAGCCCCCCTTGTCAGTGGGGAGCATTCTGGGAGGGCAGGCATCGGTACCGATGCACTTCGCACAGAGCAGCTTACTGTGATCGCATACAGGAAGGCTGCCCCTCCTAATCTCTGATTTATAGAACCTTCATTGAATCGGTGTCGAAGCCGATCCTGGAGTAGAAGCGATCCAGTTCCCGTTGCTCAGGATAGACCCCTGTGTACATTGCCACATACTCAGGGATGCGTTTCATCCGTATTGCCATATCCTCCTTTGTATGCAGGGAAATATATCCAATTTGGATGAGGTAAACCGCTCGAGCACGGACGTCTGCTGTCTGCAGTGGCATGCCGAAGCGCATTAGCATTTGCTTGATTGCGTCAATGCGTAAGTTATCCGCAGCCTGGAGTTCCTCTTGTAGTGTCGGGGACTGAAGGGCCCAACTGCGGATTGCGAATTCAAGCTTGGGATCGAACATCTCCTTCCGGAACCAGCAGTCAGTGACGTTCAGCATCCCTTCGACGATCGTATCTGCGTATGCCTCAGACTGCCTTATCAAACTTCCCGTATTTTTGTTACGCCACCGGTCCAGCAGTCCCTCCAGGAGTTCGTCTCTGTCCTTGAAGAACCAATAGAAACTTGCCCGTGAGAGTTTGAGATTTTTTGCCAGCGGCAAGATGCGTACGGCATCCACGCCGGACTGGATCAACACCTCGTAAGCTGCATCGAGCCATACGTCAGGCGAGCCCCTCGATCCTGTTTCGATCATCACCATGCTCCATTTCGTTCACGAGAAGTTTAGCAGAAGCCTGTTGTAGAAATATACACATGTGTCTAGTGAGTGTACTTTAGTGTTAGTCATTGTTGACACATGTGTCTAGGTCAACTAACTTAAGGCTCACTACTCCCCTCATTTGGAGCCCAAACATGTCGAATGATCCGCTTCTCCAGCCGTTCAAACTCAAACACCTCACCCTGCGGAACCGCCTGATGACCAGCTCTCATGAGCCTGCTTATCCGGAAGATGGGATGCCGAAGGGCCGCTATCGTGCTTATCACGTGGAGCGGGCAAAAGCAGGGCTTGCACTAACGATGACGGCGGGCTCGGCCGCGGTTTCAAGGGATAGCCCCCCGGTTTTTAACAACATCCTTGCGTACAAGGACGAGGTTGTCCGTTGGATGAGTGAGTTGACCGATGCATGCCACGAGCACGGCGCAGCGGTCATGATTCAACTGACTCATCTTGGTCGTCGGACGCGGTGGGATAAGGCTGACTGGTTGCCTGTGGTTGCTCCTACCCATGTCCGCGAACCATCGCACCGGGCTTTCCCGAAGCTCATCGAGGAATGGGATATCGAGCGCATCAAGAAAGATTTTGCTGATGCGGCGGAACGGATGAAGGCCAGTGGCGTTGACGGGGTCGAGTTTGAGTCATTTGGTCACCTGCTTTCGCAATTCTGGTCGCCAATGAGCAACGAACTCCTGAACGAGTATGGTGGCAGTCTTGAGAATCGGATGCGATTCTCACTGGAGGTGCTGGGTGCAGTTAGGGAACGGGTAGGCCCTGAGTTCATCCTCGGCGTGAGATATGTCGCGGACGAGGATTGCGCTACCGGTTACGGCAAGGAAGAAGGGCTCCAGATTTCGCATCGTCTGAAAGACAGTGGACTGATCGACTTCCTGAATGTTACCCGCGGCCATATTGAAACCGATGCCGGCTTGACCGATCAGATTCCGATCATGGGTATGGCCAGCGCCCCACATCTGGAACTGGCAGGCGAAGTCCGGGCGGCCACTCGTTTCCCCGTGTTCCATGCGACAAGAATCCAGGACGTGGCCACTGCCCGTTATGCGATCGCGTCAGGCAAGGTCGACATGATTGGGATGACTCGTGCTCATCTTGCGGATCCTCATATTGTTCGCAAGATCATCGAAAAGAGGGAGCATGAAATCCGCCCCTGTGTCGGAGCGAATTACTGTCTCGACCGGATCTATCAGGGTGGTATGGCCCTCTGTATTCATAACGCAGCCACTGGGCGTGAGGAGACAATGCCGCACGATATTCCCAAGGCTGACGTCAAGCGCAAGGTCGTCATCGTCGGTGCTGGTCCAGCTGGTCTTGAGGCGGCGCGTGTTGCTGCCGAGCGAGGTCATGACGTTACCGTCATCGAGGCTGCAAGCAAGGTCGGCGGGCAAATCTTGCTAACTGCCCAAAGTGAAAGACGTCGAGAAATGTTGGGCATTACCGATTGGCGGCTCGCGCAATGTGAGGCAAAGGGTGTCATTTTCAAATACAACACGTGGGCGGAAGCAGACACGGTGCTTCAGGAAAGCCCTGATGTCGTTGTGATTGCGACCGGAGGGTTGCCACACACCGAAGTGTTGAAAGAAGGCAATGACTTGGTGCTATCTGCCTGGGACATTATCTCGGGAGGTATAAAGCTGGGTAAGAATGTTCTCATCTATGATGACGCGGGTGATCACGCAGGCTTGCAAGCTGCTGAGATTATCGCCGCGTCGGGCGGGAAGGTTGAGGTTATGACACGAGACCGGTCGTTTGCCCCTGAAGTGATGGCGATGAACCTGGTGCCTTATATGCGGGCTCTGCAAAATAAAGACGTGACATTTACCGTTACCTATACGCTCGATGAAGTAAGGCGCGATGGCAACGAATTGGTAGCCGTGATCGGAAGTGACTACGGCGGTATTCGCAAAGAACAACGCTATGATCAAATCATTGTGAATCATGGCACGCTTCCGAACGATAGTCTGTATTTTGATCTGAAGCCACTTTCCTCGAACCTCGGCGCGGTCGATTATGGTGACCTTATCGAAGGTCGTCAGCAGAAAGTCAACACGAATGAAGCTGGAAAATTCCAACTATTCCGTATTGGCGATGCTGTCGCTGGTCGAAATACGCATGCGGCTGTATATGATGCGCTGAGGCTGATGAAAGATATTTAATCGACGACATTATCGGTGGAAGATCAGCACCGACAGATGTTGGTGAATGCCGGTGCTGATACTGCAATGTGTAGTCGGTCTAAGTGTGGGTGTGGCGAATAAGGCGGTAGCTTGGATAACCGATAACTAGGCGAGCGGTGAGGATGTGTCTAAGAGCTTCCTCAAAAAGCGTGAGATCGTGTGGCCCAGATGGGTTCCTTACGCAGTCGCCGCGAAGGGCGAGCTGGTGGACTTGATCTGCATCGGACGCAGATCGAGGGCCCTGTTTGTCTTGAGAGGTGGAGGCATCCCGTTTGTGAGGTGGGCATGCCGCTAACCGCATGGCTGTTGGTATCCTAAAATTTAAATTTGTATACTATAATGGTGTTGCGGCACTATTAAGAATGCTCGAAGAAGGCAGGGTTTGAGATCATCCTGAACAGGAGGGGCGATTTGCTGGCTATCTTTAAGCACGGTGGTACCGGAGAACAGATCCTTCAAAGGAGAGGTAGAGAAATGAAAACATCAATGGCGAAGTCGGTTAGCTTGGGCGTTGTACTTTGTGCATCGGCAGGCTATGCATTTTCAGCTGAGTGCGGCGATGTGACTATCGCGAGCATGAACTGGCAATCCGCAGAGCTGCTGGCGAACATCGACAAGATTATTCTCAGTAAAGGTTACAGCTGTAACGCGCAATTGATCACGGGTGATACGGTTCCGACCCTTACCTCGATGGCGGAGAAGGGCAAGCCTGACATTGCTCCCGAAGCCGCAATTAACCTGGCGCCCACTGTGATAGAACGGGGGCTGAGCGAGAAGAGGCTAATCGCTACCGTAAACGTGTTGCCTGATGGCTATGTAGAGGGATGGTGGATCCCGAAATACATTGCGGATGCACATCCGGAGATCAAGACGATAGCCGATGCACTCAAGCAGCCAAAGCTGTTCCCGGCACCAGAGGATCCTTCGAAAGGGGCGGTATACAACGGACCGCAAGGCTGGGGTTCGACGGTCATCACGGGACAGCTGTTCAAGGGCAACAACGCCAAGAATGCCGGCTTCACGCTGGTCGCGACGGGCTCGGCTGCCGCGCTGGATGGTTCGCTGATCAAGGCCTACCAACGAAAGCAAGGCTGGCTTGGTTATTACTGGGCCCCGACCGCTCTTCTGGGTAAATACAAGATGGTCAAGCTTCGTTCGGTACCGCATGATGCCGCGGAGTGGAAACGCTGCACAACGGTGGCGGACTGCCCGAATCCCAAGCCCAATGATTGGCCGGCACAAGTTCCCAAGACTCTCGTGACCACCGATTTCGCGAAACGCGCGGGACCGGCTATCGATTATCTGAAGGCACGTTCATTCTCGAATGCCGAGGTGAATAAGGTGCTCGCTTGGATGACCGATAACCAGGCAAGCGGCGAGGATGCGGCGAAGCGGTTCCTCAAAGAGCGTGAGAGCGTGTGGACCAAATGGGTTCCAGCCGCAGTCGCAGCGAAGGTGAAAGCCGCTCTGTAAGACTTAATCCGCATCGAACGCAGAACGATGGAGTTCTGCGTTCGCTTTGAGCGATATCGAATGATATCCGGGAGCTTGTCATGGAATGGTTCAAAAACTTTCCTCAGTTAGACGAAATAACTCTTTTTACTTTAAAACAAGCCGTCGATGACAAATATCGAGCCTTCAGCTCTAATTACGGCGAAGGAATTGAGACATTTTTTTCGCCGCTTCAGAAATTTCTGAATGCAGCGGATGCTTTTTTTACGACTACCCCATGGCCGATCATTGTCGCATTGATCGCAGCGATAGCGTGGCTGGCTAGCAGGAGCATGAAGATTGTTGCCGGATCTGTCGTTATTCTGATGGCTATCGGCTTATTCGGCATGTGGGAAGATACGATGAGGACCATCTCGATGATTTTGGTCAGCACCATCGTGTCTATTCTATTTGGCATACCGCTCGGCATACTGATGTCTTGCTCGGATCGTGCCAGCAGAATTATCAAACCCATCCTGGATATCATGCAAACGATGCCGAGCTTCGTCTATCTGATCCCGGTGGTGATGCTACTTGGTATCGGCAAGGTTCCCGGCCTGATTGCGGTGGTTATTTATGCCGTCCCGCCGATCATTCGGCTCACCGACCTTGGCATTCGGCAAGTTGATGTGGAGGTCCTGGAAGCGGCAGACGCGTTTGGTTCTTCGTTCTGGCAAAAACTCAAGAATGTGCAGATACCTCTGGCACTTCCGGCCATCATGGCAGGGATAAATCAGACCATCATGATGGCGCTGGCGATGGTGGTGGTAGCCGCCATGATTGGTGTTGAGGGCCTGGGACAACCCGTTCTGAAGGCGATCGCGAATCAGTATTTCACGCTGGGCATCCTCAATGGCCTAGCGATTGTTGGGGTCGCAGTCATCTTCGACCGCGCCAGCCAAGCATACGGTAAGCGTTTGCAAAAGCACTTGGAGATCGTTCATGGTTGATCGCACCTCAGGCTCCTATGGCATCGAGATCAAGAATCTCTATAAGATTTTCGGTCCTAATGGCGCCGCTTACGTTGACAGTGTCAAGCAAGGGATGAGCAAAAGCGAACTCAACCGTCAGCATGGCCATGTCCTTGGGTTGAGAAACATCAATATCACGATGCCGGCGGGATGCATCCAAGTCATCATGGGGCTGTCTGGTTCGGGCAAGTCGACACTGATTCGCCACATCAACCGCCTGATCGAACCGACTGCAGGCGAAATTCTTGTTGATGGTATCGACGTCGTGAAGATGGACAAACGCACCCTTCGGGAATTTCGGCGACATAAGACCGCGATGGTGTTCCAGAAGTTTGCGCTGTTACCCCATCGTACGGTTCTTGAAAATACGGTATATGGGCTTGAAATCCAGGGTATACCGTACAAACAGCAGGTTGACTCGGCCATGCGTTGGCTTGAGCGAGTCGGACTGTCGGGCTTTGAAAAGCGTTACCCGAACCAGTTGTCCGGGGGGATGCAGCAGCGAGTTGGCCTCGCACGAGCGCTGACCAATGATGCTCCGATCCTTCTCATGGATGAAGCCTATTCCGCACTTGATCCGTTGATCCGAGTGGACATGCAAACGGTGCTGCTAGATCTCCAGAAGGAGATCAAGAAGACGATTGTTTTCATTACCCATGATCTCGACGAGGCGTTACGACTAGGCGACCGCATTGCCATTCTCCGTGATGGTGAGGTGGTACAGCAGGGGACCGGACAAGAGATCGTGCTCAATCCGGCGGACGACTATATCTCCCGCTTTGTGAAAGAAGTGAATCGAGGACGGGTGCTGCTTGTGGATAGTGTGATGGCGCGAGCCGGAGCGTCCTCCTTCAAGCCTCGTGTGAGCGTGCCTATGGGGACGACCCTGGAAGCAGCTGCACGCCGACTCGTCGAGGCCGGCGAAACGGAAATCGGCGTCATCGATGACTCGGGCAACTGTATGGGTGTACTCAGTCTGGAGAAGATCATGTCGGCGACCTTGGGAGGGGGCGCGGAACAGCCCTGGGTGAGTAGTGGACACTCGAGGTCGGGTGAAACGGAGGGTGCTGGTGGTGCGGTCAAGCTAGCGTCGAGATGAGCCACATGTACATCCCACATACCAGTCCCATGGCAACCTTGTTTCTACCAATAGTTTGGTAACGAATTGAGTATAGAGATGAAAGTATTAGTCCCAGTGAAGAGAGTGGTCGACTACAACGTCAAGGTCCGGGTGAAGTCGGACGGCACGGGCGTCGACCTCGCGAACGTAAAAATGTCGATGAACCCGTTCGACGAGATCGCCGTGGAAGAAGCGGTACGACTCAAGGAAGCCGGCGCGGCGACAGAAGTGATCGTGGTGTCGGTGGGCGTGGCGCAGGCCCAGGAGACGCTGCGCTCCGCACTCGCGATGGGCGCAGACCGGGCGATCCTCGTCGAGTCGGACGACGACGTACAGCCGCTCGCCGTCGCCAAGATCCTCAAGGCGCTGGTCGACAAGGAACAGCCTCAGCTGATCATCCTCGGCAAGCAGGCGATCGACGATGACTCGAACCAGACGGGCCAGATGCTCGCGGCCCTCGCGGGCCTGCCGCAAGCCACGTTCGCGTCGAAGGTCACTGTCGCGGACGGCCGCGCCACCGTCACGCGCGAGGTGGACGGCGGCGCCGAGACGTTGTCGCTCACCTTGCCGGCCGTGGTGACGACCGACCTGCGCCTGAATGAACCGCGCTACGTGAAGCTGCCGGACATCATGAAGTCGAAGAAGAAGCCGCTCGATACGGTAAAGCCGGAGGACCTGGGTGTCGACGTCACACCGCGCCTGAAGACACTGAAGGTGGAAGAACCGCCGAAACGGGCCGCGGGGATCATCGTGCCGGACGTGAAAACGCTGGTCGAGAAGCTGAAAACAGAAGCCAAAGTGTTGTAAGAGGAGCGGACAGAGATGACGATTCTGGTAATTGCCGAACATGACAACGTGTCGATCAAGTCGGCGACATTGAACACGGTCGCGGCCGCGACGAAGCTCGGCGGCGACATTCACGTCCTGGTCGCGGGCCACCAGGCCCAGGGGGCGGCCGATGCGGCGGCGAAGATCGCCGGGGTCGGCAAGGTGTTGCTGGCGGATGCGCCGCAACTGGCCGATGGTTTGGCAGAGAACGTCGAGGCGACGGCGCTGAACATCGTGAAGGACTACTCGCACATCCTCGTCGCGGCGACCGCCTATGGCAAGAACATCGCGCCGCGCATCGCGGCGAAACTGGATGTCGCGCAGATTTCGGATATCACGGCCGTCGTCGGTGCGGACACGTTCAAGCGCCCGATCTACGCCGGCAACGCGATTGCCACCGTGCAATCGAGCGATGCGATCAAGGTCATCACCGTCCGTGCAACGGGTTTCGACCCGGTGGCGGCCGAAGGCGGCAGTGCGAGCCTCGAGAAAATCGAAGCGGCGGCGGAGGTTGGCAGCTCGCAGTTCGTGAGCCGTGAAGTGACGAAGCTGGACCGTCCGGAACTGACGTCGGCCCGCATCATCGTTTCCGGCGGCCGGGGTCTTGGCAGTGGCGAGAACTTCACGGCGGTGTTGGAGCCGCTGGCGGACAAGCTACAAGCCGCGCTGGGGGCCTCCCGTGCCGCGGTCGATGCCGGCTACGTTCCGAACGACTACCAGGTTGGCCAGACCGGCAAGATCGTGGCGCCGCAGCTGTACATCGCGGTGGGCATTTCGGGGGCGATCCAGCACCTGGCGGGGATGACGGGTTCGAAGGTGATCGTGGCGATCAACCAGGACGCGGAAGCGCCGATCTTCAGCGTGGCGGATTATGGTCTGGTGGGGGACCTGTTCACGCTTGTGCCGGAACTGCTGGACGAGCTCGCATAACCCAAACGCCCCTAGATGGTGCATATGGTACGCGTGACGGTCATGCAGCGATGTCAGAATTGCGGATATTAATGCGGTAGCGGGGGCGAATCATCTAGATGAAATGGAGCGGTATCACAGCAGAAAAGTGGCCAAGATCAATATGCGCGGTTTCAAACAGCCTGCGGATTATGTCATGGTCAGTGGCTTTGTCCGTCAAGTTGCCGAACTGCAAAACTGTGCAGCAATCCTGAATTGCTTTACTTCCTTGACCACGCTTCAGTCAGTGGCGATGAAGGAAATGTGTTTGGGGTTTGGGAAACATACCCTCGGAGTGATTCATGCAACAAAGCAGACTTTGCACTCAAGCCAATATGGATGCCGCTCCTACTGGGAAGTTACGGACTGTTGAGATCGTGATTTATCCCGGCTTCAAGGCGATAGAGGCGGTAGAACTCATCAACGTGTTCGACTATGCAAATACGCAACTTGCCTCTCTCAAGCGTCCGCCATTCTATGATTTGCGTATCGTCTCAACCGTCACCGGCACTATCCAATCGGACACCTTGATTGCGCTGCAAGCCACAAAAACACTGAGTAAGTATGATTTGCCCGATATCGCCATCGTCGTTGGTGCCAGGCAAATTGAGAAGGCTCTCAAGGCTGTACCAGAGATTGTCGATTGGGTCCGCAACGTTTCTCATCGTTTAGCTCGACTTGTCTCTCTCTGTTCGGGGAGCTTTTTCCTAGCTGACGCTGGAGTACTGGATCATAAACGTGCCGCCACTCACTGGAGCGTATCTGACTTGCTCCAGACCCGTTATCCGCGGGTCAACGTTGACTCCGATGCGATCTTCATCAAGGAGGGCCATATTTGGACTTCAGCGGGGGTGACGGCTGGTATTGATCTCGCTTTGGCGATGGTCGAAGAAGACCTGGGAAGAGACATCGCCTTGGCGGTGGCGCGCGACCTAGTGGTTTATCTGAAGCGCCCGGGTGGGCAGTCGCAGTTTAGTACGCATCTGGGGAGTCAGATGATTAACCACCCGACTATCCGAGAACTACAGGATTGGATTCTACAAAACCTCGATCATAAGTTCGTTATCCCGGATATGGCAAAGCGTGTGGCTATGAGTGAGCGTAATTTTACACGCCTTTTTACCCGTGAAACCGGCCATGCTCCGGCTCACTTCATTGAGACTGCGCGATTCGAACTGGCACGCAGGCTGCTAGAGGACATCGGTTTGCCCCTCAAGTCAATCGCAGCCCGCAGTGGTTTTAGCTCGGACGATCACATGCGTAGGGTGTTCCAGCGGCGCTTGGGAGTGTCCCCAAGCGCGTATCGCGAGCGCTTTGGAACCTCAGGAGTCGAGCTACGGGCTCATCACAGCTCAGCTAGTGCAAGCCTTATGAGCCCTGCGTGAATAGAAGGTCGATCAATTTTACATGAATGAATAAGGGTCACGGCCTTCCCAGGGATATCGCAACAGTCATGAGCTTTCTCTTTCGAGACAATCTCAATTCCACGGCATACAGAATAACGCTGCGGTTCTTTGGCCTGGATGCGTGCGGTACGAAATGACCCGGGAGGAGAGGGTGGTGCGAAGCATCTGATCAACAAAAAGGATTTGTTGATCATATTTGAGTAGTAACCAGGTGGGAGTGTGTTTACCCCGCCACTCTAACGGGTGGTGGGGTTTTTTTCTGTGCGCCTGGCAGGGCGCGTTGCGCGTAAGCGCAACTGGACTGGCTGTGGTGTAAGCGTTCAGCCCGACCACATTGAACTGCCTTGGGACTCTTGGGAGTATCGTGTCCACCAGACTTCTGGTGGACACATGGATACTTTGCTCTTTCCTGAGGCAGGGCGTTGACGGACGCTATCAACCCCGGGATAGTCCAACCAACTGGCTAGTTGACTCACAAGAGACCTTTTGGGCTTCCTATAAGCGTCAATGTCACATATCCCAGCCAGGTCTTCGAATACTTAGAAACTAGCCTTATAGCTTGAACTGCGAAATCAAGCCCCTAAGATCTGAGCCTCGCTGCGACAAATCATGGATGATGCTCAAGATCTGCTGCAGATTCTCGTCGCTTTCCAGCGCCTTGCTGTTGATACGCTCAGCGCTTTGCGCCATGGAAGTCGTAGCGACACTCTGCTCCTTGGTGGAGGTGGATATCTCTGAGATACGGGCCGCAATGTCCTCGGTGCTACGGTTGATCTGCCCCACCTTTTCTGCCGCTTCACGCGATAGCGCCACGCCGTTGGCCACCCGTTCATTCACGTTGTTGGTGTGCCCCATGGCGACTTCGGTCTGGCTCATCACACTGTTGATCATCTGTGCGATCTCTACTGTCGCCGCCGCCGTGCGTTCTGCCAACTTACGGACTTCATCCGCCACCACGGCAAATCCACGTCCCTGCTCGCCAGCGCGTGCGGCCTCAATGGCCGCGTTCAATGCCAGCAGATTGGTTTGGTCGGCAATATCTCGTATCACGGCCACGATGCCGCGAATTTGCTCGGAGTACGAAGCCAAATCGCCCATGGAGTTCTGCAATGCATCGACCGTGGACACGATGGACTGGATTTCACCGGCCACTTTTTCCATCGCCTGGAAGGACTCTGCCGAGTGATTTCTTGCCGCAGAGACCAGCACCTCGGTTTCATCGGCATGTGCAGCAATGTGATTGATGCTGACGGTAATCTGCTCGATGGTCGCGGCACTGGCCGACAGCTCATTCGACTGAGTCCGGGAGTCGACGGCTATCCTGCCTGCCGCCTCGTTAAGGACTAAGGAATCGCTGGCCAACGCATCGGCATCGTTCTGAACCGACAGAAACGTCGTATGCAGCTTCCGCACAAACATGTTGAAAGCTTCGGCAATCTGCCCCACTTCATCGTGAGAGTGGACAGGTAACTGAACATTGAGATTGCCTTCCCCGCTCGCCACCTTATGCATCACATCGCGCAGTTCGATCAGACCCGAGAGCATGCGGCCGACACCCACAATGGCCAGCACGCTGGCTACTGCCAACACCACCACCAGTAGCCCCAGCATCAGCGTGATCATGCTGGTGATGGATGAGGTTGCTGCCGCCACCGGCACCACCACACCGAGCAACCAACCGGTCTTACCGACAGGGAAGAGCGCTGTCATGGTGGATTCCCCATTCACATTGACGGTCTGTAACGAGCCATCCTTGCTGATGCCGTTTAAATCGTAGCCTTGGATGACGTCGCCGATTTTCTTCATTTCCGACGCCTTGGCAGGGTGTGCAATGATGGTGCCTTCCGAAGTGAGCAAAAAGGCATATCCGTTTCCAGGTAATTTGGATGAGACTACCTCTTCTGTCACGCGCTGTAGCGAAACGTCTCCAGCGCCCACGGCAATCAGTTGGCCGCTGCTATTGCGTAAAGCACGGGCGAACGTAATAACGGCCGTACCGGTAGTGAAATCACGATAGGGGTCGGTAGCTACTGCTTCTTGGCTGTTGTTTGCAGCCAGATACCATGGACGTACCGTAGGGTCGAAATCAGCTGAAACAGGAGGCGCCTTGGAAAACTGTGTGAATTTTTTGTTGGGCTCACCTACATAGACGTCATCAAAATTGCCAGCATCCCGAGTTTGGTCAAGCACCGGCGTCATGTTGTTTTCGTCAAAGTGAGGCAGTAATGAACTAACGATATTCTGACGTGTGGCAACCCATTCTGTGATAAAGCTGACTTTGTTGTGAGCTGTTTGAATGACCTGTTCACTGATCGATGAAAGTAGCGCCTCTCGCATTTTCCAGTATGCTACACCACCAAATAAAAGCGAAATGGTCATTAAGATCATCAATACGAAGGTAAGCATCCTTGCTCTTAAGGTGAGCATGAGAGTTTCTCCTCTTTTGTTTATTGTCATCACGAGTATTAGGTTGGAGACACAACATGTCGATCGGCGTACCGTTGCTAAGTGCGGTGCCGCATCAGATAAGACGATAAGAATAATGGGTAGTAGAAGGTAGATGGTCAGGGAGAGTGGCAGAGTAGTTCGCCGCGTCTAAAAGGTTGTCTATGCGGGTGAATACCCTACGTGGTTGTTTTGCAGCTTGTTGCCTGGCATGGTACTTAACTGGCGTAACACTATGAAAAGGGGGCATTGCGAGCAAAGAGGAGGGGTATGGCTTTCGTGATGGAGTGCATCAAGAGCCCTTTGTTTACGCGCCAGATTCGAATGATAATTATTAACCCGGCCCTTAAGTGCCAATGGCTTGGTGTTGTTGTTAAGTCAGAATTCGGCTTAACTTGACCAGGTTATCTAAGGGCCAGGTTAATAATAGTGAGGTCAATCAGCAATGGCGGGTATGCCAGGCATCGGAATGAAGTTGGGTAACCGCTTAATACGTTCGATCCACTTCAGCACATTAGGGTAGGGCGTAAGGTCGATTCCGCCCTCTCCAGCCATTGCGGTGTAGGGGAAGCAGGCAATGTCGGCTATCGTGGGATGGCCGAGTTCCAGCCATTCTTTGTCGGCCAAGTGGTCATCCAGTATTTTGAAGACGCGGTTTGCTCCCGCCTGGAGTTTTTCCAAGTCGAGTGGGTAGTTCAGAATCTTGACCAGGCGGGCACCGGCCGAATTCATGATCTCGCCGCCGCCGGTGGCCAGCCATTGGCTAATGCGCGCAGCGGATTCTGCATCTTCCGGATACCACTGGTTCGTCT
This sequence comes from Pseudogulbenkiania sp. MAI-1, assembly GCF_000527175.1. Taxonomy (NCBI): domain Bacteria; kingdom Pseudomonadati; phylum Pseudomonadota; class Betaproteobacteria; order Neisseriales; family Chromobacteriaceae; genus Pseudogulbenkiania; species Pseudogulbenkiania sp. MAI-1. The sequence goes on along the minus strand of NZ_AZUR01000001.1, from coordinate 2,372,221 downwards.
GGTCATATTTCTTGGCCAAGTACACAAGAATAGCCTGGGCATCTCTGAGACGCAGGGTGCCATCCTCGAAAATCGGGATCTCACCGAACGGATTGAGGGCAGTATAGCGATCGCTTTTATGTTCCTTGTTGATGAAGTCGACCTCTACCTTTACATAGTCGAGCCCCAGGATATTGAGGAACAGACGAATCTTGTAACAGCTACCTGATAGTTCAAAGTCGTACAATCGAAGCATGATTAATGTTTCCTTAGATTAAGAAGGTACAGCGATTATTGGGCCACATCGCATGTGGGCTGTCGTGCCAGCTATCTAGTATCCTCGCGTGAAATGCCAAAAGATCGGCAATAAACGAGGAAATTAAATAGTAAACGTGGTCGTGATGGTAGTGATGCCGGAGTGTCAGCGGCTTCCTAGTAGGAAGGCCCGCTTCAGTGCCAGCAATGCAAAATTCTAGTAAATCACCACAGAGCGGATCGACTCGCCGCGTTTCATCAGGTCGAAACCATCATTGATTTGTTCGAGGCTAAGTCGATGGGTAATCATGTCGTCGATGCTGATGCGGTTTTCCATATACCAGTCGACAATTTTCGGCACATCGGTACGTCCGCGTGCGCCTCCAAAGGCCGAGCCCTTCCACACACGTCCGGTAACCAGTTGGAAAGGGCGGGTTCGGATTTCTTCCCCAGCAGCGGCAACACCGATCAGAATCGATTGGCCCCAACCCTTATGGCAGCATTCGAGCGATTGGCGCATGGTATTGATATTACCGATGCACTCGAACGAGTAATCAGCTCCTCCGTCCGTCAACTGGATGATGGTGTCGACTACGTTGTCCACATCCTTAGGGTTGATGAAATGGGTCATGCCATACTTGCGAGCCATTTCCTCGCGCGCCGGATTGATATCGATGCCGATAATCTTGCCGGCGCCTACCAGCTTGGCGCCCTGGATCACGTTGAGACCGATGCCACCGAGGCCGAATACCACCACGTTGGCGCCGGCTTCGACCTTTGCCGTAAAGATGACCGCTCCCAAGCCGGTGGTGACGCCACAGCCGATATAGCACACGGTGTCGAAGGGGGCGTCCTCGCGAATCTTTGCCAGCGCGATCTCAGGTACCACGGTGTAATTGGAGAAGGTCGACGTTCCCATGTAGTGGAAGATGGGTTTGCCATCCAGGGAGAATCGGCTGGTGCCGTCTGGCATTAAGCCCTGACCTTGGGTAGAACGAATGGCTTGGCAAAGGTTGGTTTTCTGTGACAGGCAGAATTTGCACTGGCGGCATTCTGGGGTATAGAGCGGGATGACATGGTCACCCTTCTTCAAACTTTTCACTCCCGGCCCAACATCTACGACTACACCGGCGCCTTCGTGGCCAAGAATCGCTGGGAAAACGCCTTCTGGGTCGGCGCCCGACAGCGTGTAGTAGTCGGTATGACAAATGCCGGTGGCTTTGATCTCGACCAGGACTTCCCCTTCTTTAGGTCCGGCCAGATCGACGGTTTCAATAGTTAGCGGAGAGCCGGATTGCCAGGCTACGGCGGCTTTGGTTTTCATCAAAGAGTCTCCTCACGATGATCGGAAAGGAATGGGCTGTTATGCGAGTGATACTAAGCCTCTGAAGGCTGACGAAAGTCGGGAGGACCCAAAATTGGCTGAAACCGACGGAGAGATGGCTGAAATCAGCGGGACGTTTCATGATTTCAGTCACCTCCGACGGTTACTGGCCTCATGGAGGAGGTGAAGATGGAAAAGCTGATTCGAGCGAACCAGCCAAGAACCTGTCTACAAGGTGGGCAAGGATAACTCGACCGTGATGGGCGCGCTCCGAGGCGGGGGCTGTCAAGTCGGTGCTGTAAGCGTCATACCGTTGGTTGGGCGGGAGCTTTTCCGCTCCAACCTTGGTCTCTAAAAGACAGGTACTTGGGAAAAGAGATGGACTTCGCTAAGAAGCCGTAGTTGATTACGCTTCGACAGATACGATCTGCGACACCTAGCCTTCTTCTGAGCTATTGCGTGCGATCGTGCTTGTACGTCGATATGCAATGGCCTGAGCAAGCAGCCAATCTCTGAAAGTCTGAAGAGATGCCGATTTGGCTTTATTTTCCGGGTAGACCAGGTAGTAGCCGCGCTGGCTTTGCAGCGATATCGGGCATGGAATCACCAGTTCCCGCGCCGCGATCTCGCCCAGCACGAAGAAGCGCGGCACCAGCGCCACCCCCAGTCCGGCGCGCGCCGCTTCCACCAGCATCGAGAACAACTCATAGCGCGGCCCGCGCAAGGCATTCACGTTTGATACTCCCGCCGCGCCAAACCACTCGCGCCATGCGTCGGGCCGCGCCGATTGGTGCAGCAAGGGCTTCTGCGCGAGCTGCTCTGGGCTAATGGCCGTAGTCCCCCCCAGCAGGCTGACAGCACATACCGGCACCATTTCCTCCCCGAACAGGTATTCCGATTCCGCCCCCGGCCATACGGCTTCGCCAAAATGAATGGCTGCGTCGAACGGCGTGTCGGTGAAGATGAACGGCTCGGCACGGGTGGTCATGTTGAGCGTGATGGTGGGGTGCCCGGCCTGGAAGTCTGCCAGGCGCGGTATCAGCCAACGCGTGGCGAAGGTCGGAATCACTGCAAGCTCCAGGACTTCACCCATTCCCTGGTGTGCCATCACGGACAGGGTGTCGCGTTCCAGTTGCAACAAGGTGGACCGAATCTGTTTGGCATACGTTTGGCCGGCGGTCGAAAGGGTGACCCGCTTCTTGACCCGGTCGAACAACTGCACGCCCAAAAAATCCTCCAGCGCTGCAATCTGACGGCAGACCGCGCTCTGCGTCAAAGACAGCTCTTCGGCGGCCCGCGTGAAGCTCTGGTGTCTGGCCGCCGTTTCAAACGCAATCAGCAGCTCCGTGCCCGGAATTTTTCTACGCATCGAGTTAGTTCCAAATTCGCACTATGTGCTGAATATACATCGTTTGCTCAGCGTTTAACCCCTTATATACATTGCTATCAACAGATAGCTCAAATTCGCCACAAGCACTTGGTTGCGCGTTTCGCACCAACTGGGTGGTTACGTGCGGCGTGGCCCGGTCTGCTGCAGTGCATGGCGTGAACTCAGGAGAATGGAACCCAACATGGAAGAGTCAAGAATTGTTCTGGGCGTAATCGGATCGGATTGCCATGCCGTTGGCAACAAGATTATCGAGAACGTGCTGTCGCGCGAGGGCTTTCAGGTGGTCAACCTGGGCGTCATGGTGAGCCAGGATGAGTTCATCGATGCGGCGATCGAGACCGGCGCGCAGGCCATTCTGGTCTCTTCCATCTACGGCCACGGCGAAATCGACTGCGCCGGCTTCCGCGGGCGCTGCCTCGAGCGCGGCCTCGACAAGATCGTGCTCTACGTGGGCGGCAATCTGGTGATCGGCAAACGCGAGTTCAGCGAAGTCGAGACCTTGTTCAAGGACATGGGCTACGACCGCGTGTTTCCGCCGACCTGCGATCTGACGGAAGTCGCTTCCAACCTGAAACTCGACATCAAGGCCCGCATATGATCGTCGCTACCCTGGATATCGGTTCGACCTGGACCAAGGGCGCCACCTTCTCGGTGGAGGGTAACCGGGTCCGGCTGCAAAAGCGCGCGGCCCGGCCGACCACCGTCGCCAATCTGAGCGAAGCCTTTTTTGCGGTGCTGGAGGAGATCACGGTCGGCGATCCGCTCGCCATGCTGCGCAATGGCCTGCTCAAGTTGCGCTACACCTCGTCCGCCAAGGGCGGGCTGGCGGTCGCGGCGATCGGGCTGGTGCCGGACGTGACGCTGGAGATCGGCAAGATTGCCGCGCAATCGGCCGGCGCTAAGCTCACCCAGGTGTTTGCTTACACCCTGACCCGCCACGACATCGCGAGGCTAGAGCAAAACCCGCCGGACATCCTGCTGTTTGCCGGCGGTACCGACGGCGGCAATACCGACTATGTGCTGGCCAATGCCCGGGCCATCGCCGACTCGGACATCGCGTGCGACATCGTCTACGCCGGTAACCGGGCGATCGCCGACGAGGTGGCCGCCATTCTGGCGGGGAAGCGCTTGCAGGTAGTCGCCAATCTGCTGCCCGATTTCAACGAGCCGAACCCCGATCCGGCGCGCGATGCGATCCGCAACATCTTTCTCGAGACGATCGTCAAGGGCAAGGGCCTGGACGCGATCATGGCGCTGACCGGCGCGGAACCGTTACCGACGCCGTTTGCCGTGCTCGAATACACGCGCGCGATCCATCGGCACGTGCCGGGCTGGGACGATTTCCTGCTGTTCGACATGGGCGGCGCGACCACCGACGTCTACTCGGCGCACCGCGAACGCGCGACTGCCGGCGTGGTGCGCCGCGGCTTGCCCGAGCCGGAGGTCAAGCGCACGGTCGAGGGCGACCTGGGCATGCGCGTCTCGTCCCAAGCCGTTTGCAAGCTCGGCACCGCCGTGCTGAGCCAGGCGCTGGCCACGACCGGCATCGACAAGGCGACGCTCGCGCAGTATGCCGACCGCCTGACGGCGCACCCCGACTATCTGCCGAACACTTACAGCGATCAGCGTCTCGACACGCTGCTGGCCGGCTTGTGCGTCGGGCATGCCGCCGCGCGGCACGTCGGGCGCATGGCGCCGGTGTATACCCCCGACGGCGAAGTCAAGGTGCAGGTGGGGCGCAATCTGTCGCGCGTCGCCAAGGTGATCGGATCGGGCGGCTGGCTGGCGCGGGCAGCGGATTTCGTACCGGCCAACTGGTTCTCCGACCATATCGTCGATAACCGCGGCCGTACCGTGCTGTTGCCCGGCCAGTTCGATTACTACCGTGACGAACAATACCTGTTTCCATTGCTGGCCAACCTGGCGCGCGAAGTGCCGGCGGCGGCCGCCCAGGCCGGAATTGATCTGCTGGTCGAACAATCGAGGAAAGAACATGCAGCAGTTGCGTAACCAGAAGCTGGATATGGACACCTTTCTGAGCGAACGCGCGGTGGTGGCTCAGACCTGGCCCACCGGCAAGGAGGTCGATTTCGAGGAGGGGGTGCGCTACCAGTTGGCGATCCCCGAGCACAAGCGCTTCTCCAGCGCATTGGCCCGCGCCGACCGCGAAGGGCGCACGCTGCGCCAGCCGCGCGCCGGCGTGGCCTTGGTGGACGAGCACATCAAGCTGCTGCAATACCTCGAACCCTCCTGCGACGTGCTGCCAACCACCATCGACGCCTACACCCGTCTCAATCACTATGAGAAGGCGGCGGAGGGGGTGGCCCGCTCGCTGGCGGCCGGCACCTCGCTGCTGAACGGGTTTCCCGCGGTCAATCACGGCCTGCAGGAGTGCCGCCGGGTGGTCGAGTCGCTGCAGAAGCCGGTGCAGGTGCGCCACGGCACGCCGGACGCCCGGCTGTTGGCCGATATCACGCTGGCCGCCGGTTTCACCGCCTACGAGGGCGGCGGCATCTCCTACAACGTGCCGTACGCCAAGAAGGTGCCGCTCGAACTGTCGTTGCGCCATTGGCAGTACTGCGACCGCCTGATCGGGCTCTACGAGGAACACGGCGTGCGTATCAACCGTGAGCCGTTCGGCCCGCTGTCCGCGACCCTGGTCCCTCCTTTCGTGTCGCATTCCATCATGATCATCGAGGGCTTGTTGGCGCTGGAGCAGGGTTGCAAGTGCATTACCCTGGGCTATGGCCAGGCCGGCAACCTGATCCAGGATATCGCCGCGATCCGCTCGCTGCGCGAATTGGGCCACGAGTATTTCCAGGCGGCCGGCTTCACCGACTATCAGATCAGCACCGTTTTCCACCAGTGGATGGGCGGCTTCCCCGAGAACGAATCCGGTGCGTTTTCGGTGATTTGCTGGGGCAGCGCCATGGCGGCCTTGTCCGGCGCCACCAAGCTGATCGTCAAAACGCCGCACGAGGCCAGCGGCGTGCCGACCAAAGAGGCCAACAGGCAGGGTCTCGATGCCACCACGCAAATCCTGAACATGGTGCGTGAGCAGGCATTCCCGGAGAACCCGGTGCTTGACCAGGAAGTGGAACTCATCAAGCGCGAGGTCCGGGCGGTGCTGTCCAAGGTGTTCGAACTGGGTGAGGGCGATATCGCCGTGGGTACCGTTCGAGCATTTGAAGCAGGGGTGCTCGACGTGCCGTTTGCGCCAGCCACCTGCAACGCCGGCAAACTGCTGCCGGTGCGCGACAACGTCGGCGCGATTCGCTTGTTCGACCCGGGCAAGGTGCCGCTGCCGGACGATGTGCTGACCTACCACCACGACAAGATTTCAGAGCGCGCCAAAGCGGAAAGGCGGGCCGCGTCCTTCCAGATGGTCGTAGACGACATCTACGCCGTTTCCAAGAGCAGACTGATCGGGAGACCCCAATGAATATCGTACAGGCCCTTTTCGTCCCGGGCTATTCCTCGTTTTATTTCGACGACCAACAGGCGATCAAGAACGGCGCCGGGCACGACGGGTTCGTCTACCTCGGCCAGCCCGTCACCAAGGGATTCCAAACCGTTCGCCAGGCCGGCGAATGCGTGTCGGTCATGCTGCTGCTGGAAAATGGCGCGGTGGCGCTCGGCGATTGCGCCGCCGTACAGTACTCCGGCGCCGGCGGTCGCGACCCGCTGTTCCTGGCCAAGGACTTCATCCCGTTCCTGGAACGGCACATCAAGCCGCTGCTGGAAGGGCGCTCGGTGGCGAGTTTCCTCGCCAATGCCCGCTACTTCGATACGCTGGAGATCGAAGGGCAGCGGCTGCACACCGCACTCCGCTACGGCATCACCCAGGCCTTGCTCGACGCCAGCGCGCTGGCCCGCCAGGTAACCAAGACCGAAATCCTGCTCGAGGAATACGGTCTGCCGTTCATCGCCGCGCCCATTCCGCTGTTCGCGCAGAGCGGCGACGATCGCTACAGCGCCGTCGACAAGATGCTGCTCAAGCGCGTCGATGCGCTGCCGCACGGCTTGATCAACAACGTGCCGGACAAGCTCGGCTTCCAGGGCGAAAAGCTCGAGGCCTACATCCGCTGGCTGTCCAATCGTGTTGAGCAGCTACGGCCGGACAGCCACTACCGTCCGACCCTGCACATCGATGTCTACGGCACCATCGGCCTGATTTTCGATAACGATCCGACCATGATGGCCGATTACATCGCCAGCCTCCAAAAAGCGGCCGGGTCGCTCGAGCTGTACATCGAAGGTCCGGTCGATGTCGGCAGCAAAGAAGCCCAGATCGAGACCATGGCCAATATCACGCGCCGCCTCCGGCAAATCGGCTCGCCGGTCAAGCTGGTGGCCGACGAATGGTGCAACACCTACGAGGACATCGTCGACTTCACCGCCGCGCAATGCTGTCACATGGTGCAGATCAAGACCCCGGATCTCGGCGGCATCCACAACATTGTCGATTCGGTATTGCACTGCCAGCAACATGGCATGGAGGCCTATCAGGGCGGCACCTGCAACGAGACCGACGTCTCGGCGCGCACTTGCGTGCACCTGGCGCTGGCCGCGCGGCCGATGCGCCTGCTGGTCAAACCCGGCATGGGGTTCGACGAAGGCATGAACATCGTAAATAACGAAATGCAGCGAACCCTTGCGCTTATCCAGGCAAGACGGGCGGCTGAATAACCACAGATGAGCAAACCTCTCGCCCTCCATCGCCCATTGCGCGGCAAGCGTGTTGCCATTGGGGGGGGATGGTGCTCGGAAACCTATTCACTCGAAGGAGTCACCATGACACGCCCGCTGGATGGCATTACCGTTATTTCCCTGGAACACGCGATAGCGGCCCCTTTCTGCACCCGACAGCTTGCCGATCTCGGCGCCCGGGTGATCAAAGTCGAGCGCCCTGGCGCAGGGGACTTCGCCCGTGCCTATGACCAGCGTGTCAATGGCGAGGCCTCGCATTTCGTCTGGGTCAATCGTTCCAAGGAAAGCCTGACTTTGGACCTCAAGCAGCCGGCGGCACTGGAAATCTTGATGGAACTGATTTCGAGCGCCGACGTGTTGGTGCAAAACCTCGCGCCGGGGGCTGCCGCGCGCATGGGTTTGGGGTCTGACACGCTGCAGGCGAAATACCCATCCCTGATTGTTTGCGACATTTCCGGCTATGGAGAGGACGGCCCCTATCGAGACAAGAAGGCGTACGACCTGTTGATCCAGAGTGAAGCGGGTTTCCTGTCGATCACGGGGACCCCGGACGATCCCTGCAAGTCCGGGATTTCGATTGCCGACATTGCGGCGGGTATGTACGCCTATACCTCGATTCTTGCCGCGCTCTTGCAGCGTGGCAAAACCGGCAAGGGGTCTCACATCGATGTGTCGATGCTGGAAGCGTTGGGTGAGTGGATGGGATTCCCGATGTATTACGCTTATCAGGGTGCCACGCAGCCTCCGCGTAGTGCGGCCTCCCACGCAACGATTTTCCCGTATGGGCCATTCCCGGTTGGCGACGGGGGGACCGTGATGCTGGGGCTGCAGAACGAACGTGAATGGCGGGCCTTCTGCGGACACGTGCTGGCACAGCCGGATCTGGCGGAGAACCCCAGCTTCGACTGTAATGCGCGACGGAATGAAAACCGGCAAGCGCTGCGCGCCATCATCGTCGAGACCTTCAAAACGCTCAGCACGCAGCAGGTGCAGGAGCGGCTCGACGCGGCCCAGATCGCCAACGCCCGGATGAACGACATGGCCGGCCTGTGGAATCACGTACAGCTGCAGGCGCGCCAGCGCTGGCGCGAGGTCGAATCGCCGGCCGGCGTGATTCCGGCGTTGCTCCCGCCAGGGCGCCATAGCGCGTTCGAGTACCGCATGGACCCGATCCCGGCCGTCGGCGAGCACTCCGAAGCCATTCTGCGCTCGCTCGGCAGAACCGATGCGGACATCGAAGCGCTGCGGGCGGCGGGAGCGATCTAATGGCGACGGCTGTGAACTTGCAACATCCATTGGCATTGGCACGCACCTTCCTGTTTGTACCGGCCGACCGTCCGGAACGGTATGCGCGTGCGCTCGGCGCCGGCCCCGGTGCGGTGGTCATCGATCTCGAAGACGCGGTGGCGCCAGAGCGCAAGCCTGAGGCGCGCCAGTCCCTGGGCGAAGGATTCACGGCCCTGACCGCCGAGGAGCGCAGCCGCATCCTGGTGCGAGTGAACGCCTTTGCTAGCCGATGGCATGACGAGGATCGCGCGCTTGTGTCGCAGCTGTCGAAGCTGGGGCTCGGCGGCGTGATGTTTCCCAAAGCGGAGAACGCGGCGGATCTAGGCCCCATGGCCGAGGCCATGGGCAAGGAGGGCGTACTGATTCCGCTCATCGAGTCCGTCCAAGGGCTGGATGCGATGGACGAGATCGCTCGAGCGCCGCAAGTCCTCCGCCTCGCTTTTGGCCATCTCGATTTCCAGGCCGACCTGGGGTTGTCTTGTGACGTTGATGAGCAGGAGCTCGTTTCCGTTCGACTGAAGTTTGTGCTGGCAACCCGTCGAGCTGGTTTGGCCACGCCGATTGATGGCGTCACAGTGGACTGGAAAGACCACGAACGCCTGGAAAAGGATGCTCTGCGTGCACGACGTGGCGGCTTCGGTGCCAAGCTCTGTATTCACCCGGCGCAACTGCCGATTGTACATAAAGCCCTAGGGTCGACCGCTGAAGAAGTGGTTTGGGCAAGGCGTGTGGTAGAGGCCGCGGAAGAAGCCGCTGGAGGCGTCGTTAGCTTGGATGGTCGAATGGTTGATATGCCGGTGGTGCTGCTTGCGCAGAGACTACTTGCTCTCGATCAGCAGGGGTAACGCCATCAAGGCGTTGTACCAGTCTGGGGAGGTCAACAAGATGTATGCCAAGTGGTTCCAAAGCTCGACCCCAGGCAAGGGCCTGAGCATGGGCTGCCCGATGTCACAAAGGGCTGAAGGCACTGATTGCCAAACCGACTGACAAGCTTGCCGAGTAGTTGTAATCCTGACTGATGGCCTGGAGGAGGGGGAGATTGTCTCCCTCTTTTTTTGTTTGGAAATTCAGTATGCACTCTCACCGCGATTGGAATATCTTGTTTCAGTCCACAGATATCGGCAGCGAGATCTGGCGGGATTGACTCATCCCCGGCTCGGGTTGAGTATTCATGCGGACAATTGCTGACGTGAGTTATTTAAAATGGCGCTCCTATAAAATATTAATATAGGCTATTTCTTGAGTTGAAAAATTTGGCAAGGTAATTGTGGCCAATCACTAAAGAGATGCCGGTAAGGACTAATATTGCCCCTAGTAAGAAGCTCGATTCAATCGGCTCGTTGAGCAAAAAGTTACCTAAAACGACGCCAAGCATTGGTGTTAAAAAGGAAAAGGCACCCAGGCTTGAAGCCAGATATTTCTTGAGCAACCAAAGCCAGCCAAAGAAACTCACAAAAGACACGATTATGGCTTGAAAGGCCAAGCTTATCCAAACCACTGCGTTGTTGTTGAATTTTGCTTGTCCTGAATAGAACGCTGCTGACAGCAAAACAACAAACGTTATCGTTAAGTAGTAAATTGATGTTTTGCAAGCGCTTGCGCCCGCTAGCGATGAGCAGCGAACAGCAATAGTAGCTACTCCCCAAGCAGCCCCTCCCAGCAAGGCAAGCCCATCGCCTAATAAGGTATCGCTAGGATTGATCGTTAAAATGGATAGCTTGTTTTCTGCTCGGAAAAGAAATGTCAATGCAATGCCGGCGAGTGCCAATAAAATCCCGGCCCATTGCAAGCTTTGCAGCTTTTCTTCCGGTATGCGCCAATGTAGGCCTAATGCTGAAAAAACAGGGGCTGTATAAAGAAAGACCACCACATGTGATGCACTTGTCAGTCGAAGGGCTTCGGCGATAAGAAGAAACTCTAGGGCAAAGAGAGTTCCAGTCAAAATGCCTGGATAGAATGTGCCATCACGAAATGTGATCGACTCACCCTTAATCCGCATGGTAATTGCCACTAAAATTGTTGCAATTCCTGCTCGTAGAGCAATCTGTAGCATCGGTGAGATATCATTGGCAGTAAACTTCAGTGCAACCTGTTGTAGAGCCCAGATGAAGCATAATACTCCCATGATAGATACGGCCAGCAAGTCAAGTGGCTTACGGGTATCCATGATGTTTTCCTTTAGGTGGTGATTCTTTACTGTGCCCCGCACAGGCTATTAGCGGGCCATTGCAGAGGGCGCCAAGAGTGTTGTCTCAAATGGTTAGGTGAGTAGGTGATGGTTTTGTCGCTTTGAGTGTCAGATGGTGGCGCGGCAGGCCCGGCGCCATCTTGAACCGCTTCACCCAGTGTGGCCGCCCCCGGACGGCCACACTAGCTTAACTGCGTCCGGGGATACGGGAATAGGGAATGATTACTGATTTGTGCAGAAGAACCACTTTATTTGGAAAATTCTTTACTCATTTCAATGGCTCTGTTTTTTGCTGCATCTATTGCAGTTTTGATTGCTTCCTGTGTTTGGCATGCATCGAGCTGCTTGATGGCTGCTTCAGTGGTACCGCCTTTTGACGTCACTTGTTCCCGCAAGGTCTTGAAGTCGATACCCATGTGTTTTGCAAGCGCAAGGGCTCCCTCTGCAACAAAGATGGCAAGCTCCCGGCTTCTGTCGTCGCTGTAGCCGAGTGACTTGATGGCATTCTGGTACCCTTCCAGAAAGTGGAAAATATAGGCGGGTCCACTGCCACTGATGGCGGTAACGTCATCCATTTCATTTTCGTTGGCAAGCCAGAAGTGGCTGCCCAGCGTGCCTGCAATCAGTTCTGCCTTATTGCGTTGATCCTGGTTTATGCCATCCCCCGCATATATCCCTGATACCCCCGCCCCAATCAGGGCCGGGGTGTTAGGCATGATGCGTACGATGTTTTCGTTGCCTGTCCAGGCTGCCAGATCGTCTGTTCTGATACCCGCAGCAATGCTGATATGTAGCGCATCTTTGTTCTGCAGCTGTACGGAGGACGCAACCTGTTTCATGATTTGAGGTTTGATCGCCCAGATGATGACATCTGATCTTGCCGCTTCTTCCGTGAGCGCGGTCGAACCGTTGATGTGATGCGTGGCGACAAGATCATCGATTTGCCCCGCATTCGGGTCAATGACATGAATGTTTTGTGGCAAGAAGCTTTTGCTAGCCAGCCCGCCAATGATGGCTCTGGCCATGTTGCCGCCGCCGATGAATGTGATCGTGAATGACATGGTTTTCTCTCCTCACTGTTGAAAATTGACTGCTGGTGCAAGGCCGGAAGTTGTTTATGGCTAAGCTCACATATTCGGATAGTTGGGCCCGCCACCACCTTCCGGTGTCACCCAGTTGATGTTCTGGGTTGGGTCCTTGATGTCGCAGGTCTTGCAGTGCACGCAGTTCTGCGCGTTGATCTGTAGGCGCGGCGAATCCGCCTCGCCGACGAACTCGTACACACCTGCCGGGCAGAAGCGCGACTCGGGGCCGGCGAACTTCTTCAGGTTGATTGCTACCGGCACCGTCGGGTCCTTGAGCTTGAGGTGCGCCGGCTGGTCTTCGCTGTGGTTGGTGTTGGAGATGAACACCGACGACAGGCGGTCGAAGGTCAGCACACCATCCGGCTTCGGGTAGGCGATCGGGCTGAACTCGGCGGCCGGCTTCAGCGTTTCGTGGTCGGCGTGCTTGTGATGCAGCGTCCACGGCGCCTTGCCCCGGAACAGATAGGTGTCGATGGCCGAGTAGAGCATCGCCGGCCACAGGCCCCAGCGGAACGACGGGCGGATGTTGCGCACCTGGTGCAGTTCGTCGCGCAGCCAGCTTTGCTGGAACGCCGCGCTGTAGCCGGTCACTTCCTGGCCCTGCGCTTCGGGGTTGGCCGTCAGCGCCGCGAACACCGCTTCGGCCGCCAGCATGCCGGACTTCATCGCGGTATGGGTGCCCTTGATCTTCGGCACGTTGAGGAAGCCGGCGGTATCGCCGATCAGCACCCCGCCTGGGAAGGTGAGCTTGGGTAGGCTCTGCAGCCCGCCTTCGGAGAGGGCGCGGGCTCCGTAGGACAGGCGGCGTCCACCTTCGAACACGCCTCGCACCGCCGGATGGGTCTTGAAGCGCTGGAATTCTTCATACGGCGACAGGTACGGATTCTGATAGTCGAGCCCGATCACGAAACCGACCGCCACCAGGTTGTCTTCCAGGTGGTAGAGGAAGGAACCGCCGTAGGTGGCGGTGTCCATCGGCCAGCCGACGGTGTGGGTGATCTTGCCCGGTTGGTGCAGCTCGGGTTTGACTTCCCACAGTTCCTTGATGCCGATGCCGTAGGTTTGCGGATCAGCGCCGTCACGCAGCTTGAAACGCTCGAACAGGGTCTTGGTGAGCGAGCCGCGACAGCCTTCGGCGAACAGGGTCTGCTTGGCCCACAGTTCCATGCCGGGTTCGCCTTCCAGATCGCCGTTCTTGCCGGTGCCGACGTTGCCGGTGGCCACGCCCTTGACCGAGCCGTCCGGGTGGTAGAGCACTTCGGCGGCGGCAAAGCCGGGATAGATTTCGACGCCCAGTTCTTCGGCCTGCGGGCCGAGCCAGCGACAGAAGTTGCCCAGGCTGACGATGTAGTTGCCGTGATTGTTCATCTGCGGCGGGGTGGGCAGCTGGATCGACTCGGTTTCAGTCAGGAACAGGAACTGGTCTTTCTTGGCCGGGGTGTTGAGCGGGGCGCCCTTCTCTTTCCAGTCCGGGATCAGCTCGTTCAGCGTCTTTGGTTCGATCACCGCGCCGGACAGGATGTGGGCGCCGATTTCGGAGCCCTTTTCCAGCAGACAGACGCTGATGTCCTGGCCCTTCTCGGCTGCCAGCTGCTTGAGGCGAATCGCCGCGGTCAGGCCGGAAGGCCCGCCGCCCACGATCACCACGTCGTATTCCATGCTCTCTCTTTCCAATTTCTGCTCCTTATCTTGCGTAAGCACATCAGGTGTTACATCAGGGATGCCCCGATGCTGCTAGGTGCCCAATCTTGCGTCGAGATGCTGATGCCTACCCATGCCGCGGTGACTTACAGTGTGGCCTGCAGTGGTAAATCAGATACATTTGTACATCAATAGTATACTAAAAATGTGAGATAGGCTACCATGTATCTGTGGTCAGGGAGCTACTCTAGAGCAGTGGAGGCTGGGGTAGATTTCTCACTCACGATTGCTTTTTTTTCTCCCATCGCTTCAATCATGGCGACTTCGCCGATGCTATAGTTATGGCATCGGCATTTTTTTTGAATGGGCTTTATTTATTTTGGCCATTTGATCCCCTTTAAATGTTGAGACTACTCTGTAGTTGGTAGGCTGTGACTGAATGCCTTTTGTCCTTGATTGGAGTATTTATGCTTGATCATCCTTTGAGAGAAATGCTTGCTAATGAGGTGCATGCACGTCCCTTCTTGAGAATTCAAGGGCGAGCTAGGCTGTCGCATATTGCAATTTTCAGCGAGGATGAACCGCATATTCACATGGATTTGCTTGTTAAACTTTGCAATATCCTTGGGGTGGCTGTGCCTGATGGTAACGTCAATCATGTCTCATATGTGCATGGCGACTTTCAGTTGAAGTGGGAAAAACATACCGAATTTTCAACTTTCACATTTGTAGTAACCAACCCTGATGATGGGCCTTTTCATGGGGCAGCAATAGATTCTATCCCTAAAGAATGGTTCAACAATTTGGAAGGCAGAAGATTGGTTGCTCTTCATGCAGAAGTTTTGCAGGGTAGTGAGGCCCACAAAGCAAAGGAATCGCTAAAGGGTTGGTTTTGTGGTCCGGTTCTTGTTGGGAGTCGTGTATTGGCCGGAGGAGAGGCTTGGTGTGATTGGCATATTAATCAGGATGGTTTTTCACGCTTCCTGGTGCTTGATCTAGATTTCCGCGAATCTCAAGCTGGCCGATTATTGCAAAGGCTGTATGAGATCGAGACATACCGTATGATGGCGCTTTTGTCTTTGCCCATTGCTCGAAAAATGGCCGGCGTGCTCGATCAGATGGAAAATGAGCTGTTTACCATTATGGAGAGAATGGATGCAAATACGGATAGCAGTGAAGACCCGACATTGCTTCTTTCGCTTACCAACCTGGCGATGAGAGTGCAATCTCTTAGCAGTAAATGTAGCCGTTTTAACGCTTCCCGAGCTTATGACCATCTTCTTCGTGCACGAATAACAGAGTTGCGAGAAGAAAGAATTGAGGGTGTTCCAACTATTGGTGAGTTCATGGAGCGTAGGTTATCGCCTGCCATCAATAATTGTCGTTCAACCCAGGAAAGGCAGGAATTACTTGCCACTCATGTCGCACGAGCTGCAAACCTTTTACGTACCAGGGTTAATTTGGCTCAGGAACGCCAAGCTAATGCATTACTACTTGGGATGAATCAGACAGCGAATGCTCAACTCAGGATGCAACATGCGGTAGAAGGTTTGTCAGTGGCCGCTATTTCATACTATGTGTTAAGCCTCATTTCTGTTGCACTGAAGGCGCTGGAGAATTTTGGTTTGCCGTTTGATCCCGAAGTGGGCGAGGGGGCTTTGATTATCCCTGTCGTTGCACTTGTTTTCTACGGCACAAATCGATTGCGCCAAGTTTTTATGCAGAAAGGCTCTCATTAGCAATAACAGTGGCAAACGTTCGATGCTCTAACTTTCGCATCGAACGTTTGCCTGTGGTGGATTTCCTGTTGCTGCCTTGGCTACGCTATGTCTCGGCTCACTTTGGCTTGCGTAGTCATGTATTGAGTTTCTCCAGCAGTTCCGGCACAAGCGTGAACAGATCCCCCACCAGACCATAATCCGCCACGCTGAAGATCGGCGCTTCCGGGTCCTGGTTGATCGCCACGATCACCTTCGAACCCGTCATCCCCGCCAGGTGCTGGATCGCTCCCGAAATGCCCACCGCAATATACAGTTGCGGCGCCACGATCTTGCCGGTCTGGCCAACCTGGTAGTCGTTCGGAACGTAGCCGGCATCGACCGCGGCTCGGGAGGCCCCCAGCGCGGCTTGCAGCTTGTCCGCCAGCGGTTCCAACACCGCCGTGAAGTTCTCGCCACTGCCAAGACCCCGGCCGCCGGAAACGATGATGCGGGCCGACGTCAGCTCCGGACGGTCCAGCTTCGTCACTTCACGGCTCACGAACTGCGAGCTGCCAACCTCCGCCGCCGCTTCGATTTTCTCGAGGCTCGCACTGCCGCCTTCGGCCGCCACCGGGTCGAAACCCGTTGCACGGACGGTGATGACCTTGATCGCATCGCTCGATTGCACGGTGGCAATCGCGTTGCCGGCGTAGATCGGGCGCTTGAACGTGTCCGCACCGACGACGGCCGTGATATCCGAAATCTGCGCGACATCCAGTTTCGCCGCGATGCGCGGCGCGATGTTCTTGCCATAGGCGGTCGCCGCGACGAGGATGTGCGAGTAGTCCTTCACGATGTTCAGCGCCGTCGCCTCGACGTTCTCCGCCAAACCATCGGCCAGTTGCGGCGCATCCGCCAGCAACACCTTGCCGACCCCGGCGATCTTCGCCGCCGCATCGGCCGCCCCCTGGGCCTGGTGGCCCGCGACCAGGACGTGAATGTCGCCGCCGAGCTTCGTCGCGGCCGCGACCGTGTTCAATGTCGCCGACTTGATCGACACGTTGTCATGTTCGGCAATTACCAGAATCGTCATCTCTGTCCGCTCCTCTTACAACACTTTGGCTTCTGTTTTCAGCTTCTCGACCAGCGTTTTCACGTCCGGCACGATGATCCCCGCGGCCCGTTTCGGCGGTTCTTCCACCTTCAGTGTCTTCAGGCGCGGTGTGACGTCGACACCCAGGTCCTCCGGCTTTACCGTATCGAGCGGCTTCTTCTTCGACTTCATGATGTCCGGCAGCTTCACGTAGCGCGGTTCATTCAGGCGCAGGTCGGTCGTCACCACGGCCGGCAAGGTGAGCGACAACGTCTCGGCGCCGCCGTCCACCTCGCGCGTGACGGTGGCGCGGCCGTCCGCGACAGTGACCTTCGACGCGAACGTGGCTTGCGGCAGGCCCGCGAGGGCCGCGAGCATCTGGCCCGTCTGGTTCGAGTCATCGTCGATCGCCTGCTTGCCGAGGATGATCAGCTGAGGCTGTTCCTTGTCGACCAGCGCCTTGAGGATCTTGGCGACGGCGAGCGGCTGTACGTCGTCGTCCGACTCGACGAGGATCGCCCGGTCTGCGCCCATCGCGAGTGCGGAGCGCAGCGTCTCCTGGGCCTGCGCCACGCCCACCGACACCACGATCACTTCTGTCGCCGCGCCGGCTTCCTTGAGTCGTACCGCTTCTTCCACGGCGATCTCGTCGAACGGGTTCATCGACATTTTTACGTTCGCGAGGTCGACGCCCGTGCCGTCCGACTTCACCCGGACCTTGACGTTGTAGTCGACTACTCTTTTCAGCGGGACCATTAGTTTCATATCAATCACCATACGTTGAAAAATATAAACAGCGATGGGGAGGGCACTCGCCACGTCAGGCAAGATATATCCTGTCGTCATCAAGTTGTTAATGTTGTCACTGCTTATGTGTTCGTGCTCATAGAGCGTTTCATCAACAGGCGTTTGAGTACGTAACCCGCGCCGCTGCTCGCGAAAACACACGCAGCGATGCCCTGCTACAACCCCCGAATTTGATCCTCATGGCAAAAATAATGAGGACAAAACAGATAATATATATTGCTTATAGTATACGATTTGTGTGGGCGGTGCAAGGCTGGTTGGGTAAGAGGGTCTTAAAGTTCAGGCAGGAAAACGCTCAGGGCCGCAGTCCCTGCAATGTGTTCCTATGTGGCGACGGGAGTGTGCGAAGGTAAAGGGTAGTTCAGCCTTGTGCGCGGATGTATGAGGATAGACTTGCTCGAACTGGCGGTGCATGGTCTGGAGGGCTGAGGGGGCATGCTATGGTGTGCTGTGTGTCGGCAAACCCTGTGAAGAGGTTGTTTCACTACCTGGGGGCGGGCTGTGCAATTTGTCCTTGGGAGCGTCTACCCCGAGTTCGCTTAGGAGCACATCTTCGTATCTGATGTTATAATGATTGTATATGATTTAGATGGGCATCCCTAGTTGACGATTTCCATGCCCTTGAACGGCTGCTGATATGTCTGTGAGGGGTGCCTTTCATTAATTTACACCAAAATCTCAGTGGCCCCAAAACTAAGTGGGACTTTACGATAAATGTGCAGGAAGTGATTGGAATCTCTCATCTTGCATAGTGGATCGTGTGTGTAGGCAGAGAAATTTAGGATCGCTAACAATGGCCCAGGCAAAACCTACTAAGACGACGATAACTGCTACGGAAGGTGCGTACGTCGAAATTAAGCGTCGGATCCTCGAGGGTGAGCTGGCCGAAGGCTCGCCAATCCGTCAGGATGATGTCGCGGCGCAGCTCGGGGTGAGTAAGATACCGGTTCGCGAGGCGCTGATGCGACTGCAGTCCGAAGGGCTCGTCAAGTTTACGCCGAACGTCGGCGCGGTCGTCGCGACCCTCACCGTCATGGATTACATCGAGATGCTCGACATGCGGCTGGCGCTTGAATGTCGCGCCTTGGAGCTTGCCGTGCCGAACATGGCCTCAGTGGACATCGCGCGCGCGCGCGAGCTGCTTGCGGCCTATCACTCGGCCATGAGTGATCAAGAATGGAGCGATTTGAATGCAGAATTCCATGACACGCTCTACGAACCGGCCAATCGTCCACGCTTGCTCGCGGCGATCCGTTCGGTACAAGAGCATATGGGGCGCCTGCTGCGATTGCGTGTGACAATGGCGGCGAAGCACGACCGCTCACACGAGGAGCATATGCAGATTCTGGATGCTTGCGAGCGAGGCGACGTCAAGGGGGCGGTGCGTCTCTTGCGCAAGCATATCGAGCAATCGCAGCGTGAAGTGCAAGGCTTCTTCCGTAACAATCAGCGTCGCACCAGCGTTACCTGATCCACGCTCTTTTTGGGCAGCGCAGCCAGAGTCTGGTGCGCTGCACTACTTCTTACTTCGGTTGGGCGTAGAACTTGCCGGCATGTGCCCAATCAGTCGCTGGAATCTCGATGAACATAACATCGATTGATTCGACTGGGCACTTCAATACCTCAGATGTGAGTCGTGTCACTTCCTCCACGTATTGCGACTTCTGTTCGTGCGTACGTCCGGGGGACAATTCGATGCGAACAATAGGCATTATAGCTCCTTGTAATATTATGCACGGGTAATGCCGTGCAATTGAAAATCGGCGCGGCACCCTGTTTGCATAGGCGGGGCTGCGCCGTGGCAGTTACTGCATGTCTGATGGTCATGGGCCGTTGCAGGTGCATATCTCTCCCTGATCATGTGCGGCTTCTTGAGCAACAGGCTCAGCGGAGGGGAGGCACAAGCTGACTTTTCGTCTATTTCTTGCCATGCCCCCTCCGTCGAGTGGCCGCTGCCTCGCCACAATCCTGTTGGCTTGTCTTTCACAGCAAGTTGCCCATCAAGAACGATGTGCTGCACTTGCGTCTACCATTGCCATCCGTCCTCAGGTGGGCTGCCGGCGCATAATGGGCTCAAGTCGTTGTTCCGCTGCTCATTGTGGGCAGCTCAAGGCAATCGATCAGAAGGGGGGCTCCAAGCCTTCCGCCCTTTCTAGGCTTTATGGAATACAAAATCTTAACAACGTATACTATTTGTCGTCGGCGGGCAACACTGGAATCGCTTAAGAGTGCCATTTTCTGATGTACGCAACAGCGCGGGGGGCTCGTGCCTATCTGAGTAGGTGCGGAAGTTTGAAAAGTGCACACAATGAGCAAACAAGATACTATACTATCTGCTCGGTATACGATTTGTTGCCGGCCATACCATGTATAGGCAGAAGAGTCTGTTGGTGGAATCGTTTCGCCGCTGTCGCACATGAGAATGTGTACGCAGGTAGGACGCTGTCCGACGGAGGTAGGTGTAGAGGCTGACGCCCAGCTTGATTGCAGCCGTTGCAAGCCCACGGGCGTAGGCAAGAGGATTGATACTCCCTCCGCGTCTATCAATCCATGCGGATCTGAAGATCGGCGTCCCAAGCATGTGCTCGAGTTCGTGCTCCGGAATCATTTCGACGGGCGCGCCACGACGTGCCCACTGGTTGCAGCGTGCCTTAATGGTTTCAATCGAGATGCCCGTGTATGCAGGCTGTATCCAGCCATTTTGCACAGGAAAGCAGTTGATCTCGTGTTTGGCAATGGTCTCGAAAACAAGCGTTGGCGCAGTACCGCTCCACTCTACTAGCCGTGCCCCTTGGATCGCACCATAGCGCTGTACAACGACATCGGGATCCCATTTCAAGCCTGGTATGACTTGGCCATTGTTTCGGCCGGATGCCCCCCAGCCCGGTTCGATTGCGTCGACAACCACTACGGTCTTGCCTGCCTCACGCAGGGTGATGGCTGTCATGAGGCCCGTGAAGCCACTTCCAATGATCGCGACGTCGGCTTCGACTGTCTCTTGTAATGAGGAGCATTGAGGTGGGGGAGGGGCAGTCAGCTTCCAGGCCGAACTCGGTAAGACTGGGAGTTCGCCAGCAAGTAGCGCGGTCATGGTGTCTCCTTAAGCCGCCACAAAATCCAATGTGACTCCGCATGCCGCTTCGGCAGATACTCGCAGTCGATTTTCGCTGTGGCGTGAGTATGGAATGCCACCTTGCTTCAGTGCTTCTTCGCAAGCCTGCAGGGACGTAGTCTGCATGGCGATGGCCGTGAGATAAGGTGCCGTGGTGTCGATGACGAGGCCCTGGCGTACTGCTTCCTCTGGGGTTACCACTATGAGCTCCGCGCCGCGACCAACGCTAATGGACAACTGTTGTTCGCTAAGTTCGATGGAGCCGTCGTTAAAGTATTTCTGGAGCAGTTCGGCTGTTGCTTTTAGATCCTCGGCAACGCCGGTCATCGAAAGGATGCTGGTCACTTTGTTCGGGTGGTCGAAAAAGCTCGGCTCACGAATGAGCTCTGGAGTGAGATGCTGGCAGATCAAGGAAGCCATCATCGGACCAGTTTCCCCTTCTTTAAAGAACAACAGGCGAAAGCTGGGGTGAGTCTCGCCATCGGGGCGCTCGAAGCGCCGCGTAAGTTCGCGCACTGGGTGGGGGGCAAGCCCGCGCTCTACGAAATAGTGAACAGCCTCGTGATTGTCGCGATCTCCGGTAAAGGCGACGCCCATGAGGCCTTCGCGTTCTGCGAGGAACTCGTCAAGTTTGTGTGTGTACCGAGCGGGATCAACAATTCCGCGTAGCTCAAGGTAATCATGCGGGAACATGATGCACCAGTTTCCAGTGCCCCACTCCATGTGGCTACCACGTGGCGGAACGAAGAATCCCATGCGCTCGTAGCGCCGACGGGACTCTTCCATGTCGCGGACCGCAATGACCGGGTGGTCGAAACCGATGATGGGGCTTTTGCTCATTGGACTATCTGCCTATCTAACGTTGGGGGTTGCTTGGGACTGCTTGTTCTAGAAGTGCTGTACATATCCGGTTTTGAGGTAAGTAAATAGGGCAGAAGTGGCCACTTCTGTCGCCACTCAGCAACATCGAGCATGAGGTGTGCACACGTCAGCATGGACCTTCTTGTGCAGAAGGTACTCTTTAAAGAGTGCTCTTCTGTGGACGGACCCCCAAGAGGATGCACGCGTAAAAGCATCAAATTGACGAAAAGTAGGTCGATTCTTCTGTAATCCGCGGGCCTTTCAGGTTCATCGTGCGTACCCCTCTTCTGCATCTGATCTCACGTAAAGCATTCTTGAACAGGAAAGTCTGCCCCTTGCTGGCTTCATGTGACTGGAGCCATTCAATCAAGAGGGGCCAGTGGAGAACCTTGGTTTCACGTTCTCACCCTCCGCAGGGCGACATAAGTGTTTTTTTAGTATACGATTGATGTTCAAAGAATACTATAATGGTTGGAGCGCTAGCCGGTGATCCACCCACCTAATGATCCGGCTACTCCAGTCTGGGAACCGACTTTTCAAGCGGGGCCCAGCAACCACAGGAAGGTTCATGGAAGGTTCAAGAATGGAATACGACTACATAGTTGTGGGTGCTGGCGCGGCGGGTTGCGTCATTGCATCCCGTCTCTCTGAAGACCCAGCGGTTCGGGTGCTGCTCGTGGAAGCCGGTGGGTCAGATCGATCGCTAATAGTCGACATGCCAGCGGCTTTGCCGTTCGTATATGCCAGTAAGCGGCTAGGGTGGCACTATCAGGCGGGACCCGAACCGTATCTGGATGGGCGCTCCATCGACGAAAAGCGTGGTCGCGTCATCGGTGGCAGCACGACGATCAACGCCATGATCTACAACCGAGGCAACCCGCTGGACTACGAAGGTTGGGCGGGGATGGGATTGAAGGAATGGTCCTACGCACATTGCTTGCCGTATTTCCGCCGGCTCGAGACCTTCAGTGGCGGTGCAGACCAGTGGCGTGGTGGCGATGGACCTATGCGAATCAAGCGATGCGAGGCCGACCATAAACTGTACGACTGTTTTCTTCGCTCAGGTGAGCAACTCGGTTTCCCAGTCACGAAAGATCACAACGGCTACCAGCAAGAGGGTTTGCACATTGCCCAAGCGTATATTCACGAGGGCAAACGCTGGTCTGCTGCACGTGGCTACCTGGATCCTGCCGCTCAGCGCTCCAATCTGCATATTTGCACCGACTCATTAGTCGAGCGCATCCTTCTTGATGGCGATATGGCTATCGGCATCCAGTATCTGCAAAATGGTCGCCAATTGACTGCCCATGCTAGTAAAGAGGTCATTCTCTGTGCCGGTGCGTTCAATTCACCCAAGCTGCTGATGCTCTCGGGTATCGGCGATGCAGACGAATTGCGTCAGCATGGCATCGATGTTCTAGCCCACTCGCCGCAGATCGGCAAAAATCTTGAAAATCATCCCGGCGTCAACCTGCAATACGCCACGGAACGGGCGAACTCTCTGGTATCCGAGCTGGGGCCGGTTGGTCAAGTCAAATTGGGTTTGAATTGGCTGCTGCGGAAAAAAGGTCTCGGAACCACGAACTTTTTCGAAGCCGGGGCTTTTTTGCGTAGTAGTGACCGCTTCGATTATCCGAACGTGCAGTTCGAGTTCCTGCCACTGACTCGCCAGTTGAAGAACGGTAGGCTGGTTGCAATCCCCGGTTTTCAATTCTGGCTTGACCTGTCGCGCCCGAAGAGTCGTGGGCGTGTACGGCTTCAGTCAGCAGATCCTGCTGCTGCTCCGAACATCGTCTTCAACCATTATGCCGAAGCGGATGATATGCGCGACATGATCGACTCGGTGCGTCTCGCCCGCAGAATCATTGCACAGCGTGCATGGGATTCCGTGCGCGGTGAAGAGTTGGCGCCTGGTGCCCATGCACAGACCGACAAGGAGCTCGAGGCGTTCATCCGAGTTAATACCGGCACGTCCTATCACCCAAGCGGGACATGTCGCATGGGCATTGACGCGGACGCCGTTGTTGACAGTTATGGCCGTGTTCACGGGGTATCTCATTTGCGTGTGGTTGATGCTTCTATCATGCCACGCATTGTTACGGGTAACCTCAGCGCGTGTATTTATATGATGGCGGAGAAGATCTCCGACCACATAAGAGGCAAAACCGCGTTGGCCCCATCCTCCGCGCCTTGGTTCAATTCAGCCACGGGACGTAAAGCATCGTAGTCTCTACGTACCCTTATTTCCCATTACACGGTATTCAATACGACGCCGTTAATTATCCGGAGAGTGCTTATGTATTCCGAAAAATTACAACTTTTTATTAATGGTCAGTGGACTGACGGCAGCGAAGGCAAGGTAACCCCAGTTTACAATCCGGCAACTGGGAAAATCATTTCCTATCTGTCCTGCGCTGGCGTGTCGGACCTCGATCGAGCTCTCGAAGGAGCGCAGAATGGTTTTCTGGTCTGGAAGCAGTTGCCGGCTATCGAACGTTACAAGGTTCTGAACAAGGCCGCCGAATTGATCGAATCCAGCAAGCAAGAAATTGCGCAGACAATGACCCAGGAGAACGGCAAGCCGCTCGGCGAGGCTGCTGGGGAGGTGCAGTTCTGTGCCGATGCGGTACGGTGGTACGCGGAAGAAGCTCGACGTGCCTATGGCCGAGTGATTCCGGCACGTGTACCGGGTGTGCGTCAATTGACGCTCAAAGAACCTGTAGGGCCGGTGCTGGGTTTTGCGGCGTGGAATTTCCCTGCCGGTAACGTGGCCCTGAAGATCGGCGCTGCTTTGGCTGCCGGCTGCTCAATCATCGTCAAACCGAGTGATGAAACGCCAGGTACGGCCATTGCTATCGGGCGTTGCTTTCAAGAGGCCGGTGTACCCCCGGGCGTAGTTAACATCGTGTTCGGAGAGTCTGCTCCTATTTCTGAACACCTAATCAAGTCGCCGATTCCGAAAAAAGTCTCACTGACTGGTTCTACCCCTGTAGGCAAACTGCTTGCACGCCTTGCCGCAGATACCCTCAAGCGCTGCACCATGGAGCTAGGTGGTCACGCTCCCGTCCTCGTATTCGAGGATGCTGATCTCGACTACACAATCAATATGCTTGTTGCTGCCAAGTTCCGTAATGCCGGCCAGGTTTGCACTTCGCCTACCCGCTTCTACATCCACCGCCGGATTTACGACCGTTTTGTCGAGCAGTTCACTGAGCGCACGAAACAGTTGGTGGTTGGCAATGGCCTAGACGAGGGTGTGCAGGTCGGACCCATGATTACTGAGCGTCGTTTGGCGGCAATCGACGAGCTGGTTCGCGATGCTGTAGCAAACGGTGCCACCATCGTGACTGGCGGCCAGCGCCTTGAGCGTCAGGGTTATTTCTATGCGCCGACCGTGCTGCGCGATGTCCCGGATAACGCTCAAGTCATGACGCAGGAGCCGTTCGGTCCTCTCGCCCCGATGACCCCATTCGATTCGTTTGATGAAGTCATCGCTCGTGCGAACTCGCTGCCTCTCGGTCTTGCCGGTTACGTCTTCACGAGGGACAGCTCGACCGCTACCCGCGCAAGCGAGGCGCTAAATGTAGGGCAGGTTGGTGTTAACAACACGTCCGTGCATGAAGTGGAAACTCCGTTCGGTGGTGTCAACGAGTCCGGCTATGGCCATGAAAGCGGCATCGAAGGGTTGGATGCCTACCTGCGCACCAAGCTGATTTCCGACAAACAACTGCCGTCAGTCAGCAACTCCTAAACGCACTGAGGTGAGTGCCAGCAAGACTGGCGCTCACCTCTGCGGACGTTGCTCCTGCTTGTTGTGTGCTCCTTTCAAACTCCTTGAAAACTATAGTTGCAAATCCAGCATGAGCAGTGGCGCAATAATTTGCCGCCGATGTGGAGCAGCACGCTGTTCGCTCTTACTGCCGGGGTCACTGCACAGTCCTTGTGGTCTTGGCGGCCTCCCAAGTTGGAGCTGTTCTTATGTTTCTCGGAGCGACACGGCGAAATATTTCGACAGGGCTCAGCGTAGGATGGCTGGCCGGGCTTTATCTCCTTTAAGTTCTGAAGGTAGTTGGGAAAACTTGAAATGTGTGGAATTCTAGGCGTGGTCGGGCAGTCTCCCGTCAATCAGCTGCTGTATGACGGTCTGCAACTGCTGCAACACCGGGGTCAGGATGCAGCCGGCATCGTGACGGCCAACGGGAAGTCTTTTCACATGCACAAAGGCAGTGGCATGGTCAGAGACGTGTTCCGTACCCGCAACATGCGCTCGCTGCTGGGCAACGCCGGCATCGGCCATGTGCGCTACCCGACTGCCGGCTCGGCGTC
Organism: Pseudogulbenkiania sp. MAI-1; assembly: GCF_000527175.1. Lineage (NCBI taxonomy): Bacteria > Pseudomonadati > Pseudomonadota > Betaproteobacteria > Neisseriales > Chromobacteriaceae > Pseudogulbenkiania > Pseudogulbenkiania sp. MAI-1. The sequence goes on along the minus strand of NZ_AZUR01000001.1, from coordinate 2,346,463 downwards.
CAACCTGGCCGAGGCGCAGCCGTTCTATGTCAACTCGCCGTTCGGCATCGTGCTGGCGCATAACGGCAACCTGACCAATACCGACGAGCTCAAGGCGGATATGTACCGCTACGATCTGCGTCACATCAACACCAATTCCGATTCCGAAGTGCTGCTCAACGTGTTCGCTCACGAACTGGCGCAGCGCGTCGAGGGCTACGAGCTGTCGGTCGAGGCGGTGTTCGAGGCGGTCGAGGCCGTGCACCGCCGCGTGCGCGGCGCCTACGCCGTGGTGGCGATGATCGCCGGCTACGGGTTGGTGGCCTTCCGCGACCCCAACGGCATCCGTCCGCTGGTGATCGGCACCAACGACAGCAACGGCAAGACCGAATACATGTTCGCCTCCGAGTCCGTGGCGCTGGATTGCTCCGGCTTCAAGGTGCTGCGCGACGTCGAGCCGGGCGAGTGCGTGTTCGTCAGCTTCGGCGGCGATTTCCACGCCCAGCCGAGCAAGGGCCCGACCCGCCATGCGCCGTGCCTGTTCGAATTCGTCTACTTCGCCCGTCCCGACTCGGTGATCGACGGCGCCTCGGTTTACCAGGCGCGCACCGTGATGGGCGAGACGCTGGCCGACAAGATTCGCCGCGTGCTGCCGGAGATGGACATCGACGTGGTGATGCCGATCCCCGATACCAGCCGCCCCAGCGCCTTGCAACTGGCCAATCACCTGGGCCTCCCGTACCGCGAAGGCTTCATCAAGAACCGCTACATCGGCCGTACCTTCATCATGCCGGGCCAGGCCGTGCGCAAGAAGTCGGTGCGCCAGAAGCTCAACCCAGTCGCCTGTGAATTCAAGGACCGCAACGTGCTCTTGGTGGACGACTCCATCGTGCGCGGCACCACGTCCAAGGAAATCGTGCAGATGGCGCGCGATGCCGGCGCCAAGAAAGTCTATTTCGCCTCCGCCGCGCCGGCGGTGCGTTTCCCCAACGTCTACGGCATCGATATGCCGACCCGTGCCGAACTCCTGGCCACCGGGCGGACCGAGGAAGAGATCGCCCGCGAGATCGGCGCCGACGCGGTGATCTACCAGGACCTGGATGCCCTGAAGGACGCGGTGCACAGCGTCAACCGCGAACTGCGCGATTTCGAGACCTCGTGCTTCAACGGCGAGTACATCACCGGCGACATCACCGAAGCGTATCTCGACGCGATCGAGAGCGCGCGCCGTGACGGCAAGGGCCAGAAGGAGGAGGTCGAAGGCGCGCAGCCGGTCGACCTCAACCTGAACGTGGCCGAGCAGAACCTGATTTGAAACAAGTTGCTAACATCACCGTCATCGCTTAGCAGATAGCATGGATACCGCTGGAAGTGTGTGTGATCATCAACGCATCCATGCGATTAAGAGCCTGCAGCAGATCTAAGGTGCCGTGATATGTCTGTTGTTCATTTTTAGCTGGGAGAAGTTTGCTTGTACAAGGGTATTACTTTATCGATTGCGTCGTCGTGCCTGTTTGCCGGCCTGTATTACTACGCTACCTTATTAGCCCCGCTAACCGGGCAGGAAATATTTGGTTGGCGCATGGTGCTCACACTGCCCTGTGTGACGCTGTTCATGATTATTAGCAAGGAGTGGAGGCACGTTGCGCAGCTACTATCGCGCCTTAAACGTACACCGAAGCTCATACTTGGGCTGTCCCTCAGCAGCGCGCTGCTGGGGGTTCAGCAGTGGCTGTTCATGTGGGCGCCGCTGAATGGCCGGGGACTGCAAGTATCCTTGGGCTACTTCCTGCTTCCCCTCGCTATGCTGTTGGCAGGCAGGTTGCTCTACCGTGAGCGTCTCACGTTGCTGCAGAAAGCGGCCGGGCTGTCGGCCGCGTTAGGCGTGGCGCACGAGTTGTATCAGGTGGGAGGGTTCTCATGGGAAGCCCTGCTGGTCGCCATCGGCTTCCCAATCTATTTTATCCTGCGCCGAAAACTAGGAACGGATCACTTGGGCGGGCTCTGGTTCGACATGCTGCTCACACTCCCTTTCGCTGCATGGATCGTGATGGGACAGCATGCTGCAAACAGCCATTTCGCGCAGAGCCCACGCCTGTACCTCCTGGTTGTCCTTCTGGGAGTGATCACCGCCACCGCTTTCATGTCCTATATCACCGCCAGCCGGCTCCTTTCGCTCAGCCTCTTTGGATTGCTGGGCTATGTGGAGCCAGTATTGATGCTCGGGGTGGCGCTGATCCTTGGGGAGCATATCCAGGCCGATGAATGGTTGACTTTCCTCCCCATCTGGGTCGCTGTCGGCATGCTGATCTTGGACGGTGTGCGTCATCTCTGGAGGGAAAGTGTATCGATCCGCATCATTGAGAATAACGCCCCTGCGTGACCTATCGGCAAGCGAGAGCCTGCCGTGGAATAGGGCAGCTGCCGCTGCATGTAGCGATCGATTGAATGAAGAAGAAAGGGTATCAGTTAGATCGGCGCTGCAGTACTCTTCCGTCCGTAATGGTAAGGTAGGCCGAGAAACAGAGCCAGGATAGAGAGATGCCTGACGAAATGACGCATGGCGGTTCCAAACACATTAAGCCCCTTGGAGCTGGTGAGCCAGCACGCCGGGGCCAAGGGAGTCAGAGTTGCTGACCAATGACAGGCCCTAAACCGGGGATTGTGGCTTGGATATCCACTGCGGCTATTTCGCAGTCTCCTCCAGCGCATCGCCCAGCGCGTTAATCAGACGGTCGATCTCAGCCTTCTCCGTAATGAAAGGTGGGGCAAGCTGAATGGTGTCCCCTCCATAACGGACGTAGAAGCCTTTCTTCCAGCACGCCATAGAGACCTCATAGGGGCGACGAGCTGGCTCTCCGTTCTTGGGTGCTAAGGTGATTCCTGCCGCCAGGCCGAAGTTGCGGATGTCCACGACACCGGCCGCCCCCTTCAAACTGTGCACAGCACTCTCGAAGTACGGTGCGAGGGCTCCCACCCGTGCAACGGCGTCCTCTTGCACGAGCAAGTCCAGTGCGGCAATTCCCGCTGCGCAGGCCACCGGGTGTGCCGAATACGTATAGCCGTGTGGGAATTCGACCAGATATTCCGGTCCACCTGCGGACATCAACGTATCATAGATGTCCTTATTGGCGATCACTGCCCCCAGCGGCTGAGCACCGTTGGTGATCTGCTTGGCAACATTCATGATGTCAGGGATGACGCCAAAGGCATCGGAACCGGTCCATGCACCGGCACGGCCAAACCCGGTGACGACCTCGTCAAAGATCAGAAGGATGTCGTGCGCTGTGCAAATCTCTCGCAGCCTTTGCAGATAGCCTTGCGGCGGTACGATGACACCGGCCGATCCAGAAAAAGGCTCGACAATGACTGCGGCAATGTTGGAGGCGTCATGGAGTGCGATCAGGTCTAGCAGCCGCTCCGCAAGGTCTGCGCCCTGCTCGGGCATTCCCCGCGAAAAGGCGTTGGACGCAAGCATCGTGTGCGGCAGGTGGTCCGCGTCTACTGCCTGACCGAAGACCTTGCGGTTGCCACCGATCCCGCCGACAGAAATGCCGCCGAAGTTGACGCCGTGGTAACCCTTCTCGCGACCGATGAGTCGGGTCTTCGTCGCTTTGCCTTTGGCACGCCAGTAGGCGCGTGCCATTTTCAGCGAGGTGTCGGCGGCCTCGGATCCCGAACTTGTAAAAAACACATAGTCCAGCCCGGCCGGGGTCAGGTCCTTGATCTTATTGGCAAGTTCGAAGGACGACGGATGGCCGAACTGGAAGGCCGGCGCGTAATCGAGCTTCGCGATCTGTCGAGCCACTGCTTCAGTGATTTCTGGTCGCCCGTGACCCAAGCCTGCGCACCAGAGGCCCGAGAGGCTGTCGAATACTTTTCTGCCATCGGCGTCAGTGAAGTAGGCACCCTTGGCCTCGACGATCATCCGTGGGTCGGCCTTGAAGCTGCGGTTTGCGGTGAAGGGCATCCAGTGGGCATCGAGCCATGCACTGTCGGTGCGAGAGGAGGGTGCGGTTCTTTTCTGTTCAGTTGTGGAGAAGCTCATGGTAGTTCCTTGACCTCATATTGTTGGTGCCCCGGCGGGGCATGGTGATCCGGGGCTACCGGTTGCCGACAGCGACGACGTAAGCGTGGATTTGGACCGTGGCCCACACGTCGAGCCGTCGGAACGGATCTCCTTCGCTAAAGGCCTGCACGTCTTGCAGCGAGTCGGCCTCCACAATGAGCAGGCTGCCGATGCGGGTGTTTCCGGTTGCGTCAAGCAGCGGGCCGGCCTGCATCACCTTCAACGGGGCTCCGGCCACGTAGGCTCGATGGGCATCGTAGTGTTCCAACCGGCGAGGGTAGGCGCCCTGGTGGTCTAGGCAATGAATGACAAACAGCATGTCAACGCTCCCGCTCAACGCATGCTGATAGTGGTGTTGACGCCGGAGGAAGCGCTGTCCTCGAACCAGCGGGCAGTCACCGTCTTGGTTTGGGTGTAGAACAGCACCGCCTGCTTGCCGTAGGGGCCAAGATCCCCCAGCTTGGAGGCGCGCGAGCCGGTGAAGGAGAACATGGGGACCGGCACGGGGATGGGTACGTTTATCCCTACCTGACCCACGTCAATCTCCTCCTGGAACTTGCGCGCGGCGGCACCCGATTGGGTGAAGATCGCTGTGCCGTTGCCATTGGGGTTGGCGTTGATCATGGCGACGGCTTCGTCCAGGCTCGCGGCCTCGGCCAGGCACAGTACTGGGCCGAAAATCTCTTGGTCGTAGACCACCATGCCTGGCTTCACACCAGAGAAGACAGTGGGCCCGACGAAGTTGCCGTGTTGTAGTGCAGCGGGCAGATTCGGGTGCCGGCCGTCGAGCTCAAGGATGGCGCCATCTTGGATGCCGCGTTCAATGAGCCCCTCCACACGTTCTTTCGCCGCACAGTTGATCAGCGGCCCTAGGTCCGGGTTGTCCTGGCCCGCGCCGATGCGAAGCGCACGCGCCTTGGCCACGATGTCGGGATTCCAACTTTGCGCTTCGCCCACCAGGACGGCCACCGTCACAGCCATGCAGCGCTGACCTGCCGCGCCGAAGGCGGCACCGACGATGGCGTTGAGCGAGGCCTCCTTTTGCGCATCCGGCAGCACAATGGCGTGGTTCTTAGCACCCATCATGCACTGCACCCGCTTGCCTGAAAGTGACGCGCGCTCGTACACATGGGTGCCGACCCGGGTGGAGCCCACGAAGGATACCGCCTTGATATCGGGGTGGTCACACAACGCATCCACTACCTCGGCCGCGCCGTGCACCACATTGAGCACGCCAGGCGGAATCCCGGCTTCCAGCGCCAGTTCCACCAGGCGCATCGTGACCATAGGGTCCTGTTCCGAGGGCTTGAGCACGAAGGTGTTACCGCAGGCGATAGCCATGGGGAACATCCACAACGGGATCATTGCGGGGAAGTTGAAGGGCGTGATGCCGGCACATACCCCCAGTGGCTGCATCAGCGTGTAGGTGTCCACGCCTCCGGCTACATTGTTCGCCAGTTCCCCAAGCTGCAGTTCCGAAATGGCCGCCGCATGCTCCACCACCTCGAGGCCGCGGAAGATGTCACCTTCCGCGTCGGCCAGGGTCTTGCCTTGTTCGGCCGTCAGCATGGCAGCCAGCGATTTGATGTTGTCACGGATCAGTTGCTGATATTTCAGGAAGACCCGCGCGCGTTGACCAATGGGGGTTTTGCGCCAAGAGGGAAAGGCCGCCTTGGCTGCCTCCACAGCAGCCGCAACCTCGCTAGGCGTGGCCAAGGGTACTTGTGCGAGTGTCTCCTGCGTGGCTGGGTTGATGATGTTGCGCCACTGCGTCGATTGGGATTGGATAAATGCGCCGTTGATCAGCAGCGGGATGCGAGGTAGATGGGTTGTCATCGGAGTCTCCATGGGTATCGGTGAGGGATCACAGGCAGCAGGAATTCGTAGTGGCCTGGGCCTAGGTCCCGTTCAGGTACGTCCTGGCAAGATGGTGGAGGCGCACCTGGGTGCGCCTTGGTCTTGCGCCCGTTATGCTCAGGGTTTCAGGATGATGGCGCCGGCAGCAGTGCCGTCCTCGAGTGACGCATGTGCGCGGGCTGCATCTGCCAGAGGGAAGGTCTGCCAGATCGACGGCTTGAAGATGTCTTGTGCCACGGCGTCGAAGACGTCATTCGCGCGCTCACGGTACTCGTCGATATTCGTCGCGTGAAGCGCCAGACCGGGGCGCGTCAAGAACAGCGAACCCTTCGCGTTGAGCGTCCCAATCTCGACTGCAGGAGGAGCCCCCGTGGACGCGCCAATGGAGACCATGAGGCCTCTGGGACGCAGGCAGTCCAACGAGGTCGCAAAAGTAACGCGACCGACGCCGTCGTACACCACGTCAGCCTTACGTCCATTGGTCAGGCGTGAGACTTCTGCCGGCAAGTCGCACTCACCCCAGACCAAGACGTCATCGCAGCCTGCAGCACGGGCACGCTCGACGCTGGCCTGCTTCGAGACCACGCCGATCACGGTGGCGCCCAGATGCTTCGCCCAAGGTGCCAGAATCTGCCCAAGCGCTCCTGCTGCGCCGTAGAGCAACACGACCGTCCCGGCCTGGACCTGGTAGGTGGACTTGATCAGATATTGCGCGGTGATACCCTTGAAGAGCACCGCGGCGGCCTCGTCGAAACTCAGGCTGTCGGGCAACTTGATCAGGCGCTCAGCGGGATAGAGGCGACCCGTGGCATAGCTGCCGAGAGGTCCCAAAATGTAGGCAACCCTGTCGCCGACAGCGACATTGCGAACTTCGGATCCGATAGCGGTCACGCGTCCGGCGCCTTCCAGGCCCAGGCCGTTTGGCAATGGAATCGGCACGGCGCCCGAGCGCTGCGTCACGTCTAGGTAGTTGACGCCAATCGCTTCATGCTCCACCCATGCCTCGTTCGGTCCTGGAGTGGCACGGTCGCCATCGGTCAATTCAAGTACTTCTGGCCCGCCAGTGCGCGCCAATTTGATGATTTGCACCATTGCTTGTTCCCTGTATTCAGTCGCGATCACGTTGACCTGCGATAGGCCGATACTGATCTCTTGACATTTCCTGATCAATGGTGCTAGGTGCAGATCACTAATGCATCTCGTGCAGCAATAGGGACGCGGTTTGCGTTATGAAAAGCCATGCGTACGCGAGTGTCGGTTGTGGTTCTACATTGACCACCCGAGTTCGACAGTTCGCACCCAAAATCGGTCTATTTTGACCCCTCACCTCTAATAACCATGCGGGTTCCAGCGTGCTTCTCGCCAAAACTCGTGTAATGGCACGTTTTTGTCGCGTGATGTTTTTGTTGACAGCACACTTAGCCAATATAAAGTAACGGCATGTTCGTCAAAGTCACCACATCCGGCACGCGCCGTTACGTCCAGTTGGTCGAGGCTTACCGCGACGATCACGGCCGCCCCAAGCAGCGCACCGTCGCAACGCTTGGACGACTGGATCAGCTCAGTTCTGAACTCGAGTCGGTCATTTCGGGCTTGCTGCGCGTCACCGGCCGCTCCTTACCGGAACCCGCGGCGCCGCCTGCCATGGCCTTCGAGTCGGCACGCGCCCTCGGCGATGTCTGGGCGCTGACCGAGCTCTGGAACGAGCTGGGCTTTGACCAACTGCGCCAGACCTTCCGCCGCACACGCCACGGCATTGACGTCGAAGCACTGCTGCGGGTGATGGTGCTCAACCGGCTATGCGATCCCGACTCCAAGCTCGGCGTGCTGCGCTGGCTGGAAACCGTCAGCCTGCCTAGCCTTGCCGTCGAACAGATTGAGCACCAGCACCTGCTGCGCGCGATGGATGCGTTGATCGAGCACCGGGATGCCGTCGACCAAGTGGTCTCCGCGCTGCTACGCCCGTTGCTGGATCAGGAACTGGCGGTGGTGTTCTACGACATGACCACCATCCGTGCCGAAGGCCTGTCGCAGCAGGACGGCGACGTGCGTCAGTTTGGCATGGCCAAGGAAGGGGTGATCGCTCGCCAGTTCATGCTCGGCGTGGTGCAGACCGCCGACGGCATCCCGCTCTATCACGAGGTGTTCGACGGCAATACCGCCGAAGTCACCACGCTCAAGCCGACCATCGAGAAGGTGATCCAGCGCTTCCCGATCCGGCGCGTCATCGCCGTCGCCGACCGCGGGCTGCTGTCCACCGACAACCTGGCCGAGCTGCAGGCGATCACATTGCCGAGCGGTCAGCCGCTCGAGTTCATCCTGGCGGTGCCCGGGCGGCGCTATAGCGAGTTTGTTGAACTGCTGGCGCCGTTTCAGCAGGCGCATTGCCTGAGCGCAACGAAGGAAGTCACCGGCGAGCTCGAATGGGAAGGCTTGCGCCTGATCGTTGCACACAATCCGGACACGGCCGCCGACCAGGGCGTACAGCGCGACCGCACCATTGCCGAGCTGGAACGGAAGGCCGCCGAGTGGACCGGTAAGCTCGACGCGCAGGATACCGGCCAGCGCCGTCGCGGCCGCAAGCTGTCGGACGGCGGCGCGCGGGCGCGCTTCTACCATGAGGTGTGTGAAGCCCATCTGGCGCGCATCGTCCGGGTCGACCTCAAGAGCGAGCTGTTCAGCTACAGCATCGATGAGCAGGCGCTCGCCCATGCGCGGCTGATGGACGGCAAGCTGCTGCTGGTCACCAACGCCGCCGATCTGACGCCCGGGCAGGTGATCGAGCGCTACAAATCGCTGGCCGATATCGAACGCGGCTTTCGCGTGCTCAAGTCGGAAATCGAGATCGGGCCGGTGTACCACCGGTTGCCGGATCGTATCCGCGCCCACGCGGCGATCTGCTTCATGGCGCTGATCTTGTACCGGGTGATGCGTCAGCGTCTTGCTGCCAGCCAAAGCGGACTATCTCCCGAGCGGGCGCTGTCGCTGCTGCGGCGGATTCAGCATCACCGCGTCACCCTGAACAACAGCCAGCCAATCTCGGGGATCTCATCGATCAGTCAGGAACAAACCGGCATCCTGTCTGCCTTGCGGGTCAAAAAACCGACCGCCAGCAAGCAGTTACCCCTTCTGTAGTGGAGCGTTTCAAACTCCACCATAGAAGAATCAATGACTTATGCGTTTAACTGTCGAAGTCGGGTGACCACGTTCGTGTTATCAGGGCCACCCAAAGCACCCGTGATCACTTGGCGGAAGCGTAGTATTCTGGATGGCAGGGTGTGGACAACGAAGATGCCATGCTCGATGCGAGCATCGTGCTAAGCAGCGTTTAGGGGGAAAGCATCAGTGAGATTGTCGCTCGCTCATCATGCGACGTCGTTTTGCGGGCGTTACCGGCTACTCTTGTAGCCCAGTCAAGAGAATGATGCCGAATTGAGCAGCATTGGCTGGCGGCGACTACTAGAGAAGTGTGGCCGCAACGCCAGCACAGCGGTAATTTTTCTTCATGCGATTGGTTAAGATCGAAGCTCAAGACGAGCAGAGCCTAAATTAAACATTTACCTAGCTGGTATGAATTTTCTCTTCGGCATGCTTTACCTATCTAATGCGTTTTTCAGGCGCTCCAGCGCTCCATCTGCTTGAATCAAAGCCAAGCCGGAATTGAAGTCGGCTAGATGCCTTTCCCAGTTTGGTGAGTTTTTGGAGAAAGCTATATAAAGCCAGAACCGATATACCGGCGGGTCGAGCCAAACCAGTTTGTCACGTAAGTTTTTAAGCTGGTTTTGAAGAATATAGTCTGCAACTCGTTTATCCATCAGAACTAAATCAACTCGTCCTGCAGCGAGTTTAAGAAGATTGTTGGTGTCGTCAACAGCCTCGTCAGTGTTTAAGTGTGCGGCGGCGAAATTTGGGGGGTCAAGATTGCCACGCACCTTGCCGATGGTAAGACTGCCAAGCTTGGATAAATCGTGAACATCAACTTGTTGATTTGCTCTTGCATAAAATCCAACCACGTTTAGTAGTAATGGTTTGCTGTATGCTAAAAATGCTGTTCGATCCTCTGAGTGCCAAACATCCAAGATTCCTGCATAACTTCCCTTTTTAACTTCCTGAATGGCTCGCGCCCATGGCTTATATTCGATTTTAACAGTGTATCCCATTCGCTGGAATGCTGCTCGAGTAATGGCGGTGATAATACCCTCCTGAGGTAATGAACGTCCCGTATAGGGTGGGTAATCTATGGATAGCATGGTTATTGTTTCTGCGTGGGTGAAAAATGAGGAAAGGCATAGAATTATTGTTATCAATGCATCAAGACAATATTTATTCAGCAATCCTAATGAATAGGGTGTCCACATTACATCTCTCCCAGGGTCGATATCTTTCATCAATGTCGTATGCACCTTACCCGATTAAGACTAGTGAAAAATGGGGCTATGATTGGTAGGCCTTGTTCGTTGTGCAAGCTCCATGCTTCTGACTTATTTATATTTTTAGCTCAACGTCGGAACTGCTGCACGATGAAAGATGCTTGCTCTTAATATGCCTCATGAAAAAGCCCGGTCATTATTGACCAGGCATGTCATTCATCAAGATTAAGAAGAAATGGGCTAGCAGGCTGTTGAAAAAAATCGACACCCATTTGGTATAATTTCCCGACCCAGTCAGCCTGAGCACCCGATGAGAGGCATACAAGACGAACAAACCGACTTGTTCGGCTACGTGCGACTGGAGGATCGCATCCCCCCAGGCGCACCCGCTGAGCAAGATCCGCCAGATGGTCGACCTGATGCTCACCTGCATGGATGAACTGTTCGATTGCAGCTACTCGGCCATCGGGCGCCCTCGATTCCGCCCGAACAGCTGCTGCGGGCCTCTCTGCTGCAGGTGCTCTATTCGATCCGTTCAGAGCGTCTGCTGGTCGGGCAACTGGACTACAACCTGCTGTTCCGTTGGTTCGTCGGTCTCTCCGTCGATTCCCGCATTTGGGACCATTCCACCTTTTCGCAGAACAGCGACCGCCTGTTCACCGAGGAGGTGGCCAGGAGTTTCTTCCTGCGCGTCCGTACCTTGGCCGAGTGGGGAAAGCTCACCAGTGATGAGCACTTCAGCGTCGATGGCACACTGATCGATGCCTGGGCGTCACACAAAAGCTTTGTGCGCAAGGACAATGTCAGCTCGCCACCGAGCGATGGCAGCCGCAATCCCAACGTCGACTTCCACGGCGACAAGCGCAGCAACAAAACCCACCAGTCGCGCACCGACCCCGAAGCCAAATTGATACGCAAGAGTTCTGGCGATGCCAGTCGGCTGTGCCACATGGCGCACATCCTGATGGAGAACCGCAACGGCCTGATCGTGGACGTCGCTGTCTTCGAAGCCAACGGCACCGCCGAACGCCAGGAAGCCCTCCGAATGCTTGCGCGCAACGCCAAGCGCGGCAGCACTGTCGGTGCTGACAAGGGCTATGACACGCGCGACTTCGTGCGCGGCTGCCGCAAACTGGGCATCACGCCGCATGTGGCGAGCAAGAAAAGCGGCAGCGCCATCGATGGTCGGACCACGCGCCATCCGGGCTACCAGGTCAGCCAGCGCGTTCGCAAACGGATCGAGGAAGGCTTTGGCTGGCTGAAAACCGTGGCTGGCTTGCGCAAGACCAAGCTGATTGGACGCGCCAAGCTGGTTGGGCAAACGCTGTTGGCGTTTGCCACCTACAACCTGATCCGTATGGGCAGTCTGTCCGGTGCTTGGGGTGGATCGCATGCATAGGGCGAATTGCACCCAGAACCGCCGGAAATCCGGCGTGAAACACAGCAGTCCCGGCAAATAGCCGCCAAATCTGGCTTCTGGCCGTTTGATTCGACCCACTTTGTTCAAAACGAAGTGGGTTGGGGAAGAAATAGGCGACTATTTCAACGGCCAGCTAAGCAATCCCACAGGCTTTTACCTCACGCCGGGGCAAGTATCTGATCTGGAAAATGCCGATGCTCTGCCTCGTGAGGCTCTTGCCGATCTAGTCATCACCGACAAGGCTTATCAAGAACTTCATTGCCAGGCTCAAGCAGTACTAGGTTATTGCCGCAAGCTACGATAAGATGTCAGCAAATTCCTTGGAGCCAGCTACCAAACTGTCCCCATCATTTGGCTTAATTGACGACAGGGCCGGGCTGGCCCGATAACGTAGCGTAGTAATATAGGCCGGCAAACAGGCACTACGACACAACTGATAAAGCAATACCCTTGTACAAATAACCTCCTCCCGGCAAGGAATGAACGACAGGCATATCAAGGCGTCTCGATCTGCCATGGAGGGCCGTTGCTGAATTTCTCCTCGATCCATTCCTTGAAGGCGAGGGTGGTTGCTGCCGGAAACTTGGCCGAGGGGCGTACCAGATAAATCCCGCCTTGGACATCAAGATGCCAATCCGGCAGTACACGTACCAGTCGGCCCGCCGCGATATCGCGATTCATCAACCATTCGCCTGCACCCAGTATGCCAATACCGGCTCGAGCGGCGGCGAGAAGTGCTTCGCTGTCATTACTTGTGATCGGCCCTTTAGCTACGACCGTTTGCTGTCGATCACCGTTGGACAGACGCCATTCCGAGAAGGAAACAAACCCGCTGAAGCGCAGGCAGTTGTGATTGGCGAGATCCTGGGGCGTTGTTGGCAGCCCGTGTTCTTCGATATACGCGGGAGAGGCGCACAGGATGCGGCGGTGATCGCCGAGCTTCTTGGCGATCAATCGATTGTCGTTCAACTCGCCAATCCGGATGGCCATGTCGAATCCTTCTGCGATGATATCGACGAAGCGCTCGCTGTAGTCAGCAACAATCGACACATGGGGATGGGCTTTGAGGAACTCCGGCAGCATCGGAGCGAGCCATAGCCGCCCCATGGCGGCGGGTAGGGCTAAATGCAGCATGCCGTGAACCTCTGCCGCCCCCGCAGATGCTTCCTGCTCCGCCTCTGTGATCAATCCGATGGCGGCGCGCAGCCGTTGCTCCAGCTGTGCGCCGGCATCCGTCATACGGACTTGCCGGGTGGATCGCTCGATCAACCGGACGCCGAGGCGCTTTTCCAGCGCCGCCACCCGTTTGGACACGACCGTTGGGTGACGCTGCAACAGACGACCGGCGGCCACGAACGATCCCTCGGATGCCACGGCGAGCAAGGCGGCAATCTCGTCGCTGTGCTGGATGTCTAATAAGTCGTGCATCATGGTTCCAAGATGATTACCCCGGACGACCGTCCGGATTCCAAATCGGCGAGAGCCGTCGCTACCGGTATCTTGACCAGCCGCTTGGCGGGGTAGAGACGAGCGGTGGCATAAGCCATGCGGTCTCCCACCTGAACATGGCTTACCCCGGAGCCAACGGCGGTGACACGTCCGGCACCTCCCGCCCCAACTCCGACAGCAGGAGCACGCGCACCGCGCCATTACGCTGCATCACATCCAGATAGTTCACGCCAATGGTTTCTTGCTCTACCCAGGCTTCCCCCAGTCCAGGTGGGGACAGGGGGACATCCTCGATCTGCAAGACTTCAGGTCCACCAAAACGACTAAACCGGACTACAGAAACCATCGTTGTCTCCTTGTGGTGTGAGGGGCGTCCCTGACTAGGATGGTTAGGATTATGAGAGCCCAGTTTATGTTAGACAATGCAGCTATTTTGCATTTCATTGATGCGTGTGGTGCAGCAATTGGCAACTGCCACTTGCCGGCACCGGCAACAAAGTGACAAGCTGATTGCAGCAAGCTCAACCGGTAAATATTCCTGAATCGGTTGTCGTCGATAGGGGTACAGCGGGTTGGCAGATGTTGGTGCGTGAGGGGGAGTCCGCTTTGGCCAAAGTGTCTATTCAACTTGAGCCAGATTTACAGACTCTGAAATAGAACATCCCACAACCTATCCTCTGCGAACCAGAAGGGAGCTGTTGCGCTGCTGAGCAAAATGGTGATCAATCTGCTGCGCAGCTCGTTGGCTCGACTTACAGAAGAGCCTGTGAACTGGCTGAGATGACGACGAAAGGATGCGTTTGCTGGGGTTTTCTCCAAAATGGCATTTTGTAGTGGTCAAGTATTTCCGGACACCGCAATAGGTACCTGACCAGTCGTTTGCCGCTCGAAGGCGTTAGGCGACTGGTAGCCTAATTTTGAATGCCGCCGGCGGGTGTTGTAGAACCCTACGATGTAGTCAGCCACGTCACGCATTGCCTCTTCCTGATTGGCGTAATTGCGCCGCCAAACGCGCTCCATCTTCAGATTGAGGAAGAAGCGTTCCATTACCGCGTTGTCCCAGCAATTGCCTTTGCGGCTCATGCTGCAGACCAGACCGTGGCGTTGCAGCAGCGCCTGGTATTCAGCGCTTGCGTACTGGCTGCCACGGTCGGAGTGCACAATCAGTCCGGCAACTGGCTGACGCTGTGCAATCGCCATCTGCAAGGCCGTGCAGACCAGTGCCGCCGGCATCGTCGGCGCCATTGCCCAGCCGACGATCTTGCGCGAGTACAGGTCAAGTACCGCCGCCAGGTACAGCCAGCCCGTCCGGGTGCGGATATAGGTTATATCCGACACCCAGGCCTGGTTTGGTGCTCCCGGTTCGAACTGGCGATCCAGCACATTCTCAGCTACGGGCAGGTTGTGTTTGCTGTCAGTGGTGTGAACAAATTTGGGCTTCCAACACACGCGCAGGCCATGTTTACGCATCAGTCGACGGACACGATAGCGGCCAATCATCATGCCTTTCCCGGCCAGTTCGATCACAAGCCGGCGACTGCCATAGGTGGCCCCGCTCGCCTCAAATGCGGCCTTGACCTGCACAGTAAGGGCACAGGTCGCAGGCTCGCGAGCAGAACGCTGGCAAGCGTCGTAGTAACCGGAACGGCTGATACCGAGAAGTCGACAAACACGGCGTACGGGGGTGGCCTCCTGTTGCAACTGACGAACCAGCCGCTGGCTTACTTCAGTTCCCGGGCGAAGAAGGCCGATGCCTTTTTTAATATTTCGACATCCTGGCGTAGCCGGCGATTCTCTTCCTCGAGCTGACGGATACGCTGCTGTTCTGCTGTCAGCGGCTTGCCCAGCCCGGGTTGGCCGGCCTGTTCGGCATCGAACTGCGTGAGCCAGCGCCGCACTGCGGTTTCCCCCAGTTCCATATCCCGGCAGACTTGGCTGACGCTCAAGCCCTGCTCCTTGATCATCTTGACGACCTGCAGCTTGAAGCTGGCGTCGAAGCTTCTTCGTTTTCGTGTCATTCAACTTCCCTCGATGGATGGATTATCCACCTATCGAGGTGTCCGGGGAGATTGAACCACTACATTTTGGATCAAAGCGCCTTGCTCCTAAAATTAATCTTCAATCTGTCTTGCTACTCCGTAGGCGGCCAAGAACACCTCAACTGCGTGCGTACTGGCTTGGTGGATCATCTCAGGGGTCAGATTCGGCGCAAACCCAATCGGCCCTCCCCAGTTGATCTCAGCCTCGAATAGCGAAAGCATTTGCTGAGCCGCTACCCGGGGGTTCTTGACCTTCAATCGACCGGCTTGCGTGGCAGCTTGCAGGTAAGCTTCGATGATTTGCACTGCTTGCTTGTTACCCAGTTCCCAACATCGCTCGGCATCGGCGCGATCGGTCATCGTCGTCATAATAAGGCGTTTGAATGCAGGTGCCTCAGGCAATGTGATGGCATTGATAAAGCACTCCCCGAGTCGGGTCAGCACCGGACCGGGCTCTTCGTCGCCGAGGGTGGGCAACTCTAGAAAGATCGGTTCAGCCTCACTCCCCAGCCGTTGATGCACGACACTCATGAACAGCTCTTCCTTCGACGGGAAATAGCCGTACAGCGTCGGCTTGGAGCACCCCGCCCGCACGGCTATCTCAGCCATTGACGCCTTACCGTATCCCAACTCCATGAATACCCCTGCCGCGACTTCCAGAATGGTTTCGCGTCGTGCTTCAGTCCGTAAACGCAACTACGATCCTCCACTTTATTTCTTAACCGATGAGTTAAGTATTACTTGACAAGCTTTCCTAGTCAAACGAATAATTTAACTCATGAGTTAAGTTATTCATGTGTCGTTAGGATTCCAGACCTACCTCCTAGCGGCCACGATTCTGGAAGTCCTATGATCTTGAAGCTATCTCCTTTCATCCAGGCCGCGCTGGGCACAGCTTGCCTACTTACTTTGGCCGGTTGTGCCAGCGTCGGCCCAGACTACGAACGACCGGCCTTGAAGATGCCGGCCAATTGGCAAGCGGCGGTTCCCCACGATGGCAGTACCCGCTCACTTCTCAGTTGGTGGCAGTCCTTTAATGATCCGACCCTTGATGATCTGCTCAAGTCAGCAGAAAACGATAACCCTACCTTGGCAAAAGCTGCTGCAGCCATTGCATCGGCCAGAGCGAGCTACCGTGAGGCCTCCGCAAGCGCCTATCCTTCCTCGACCATCGAGGCAGCACATACCCGTTCCGGTCCCTTCAACTCGAGTGCAAGGGGGATTGCTACCGTCAACTCCGGTGAACTGGATGCCAGTTGGGAAATCGATCTGTTTGGCGCTGTAAGACGTAGCAGGGAATCTGCCAGCGACCGGGTTGAGGCTGTCGAGGCAGATTGGCATAGCGCACGCGTGTCGCTGGCTGCCGAGGTCGCCAGTGAATATGTCAACTACCGGGCCTGTCGACTCCTTAGCGAGAATCAGCAGCAAAATCTCGACTCGCTGCGCAAGACAGAAAGCACAACGTCCTCTGCCGTGAACGCACAGTTGATGGCTCCAGCCGAGTCGATCTTGGCCCAGGCCAGTGTTGCGGGGGCGGCAGCCAGCTTGAATGTTCAAGAGGCGGAATGTGACTTGAGCATCAAGGCGCTGGTTGCACTGACCGGCCTTGAGGAGCCGGCCCTTCGGGCAACACTGATAGATACCGCTCAAAAGATCCCAAGCCCAACAGTGCTCAATGTGACGACCTTGCCGGTTCAACTGTTGAGCCAGCGTCCGGATCTTGTCTCGGCTGAACGTAATTTGGCTGCCGCCAACGCAGATATCGGTGTGGCGGAAGCCAACCGCTATCCGCGTCTCTCTCTGCTGGGCTCGGTTTCGGTCAACCGGACCCAGACTGTGGGAGCTCCCGCGGTTCAGACCAATCTATGGTCCTTTGGCCCCTCGCTGAGCATCCCGCTGTTCAACGGCGGGGCTCTTCGCGCCCAGGCCGACAAAGCCCGGGCTGACTACGTCTCGGCCCTGGCAACCTATCAGTCCGCAGTCCGGAATGCGGTGAAGGAAACCGAACAGAGCCTGGTCCGGCTCGACGCGGCCAACCGGCGTAGCCAGGACCTGGCCAATAGTGCTCGCGATTACCGCCGCTATTTCGAAACCGCACGCCAGAACTGGCAGACCGGCGGGATCAGTTTGCTCACACTGGAAGAGGCCAGACGCAATGCCTTACAGGCCGAGCAGAATGCCATCGCAGTACAGCGCGATCGGGTTTTGTACGGAATTGCCTTGTATAAGGCACTGGGGGGCGGCTGGCAGGCCACTCAGGACACGAAATCAACTGGAGCAGGACAATGAAGCGTAAGACCCGCGTACTTTTCATCGCCTTATCGGCAGTCTTGGTGATCGGTGGTGTGGTGCTGGCGAAGGGGATGCCTGAGCCAGCAAAGTCCACATCCGATAAGGCTAAGATCAGCCGCCCGAGCTTGGCCGTTGAGCTCGTGCGCCCCCATCAGGCGACCTGGCCGCAGAGCTTGGCTGTCAGTGGTGCCTTGGCACCTTGGCAGGAGGCCACCATCAGCGCTGAAACTGGGGGGCTTCGCATCGTGGCTCTGCATGCAGATGTCGGCCGCCGGGTAAAACGGGGGCAATTGCTAGCTGAGTTGAATAGTGACACGGTAAAAACCGATTTACTGAAGGCCCAGGCGGCTGTCGATTCTGCCCGAGCAAGTCTGCGCGAGGCTCAAGCCAACGTGCGCCGGGGGCATGCCGTTCAGGAGAGCGGGGCCCTGTCCGGGCAGCAGATAGAACAGTATGAGATTACGGAGCAGAGCGCCAAGGCCAACCTGGCGTCTGCTGAAGCCTCCCTGGCCGCTGTCCGAATCAGGCTCGCCCAGACTCGCATCCTGGCGGTGGATAATGGGGTCATCTCCTCCCGTATGGCTACTTTGGGGACGGTGGTCAGTAGCGGTAGCGAGTTGTTCCGCCTGGTGTGCGATGAACGGGTTGAATGGCGTGCTGAAGTCGATGCGAATCAACTTCCCCGACTGGCACATGGGCAGAGGGCGATGGTTACCCTGCCTGGTGGAGAGACGGTCGAGGGTAAAGTGCGGCAGTTGTCGCCAACCTTGGATAGTAAAACCAGGACCGCTTTTGCCTACGTCGACTTGCCTGTAGAGGAACGTATCCGTGCCGGTGCCTATGTAACAGGCCATATCGACCTGGGGGAGCAGGCGGCCTGGACGGTTCCCAGCAGTGCCATCGTTTTGCGGGACGGACGCAGCTACGTCTTCACGGTCGATTCGAAGCGAAGCGTTGTCGCGCAACGTGAGGTGGTCATCGGACGGACACGGGGTGATCGTATCGAGATCACCCGTGGGCTTGCATCAACGACCCTGATCGTCCGTAATGGAGGAGCATTCCTCAATGATGGTGACAGCGTTCGCATCCGTTCTGCCAAGGAAGCTGCATGAATCTCTCTGCTTGGTCTATCCGCAACCCGGTACCGGCCATTCTCCTGTTCGTGGTGTTGACCCTGCTTGGTGTAATCGGTTTTCAAAAGCTCGGCATTCAGAATCTGCCGGACATCGAGTTTCCGACCATCATGGTCAACGCCTCCCTCGAGGGTGCCTCGCCCAGCCAGCTTGAAACCGAGGTTGCTCGCAAGCTAGAGGATCAAATTGCCACCCTCTCGGGCGTACAACATATCAACACCACGATAACCGATGGGACCGCATCAATCAGCGTTGAATTCGCACTGGAGAAGAACAGCGAAGAGGCCCTCAATCAAGTACGCAATGCGGTAGACAGTATCAAAGGGCTCTTACCGGCAGCGATGCTGTCCCCCACCATCGCCAAGGTCACCACCAGCGGTGGTGCCATTGTCTCCTACACGCTCCAGTCGGGTCGCATGTCGGAGGCCGAGTTGTCCTGGTTTGTTGATAACGAGGTGGCCAAGGCTATGCGGGCCATCCCAGGAGTGGGCGACTTCAAGCGGGTAGGAGGCATCGATCGTGAAATCCTGGTGGAACTGGACCCTGCCAAGCTCAACGGCCTGGGTGTCGGACCGGCAACCGTCGCGGCCCAGCTGAGCGCCATTCAGAAGGATCTTTCCGGGGGCGAGGGCCGCTTGGCCAACCAGAACCAGTCCTTGCGTATTCTGGGCGCAGTCAGGACTGCCGCTGAGATGGCCTCCTTGCCGATTACCCTTGGAGATGGTCGTCATGTGCGCCTCGACGAGGTGGCACGAGTCAGTGATACCCATGCCGAACGTTCGTCTTACGCCTTGCTCGATGGCAAGCCGGTGATTGCCTTCCAGATCACCCGCACCAAGGGCGCTGGTGAAATAGCCGTTGCCGGGGCGGTGAAAGCGGGCATCGCCAAACTACAGCAGCAACACCCGCAGGTGAGTTTCAAGGAGGCCTACAACACGGTGCGCCCCATCCAGGAAAGTTACCATGGGTCGATGCACCTCTTGTATGAAGGGGCCGTGCTTGCGGTGCTGGTCGTGTTCTGGTTCTTGCGTGATTGGCGCGCCACGCTGGTTTCGGCTACCGCCTTGCCGTTGTCGATCATTCCCACCTTCGCTGCGATGTACTTGATGGGTTTCAGCCTCAATATGCTGACCCTGCTATCTCTGGCGCTGGTCATCGGTATCCTAGTTGACGATGCCATTGTGGAAGTGGAAAACATCGTTCGCCACTTGCGCATGGGCAAGTCTCCTCTGCAGGCAGCGACCGACGCGGCCAACGAGATCGGCCTGGCAGTGGTTGCCACGACACTGACTCTGGTTGCAGTGTTTCTGCCGACAGCCTTCATGGGAGGAATTGCGGGCCGCTTCTTCCGCCAATTCGGACTGACCGCTGCAGTGGCGGTACTGGCATCGCTACTCGTGGCCCGTCTGTTGACCCCGATGATGGCTGCCTACCTACTCAAAGGCGATCATTCAGAGGAGTCGGATGGCTGGCTGATGAAGCGTTATCTCGGGTGGGCACGTTGGTGTCAACAGCATCGCAAGACGACGGCGGTTGTGGCAGTTGGTTTTTTTATCGGCTCTCTGGCGCTGATTCCCCTACTGCCCACCGGGTTCGTACCGGCGGCGGATAAGGCCCAAACTCAAGTCACGCTCGAGTTGCCACCGGGCAGCCGCCTGGATGATACCCGCTGGATCACGGAGCAGGCCATGCAGCGGCTGGGCAAGGTCCGGGATGTGAAAGAGATATTCGCGGCCGTGGGTACAGCCTCCAGCGCTGGGGGATCTGGTGGTGTCGACACAAGTGAAGACGTCCGCACGGCGACCTTGATCCTGAATCTGACACCCCGTAGCGAGCGTAGTTACAAGCAGGCCATAATCGAGCAAGACATCCGCCAAGCCCTTGCGCCCCTTCCCGGAACCCGCGTGAAACTCGGCAGCGGTAATAGTGGCGAATCGTTACAGATCGTGCTGGCAAGTGACAACGCGGCGGCTCTGGAAACCGCTACCAAAGCAGTGGAGCGGGGACTGCGCACGCTGGGCGGCATCGGAGCAGTGACATCCGGTGCGAGTCTGCAGCGGCCGGAAATCCAGATCAAACCCGACTATGCCCGCGCCGCCGATCTAGGCGTCACCAGCACTGCCCTGGCGGATGCGGTGCGGATTGCAACCCACGGCGACTATTCGACCAGCTTGGGGAAGCTGAATCTACCCCAGCGTCAGGTTGACGTACGTGTGCGCCTGACCAATTCGGTTCGGCAGGATATCGATGCAATTGGCCAAATCCGTGTTCAGGGCACCAACGGACTAGTGGCGCTGAGTAACATAGCCGATATCCGACTGGGCAGCGGACTCAGCCAGATCGTACGCCGGGATCGGCTGCGCCAATCCACTATTACAGTCGAACTTGGCGGGCGCAGCATCGGAGCAGTGATGGCTGAGGCTAACCAACTGCCGGCCCTACGTACTTTGCCCAGTGGGGTGACCCAAATGGCGGCGGGTGACGCTGAAAGAATGGCCGAGCTGTTCGGTAGCTTTGGCTTGGCAATGCTGGCTGGTATCCTGTGCATCTATGTCGTGCTGGTACTGCTTTTTCACGATTTCCTGCAACCCGCCACCATCTTGGCTGCTCTACCTCTCAGCGTGGGCGGGGCCTTCATGGCGCTGCTGGTCACAGGCAACAGCTTTTCCCTGGCGTCCATCATCGGCCTTCTGATGCTTATGGGTATCGTGACCAAGAACTCCATCTTACTGGTGGAGTATGCAGTGGTAGCAAGACGGGGGCATGGCATGAACCGTATGGATGCGATTATGGACGCTTGTCATAAACGAGCCCAACCCATCCTGATGACTACGATTGCCATGGCGGCCGGCATGCTGCCAATCGCTCTGGGATGGGGGGCCGACGACCCCAGCTTTCGAGGCCCCATGGCGATAGCCGTGATCGGTGGTTTGCTGACCTCGACCTTGCTCAGCCTGCTGGTCATTCCGGTGGTGTTTACTTATGTTGACGATGTGCTGATTTGGTTCAGTCGCCGTTTCAGAAGAGCATCTTTCGGACGTGAGCCCGAAAAACGCCCAGCCTGAAGCTCTGACACTGGCTGTGGCCAATATCACAGCAGCCAGTGTCAGAGGGGCCGACGACCTAGGGTCAACCACGAAGTGAAATGCTTTGCTGTTGGCCAACGGCTCAGGTCAGTGCCTCATCCGAGATCAGCCGCAACGCCAGATAGGGCCCAATGCCGTGGATCTACGGCAAATCGACACCAGTCAGTTGATATAGAGCAGGCCGGGTGTCAAAGCTTATCGCGTTAGGTTGCCGGGTATTGTGAGGTGCCGAGGGCAGCGGCGTTTCCGGAATCCGCTTTCCGACGTTCAATCGGGTAAGCATCCGTTCAATTTCTGCATCGCATTCCTCGACACGGCCTTGGTAGAAATCATAAAGGTCCAATGCCTACATGAGCGAGAACAAGTGCTCTGACTGGTAATTCCCATGGCAGCCTGGATTGTTTTGGTGCTGGCTTTGCAGTGCACGTCGCGCATGCGTGCAAGCACCCTTGGATCACGCTCGCCAGCCAGAATGGCACGAATGTTCTTCATGCCCAACTACATGGTCTCACCGAGGAACTGCCATTCTTGATGCCACCCGCGAATGATTACTTCCAGGATCTGCAGCAAGACTAGCCGCTGCCGCAGGCTGGTTAGTGGCTCCCCCCCCACGCGTAAGCGTTCAACCCGCTGCATTGGGACCGGGCTACGTGACGGGTGAACGAATTGGCAGCCCGCTGCTCGTTCAGTTAAAGGTTCAGGAGGAAGCGTTTCTGTTCTTGAAGGCTCATTCGTGTGGGGTGGGGTGGTGTTCACGGCGGGTCCTGCGATGCCTCCAGACCAGAGCGGTCAGCAGGACGCACACGGCGAAGCCCAGGGTCAGCGCCATGCTCAACAGAATGTCGTGTGGGGTAAACATGCTCGGGCTCCTTGTGCGTGATGAACAGGATGACGGGCTGGCCGTCAGAAGGATGGTAGCAAACCAGAAGGCCGACTCAAGGGGGGCCTCCCGTCATGGCCTGCTGGGCCGGGGCGGTGTGCCCTTTGGCCCGCTCGGTGAATGGCCTCATGTAGGGGAAACCGGCCCCGTGGGGAGCCGGCTTGGCCTGGGCCGTGTCAGGTCGCGCGGAGGGAGGTCAGTCCGGTGCGGATCGCGTCGTCCAGCGCCGACATCGCCCGCTTCTCCGTGTCCGACACCAGGGTAAAGCCGATGGTGTCCATGGTGGCTCCGGTCAAGCCGCCATTGATGTCCCGGAGAAAGTCGCGCAGATCGGCCGCTTTCAAAAGCGAGCGCCCACTGGCGGACTCGAGCGCCCAGCGCACCAGTGCGTTCGAGGTATGTCCGGCGATCCGCTCCACCTGCCCGAGGCCGGGCACTGTGCCGAGCCCCGCCAGGATACGTGCCGCCGGCGTGAGAGGCTCGCCGGTTTTCCAGCTTGTTCCGGTGAACAACTCGTAGGCCGCCAGGAGGTTGCCCACGAAGGGAGTGGCTTCGACGAACGCTTCGCCCCAGTCGGAGCGGAGATTCAAGAAGCCATACCTTACTAACCACGCGGGGATCGCGGAGTAGATCGTCGGCACCCGTCCGTAACGCTGCAACAGCGCGGGGACGTGGCCGGATACTTTGTTCCCGGCAAACCCGGCCAGGTCCTTCACCAGACCCTGGGCGATGTCCGACAGCAGCCGCGCCAAGGCGTCGGTGTTCCCCCCTTTGTCGATGGGAAACTGACTGCCGTTCAGCTTATCCGGTAGCGTCAGGGCCACGCGCTGGACCCGGCGCGCGGACACCGCCACATGCTTCGTCAGATCCAGCTCCGTGGGGCGGTCGTTGGTGTTCACGATCGACACGGTCGGTTTCAGGATGCCCGAACCGAGGCACATCACGGCCACGCCGGGGGCGGGTAGGGAGAAGTGACTGAGGTCGTTCGGAATCGGCGTGTCCGCCTTCATCTTGATCATGCGCTGCATCAGGTCGGCGACCGCCTGCTGCGCCGAGGCGACGTCGTGCAGTTGGTTCAGGTCGAAGCCCTGACCCGCGCCGGACAGGTCGTCGACCAGGCTGGCGATGTCCCGCAGCGGGGCCAACAGCGCCTCCTTGTTGCGTGCCAGCTCGAACTCCAGCGCCCCGGTTGGCCGCACCTTGTTCAACAGCCGGCGCGTGCGGTCGGTCAGCCCGCTTTGCACGGTCTTGTCGCCGGCGGTCCGCAACAGCCAGAGCAGGGCCTGCAAGTCGGCCCGGAGTGCCCGATCGGTCTTGCTGGCCACCAGCATGTCGCGGTAGAGCGGGTGCAGTTCGCTCGGCAAGATACGGTCGAGGGGGACCAGCCGGAACCGTTCCCCGGCGATCGGCGCCGGGATACCTGGGTCGAGACAGTATCCCTGCTCGGTAAACTGGCATGCGCCTCCGGCCGGAAGGGTGAGCACGCCCTGGCGGATGCCGAACGCGCCCGGCGTCGGCTTGATCAGCCGTTTGCCGCCGGCCTCGACGAGGGCATACCCCGCATCGAGCTGCCGGAACAGCGGGACAAAGGCCTGCGACAACACGGCGAACTCCGCCAGCGTCAGCGTCTCCTGGCGCTGGGCCGCGCTGAAGGCCCGGTTCCAGTTCGCCATGGCGAGTCGCAACGAGGTCGGAGTCACCGCCGGGTCCAGGTGGCCGGCGAGGGTTTTTTTCTTGAGGAACTGGTCAAAGATCGCCGCGGCCTGTTCGGCCTGCCGCGCTTCCTCGGGCGTCATGGCGCGCCCGGAGTCGTACTCCAGTTTCGGGCCCAACAGCTTCCCCAGCGTGCCGTGACCGGGGGTGGCGCAGCCGGCCACGCCCAGGACCGGCGTCGACAGCAGCAGCCGGCGCAGTGGGTCAATGGACATCCGTTCTCCTTATGAATGATGGGGTGGGCGGTTTGCTCCGGCATGGCCAGCCCGGGACCGGCCGCGCGGTGGCCCCCATGCCGCGGCCTTGCCCGTGACAGCGGCCAGCCGGACGAGGAGAAGGGGCGTTGGGTGGGACGCCTGTCTATTGCCCACCCTCAACCCGCGCCACCTTCCCGGTGAACTCGTCGGCGGCTCAGGACTTGTCCAGCATGCGCTGGTGCACCCAGCCCTCGCCGGTCTTCACCATGATCGTCGTGCCCTTGACGGTTTCACCCTGGGGCACCACCTCCTTGCCATAGGCCGCCTTCACCGCCGGATCCTGGGACCAGTCGGCGGCCTCCTTGACGCGGAAGGAGTAGTTCACCTGACTCACGGTGACGCCCATCAATGGCGAGGGCTCCGTGAAATTGGTCACATCCACCACTTCGAGCTGGCCGTAGCAGAAGCCCTTGTTCTGCTTGCCCCAGGTGGCGTAACTCTTCTGGCCTTTATCGGTGAGGGCATAGGTCCGGTAGGTGCGGTTGGCCTTCATGAGGCCTGAGCCGGAGGCTTCCTGGGTTTCCGTGACCGTCAGTAGGCCCACTTTCGCCAGGGCATCCAGTTGCGGCAACGAGTGAACATTCATGTCATAGGAATGGGGGCCGGACCAGACCTTGAGGGGCAGCGTTTTATTCGTCACATACAGGCACGCGGGATTCGCCTCGAAGTAGGCGTTGATCGCCTTGCTGAAATTGTCATTGGAGGCGGCCTTGGGGTCCGAGCAGCCGGTCAGGGCAACCATCAGGGCCAGGGCGCACGGGGTGAGCGAAGCGAGCTTCATCAGATACCTTTCTTGTTGGTGTTGAGCGAAGAAGTTGGGGACGCGCGCAGCTTAAGGAGCGGCGGCGCGCGACCACCGGCAGGTGTTGGTTCCCGGAGGACGAGCGCGACCCGAGGCAGGCCGCGGGTCGGGCCGACGGCGCTCCCGATTGGAAGGGCGGGCGGGGATGGTTGACGCAGGGGAGGCGGGCTCACAGGCTGGCCGTCTCCCGGGCCCGCACGATGTCGCGCAGCTCGATGGCGCCCCCGCCACGGCTGACCGCACGCGCCACCGCGTGATCCAGGGCGCCCTGCAGCACCGACACGATGTCGGCCTGAGCCAGACCCGCGAGCTGTTCGGCGATACGGTCGCTGTCGAAGTCCGGCGCCGGGGAGAGCGACAGCGTACGCTTCCAGTCCTCGACCATGGCCTCGATCTGAGTCGTTTCCGGCAGCAGGAACGCCACCTTCTCCGAGAACCGCCCGCCGCGCACGGCGGCCCCGTCGAGCTGATCGGGATGGTTGGTGGCGGCGATGAAGATCACGTCTCGAATCTGTCCGCCAGCGCCGTCCATCGCGGTGAGAAGCGCGTTGGTGACCGAGGCGTAGTGGGGCATCGCCGCGCGGCGCTCGCCCAGCACCTCGTCCGCCTCGTCGAGGAACAGGATGCACGGACGCAAGTCGGCGGCCTTCTTCAGCAACGCATGGATCCGGGTCGGCTCCTGGATCAGCTCGGTCGAGCGCACCTCGAGGAAGGCCCAGCCAGTCGACTTGGCCAGCGCCCGGGCGGTGAGGGTTTTACCGGTCCCCGGCGCACCGTGGAACAGCACGCCCCGCGGCACCGAGCCCCCCAGTTCCTCCACCTGATGGAGGTGGGTCATGCGGTGGGCGAGGCTGGTGAGCTGCTCGCGCTGTGCCTGCGGCAAATGCAGCTGTTGCAGCGTCGGGGTGTTCTCCGGGAGCTGGGCCGCCCGACCCTGCACCGAGCGGAGCGCCTGCATCAGCACCTCGAAGGTCACCGCCTGGCCGCCGGCGCGCTGCAGGATCGCCGGCGTCTCCTGCCCGATCGCCGTCAGGCGGGCAGCGGAGAACCCGGCCCAGCGCGTGGCGGCCCGCTCGACCGCCTTGTCATCGAGGACGACGGCGCCGGACCGCGACGGCTTCTGCAGCGCCGCGCGCAGGATGGCTACCCGGGCGGCGGCATCCGGAGACGGGATCTCGATCTTGTGATCGAAGCGGCCCTCGCGGATGGCGGCCGGGTCCAGCCGGTCAAGGTGGTTGGTGGCAGCCATCAGCACCACGCTGTAGCGGCGGAGGTTGACCAGCTCGGTCAGCAGGGTGTTCACCACCCGATCCGACTCGCTGTCGCCGCCCGTGTTGCCGCCCCGGTCCTTGAGCAGGCTGTCGATCTCGTCGATGAACAACAGGCACGGCGCCTGCGCCTTGGCATCGGCAAACACCTGCACCACCTGCTCGGTGGTCTGGTTGAGCCACTTGCTGGCGACATCGCCGATCGAGACCGGCAGGAAGGGCAGTTTCAGTTGGCCGGCTAGGGCCTCGGCGAACAGGGTCTTGCCATTGCCGGGTTCACCGTTCAACAGAATACCGTTGCGCGCGGTTTTACCGGGCGGTCTGGCCATGACCTCCTGGCCGGCCGCCAGCAGCCGGGCTTTGACGTCCTCCATGCCCACCACGTCGTCGAAGGTCAGGGCGGGGGGGCGAGCCCGGTAGGTGGGCGCGGGCCGCTCCGCCAACGGGGCGTACGGCGTCACTACCCGGTCCCGGGGCGCCGCGGCATGGTCGTAGTCGCGGGCCCGCTGCTTGATCTCCGGCGTCGCGGTGGCGCGCAGGTAGATCAGGCGCGCATAGTGCACCGTCAACACCCCGGCCAGCACCAGCGTCAGGTAGCCGGTCGGATTCCCGCGGTAGGCAAAGAACAACCAGGCAAACAGCACCATATCCCCGCGGGCATGACGAACCTTGGACGTGGTGATCAACTCGTGCAAGGGCACGCTGTACAGGAACAGCTCACCTCGCCCAAGGTAGCCACCGACACAGCACGCCATCCAGACGGTGAGGTAGGGGTTGTCGGCCGGGGTGATGCCGTCCGAGAAGAAATACAGACAGATAAACAGTGGAAGACTGAGAAATTCACTGATATCCAAGAGAAAATTGTTGTCATCTCGCATGGCTTACCCCTTACGCCCCTTGTTCTTCTTGTGCGGTCGGCTAGCCGGCTCTTTCGCCGGCTCGAGCAACTCGAAATGGATGTCCTTGACCACCGGCCGCCCGACGTTCAGGTAGCGGATCAGCGGCGTGGTCCGGGCCCAGGCCTCTTTCTCGCCGGCGTCGGCGATGTACTGGCGCAGCTCGTCCATGCTCTTGGCGCCGACCGCCTTGGTCATCACGAAGGTGTCCCCCCGCACATTCCACTCGTTCGAGAAAGGCAGCGACCACTCCGGGGCGAAGATGACTTTGCAACCCGGCAAGGCCTTGCACACGGTGGCCCGAGGATTGGAGTCCCAATTCACCTTCACGATGGCGACGACGGGGGCCAGCAGGGCGGTCATGGTGAGCCAGCCCAGGCCTTTGTTGATCCAGCGGTTGGGGTAGGGGTACATGGGGAATCTCCGGTGGCGTTATGGCAAATCGCTCGACCTCGTCAGGACACGGGTGATGGCCTGGGCGTACAGGACGAGGTGAGCGTGCCGGTTAATGACGAGGTGTCGTCGCGCGGAAAACCCACAATGAGTGTGCCGTTCATGGGGCGCAAACAAGACCGATGTCATCCAGTTGCGCATAGTTTAAACTCATCGGGTTGAATTTCAACTCGCAAGGTCCTTCATGTCAATGGGTTGATTCACGACCATCCAAGTCGTTATGGAGGCCGTGATGTCAAACAGCGACGTGGATCAACTGGCAAAGACCGTGGGCAAAGCCATTGCCCGCCACCGTCAGGCGCGCAATCTCACCCAGGAAGAAGTGGCCGAATTGCTCGGGATCGGTAATGAAGCCGTGTCCCGTATGGAGCGTGGCCTGGTGATGCCGACCGTCGCCCGCCTGGTCGAACTGGCCCAGGTATTTCAGTGCGAAGCCGCCGACCTGCTGACAGAAGTCAGTACGCGGGCAGTGGATCAGGCTAAGTACCTGGAGCGCCTACTGTCCCGGCTCGATAATCAGGATCGGGCGATGGTGGTGGCCATGGTGGAGACGCTAACAGGCAGGCTGGCGCAGCGCTGACAGGTTCAATAAGGCGCCGCCTTGGCGGGTTCCGCCCTGCCTCCCGACGGAGGAGTGATGATCTAGGTGGTGAGTAAGTAAGATCTAACCCGATATCGGTAGATCTACAAATTAGGCCCGCACATTGCGGACCTTGCTCATTGAATAATCGACCCTTACCGATCATCGCGGAAAATCTTAAAGAAGGGAGGACTCTCTCCTTAAACGGGGTTCGAATGGTTCGGAGTCAGATTCGTTGTGATTTGGCGAATGCTTCATTCACCAGTTGTAGAACCATTGGGCTGTTAAAATTCATGTAATTGCTGCTAGAATTAAAGCCGATTTAACGCAGCCCTGTTGCCCCAACTTTAAGGAGAAGAAATGGACCTATCGAACTACTCGTACACGGAGCTTTTGGAGCTGCAGAAGAAAGTTCAGGCTGAAATTTCTGGCCGTGAACGCGAGGAGAAGAATAAGGCCCGCGCACAGATTCTTGAACTGGCCAAAATGCATGGGCTGAGCGTTCAAGACGTGCTGGTTGTAGGCAAGCCTGCTGCTCGTAAGCCGGTTGAGCCGAAATATCAGAACCCGACCAATCCAAGCCAGCAATGGACTGGTCGTGGTCGTAAACCGGTGTGGGTCGAAGAACTTTTGGCCCAAGGTAAGTCATTGACAGACCTGACGATCTGAGTGGCCTGATAGCAGAGAGAAAAGCGCCGGCAAGGCGCTTTTTGATTGTCAAGGGGGCAATTGGGGGGTTACAAATCCCCCGGGTGATAAAAATGAAATGGACCAGGAACTGAACAAGCAAAATTCCCAGCGAAATTGAGGCTTGGGATCACGGGGAGGGTGTACTAAAAGGACTAAATCTACCGCCCCCACGTCCAAGGCAACCCGCTTGCAGCGTTTTTGCGTAGGTCCTTCCGGGTTGACCGCAGGGTTGGGCCTCTCAGTCATGGCCTCCTTTTGGTGCGGACAACCTGCATGAGTATCGGAGTGAGGTGAGGGGTCGTGTGCGCGTGAAACAACGTGCCTTTACCCTCCCTCTGCGCTGTAGCTGTGGGGGAGCGCCGTCAATCGACTGAATCAGTTTGCGACTGCTCCAATTGCAGCTGAAAATATTCCTCCAGCTCATCCATCAACTGCGATGGCCGCGGCAAGATGGCCTTGTGCGGATGCCCCTTGAGCGCATCCTTGATTGCCGGGCTGCAGGTGTCCTCCAGTCCGAGAACAATCTCATACTGGTCCTTGATGGCGCGGACTTTCCCATACTTCACATCTGAGCCGAGAAACAACAAATTGTATCGGCCGCCGAAACGCTCGCGGATTGGCTGTTCCTGCTCAGACGGCACTCCGATCAGTAAGGCTTTCAATTTGCGCTGGCCGGTGTGAGGCGGCCGAAGCCCGCCCCCTTGTTCCGCCAAGGCTTTGGGGACTTTTTTGCCGTTCTTGGTACGGCCTTGGCCTATCACGTTGGCGGGCCGGTGTCCGGTCGGTGCGGAGTCCTCCACTTGGGGAGCGGCAGCACTGGCTGGAGTCGGTCGTTCGGTTGCCGATGTGCGCTCGTTATATGGGGCAGGTGCCGGAGCTGCTGCCAAGCTGCCGAGGTGCTGTGTGATGGTATCCAGCTGGGTGCGAAGGATGTCGATCTGCGCACACAATTCACCCGTGGCTCGTTCCAGCGGCGCCATCTGATTGGCCACGAATGCCCCCAGTTTGTGCGCAACTTGCAACAGCAACAGGTCGGAGAACTGGTCCATCGCCGTCGCCAGTGCATCATGTACCGCCGATGGTGCACCAGGCGTAGCCTCGAGTGATGGCGTGTCGGGAGAGGGCGGTGTCTCCATGCTTGTTGGCACGGGGGCGACTCCTGTGGGCGGGAGGTCCGAGTTGGGCGGAATGGCCGGCTCGAGAACCGGTGTCGATGACACGGCCTGGGGTGGCGCGGTCACGCCTTCGATAGCGACGATGGCCTCCGGTAGGGAGTAGGGCAGGTTTTGCTGTAACCCCGAGCCTGTTGCAGCGGATTCCGTGATCGGCCGGTGACCACGCCGGCCTCTTGCACCCGAGTCTGGAGCCGTCTCTTGGCGTGACGGTGGAGCGGTTTCCGTCACATGGGTTTCCTGTTGCGTTTGCTGGGTCGCCGGGGCGGCGGCCAGTGCCTCCTCTTGGGTGGACAGGGCACTGATCGCAGCACGGGTCTCCTGAGATGGCGGGCCTGACTCTACTGCCAGGGCGGCTTCGCATGGAATCGGTTTATCCGGTAAATCATTGGCTTTATCGGTCCGAATGTATACCTTGCGATTGCGGCCTCCTTTCGTTCCGTTCTTCGGTAGGGCCGGCTGGCTGATCAAGTAGCCTTTTTGCACGAGCTCGACCAGCAATCGCGAGGTGTAATCTGGATTCACGCCATATTCGGCCGCCAGGATCTGACGGATTTGCGTCCCTTCCAGCCCGGTCTCGTTGCCGAGCCCGATCAGTTCAAGTAGTTGCCAACGGGAAATGGTTTTATGCATTTGGTCTCGATTCGAAGCCATGGGCTGATTCGTTTCCATTGACTGGCCCTCCTGACTCATATTCAGTGACAACGTATTTTAGTTATTTCACACGGTCGCTCGTACCAATGCGGGGGCTTAATGGAATAGATACCCCCTTCCTGAACCGGCATCGCAGTACCACAGTGAGAGAGCTAACTGTAGTCCTATTAATGTCAGGTCGGGAGCTTTTCTGCACACGGCCTGAGGCTCCTCGGAGCTGATGGCGGAAGTGCCGGTGCGGGTGTCAGGGTCCAAGGCGATGATCGACGTCTGTCAAGCGATGGCTGTGGAATTGCCCCAGTAACCCAGGACATCAACCCCTCAGGTCGATGTTGCCACCAGCCCGTCGGAGCTCCCGTGGCTAACGGTATTTCGGCGCACTGTGCCATGTAACTCTTTCTCCACTGGCTTTGAGCCATAGGATCATTCCTGGGCTCATTTTTAGAGGGACTTCGATGGTCTGAGGAGCGGTCAGGGCGCTGTTCGTAACGAAAAGCCCACGAAAACCCGTGTTTTTCGTAGCAGCTTTCTTTTTCGGAACCGTGTTGAATATCTGCAGGCGACCAGCACCGAGTTTGTTGTAGTTTTGCTGGGCTGGGATGTTATGAGGAATGAGAAGGGAGTCACATGGCCAAACTGTTGAAGATGGAACTTGTCGAGGAAAAAGTCGGGTTCAAGAGAGCAAAAATTTATCTGATGATCAAAAATGGTCGGTTCCCCAAGCCGGAAAAGATCGGCTCCTCTTCCCGCTGGGACGAGGAGGAGGTAGATCGCTGGATCACTGAGCAGGGGTGGAAGAAGACTGCAAGTGACTAGCAGTTTCTCCGGTCAGCCAATCGGCCCAGTGTTGCAGTAACGCGCGCCGTTCTGACAGATACTGGGCCTGGTTGTAGGCGGCTTTGACCTTGTTGCCCTCTGCATGAGCCAGCTGCATTTCAATTAGGTGCGAAGGGAATCCCTGAGCGTGCAGATGCGTCGAGAAGGTGGCCCGGACCCCATGTGGGGTGATGGGCGCCTTAAGGCTTTTTAGAGCTTTGAGCATCGTCGCCTCAGACATTGGCTCGCCGGCTGTCCTCTGGTTCGGGAATACGTAAGGGCCATCCCCGCTCAGGGTTAGCGCTGCCTTCAACAACTCTACCGCTTGATGGGGTAGAGGCACCACGTGTGGGCGCCGCTTCTTCATCTTGTCCCCTGGGATCTTCCAGATCGCGTCATCTAGGTCTAGCTCATCCTTTTCCATGTAGCGCAATTCCTTTGAGCGCACTAACGTCAACATCAGCAGCATCAGCGCCAGGCGCGTGAAGCCCATGCCTTTGTAGCCATTGATGGCCTTCCAGACGGCCTGCGGGTCATCAGCAGGCTTGTGGTGTATCGTAATCGGCACCATGACTGCCCCACGGATTGAGGCGGTAGGATCGACCTCGCAGCGCAGAGTCGATACGCCGTAGCGGAATACCTGACCGCACACATGCCTGACCCGTGCGGCTGTATTCTGGATGCCGCGAGCTTCAAGCTCCTTAAGCACCGACAAGATCATCGTAGGCTTGATGTCGCCGATTGGCAGGTCACCATATTTTGGGAATACATACAGTTCAAGCAGCCGGATGGCTTGGCCTGGAGCTACGGTCCGGCCCTGTGTCTTGAGTTTGTCGTAGAACTCGCGTGCGATCGCCTCGAAATGATTGGCGGCGGCCTCTTGGTTCTCCAGCCGCTTGATCTTACGCATAGTGGTGGGGTTTTTCCCCTCGGCGATCAGCTTCTTAGCTCGGTCGCGTTCCAGACGTGCTTCGGCCAGCGTGACCTGGGGGTATTGGCCGATCGAATATACCCCCTCTTTCTCGCCCAGCCGGAATTTCAGGCGCCAGAGCTTGGAACCGTTCGGTCTAACCAAAAGGTACAATCCCCCTGAGTCCGACAGTTTGGTATCTTTGTCGGCAGGTTTCAGGTTACGGAGCTTGGTGTCGGTGAGTGC
This sequence comes from Pseudogulbenkiania sp. MAI-1, assembly GCF_000527175.1. Taxonomy (NCBI): domain Bacteria; kingdom Pseudomonadati; phylum Pseudomonadota; class Betaproteobacteria; order Neisseriales; family Chromobacteriaceae; genus Pseudogulbenkiania; species Pseudogulbenkiania sp. MAI-1. Next base: position 2,313,432 of record NZ_AZUR01000001.1, on the reverse strand, counting down.
CATGTGGGGGGGGGGGTATCAAAAAATAAGTACCCCCAAGGATACCCCCAAAATGGAAGGATTGACATAGACGATGATGGACTGCCGTGGATGGAAAAACCAATAGAACCAAGGATTACATGACCTTCCTAAGACGGGCATAGATGACCGTGGATGTTGATATCGTCGAATGAACTTCGACCAGATCGACGAGTTCAAGGAAGTGGCCGACAGCGTCAACGTCTAAGATTTGATCGCGTTTTTCCCTTTTTTGCCCCGCCCTGCAAGGCGGGGTTTTTTTATTATCGGACGATGAGGGCTCTTGCTCTAACCCGGCATGCAAATCCGCCGCGTGGTGGCATTGCGCCATACCGCCATGGGGAATCCTGATGTCGACCGCCAAGGGCTAGCTGCTACCGGGTTTTGTCCCTCCGGCCTTGTCCCTTTCTTCGCTTGCGGTCTGTTGGGTGGATGGTTATTTCAATCGTGTAGTAAGCACATTTATGGAGAACAGCTGGGCACAAATAACAATGCCGCTTGCCTTGCGGCAAGCGGCATTGTTTCTCCCAGGAGCAGGGGTGAGCTGCTCCTGGGGGGGGGCAGGGAGAGCCTTACATCATGCCCAGCGTCTTGGGTAGCCATAGCGAGATGGCCGGCACGTAGGTTACCAGGCCGAGGAACACGATCATCGTCAGCAGCCACGGCCATACCGCAATGGTCAGCTCGGTGATGCCCATCTTGGTGATGCCCGAGGCCACGTACAGGTTCAGGCCCACCGGCGGGTGGCACATGCCGACTTCCATGTTCACCACGATCAGAATGCCGAAGTGCACGGGGTCGATGCCGAGCGCGGTCGCCACCGGGAACAGGATCGGCGCCAGGATCAGGATGATCGACGATGGTTCCATGAAGTTGCCGGCGACCAGCAGCAAGATGTTTACCACCAGCAGGAAGGCGATCGGCCCGAAGCCCATGTCGATCAACCAGCCGGCCATCGCCTGGGGAATGTTCTCCGACGTCATCAGGAAGGAGAACAGCACGGCGTTGGTGATGATGTAGAGCAGCATCGCCGACATGCTGGCCGAATCCAGCAGCACCTTCGGCACCTGTTTCAGGCTCATGTCCTTGTAGACGAACACGGCCACGATGAAGGCGTACACGGCGGACATGGCAGCCGCTTCGGTCGGGGTGAAGATGCCGCTGTAGATGCCGCCGATCACCAGCACGATCAACGACAAGCCCCAGGCAGATTCCTTCAGCGCCTTCAGGCGCTGGGCCAGGCTGGCCTTGGGCAGGCGCGGGTAGCCGAACTTGCGGGCGCGGTACCAGGTGGTCAGCCCCAGCGCCGTGGCCAGCATGATGCCCGGCACCACTCCCGCCATGAACAGCTGGCCTACCGAGGTGTTGGTGGCAACCGAGTAGATGACCATGGCGATGGACGGTGGAATCAGGATGCCGAGTGCACCAGAGGTGGTGATGACGCCGGCGCCGAAACGATCCGGGAAGCCCTGCTTCACCATCGCCGGCAGCAGGATCGAGCCGATGGCGACCACGGTGGCGGGGCTGGAGCCAGACACGGCGGCAAACAGCGCGCAGGCCAGCACGCCGGCCAGACCCAAGCCGCCGTACCAGTGGCCGACCATGCTGGTGGCGAAGTTGATCATGCGCCGCGCCACGCCGCCGTGGGTGAGGAAGTTGCCGGCCAGGATGAAGAACGGAATCGCCATGATCTCGAACTTCTCGATACCGGTGAACAGCTTCAGCGCCACCGATTCGATCGGCACGTCGGTCATGGTGAACAGGAAGGTCAGTACCGTCAGACCCAGCGAAATCGAGATCGGCATGCCGGTCAGCATCAGCACGATCAAGAGCCCGAAAATGATCAGTGCGCTCATTGTTTTTCATCTCCGTACTTCAGTCCGTGCGGGTGCAGGTTTTCCTCCACCACATCCCAGTCGGCTTGCGCCGTCTCGTCGTCCATGCCTTCCACGTGGGCGTGGTCGTGCTTGGGCAAGTCGCCGGTCTTGATGAACGACCAGGTCACCTGCAGGAAGCGGAAGCTCATCAGGTAAGAGCCACACGGCACTGCCAGGTAGACCAGCCACATCGGCAGTTCCAGGTCGACCGAGGTCTGGTCGGTGTGGCCGATTTCCCAGACGAAGGTCGCCCCCAGCGTGCCGACGATGCTGGTGAACAGCGCGCCGGCCAGCAGGCCGAATACGATGAATACAGCACGGTTCTTGTCGCCGAGCTTGTTGATCAGCACGTCGACACCGACGTGGATGCCGGTGCGCACGCCGTAGGCGGCACCGAACTTGGCCATCCAGACGAACAGGTAGATGGTCAGTTCCTGCGCCCAGGACATGTGGACGTGGGCCAGGATGGGTTGAAGGGCATCGACGCCGGAACCGTAACGGTGCACTACGGAGGCGAAGGTGATGAGGGTGGCCGCCCCCATCAGCGTAGCGATCAGCCACTCTTCGAGATGGTCCAGGAGTTTCAAGGGGGTCTCCGAATAAAGAGGTCAAGAATCAGGGAATTGTCGTGAATCCCCCGATTTCAGGTTATTTGGCTACGGCAGTGCGGACAGCCTTGATGATGTCTGGCCCGATTCGGGAAGCCATGTCGTTCTGAACCGGCTGCATTGCTTTCACCCATGCCGCTTTTTCGGTCGGAGTCGGCGCATAAACCTGTGTCTTGCCGGAGGCCTTGATGGCGGCATAGGCTTTTGCGTTGTCTTTTTCGGCCATCATGTCGTTGTATTCCGAGGCATCTTTCATGGCGCCTTCCAGCGTGGTGCGGATGTCGGCGGGCAGGCCATCCCAGAACTTCTTGTTGACCACCACGGCGTAGCCGCTATAGGAATGGCGCGTGTCGGCTACGTACTTCTGCACCTCATACTGCTTTTGGGTGTACAGGTTGGATATGTTGCCGTCGGCGCCGTCTACCACGCCGGTCTGCAAGGCCTGGTAGACCTCGGATAGGGCCATGGTCTGCGGCAGGGCTCCCACCGACTGCACGATGGCGGTGTTCACCTTGGATGAGTTGATGCGGATCTTCAGGCCCTTTATGTCTTCCGGCGAGCGGATGGGCTTGTTGGCGCTGAACACGCGGAAGCCGTTATCCCAGAACGCCAGCCCCTTGATACCCTTGCTTTCCAGCTTTTTCAGGAGGCTTTGTCCCACCGGGCCGCGGGTGACCTTATGCACCTGTTCTTCATTCGTGAAGAGATAGGGTAGGTCAAACACTTCGAACTCTTTCAAGCCCATCGGACCGAATTTGCTGGTGGTCGGCGCCAGCATCTGCACCGAGCCCATCTGTAGGGCTTCCAGTTCTTCCTTGTCCTTGTAGAGCTGGCTATTCGGGTAGATATTGACCTTGACCTGACCCTTGGTCCGTTCTTCCGCCAGCTTTTTGAAATACTCGGCGGCCTGGCCCTTGGGGGTATCCGTCGCGACGACGTGGCTGAACTTGATGATGATGGGGTCGGCGGCGAAGGCCGAGCCGGCTACGGTAAAGGCGGCGGTTACTGCCATCGAGGTGATCAGGCGCTTCATGTCTATCTCCATTTAGGTGTAGTGGAACTTCCTTGCCATCTGGCAAACCACAGCTCGCTGTCGTTTGTGCGCTGTTCAGGCTTCTTTTACTGGGGTTCTCGTGCTGCGCGTTTCGGCCGATCCTTCTCGGAGAAGCATGGCCCGCGCTTTGCTCCGTTGTGCCATTTCATTGTCGCTAGAGCTTTCAATTTTGTTAAATGCATTATTGTTTTGTATTAATGAGTTTTTGTTTTTCTTGCTTGAGCATCGATCAAGTGCAATCCGTTGTCTGGCATGGCCGTGCCCGGGTCTTCCGCCTCCACCATCATCAGGTCAGGTCCGGCAGGAACTGCTCTTCCACCAGTGCAAGTGAGCAAAAAAATGCCACCTCGTTCGCAAGGTGGCCTAAGGAGTCACACTGTGGAAACAGGGGTGATCATGTTCGACTACCTCACTTCACTCCTCCTGATGGGACATGTCCTTCTTCGTGGGGGTGAGCCCGGTCTGCTGGAACCGTAGATTCGGCCGCCTTGTAACGAGGCATGGCATGGTTCACTCTGTTCCTGCCATCAGGCCGGTGAAGGGCTTGGCGATGCCGAGATTTTGCGTATCGGCTTACGTTGAGTAAAATGAATTTATGTTTGTCATTGTTGAGTTTTGGTCATGAAAATTGACACGATTGGCGTTCAGGCCTTCATCGCGATTGCGGAGAGCGGCAGTTTCCAGACGGCAGCCGAAAGCCTGTTCCTGTCCCAGGCCGGCATTACCCGACGGTTGCAGAATCTGGAGGAGTACCTGGGCGTCAAGCTGATCGAACGTACAACGCGCTCGGTTGCCTTGACCCGGGTGGGAGAGGATTTTCTACCGCACGCGAAGCGCTTGTTGTCTGAACTAGCAAGCTCACTTAGCGAAATCCGCGATACCGGCAAGCTCAAGCGAGGCAGTGTCACCATCGCCTGCGTGCCGACGGTCGGGGTGCGTTTCCTGCCGAAGATCATCCAGGCCTACTCGGCCAAATACCCCGACAATCACATCAAGATTCTGGATCACACGTCGGCCGGTGTTTCCAGCGCCGTGCTGCAGCGCGAGGCGGAATTTGGCATCACCATCGCTGGTTCGCATCATGCCGAGTTGAGCAGCGTTCCCTTGTTGGAGGACGATTTCGTACTGATCTGCCGTGATGACCATCCGCTGAGTGACAAGGCGCAGCTCTCCTGGAAAGAGCTGGAACCTTACCCGCTGATTTCGATCGGCCAGTTCAGCGGCAACCGCCCCTTGCTCGATCGTGCGCTGGAAACCCAAAACCTGGCCTTGCAGTCGGTTTACGAGGTACAGCGGGTTTCCACGGCGCTCGGCCTGGTGGCCGAAGGGGTGGGTGCCGCGGTATTGCCGAGATTGGCCTTGCAGAGCGATGCCTATCCGCGTATACGGGTCCTTTCGCTGGTCGAGCCGGTGGTGGCCAGGGGACTGGTGCTGATCGCCCGCAAGACGGCCGAATTCTCGCCCGCTGCCGGGGCCCTCTACGACATGGTTCAGCAGTATCACGGCGAGTTGTTGGCACATTGACCGAATAGTGCAGGCGGGGGCATGACAGACATGTAATGGGTTATTTATCAGCTTTGTGCATCAATCAGAAAAATAAATTCATTTCACTTGAATTTGCCGAGTGCACAGAATGAAACGGTAGCTCAATTACCTGCCGAGAATTCTGATGCTGATACCCATTCCTTGTGTCGTTATGCGCGGAGGCACCTCCAAGGGGCCTTTCTTTCTGTCGCGCGATCTGCCGCGTGACGAATCCACCCGTAACAAAGTCCTGTTGGCCGTGATGGGGTCGCCCGACAAGCGCCAGATCGATGGCCTGGGCGGCGGAGACAGTCTATCCAGCAAAGTTGTGATGGTCGATGCATCGTCCCGCCCGGGAGTCGATGTCGAATACCTGTTCGCCCAGGTGTCGGTGGACAGTGCCACGGTTGATACCGCCCCAAACTGCGGCAATATGCTGTCTGGTGTCGCACCGTTTGCCATTGAGCACGGCTTGGTGGCGGCCGACATGCCCACAACCACAGTACGGATTTACAACCAGAACACAGGCAAGATTGTCGAGGCGGTGGTGCAAACTCCAGGAGGCAAGGTGAACTACGAGGGTGACGTCCGCATCGACGGCGTACCCGGTAGTGGAGCCCCGATTCTGCTGAACTTCCTGGATGCGGCTGGTGCCAAGACTGGCAAGCTACTGCCGACCGGCAAGCTCGTCGACGAGGTCGACGGTGTGGAAATCACCTGCCTCGACTTTTCGACCCCCATCGTGTTCATCGCGGCTCAATCGGTCGGCAAGACCGGCTATGAAACCAAGCAGGAGCTGGATGCCGACGCTGAATTGCTAGCCAGACTGGAGCGGATCCGGCTGAAGGCGGCGGTATTGATGGGCATGGGGGATGTCTCCGGTCAGGTGCTGCCCAAGGTGGTACTGCTGGCCAAGCCCGCCAAGGGGGGCAATATCAGCTCTCGCTATTTCGTTCCCTGGAACTGCCATGCTGCCCATGCCGTCACCGGCGCCCTGTGTGTGGCGGCGGCTTGCAGTATCCCCGGCACGGTTGCCGCCAGCTTGGTGCAGCTCAGCCCCCAGGACCCAAGTGCGATTTCCATCGAGCACCCAGCCGGGAGGATCGACACTCGCATCATCATCGATGGTAGGGAGCCTGACGGTATGCCGGCCATCCGTAGTGCCGGGCTCGTGCGTACGGCTAAACCCATTGTCTCCGGCGTGACATATGTTCCCGGTGCCGTGTGGGATATGCCATGAACGGATTTTCAGGGGTGGCGTAACCCGCAGCAGCGTCTATGCTGAAATCAGATTTCTCCTCTCTTTGGGCCCCGTCAGTGCTGACGAGGCCCTTTTGTTTGGGCGTCGTCGGGCGGGCATGCTTTGCCTGAGGGTGATGGAACGGGCTGGCGACGAAGCCTCCTTGCCCTTGCCTGCACGATGCCGAGGCAAAAGCGGGTACAATTTCCGCCTGCGTTTCAAGACATGACGGAAAGCTGGATTTGATGGTGTGGGTCGTATTGTTGTTGTGCGTGGTGGCTGCCGGGGCCTGGCTGGTGCAGAGCGGCAAGTTGCCAATGGCCAGGCTGACGAACTGGTTCGATCGCCTGTTCGACATCCGGGAGGACAAGACGGTCGAGGAATGGGATGACGCGACCTTGTTCGAACCGGTCGAGCGACCCAACCAGACTCCCACGGCAGTCCCGGCACCGGCGCATCTCGCAGAGCCCACTCCCGACACGGCGATACCTCGCCCTGAGCCGGCCTCCGGGACTCGACAGAGCCCAGCGAGTGTGGAACCCAACCTGCCGCATGTCGAGCTGCCACGCTTTCAGGCGCCGACGCCACGTCGACACACCGAATCCGCTCGCCCGTCGACGGCCATGGGTGCCGCCGTATCCCGTGCCGAGCCGGTACGGCATTCCCCGCATGTGCCCGACAAGAACTTGCCGCACGTCGAACTGCCGCGTTTTCGGGCGCCTGCCCGCCAGCGCCCCCCCGAGCCGGTAGACGAGAGCTTGCCAGTCATCGGCCTGGCTGATGTCCAGCATAACCTGCATGCCGGCATCCGCCGGCGTCAGCGTGAGAACGATTTGAAAGGGGAGGGGCGCTCTCGCGTCTCCCCCGAGACCGCCAAGTCGGAGCTGCCGCTGATCGGTGCCGACGAGGTGCGTGCCCAGCTGCGTCAGATTCACGGCGACAAACCGTTCCTGCAATCCGCCCCGGCCCCCAAATCGCATAAGGGCATGTCGGCCCCGGCCAGCCCACGGCCGGTCATGGTGCCGCCGAAACCTGTGATCAACACACCGACGGCACGGCCGGTCACGGTGGAGCCACCTCCTCGCCTGCCGGACCCGCTGCCGGCGGCGGTCGAGCCCGCACCGTTCGTGGCGGCTCACCAAGTCATCGACGCCTTGGCCGGCAGTGCGCCGAGCGTGGGGGCCGCGACCGAGTTCGTGCCTATTCCCCCTGCACACGTTGCTGCGGTGCCGCCGCACGCGCTGGCTCAGTCTGGACCGGCTCTTCCCGAGCCGGCGCCGTCTCCGGCTCCCGTTGAGGCCGCGCCGATGGAGATTCCCGCCGTTCAGGCCGTGCCAGTCGCTATCCCGGTTTCCCCGGTATTGCCGGTGAGGGAGGAGCCCGAGGAACCGCTGCCGCCGGTAGCCCAGCCTGCGATCGTTCAGCCAGAACAGGCGGGCATCAAGGCGGCCACGCCGGCCGTCGAGCCCACTCCCGTCGTGGTGCCCCCGGTTTCCGAGCCGGCGGTGGTGCCCCCTGCGCCGCCCGAGATGCCCGTCAAGCCCGCCTCCGGCCTGGTCTGGGAGATCATCAGCGAGCGCAATGACAGTCCGCCTCCTGTGCCGGCTGCCGTGCCGGCTTGGCCCAAAGCCGCGCCGGTCGTCGTGGTCACGGAACCCGAGGATGTGCCGGCCACGGCCTCTTCGCCCGTCGCCGGCGACGCGGCATGGTCGAAGCCGGAAGAGGGCGTTCAGCCGCCGATGGTCCACAAGCACGCCTTGCCGGTGATCTACGGCGAAGCCTGTCTGCCGCCGCTGGAACTGCTCAACCCGGCCGACGGCGTCGAGGAGCCGCAGAACGAAGAACTGCTGATCGAACGCGGCATCGTCATCGAGGAGAAGTGCGCCGAGTTCAAGGTCAAGGTCAGCGTGGTGGATGCTTACGCCGGCCCGGTGATCACCCGCTACGAGGTGGAACCGGCGGTGGGTGTGCGCGGCAACCAGGTGGTCAACCTGGTGAAGGATCTCGCGCGTGCGCTGGGGCTGGCGTCGATCCGCGTGGTCGAGACCATCCCCGGCAAGACCTGCATGGGGCTGGAACTGCCCAACCCGCGCCGCCAGATGATCCGCCTGTCGGAAATCTTTTCCGCCGACGTGTTCCAGCACTCCGGCTCACGCCTAACGCTGGCGCTCGGCAAGGACATCACCGGCCAGCCGGTGGTGATGGACCTGGCCAAGGCGCCGCACCTGCTGGTGGCCGGTACCACCGGCTCGGGCAAGTCGGTTGGCGTCAACGCCATGATCCTGTCGATGCTGTACAAGGCCACGCCGGACGAAGTGCGCTTCATCATGATCGACCCCAAGATGCTGGAACTGTCGGTGTACAACGACATCCCGCACCTCTTGGCGCCGGTGGTGACCGACATGAAGCTCGCCGCCAACGCGCTCAACTGGTGCGTCGGCGAGATGGAGAAGCGCTACCGGCTGATGAGCGCGCTGGGCGTACGCAACCTGGCCGGCTTCAACCAGAAGGTGCGCGAGGCCGAAGAGTCCGGCCACAAGCTGACCAACCCGTTCAGCCTGACCCCGGAAACGCCGGAGCCGCTGGCCCCGCTGCCGTTCATCGTGGTGGTAGTGGACGAATTCGCCGATCTGATGATGGTGGCGGGCAAGAAGATCGAGGAACTGATCGCCCGCTTGGCACAGAAGGCGCGCGCAGCCGGCATCCACCTGATCCTGGCCACACAACGTCCGTCGGTGGACGTGATCACCGGCCTGATCAAGGCCAATATCCCGACCCGCATCGCCTTCCAGGTGTCGAGCAAGGTCGACAGCCGCACCATCCTCGACCAGATGGGCGCGGAAAGCCTGCTGGGCCAGGGCGACATGCTGTTCCTGCCGCCCGGCACCGGCTACCCGCAGCGGGTGCATGGCGCCTTCGTCACCGACGAGGAAGTGCACGCCGTGGTCGAGCATCTCAAGCAGTTCGGCGAGCCGGATTACGTCGACGGCCTGTTGACCGGCGAAGCCGAGGCAGAGGAGGACGCTGGCGCGGAGGCGGGTGGCAAGGCGGCGACGGAAGACGACCCCCTCTACGACGAGGCCGTGGCCATCGTGCTGAAAACCCGCAAGCCGTCGATTTCCTCGGTGCAGCGCCACCTGCGCATCGGTTATAACCGTGCGGCGCGCCTGATCGAGCAGATGGAGGCGGCCGGCATCGTCAGCCCGATGGAGAGCAACGGCAATCGTTCCGTGCTGGTGCCCGACCGGACGTTCTAGACCTGTCCTTTTCAGGCGACAAAAGCGCGGGCAAAACCGCGCTTTTGTCGTTCTGAGGTGGCCGCCGCTGCCGGTTTGTTCCGGATGAGCCTAAACTGCTAGTTATGCAGGACGATTGAACTGTGGTGACCACCGCCGCCGTTTCCATCCCACCCGCTCAGCCGGGCACAACAACAAAACAAGCCGCATGGCCGGAGGAGGCTCTGTGTCTGACACCATCACCATGTCTGCTGCCGAGGCTTCGGCGGGTGCCGACGGTAACGTGGCTTTTCTGAGCAGTGTGCTGGCCGCCACTGCCGACGTCGCCATCATCGCCGTCGATCCGCATGGTCGCCTCACGTTTTTCAACCGTGGCGCCGAGCGCTTGCTGGGGGGGCGGGAGGATGAATTGCTCGGCCAGCCGGCTGCCGCCTTGTTCCGCCAGCTGCCGGAAAAGCAATGGCCTGCCGACGCAGCGGAGGCTTCCGTCTTCGCGGGTTTGTGCGCGGAGGGGCAGGGTGACGAGACGGTGAGCGCAGACTGCCTCGGCCGTGCACCGGATGGAAGCTGGCGTCGGCTGCGGCTGCGTGTGAGCCGGCTGCGGGTGGCGGGCGAGGCGGCTGGCCATGTCTGCGTGGCGACCGCACTAGAGCCTGTCGAGCACGACCTGCATCTGCTGCAGCAGCGCTTGTCCGCGGTGATCGAGAGCTTTCAGGGTGGCGTGCTGGTCGAGGACAGTCAAGGCCGTGTGCTGCTCGCCAACCAGCGTTTTTGCGACATGTTCGCCCTCGAACGAAAACCGGCCGAGCTGCAGGGAGGTGACGGACGCAAGTACGCCGTGGCAATCAGTGGCCAGTTCGCCAACCCCGAGCACTTCCTCGCGTCGACCGATCAAGCGATTTCCTGGCATCGGCCGGTCAATGGCGAGCAACTGGCCATGGCCGATGGTCGCTCGCTGGAGCGCGATCACGTGCCCATCTTCCTCGATGGCATGTACAGCGGTCCGATGTGGATCTACCGCGACGTCACCCAGCGCAAGCAGCAGGAGCAGGAACTGTTTCTGCTGGCCACGACCGACCCTCTGACAGGGGGCGCCAACCGACGTACCTTCATGTTGCGATTGTCCGAAGAATATGCCCGCTTCCGTCGTTACGGTACCCCCACCTCGCTTCTGATACTGGATGTCGATCACTTCAAGAGCATCAACGACATTCATGGGCATGCCGCCGGTGACAAGGTGCTGAAAGCACTGGTCGGGCTGTGCCGTCAAGCGCTGCGGAGCACCGACACCCTGGGGCGCCTGGGAGGGGAGGAATTCGCCGTGTTGCTGCCGGGGTGCCCCGGCAAGAACGCGAAGGACGTGGCGGAGGCGTTGCGGCTGGCGCTGCTCAGCCATGTCTTGTGGCATGAAGGTGTGCCGGTGCAGGTGACGGTCAGCATCGGCATCGCCGAGTTTGTCTCCGGCCAGCTCGATGGCGAGTCGGTGCTGATGAGAGCGGAGCGGGCTCTGAATGCGGCCAAACAAGCGGGCCGCAACCGGGTCAGCCTTTTTTCCGAAACCGCCTGATACCTGTCGGGCTGACGCTTGGTTCCCCAAGAAACAAGGAGGGCGAGTGTGCCACCGATGCTGGACAATCTGTTGAAACTGCTTGGCACCCCACGCGACGGAGCCTTGTTGCGTTTCGGCATCGCCAACGAGTACGCGCATCTGCAAAACTGGACGGAGGCGGAAGCGCATCTCCGGGCGGCGCTCTCGATGCAGAAAGACTACTCGGCTGCCTGGAAGCTGCTGGGCAAGGTGCTGGCCGCCGCCGGCAAGGAGCGAGAGGCATTGGCGGTCTACCAGGAGGGCATTACAGTCGCTCAAGCCAAGGGGGACATCCAGGCGGTCAAGGAAATGACGGTGTTTGCTCGTCGCTTGCAAAAAAGTCTGGGCGAAACCAACTGAGGCCCAGGTCTCTCCATTCTTCTCTTCCTGCCATTCTTCCTGCAGCACCAGGATGCGCTGGTTGCCGAAGCTGATGCCGCAGCGCTCAGGACGGCTTGAATGCCGGTGCGGGCAGCTTTTGGGAAATCTCTCCGGCCAGCTCGGCCAGTCCCTGGTTGAGCGCCCGTACCAGCGCCGGGTAACCGTCACCCCGTTGCACCACCTCGATGCGGAAGGGCTGCCTGGCTGGCGTGGTCTGCCGGCCATCGCGCAGCAGCCAGTGTCCGCTGAGCACCGCGCGACCGTCGAAACGGCCGTTGAACTGGTCGAACACCACCAGCAGCGTCGGGCCACTGGAACTGCCGGCGGCGAGCGGGGTGGTCCAGCCGTAACGGGGCAGGCGCTGCCCCAGTTCGGCACTCAGGCGCCGGGGGATGGCCTGCTCCGGGGCTTCGGCCCAGAGGCTGTGGCGGGCCGCTTCGATCGTGACGTCGTCGCTCTGGTAGACGATGTGGCGGTCGTTCAGGTAGTCGGGCAGTCTGACGGTGACCAGGATGTTGCCCACGACGGCCGCCGCCGGGGCTGTAGCAGACGCCGTATCGTCCGTCAGCCGGTAATAGTGCACGGCAGGGGAACTGGCGCAGCCCGCCAGCAGCGCCAGCAGGGTGAGACCGGGCAGTCGGGTCATGGCGTGGCTCCTTTCGGCTCGGGGTCGCGCCCGGAACGGTTGAACAGCAGCGCGTTGGGGGTTTCGTCCAGGGTGCGGACCACCGGGCGCATCTCCTGCAACAGCTGGTTCAGCGTCGACAGCGATTGCTGCAACTGCTGGTAAGCCGGCGACTGCGGCGAGACGCCCTCCAGCGTGCGCTGCAGCTCCTGCAAGGTGTTGCGCAGATCCTGCGGCAGGCGCTGCGTGTCCGGCTGGGCCAGCAGCGCGTCCACACGCTGGGTCAGGCGGCGGACTTCGGCCAGTGTCTGCTGGCCTTCGGCCAGCGTTTGATCGGCGTTGCCCAGCGTCGTCTCGAGTTTCAGCCCGTTGAGCTTGTCGAGCAGGGCTATCACTTTCGCCTCGATCTGGGCCAGCCCGCCGCTCGTGGTCGGCAGCACCGGCAAGCCGTCGATGCGAGCCATGCGCTGCTCCCGCAGCTTGCCGTCGAAGTCGAGATCGACGAACACCGCGCCGGTCAGCAGGTTGCCGGTTTTCAGCCGGGCGTTCAGACCTTCTCCGATGGCGTGTTCGATTTCCTGCTGCCAGTCGTTTGGCCGCGAGGGGGTGAACGATTCGATGCGGTCGGGCTCGATCCGCAGCAGCACCGGGATGCGCCGCTCGCCGAGCACCCAGCGTTTCCGGTTCTTCAGCGGGTAGGGCAGCGCCTGCACCGTGCCGATGCGCAGGCCGCGGTACTCCACCGGTGCCCCGACCGTCAGGCCGCGTACCGACTCGTCGAAGAACGCCAGGTAATCGATATGGCGGCCCGTGTATTGTTCGGAGATGCTGTCCTGATCCGGGTAGAGGGTGAACGGCGTCATATTGGCGACCCGCTCGCCCAGCGGCCGGCCGGGGGGCACGTCGAAGGCCACGCCACCACTGACCAAGGACTCCAGCGAACCGGTGCGGATCTTGAGCCCCTCGGCGGTGGCGCTGATCTGCAAGCCGCTGGCGACCCAGAAGCGGGAGGTATCGGTCACCAGCCGGTCGTAAGGCTGCTCGATGAACAACTGGTAATTCATCTGTCGGGTAGCCGGGTCGAAGTTGGCCGTTTCCACCCGTCCGACCTGGAAGCCCTGATACAGCACCGGATCGGCCACCGACAGCACTTTCACGTTCTGGCCGCTCAGCCGTATGCGCAAGCCGGGAACGTCGGGACCGGTGACCGGCGCCGACGGCAAGGCTTGGAATTCGGTTTTCCGTTCCGGCGACTTGCCCGGCTGCAACTGGATATAGGCGCCGGAGAGCAGTGTGCCCAGGCCCGATACCCCGGTCTTGTCGATGCGCGGCTTGACCACCCAGAAGCGGGTGTCGGCACTCAGCAGCGATTCGGTGCCGGCGTCCAGCCGGGCGGTGACCCGCACGCTCTTGTTGTCCGGGCTGAGCCGGACGGCCGTCACCTTGCCGATGCTCACGTCGAGCACCTTGATGGTGGTCTTTTCCGGAGCGACCCCCTCGGCGTTGGCCATGCTCAGGGTGATTTCCGGTCCGAGCTTGCTCCAGGTGTCATAGACCATCCACAAGCCCGCCAGAATGGCGATGATCGGTACGACCCAGACCAGGGACAGCCGCTTGAGCGGCCGTATCCGCGCCGGACCTTGGTTTTCGTCAGTCGAATTCGTCATGTTCTCGTCCGGTTGATACCGGGTGTTGTACATCCCACAGCATGCGTACGTCAAAACTCATGGCGGACAGCATGGTCGCCAGCACCACGCCACAGAAGGAAACGGCGGCCACGCCGGGGTGGACCGACATCAGCGAGCCCATGCGTACCAGCGTCACCAGGATGATCACCACGAACACGTCGACCATCGACCAGCGGCCGATGAAATCGACGATGCGATACAGCCGGGTCAGGTGCAGCGGGCGAGTCCGGTGCGGGCGCGAGGCGGCCAGGCAGAGCGCGGCCAGCGCGATCATCTTGACGATGGGGATGAACACGCTGGCGACGAAGATGATCAGCGCGATCGGGTACGAACCTTTCTCCCACAGCAGGAAAATGCCCTCGACGATGGTCGAGGGCGTGGTGCGCCCCAGCGACTCGGTCAGCATGATGGGATAGAGATTGGCCGGCAGGTAGAGCACGATGGCGGTCGCCAGGAGCGCCACGGTCTTTTGCAGGCTGTGCGGGTGGCGTGCGTGCAGGGTTGCATGGCAATACTGGCAGTGCCCGGCGGATGCCGGCGAGAAGAAGCCGCACACCTGGCAACCGTGGCAGGGCTCCGCCGGCCGTTGGGTCGGGTCGATACCATGGAGCAGGTTGATGCGGTAGTGCAGCCAGTGCGCTTCGACCAGGCTGCCGGTGCGTGTCAGTGCCAGACTGAAGCCCAGCAAGGCCCAGAACGACAGCCCGAACCCCACCTGCGCCAGCGACGCCATCTTGATCATGCTGACGATGGCGCCGAGCAGGAACACGTCGACCATCATCCACGGCTGGATTGCCACGGACAGCCGGCCCAGCGGCTTCATCCAGGGTAATCGGCGCCCGGTCCTGATGCCGCTGAACAGGTAGATGGTGGAGAGCAGAAAGATGGCCGGCAGCAACAGCACGCAAAGCAGCAGCACGTTAGCCAGCAGGGCGAAGTCGCGGCGGTAGATGGTCTCGGCGCTTTCCAGCAGCGTGATCTGGGTCTGGTTGCCCTGCACGTCGATGGCCAGCAGAGGGAAGCTGCAGGCCAGCAGCAGCAGGATCAGCGAGGTCCAGGCCATAGCCAGAGGCTCGTCGATGGGGGAGTGCGGGATGCTGACCAGATGCTCGTCGCAACGCGGGCAGGTGGCCTCCTCGCCTCTCTCCAGGGCGGGCAGCTCGACATGCAGGCCGCACTGCGGGCAGGCCATGGCGTGTGCGGGTAGGGCTACGGGCTCGACGGGAGCGGGCAGGATGGTCGGAGGGGCGGGCATCGTATGCTGGGTCGGCTGGGTATCGCGACAACTGACAGTCTACGTCGAAATCCTGCCGGAAGGGGTCTGTCGGCGGTCGAGCCGTGCGGGTTGCCTGGGCTCTGCCCATGCCGGACTCAGTCGCCGTAGCGGCTGCGCAGCTCGGCGAAGGCGGGTATGAATGGCGGCTGGACATAAGGCTTGAGCAGCGTGAGCACTTGCTTGACGCCGCGCCGGCCGGCCGCCTCGGTGATGACGGCCTTGGGATGGGCAGTCTGCTCGAAGGCGAACCAGAATTTCACCACCAGCCAGATGTTGATCGTGATCGATTCGATATCGTCGTCGTCCATCTTCAGCAGGCCCAGCTGGATGAAGGCGCGGAAGTGGTTGCCGAGAATGTTCTTCAGTTCGCTGTTGACGAACTGATGATACTCGTTCTGCAACAGGGGATTGCGCGCCAGCAGTCCCGGCAAGTCGTAGAACATGAAGCGAAACCGCCACATGGCCTGGAAGGCGGTATCCAGGTAGTTCACCAGATCGTCCACCGTCAGCTCGCGCTCGGATGGCACGGCCAGCCGTTCGGTCATGAAGCGGCGGTACTGCAGGAAGATCTGATGGACGATCTCTTCCTTGTTGCGGAAGTGGTAGTACAGATTGCCGGGGCTGATGCCCAGATGGGCGGCGATGTGGTTGGTGCTGATGCTGCGCTCGCCCTGCTCGTTGAACAGCGTCAGGCTTTCTGCAACGATGCGATCGTAAGTCTTGATGCGTTTTTGGGTCATGGAACGGGGTGGCAGCGGGGTGATGGCGGCGAGTATGCCATGTTTAGAGCGGTTGCTCTACCTTCTTTTCCGGGAAGCAGCTGCTCATGAACTGGTGCAGTATCGCCTGTTCGACGCGGTGCCGCTCCTTGGCGGGAATGGCGATGCGCAGGATCAGGTTATAGCGCTTGTCGTCGATCGGGAAGATCGCGATGCGCGGCTCCACCGACGGGGTGTCGACCAGATGGCGTGCGGCGATCCGCTCCATGTGCTGGCGCGCCGCCGGCACGTGCGGCGCGCAGGCGGTTTCGGCCGCCGCCTTCAATAGGCGTTCGGCCTGGGCCGGGGCGACGCTGTAGGGCACGGCCACGGTGGTGACGTGGACCACGTAGTCGCCCATGTAGTTCTCGCGCACCACCGGCTGGCTCAGCAAGAGGCTGTTGGGGAAGGACACCGCCCGCCCGGTAAGCTGGTGGGCGTCGTGGCGAGGGCCGATCTCCATGATGGTGGTGGAGAACAGGTTGATGTCCACCACCCGTCCGCGCAGGTTGGCAACCTCGATATGGTCGCCTAGGTCGTAGCTGTTGCTCATGGTGCGGATGACTGAGCCCCCTACGCACATGATCAGCTCCTTGGTGGCCACCACCAGCGCTGCGGCGAAGGCCACCATCGACAGGGCGATGGTTTCCAGCTCCTTGGCCCAGATCGTGACCAGGCCGATCAGGCCCAGGATCACCAGACCGTTGCGCAGGTTGATCGCCCAGCGCCGGCGCGCCTCCACCGGCACTTTCGGGTTGGCCGAAATGGCGCGCATCACCATGTTGCGCACCACCACCAGCAGCAATATCAGCGCGGCCGAGCGGATGATGTCGATCACGTACAAGTGGCTGAGACCAGCCACCCAGTCGAACAAGGGCTGCATCGCTGCCTCAGTCGTTCAGCTTGACCGCGTGTTCACGGGTTTCGTGGAAGGTGATGGCCGGCCAGCGCTCCTGCGTCAGCTGCAGGTTGACGCGGTTGGGCGCGAGGTAGGCCAGGTTGCCGCCCGCATCGATCGACAGGTTGTTCAGGTTGCCCTTCTCGAACTCCTCCAGTTTCTTGCGGTCTTCGCACGACACCCAGCGCGCCGACCAGATGCTGGCCGACTCGAACACCGCGTCGACGCCGTACTCGGCAGCCAGGCGCGAGGCCACCACCTCGAACTGCAGCACGCCGACCGCGCCCAGAATCAGGTCGCCGCCGTTGTGCGGCTTGAACACCTGCACCGCGCCTTCTTCGCCCAGTTGCTGTAAGCCCTTCTGCAGCTGCTTGAGCTTCAGTGGGTTGCGGATGCGCACCGAGCGGAACAGTTCCGGTGCAAAGAACGGAATGCCGGTGAAGGCGAGTTGCTCACCCTCGGAGAAACTGTCGCCGATCTGGATGTTGCCGTGGTTCGGGATGCCGATGATGTCGCCGGCGAAAGCCTCTTCCACGATCTCACGATCGTGCGACATGAAGGTCACCACGCTGGAGGCGGCGATGTCGCGGTTCAGGCGCAGGTGCTTCATCTTCATGCCGCGCTCGAACTTGCCCGAGCACACGCGCAGGAAGGCGATACGGTCGCGGTGCTTCGGGTCCATGTTGGCCTGGATCTTGAACACGAAGCCGGAGAACGGCTCTTCGGTCGGCGCCACCTCGCGTACGGTGGCGTCGCGCGCGGCCGGCATCGGCGCCCAGTCGATCAGCGCGTTGAGAATCTCGCGCACGCCGAAGTTGTTGATCGCCGAGCCGAAGAACACCGGGGTCAGCTCGCCGGCCAGGAACTCGTCCAGGTTGAACTCGTTCGAGGCGCCCTTGACCAGCTCGATCTCCATGCGCAACTGCTCCATTTCCAGCGGGAACAGCTCGTCCAGGCGCGGGTTGTCGATGCCCTGGATCACTTCCAGGTCGAGCGTGACCTTCTCGGTGCCGGCTTCGAACAGCAGCACCTCGTCGCGCAGCATGTGGTACACGCCGCGGAAGTTCTTGCCCATGCCGATCGGCCAGGTGACCGGAGCGCAGCGGATCTTCAGCACGCTCTCCACCTCGTCCAGGAGCTCGAGCGAATCGCGCACTTCACGGTCGTATTTGTTCATGAAGGTGACGATAGGCGTCGAGCGCAGACGGCACACGTTCAGTAGCTTGATGGTCTGCTCTTCCACGCCCTTGGCGGCGTCGATCACCATCAGTGCCGAGTCCACCGCGGTCAGCACGCGGTAGGTGTCTTCGGAGAAGTCCTGGTGGCCGGGGGTATCGAGCAGGTTGACGGTGTGGTCGCGGTAGTCGAACTGCATCACCGACGAGGCCACCGAGATGCCGCGCTGTTTCTCGATCTCCATCCAG
Organism: Pseudogulbenkiania sp. MAI-1; assembly: GCF_000527175.1. Classification (NCBI taxonomy): domain Bacteria; kingdom Pseudomonadati; phylum Pseudomonadota; class Betaproteobacteria; order Neisseriales; family Chromobacteriaceae; genus Pseudogulbenkiania; species Pseudogulbenkiania sp. MAI-1. The sequence goes on along the minus strand of NZ_AZUR01000001.1, from coordinate 2,295,237 downwards.
TCCGAGGTGGCGAACTTGCCGGTTTTCTTGCCCTTGACCGTGCCGGCCATCTGGATCGCGCCCGAGAACAGCAGCAGCTTCTCGGTTAGCGTGGTCTTACCGGCGTCAGGGTGGGAGATGATGGCGAAGGTGCGGCGGCGCGCCACTTCTTCGGCAATGCGGGTCAATTCGGCGGACATGGGGCTTGAGATTGGATTCAAAACCCCAAATTTTACCCGATAACGCCCGCCGCAGACACACCGCGCCGGATTCTTTTTCCGGCGGGGCGTCGGCACGGGACACGGATTTCGCTATCATGGCCGCTTGACGCCAATCGGCCGTAATACCCATTCCAAAAAGCATTAGGAACGAAAACGCGAAGACAAGTCGGGCAGGGCCGCAGACAGTACAGGTAGTACGGCAAGGGCCTGCCCGACGCAGTCGACAAAGTTATCGTTTCTAAGGCAAATTGGAATCAGGAAAGATCATTGCTATGTTTACTGGCATCGTCCAGGCGGCCGTCGAGGTCGTCCACATCGAAGAAAAAGAACGTTTCCGCACCCATGTCGTGCGCCTGCCGGGCCACCTGCTGCAAGGACTGGAGCTGGGGGCGTCGGTGGCACACAACGGCTGCTGCCTGACGGTGACCCGCGTCGAGGGCAACCTGGTCCATTTCGACCTGATGCAGGAGACGCTGCGCATCACCAACCTGGGCGCGCTCAAGGTGGGCGATCGCGTCAACATCGAACGCGCCGCACGCTTCGGCGACGAAATCGGCGGTCACGCCATGTCCGGCCACATCCTGTGCCTGGCCCGCGTCGCCGAAGTGATCGAGACCCCGAACAACCGCACCATCTGGTTCGAACTGCCGGCAGAACATGTCAAATATGTCCTCACCAAGGGCTATATCGGAATTGACGGCATCAGCCTCACCATCGGCGCGGTCGAGGGCAACCGCTTCTGCGTGCACCTGATCCCGGAGACGCTGGAGCGCACCATCATCGGCAGCCGCCGGCCCGGCGATGCCATCAACATCGAAATCGACCCGCAAACACAGGCTATCGTCGACACCGTGGAACGGGTCCTGGCGCAACGCCAGGCCTGAACCCCACCGCGATACATAACAACAGAAGCAGGCCGTCGAGGCCGCATGCAAGCACAAGGAAAACCGAAATGACCATCTCTCCGATTCAGGACATCATCGCCGACATCAAGGCCGGCAAGATGGTGGTGCTGGTGGACGCCGAAGACCGCGAGAACGAAGGCGATCTGGTGATGGCGGCCGAGCACGTCACGCCCGAAGCGATCAACTTCATGGCCAAATACGGCCGCGGCCTGATCTGCCTGACGCTGACCGAGCAGCGCTGCCGCCAGCTCAACCTGCCGCTGATGGTCACCAACAACGGCACGCCGTATTCCACCAACTTCACCGTGTCGATCGAAGCTGCCGAGGGCGTCACCACCGGCATCTCCGCCGCCGACCGCGCCCGCACCGTGCAGGCCGCCGTGGCGCGCACCGCCAAGCCCTCCGACCTGGTGCAGCCGGGGCACATCTTCCCGCTCAAGGCGCAGAACGGCGGCGTGCTGGTGCGCGCCGGCCATACCGAAGCCGGCTGCGACCTGAGCCAGCTGGCCAACCTCGAGCCGGCTGCGGTGATCTGCGAGATCATGAACGACGACGGCACCATGGCGCGCCTGCCGGAACTGATGGAATTCGCCGAAACGCACGGCCTGAAGATCGGCACCATCGCCAGTCTGATCAACTACCGCAGCGAAACCGAGAATCTGGTCGAACACGTCGGTCAGCGTCCGGTCGACACCCCGTTCGGCTCGTTCGACCTGCACGTGTTCCGCGACACCATGACCCAGGCTACCCACCTGGCGCTGGCCAAGGGCGACATCCACGCCGACGAGGAAACGCTGGTGCGTGTGCACGAGCCGCTGTCGGTGATGGACCTGATCGATCCCATGGGTTGCTCGCATTCGTGGACCGTGCCCAATGCGCTGGAGGTCATCGAGGAAACCGGCAAGGGCGTGGTGATTCTGCTGCATCGCAATGAGAGCGGCGAGGACCTGCTGGCGCGCGCCTTGCCGCAGCAGGAGGCGCCGAAGGCCAAGTGGGACGGCAAGACCTTCGGTATCGGCGCGCAGATGCTCAAGACGCTGGGGGTGGGCAAGATGAAGCTGATGTCGCCGCCGCTGAGCCTGCCGTCGATGACCGGTTTCGATCTGGAAGTGACCGGCTTCTGCCAGCCAGAACACGTCCACATCGAAATCTAGTAGAATGCTCCGCTTTGCTACCGATTTGCCGCGAGGTCACCATGCTTGAAGCTATCCAGCGCATCGATTCCGATTTCAACGGCCAAGGCCTGAAGGTGGGCGTGGTCATGGCCCGCTTCAACGAGAACGTGTGCCATGGCCTGCGCGATGCCTGCCTCGGCGAGCTGCGTGCGTTGGGCGTGGACCCGGCCGACATCACCCTTGCCACCGTGCCGGGCGCGCTGGAAGTGCCGCTGGTGCTGCAGACCATGGCCAAGTCCGGCCGTTTCGACGCCCTGGTGGCGCTGGGCGCGGTGATTCGCGGCGAAACCTATCATTTCGAACTGGTGTCCAATGAGTCCGGTGCCGGCGTGACCCGTGTCGGTCTCGATTTCGACATCCCGGTGGCCAACGCCATCCTCACCACCGAAACCGACGAGCAGGCCGAGGCCCGCATGATCGACAAGGGCCGCGAAGCCGCCCGCGTTGCGGTCGAGATGGTCAATCTGCACAAGGCACTGCGCGGCTAAGCCGCACCGTCTGTCGGCGCCATACCGCGCCGTCATCGTTCTTTAAAAAGGATTCGCACTACATGAAAACCTCTCGCCGTCGCGCGCGCGAATTTGCCGTCCAGGGCATCTACGAGTGGGAGCTGAACCCGGATCGTCCGGCTTCGCTGATCGAGAAACACCTGCGTGAGAACGACTACTTCGTCAAAGCCGACGAAGCATTGTTCCGCACACTGCTGTTCGGCGTGCTGAAGGACGCCGCCGAACTGTCGCCCAAGATCGACCGTTACTACGAACGCCCGGCCGAAGAAGTCAGCCCGGTCGAGCGCGCCGTGCTGCTGATGGCGGCGCTGGAGCTGACCCAGCACCCCGAAACGCCGTACCCGGTGATCATCAACGAAGCCATCGAAATCACCAAAACCTTCGGCGGTACTGACGGTCACAAGTTTGTCAACGGTGTGCTGGACAAGCTGGCCGCCGATGTGCGCCCGGACGAAGTGGCGTCACAGCGCTCCCGCCGCGCCACCAGCTGAAGCGCCTTTATTCTCAACAGTAACACCCGCTGCCGGCGGGTGTTTTTGCGTGTGCCCCCATGAACGAATTCGAGCTGATTCAACGTCACTTCACCCGGCCGGCCGGCAACGCCGTGCTCGGCGTCGGGGACGACGCCGCCATTGTCCGCCCCACGCCCGGCCATGACCTGCACGTGTCGGTCGACATGCTGGTGGAAGGGCGACACTTCTTTGCCGATGTCGCCCCCCGTGCACTCGGCCACAAAACGCTGGCAGTAAACCTCTCCGACATGGCCGCCATGGGCGCGACGCCGCGCTGGGTCGTGCTGTCTCTGGCACTGCCGCAACTGGACGAGCACTGGGCCAGCGAGTTTGCCGCCGGTTTCTTCGGCCTGGCCGAAGCGCACGGCGTCAGCGTGATTGGGGGCGATACCACGCGTGGCCCCTTGACGCTGTCGGCCACCATCTTCGGTGAAACCCTGGCCGGTCAGGCTCTCCGCCGCGACGCAGCCCGGGTCGGCGACGACATCTGGGTCAGTGGCGAGCTGGGGCTGGCCGCGCTGGCGGTGCGCCAGCGGCTGCGTGGCGACGTCGATCCACCGCCGGACGTGCTCGCGCAGTGCCGCCGCAAACTCGACTATCCGACCCCGCGTGTGGCGCTTGGGCTGCAACTGCTCGATTTGGCGCACGCCGCCATCGACGTGTCCGATGGCTTGATGGCCGACCTGGGGCACATCCTGGAGCGCTCCGGCGTGGCGGCCGAAGTCTGGTTGGAGGCCTTGCCGACGCTGCCCTGGTTGGCGGAAAACCGCCTGAGCTTCCCCGGCATCATCGCCGCTGGCGGTGATGATTACGAGCTGTGTTTCACCGCGCCGACCAGCGCCCGTGCCGAGCTGGCCGCCCTGGCCGAGGCCTTGGACTGCCCGCTGACCCGTGTCGGCCGCATCGTGGCGGGGCAGGGCGGTCGACTGCTGGATGCTGACGGGCAAACGGTGACGCTGCAAAGGAGCGGGTTTGACCACTTTGCGTAAACCCGACTGGGCTTTCGTCACGCGCCGCCCGGCCCACTTCCTGGCCTTTGGCTTCGGCTCCGGCCTGGCGTCGCGCGCGCCCGGCACCTGGGGGACGCTGGCGGCTTTGCCGCTGGCCGGGCTACTGCATTGGGCCGGCCTGGCTGGCCTGCCTCTGGCGGTATTCTGTCTGCCGCTGTTCCTGCTAGGGGTGTGGGTGTGCCAGGTAACCGGCGATGCCTTGGGTGTGCACGACTATGGCGGTATCGTCTGGGACGAGATCGTCGCCATGCTGCTGGTGCTGTCGATAACGCCGTTCACGGTGACTGGCTGGGCACTGGCGTTCGGACTGTTCCGTCTGTTCGACATCGTCAAGCCGTGGCCGATCCGCTGGTTCGATCGTCACGTGCACGGCGGATTCGGCGTGATGCTGGACGACCTGATCGCGGCGCTGTTTGCGATGGCGAGCCTGTGGCTATTGCTTGGAGCGAGGGTGGCCTGAGGCCGCCATGGTGGCCGACCCTGTATGAATGGGCTGCAGGGGTGATGAGGGTCTCCCGTCCCGGAGCACTTCGTGGTATCCTTGCGCCCCTCCAACGTGACCCGTCACCATTGCATGATAGACCCGTGTGATCACTATACCCTCGACCTGATAGGCGGGGTGCGCAAGAAGCCCGGCCGCAAGCCACTGGGCGAGCGTGCCATGAGCGTGGCCGAGCGCAAGCGGCGCAGCCGCGAGTTGCGGCGCAACCGCTTGCAGGAACTGTCGATCACCGTGGAACTCAATCGTGAAGCACAAAAGTCGCTCGACAAGATGATCGAATGGTGGGGAGTCAGCAAGAAAGAAGCGATCAACCGGGCGCTGCAGATTGCCTGCCAGTCCCAGACCGGCCGCACCGGCATGCTGTTCGATGCCGATCCGCTGTTTCTGCAGACCGAGAGTGGCGGAGCGAAGAAAAAACGCGGTAAGTAGTGTAATGATATTTGGGATGAAAAAAACCTCACGCTAGTGAGGTCTTTTGGTGTCAGAGTGGGGTGTTTTCTCTATACCCCTTCAATATCTCCCTCACAACCCAATCCCCGACAAGAACAGGAACGTCGCAAACAGCGCCACGTGGGTATAGCCCTCGATGGCATTGGTTTCGCCATCGTGCAGGTTGATGGTGGAGACCAGCAGCGTCAGTAGCACCATTGCCGTCTGGGCCGGCGTCATCGCCATTTCGATCGGCTGGCCGGTAAAGAGCGCAATCCCCTCAATCACCGGAATCGTCAGCACCACCGTCGCCAGCGAGGCGCCCAGTGCGATGTTGAGCACCGACTGCATGCGGTTGGCGACGGCGGCACGCATGGCAGTCAGGATCTCCGGGCTCGCCGAAATCAGCGCCACCAGAATGGCGGGGATGATCGCCGGCAGGCCACTGCCTTCCAGCCCCGCATTCAGGAAGGCCGCCATCAGCTCCGACAACAAGCCGATCAGCGCAATGCTGACAACGAGCAGCCCTGCATGCTTGCCGGTGGAAATGCCCTCCGCGCCGTGCTCGTGCTCTTCCTGATGCTCATAGGCGTAATCGAAGAAGTAGCTGTGCTTCCCAGTCTGCATGCGCAGGAACAAGCCATAGAGCAGTACCATCGCCACGATGGTGAAGGCCGAATAAGCCTGCCACTTCTCCTGGGGCACGAACTCCGGTACGAACATCGACACTCCCACCGCTACCAGGATCATCGACACATAGCTGTTGCCCGAATCGAGGTTATACGGTTGCTCGCCGTGCTTCAGTCCGCCGATGATGGCGGCGAAGCCGAGAATGCCGTTGATATCCAGCATCAGCGCCGAATACACCGTATCACGCGCCAGCGTGGGGCTGCCGCCGGACAGCATCATGATTGCCAGGATCACCACCTCCACCAGCACCGCCGACAGCGTCAGGATCATCGTGCCGTACGGCTCGCCCAGCTTGACGGCCAGCATCTCGGCATGGTGTGCGACACGCAGGGCGGCACCCATGATGGTGGCGAGCAGCACAGCGATGACGGCAAATACTACCGGTTTGCCGGCGTGCAGAAGACTGTGTTCAAAGGCAAAAAGGGCGATCGCAACCAAGAAGGCGATCAGAAGGTTTTTTTCGGCGAGCAGCGACTTCATTGAAAATCCGTAGTGGTTTTGATCGCCGGTATCATAACAAACAGTGGTAAGGCATGTTGTATGGACACGCCCGATGTTTGCAATAAGAAGCTGACAAAGGATCAATCCAGCTATTGTCGACAAACAGAAAACCCCACCCAGCAGGTGGGGCAGGGTTTTGCGAACTTTCAGATAAGGATAAAGTGGTTAATTCTGGGGTTTGCTCGCTACATTGAGGGCCAGCCGGAGACTCTCCTGCTCCGGCGTGACAAGGGCGACGTTGTACGCTACGTCCTTACCCAGCACCAGACGGATATCAGTGCTGCTTCTCAGGCTGTTCCTTTCCTTGATCATCGGCTTGGCGGGCAGGCTGGCGCTGAGCCGTTCGGCTTCAGAGGCAAAGCCCTTGCGGTATTCGACCAGGGTCACCGGTTGCCGGAAGGGTTTCTGGTTGGTGAGCCGGGCACTGGGGAAGCCTTTGTCGGCCAAAACTCTGCCGACCCTTTTTGCCATTCCGGTGACGCCGTTGCCGTTGGCAACCTCGAAGCGTGCCTTGAGGCGGAGCCGCGGCGCGGAAATGGCTTCCTGCAACGCCAAGACGGTTGCCGGCTCGTCCACGTTGTGGCGCAGTTCGTAACGGTTCGGGCTCGACTGGACCAGCGTCATGTCGGGCTTTGGTGCGGTACGAGGTGCTTCAGCCGGTGCTGCCAGCGGTTTTGCCGTGGGCAGAGGGGCGCGGGCAAGTGGGGTGCTTATCGCCGGGGCGATCACTCCTTGGTCTTTGGGTAGGGATAGAGGCGCGGTGCGGGCGGTGGCTGTCTCCCCGGTGGTGTCCGGGCCTGGGGTGGGGGCAGAGGCCTCTGCCGATCGAGCCGCTGCCAACATGAAAGCTTCTCGTGCCTGTCGGGGCTGGCCCAATTTGGCCAGGGTCAGGCCGAGATTGTTGCTAATTCGGGCATCTCCCGGGTTTAGTGCGGCAGCCTTGTCGAAGACGGGGGCCGCTTCGGCATAACGCCCTTGCAGATAATAGGCATAGCCCAGGTTGTTATGGAAATGCGCGGTGTTGGGGGAGGAAACCAAGGCTGCCTGGAATTCGGCGATAGCCAGATCAAATTTTCCTTGGGTTGCGTAGAGTGCTCCCAGTGCATTGTGGGCCTCGGCATACTGGCTATCCAGCTCCAGCGCCTTCCTGAAGGCCGAAACAGCTTTATCCAGCCGATTCTGGCCCTGGTAATAGCGGCCAAGTTGGTAATAGGCCGAGGGGCTTTCGTTGGAGTGACGTACTTGCATCACGGGCTTCATGGTCCACGCTTGTTTTGGAGGCGTGGATTCACAGCTTTGCAAGAGGGGAGCCGTGCACAGTAAAGTCAGTATCAGGGGCGTTTTCATGATCGTATTTCCCATTTTCCAGCCATGAATAAGATCTGCGTGCCATCCACATCCCTTACTGCCCGCCGCCAATAGTAGGTAGCAGAATGCGATAGATCTGGATGAAGGCCGGCCCGAGCAGAACGAGCAAGAGCGCCGGGAAAATGCAGAAGATCAGCGGGAATAGCAGTTTCAACGGAATCTTGGCGGCGGCTTCTTCTGCCCGCAAGCGACGCTTGGTGCGCAGGTCGTCGGCATGAACGCGCAGCGATTCACCGATACTGGTGCCAAAACGGTCGGCCTGGATGAGCATGGCCACCAGAGTGTCTACTTCCAGTACGCCGGTACGCATGGCCAAGTTGCGCAAGGCTCTTTCCTTGCTGCTGCCGGCACGCAGTTCGAGGTTGACCAGGTGCAGCTCGTCCGCAAGGATGGGGCTCTTGATGCGCATCTCCTCTCCCACCTTCAAGAGGGCCGCATCCAACCCCAGCCCAGCCTCCACGCAGACCAGCAAGAGATCGATGGCGTCGGGGAAGTGGTTGAAGATTTCCCGCTGACGGTTCTCGATACGCCGCGCCAGAATGATGTTGGGCAGGTAATAGCCAAAGGCGGCAGCCAGGAGCATGAACATCAAATAGTTGTTGCCCTCTACATGGCTGCCCGTCAGTTCCAGGTAAAGAAACAGGATGCCGGGAAACAGCAGTGCCAGCAGCGTTTTGGCGCCAAAGTACAAGGGTACGGCGGATGTGCCTCGGTAGCCCGCGTTCATGAAGCGGATGCGGATGGGCGAGCTTTCCCAGCCGTCGGCCGGCACCGAGAGTTTTGCCAGCGGCGTGGCAATCTTGACGGCTTTGGCAACCCAGTCTGAAGCCGTGTCCGCATCAAGCGGCGTATCGGCCTCTATAACCTTGTCCAGCCTGGCCTTGACCCGATTGGGCGCAATCTGCATGGAGATGGCCAAGGCAACACCAAAGACCACCAGGAAGATAATGGCAAGGTATATCCACTGAGAGGTGTTCATATTCTCTCTCCCTCAATTTGGCTCGAATACGCCGCTCAAACCTTGATCTTGATGATCTGGCGCATCCAGAAAATGCCCATCACCATCATGAACCCGATGGCTGCCACCATGACGAAGCCGGTGGAGTCTTCCCACAGTACCTTCATGAATTTGGGGTTGATGATGTTGATGACGGCGGCAACGGCAAACGGCAGGAGCGTCAGAATCCAGGCGGACAGCTTGCCTTCGGCCGACAGCACCCGAATTGTGCCGTACAGCTTCAGGCGTGCCCGGATCAGGGCGCTGATATTACCCAGTAGTTCCGCGAGGTTGCCGCCGGTTTCGCGCTGGATCAGCACCGCAATCACCATATAACGCAGGTCTGTGCTGGGTATGCGGGTTGCCAGGTTCATCATGGCCTCCTGCAACGAGAAGCCGTAGTTGACCTCGTCGAAGGTGATGCGAAATTCCCCGGCGATCGGGTCCGACATTTCATCGGCGATCATCTTCAACGATTGAGGCAAGGCGTGACCGGCGCGCAGGGCGCGGCACATCAGGTCGATCGCGTCAGGCAGTTGCTCCTCGAACTTGATCAGGCGTTTGCGCCGGAAATGCATTACGACCATCCAGGGAAGACTGGCGGCGGCAAGTGCTATCGCTATCGAAAGAATGAGGGGGATGGGGAAAAAACGTGTCCCAAAGAAAGCTGCCAAACCGAAGGCCAGCGTAATGCCGAGAAAAGTACCGACTTTCAGCTTGAGCCCTGATTGCATCAGAATCCGGTCGAGCTGATGTACCCGGGGAAAAGCCAACAGAAAGTGCTGAAACCACTTGGTTTCGCTCAGCAGGCGCTCTTTCATCAGCGTCATGGTTTCGCTGCTGTGCGCACCTGCCGACATGGCCTGCAGGCGGCGCTCGATGCGGCTGGCTTCCGGCCCTTTGTAAGAGTTCCAGGTCAGATAGGCGCCTTCCAGCAAAAACACCACGGCGATGAAAATCAGCACTATGACGATCGAAAAGGTTGTGTCCATGGTGGCACCTACTCGAAGTGTTTGCTGGGGTCGAACAGCGCATCGGAAATTTCGATGCCGTGCGTTTTCAGCCGGTCGATAAACTTGGGTCTTACCCCTGTCGAACAGAAGTGGCCAAGTACCGTGCCATCGGTCCCGAGTCCGGTTTGCACGAAATGGAATAGCTCCTGCATGGTAATGACGTCGCCCTCGGTGCCGGTAATCTCCTGGAGGCTGATGACTTTTCGTTTGCCGTCCGTGAGGCGAGCGACCTGTATGATGACGCTGATCGCCGAGCTGATCTGTTGCCGGATCACTTTGGGGGGGAGGTTCATCCCAGCCATGCCCACCATGTTCTCCAGCCGGGTGATGGCGTCGCGCGGGGTATTGGCGTGAATGGTGGCCATCGATCCCTCATGGCCGGTGTTCATGGCCTGGAGCATGTCGACCGCCTCGGCCCCGCGCACCTCGCCCAGGATGATGCGGTCGGGACGCATGCGCAGGCTGTTGCGCACCAGCGCCCGCTGTGGGACTTCGCCTCTGCCTTCGATGTTGGGTGGGCGGGTTTCCAGCCGGATGATGTGAGGCTGCTGCAGTTGGAGCTCGGCTGCATCTTCGATGGTGATGATGCGCTCGGCTTCCGGGATGAAGCCGGACAGGATGTTCAGCAGAGTGGTTTTACCGCTGCCGGTACCTCCCGAGATCAGCATGTTGATCTTGGCTTTGGCCAGCCCCTTGAGTACGGTGGCCATGTCTGGCGTCAGGCTCTTGTATTCGATGATGTCGGCCATGCGCAGCGGGGTAGCGGCGAAGCGGCGGATCGACATGATCGGCCCATCGATGGCCAGCGGAGGAATGATTGCGTTGACCCGGGAACCGTCCGGGAGGCGTGCATCGACCATGGGGCTGGATTCGTCGATACGACGGCCGACACGCGACACGATCTTGTCGATGATCTTCATCAGGTGGGCATCGTCGGCGAATCGCACGTCTGTCAGTTCGAGCTTCCCCCTCCGTTCGACATATACCTGTTGGTAGGTGTTGACCAGAATGTCGGAGATGGTCGTGTCTGCGAGGAGGGGTTCCAAGGGTCCGAGTCCGAGCATTTCATGCTGGATATCGCGCACCAGATTGCGGCGCTCGGTTTCGTTCAGGGCGGTGCTCTCCTCGGCGAGCAGGCGCTCCACCATGATTTTGAGTTCGTCCTTCAACCGCTCTGGCGATAAACTCTCCATGACGGTCAAGTCCACCCGCTCCAGCAGCTTTTGATGGATGCGTGCTTTCAAGTCGTGGTAGGTCTCGTGGCCTACCGTGCTGGCCGATTTCACGATGGCGTGCAGCGAGTCGGGGCTGGGCGACTGGCGTGATTCGAGTTGATCTCGCAATGACATGATGAATACCCCTGTATACCGAATAATCTGTTTGCTGTTGCTATCCAAGCCTTCGGACTTTCAGCGCGGTGCGGTTTCCTGTGGGACGTTTGCCGTTCAGCGTTCCGAGGGCGGCAGGAAAGAACTCGACGTCACGCTTGAATACGAGGGCTGTCCACCGCCCTGAATGCGTTGCAAGAGACTCCCCCACCAGGAGCCCTGGGTATGGCCCTCCTGCAGCAACGAACTGCCCACTTCCTGAATGCCCCGTGTGACGGGGTTGTTGGGGGTTAGTTTGCAGATGGGGATGCCCTGATTGACCGAGGCGGCAACGGCCTTGAAGCTGTTCGGCAGCGTTTTGAAGACGGACATGCCCAAGGTCCGTTCAACCTCGTCGAGCCGGAGATCACCCCCTTTTTCGTATCGATTAACCAGCAGCTTGATTTTGTCGCGGGAGTAGCCGAGCGAACGAAGAACATCGAGCAGGCGTTTGGCATCCCTGATGAAGGGCAGGGTGATCTGCAATACCGGCAAGACGACGTCGGCATGGTCGAGGGCCTTGATGCTGACCGGGTCCAGTGCGCGCCCTACGTCAAGGATGATGACGTCGTAGTGGTTGCGGGCCAGATTGATCAGGGTGTCGATGTGATTAGGGTTAACCTCCATCGCCTGTACTGGGTCTTCCGGCGCCGCCAGCACCCCCAGGTTCGGCAGCACCGGTAAGAGGCTGGAATCCAGGAACGAGGCATCCATCCGTGACATCTGCCTTGCCACCTCGGCCAGGTTGGTGGGAGGCCTGTGATCGGAGATGAACAACACGGCGTCACCAAACTGCAGATTGAGATCGATCAGGATGACGTTTTTGTTTTCCTGGGTGGCGAGGCTGTAAGCGATGTTGGTCGACAAGAAAGTGGAGCCGCTCCCGCCCTTGCAGGGGATGAAGGCAAAGACTTTTCCTTTTGGACGCGCCGCATTTTGCAGCGACCGCTTTTCCTCGACTCGCGAAATCGCCAGGTGCAGGGCTTCACGATTGACGGGGGAGGGCAAGACTTCTCGGACTCCCGCGCGCATTGCCCCCAGCAGTATCTCGGGGGTCTGGATGTTCGCCAGCAGAATCAGGGTAATGTCCGGGTGGCGGATGTTAAGGCTGGACAGTGCCGAAAAATCCGTCGCTTCCTGGTCCGGCATTTCCAGGATCAGGATGTCGGGATGTAGCTGATCGGCTACCGGAGCCAGCATCTCGGCTCCTCCCTGGAATACTTGCACATCGCGGCTATCATCGGCCTCGACGAAGCGGCGCAACTCGTCAAGATTCTTGGTGTTGTGAGAGATGATCGAGACTTTCATGATTACTCCTCACTGATTATGTTGACCGACCCTGCGGTGTTATTCGGGAGCGCCGCGCTCAGCAGTCGGGATTGGCATCCAATCCCGAACCCGTGCTCAGGCTCTCTCGGGTCAGGGTGGTGCTAAATTCAGGGATGTTCCATGTGGCATTTACAAATGGAATGGCGTAAGAAAAAGCCGGTGCATTTGGCGAGATGGAAACAGTGACACTCTGGCAATCCGCTGCCCCGCTGCAGCCACCCGGCGAGTAGCTCACCGTGATGTCTCCTGTGCCGATGATGGGCAATATTTTCCGCACGCTGGTTTTCACACCGGTGGCGTCCATGTTGCAGACGATGGCGAGTCGAGCTCCCCGTCGCGTGGCTTCCACGGCGGAATTCCAGGTAAACATAAGTCGCCCGAACTCCATAATGCCCAGCAGCAGGGTGAACAGGATCATGGCAACCAGAGCAAACTCCACCGCTGCCACTCCTCTTTGCTGCCTTCTGGCTGGCAGCCGGAATCGTTGAATGGACGGTTTCATAGGTTGGCCTTCATGGTGGTGCGAATGTCGTCGAACGTAATCGTGGCCATATCCGCCGTGACAAAAGGCACCAGTGAGACAAATTGATAGTTGCTCACGGTGACCGATACCAGATTGACGACGGGGGCCGTTCCCTGTGCGTTATGGTCGGCGCAGCGAGGCCAATCGCACACCGTGATGGTGGCCGTATCCAGTCCTGGGGCCAGAAGCGGCCCGGTATAGCTTGGGTTGGCCAGACAGGCACTGTAATTGCCGTACCTCACCAGGCAGCTTGCTACCGCATCTTTCGTGCCGGCTTGTTGAGCGGACAAATAACGGGCAGCATCTCGTGTCGCCTTGACGATGGTGTTGTATTGGTAAAAGGCCCGGCCAAATTCGGTGATGCCAAAAACGATGAATATCAATGGCATCAGGAGAAAAGCCATTTCTACCGCAGCGACACCGCGCTCCTTGGAATAACGTCGCATTTCAGCCTCCTATCGCACCAGTGCCGGCACTTTCGGCCCGATGCCGCCACCCGCGCCAGGCAGGCCCAAGGTAGCGCAGGGGTTACCCGGTGTGTCGGCTTGTCCGCGGTATTCGATGAAGGTATCCTCCCCTGGCCCCTCCATTGGATGCAGCATCAATGCACAGGCAAACTTGTCGATGGGAACGGTCTGTGAACTGGTCCAGCCGTTGCAATCGACGATGGGCATTAGCACCAGGCGACGATCCGCGCCACTATCGTGCAGTTGCGTCGAGCCGGTTACAGTAGGGTTGCCAACCAACGCCAAGCCTGCTGCTGCATCACCCTGATAGGGAGTATTGCTGACACGGGATGCCAAGAAATTGGGGGTGCTCCCATCGCTGCCGTTGTAAGCATTGAATTGACTGGGCCAGTTGACCGCCGTATAGGCATAACCGGTGAAATCGGGAGGGGCATTGCTCACGTTGTCACTGCCCTGGTACAGGCCGAAACGGGTATTCCATGCCTTGGCTACGGACTGCTGCATACCGGTCTGCCCAACGGGGTTGGTGATGGTCAGCTCGCATTGCCCGGCACCAGTCAACAAGGCGGACAACTCGCTGGCTCCTCCGCTAGGCGGAGAGTAGTCGATCAGGTTGAAGTTGCCGGTAAAGCCCCCTCCTGCCTCAAGTCGGCTGCCATACCACTGCCCTATGCAAAAACCGTAGCTATCCGGGGTTCCTCCTCCGGGGCAACTGGCGGGCGGGGTCTGGCGACACAGACCGACGGGAATGGCGCAATTGGTCTGGGAAGGGGAGAGAGAGGCAACGGCATGGGCGGTAACCGATTGTGCCCCAGCCCCCATCACTTGCATGAACCACGGCATGATGCCTGTTTGCGGCAAGGTGCACTTGGCATATTTCATGTTGGGGATATTTGCCGTAGCAACGGCATCTTTGGCAAAATAGGCACCGTTCAGATGGTCGCTGAAGGTAACGTCGCTATTGGGAACGATAACGACATCATCTCCCTGAAAATCGACCTTGTTACGTTGACCTACTGTCATACCGGCACTTTCTGCCCGATTCAGCGAATCGGCATCGCCTTTCAATTCAGCCGCCGCAGCCAGGGCGCAGGCGTCGGCGGCATTGCTCAATTCCGTCTTGGTGATGAACAGTCTGCCAAGGTCGGCCACCAGCCCCAGGAAGCCGATCAGCACGACGATGCACAACCCGACGATAATGGCCACCACGCCTTTCTGATGCCTCCGGGACGGTAGCCTGGCAAAGCGCTTCATGAAACCACCTCACGCGTTTGGGTCCTAAAACAGTGACTTATTTACCCCCACCCCCCAAGACGTCGATGGTGAGAATGTTGGCGGTGGAGGGCGGCGTCTTGAACGAATCGTGGTACCGGCCCATGGCTTCCCTTGCGGCTTTTCCATCGATCCCCGAAACCGGATCGGTGCTTTGCGATGCCTGCTGGTTGATAGTCTGCTGAGCCAGGGCCATGTCGACCGCTTCGCCAAAGCGGCTGTCGAGATAGGGAGTCGAGGAGCAGCCGGCCATGAGAGATGCCATGACGACACCCCCCATGGACATCATCAGTTTGTATACTTGCATGGCATGGCCTCCTTATTTCACTTCAAAGCCGGTCGGGGATTTGGGGGCTGCTTCAGGCTGTGACGGCGCGGCCTTGTTTTCCAGGGCTGGCTGAGGTTGTTTGCCTTCCATCTTGCCGCCCAGGAAGAATTCAGCACGGCTTGGCGGAATATAGTTATCGGTCGGCAGTTTGTAGTCCGGCGGCAGCGGTTTCACCAGACGCGGAGTCACCACGAAGACGAGTTCAGACTTGTCGGTCTGGAAGCTGCTGCTGCGGAACAAGGCCCCGAGAATCGGGATTTCTCCCAGGAACGGGAAGGCGCTGATGTTGGTGGTCACGTTGTTCTTGATCAACCCGCCAATGGCAAAGCTTTGCCCATCTCGCAATTGCACTGTGGTGGCAGCTCGCCTGGTTGTGAAGGACGGCAGGATGGATTTTCCTGCTACGCCGATTGCGGAGATACCGACCCCTTCCGGATTCAGCTCGGAGACTTCGGGGGCCACTTTCAGATTGATCCGGTCGCCATCCAGTACGGTAGGTGTGAACCGCAGTGCGACCCCGAATTCCTTTTCTTCCAGCGTGATAGTTGTAGCGCCATTGGTTGAGTTGCTTTGGGCAACCGGGATGAAAATCTTGCCGCCGGCCAGGAAGCTACCTTCTTGACCGCTAATGGCCATGAGGTTGGGCTCGGCAAGTATCTTGAGCAGACCGTCATCGTGCTGTGCATCGATTTGGAATGCACGTGTGAGGCTGTCGTTGACTCCGCTTATGATGGCTTTACCCAAAGGGTCGTTGGCAAACAGGCTATCCCAAGCGTAAGTCCACCCTCCATGGTTCAAAATGCCGGAAATATTGACGCCGAGCTTATCGAGTAACTTTTTGGAGATTTCGGCAATCTTGACTTCCAACAATACCTGCTGCGGTGCATCGACAGACAACATGTTGATGACCTTGGATTTGCCGACGTAGGCTTCGGCCAAGGTCATGGCTCTATCGAGCTTGGCCGAATCTGCCACCGTTCCGGTCAGTACCAGCGAGTCCGATGCGGCGCTGACCTTGATCCGACTGGCTTCGGGGGAGAGCAATTGGTTAAGGGAGGCCTGCAAGGACGCGGTATCTGCCCCGACCGCAACATCCACCAAGGTGCATTGCCCCGTCTTGCTGAGCAGAATGATGTTGGTCGAACCCACGCTCTTGCCGAGCAGATAGATCTCGCTTGGGCTGAGTAGGATCACATCGACGTCAGCCACTCCCGATTTTGATTTGCCGTTGCCAGAGGAGCCTTTTCCTTTTTCGCCGTTGGCTTCGGCATTTTCTTTTGGTTGCGCTGCTTGCGAGCCTTCAGGGTTGCCAAGCAGGATGCGGCTGATGGGCGAGGGCGTTTTCAGCCTGAACGATTTGCCTACGGTGACATTTACCAGTGGGGCCGATTCGATCGTATTGCATGGCGCCATGGTGGATGGCGTCGCGGCCAGTTGTCTCGGGGTGGTTGTGGCTGCCAGGGCAAAAGAACTCGACAGGGCCATGCAACAAACGGCAAGAGCGATAGCACTGGCATTCAGGCTGAGCCGGCTCGCGTCGACAGGATTCTTGTTCATTGTTTCTCCCTCATGGAATGAGCAATATGTCTCGTGACTAGAAGCATTCACGCTGACGAGACGTTCCCCGAACAATTTCCACGCAGGTCTGGGCCGAGGCCACTACTGCCGGGGCCGGTGTGCGCTTGACCACTTTCTTCACTACCACGCGTTTGACGACAGGCTTCGCTGCGGCAGTTGGCTTTACCTCAGGGGTGGGGGCTTCTTCACCGCGCAGCAAAATCTGCTTGGTGATGCCAGAGGTTTCTACCGGCTTGGGATCTATCTGGTTACGCAATACCAGTGACAGGGTGCCGACACTGCGTGCGAGATCCAGCTTTTCGGCTTGTTCTGGCGTCACTTCCAGCGTGACGGCATTGACAACCTTGGGCTTGGTCTCGTCGCGGCTGGCTTCCTGTGCCACGGCCAGTACCAGGATGTGCTCGAGAACAATCTTGGAAATGCTCAGGTCTTTCCTGCTGTTCTTGTCTGCTTTGGCGTCGTCGGTGGTATTGACGAGGATGTCGACATAGTTGCCGGGCAGGGCAAAGCCGGCGACACCAATCACGTCATTGACCCTGACCGTCATGGCGCGCTTGCCCTCCATGACAACCGCGGACAAACCGCCCTTGGTGCCGATCGGGGCCAGCTTCGACTCCAGGATGGCTTCGCCGCGCAGCACACTGGTCTTCAGTACCCGCCCGTCCAGCGCTTTGGGGTCGAGGATGGCTCCTTGCGGGATGCTGCCGCTGGGCCAGTCGACTGTCCGGAGCATTTCCGGCGTCAACTTGGAACCCAGGTCGACATCCACCGAGGCGACGACGACTTTCTGCGCGGCCACGTTGGCCTGCTGGTTGATCCACTGTGATGCCATGACGACGGCCACCAGGCCGACAATGACGGACACCACGATCATTGCAATTGCTCTTGGGTTTTTCACTGGCTTCTCCCCGGCTTCATGTGAGGCTTCAATCAGGGTCGGAACAGCAACCTAGCCTCGGGCGTAGTAGTTTTCCCATGCCCACGACAGTTGCTCCTCGGTCAACTCGGGAGTGACGCCTCGATAGAAGGCAAAGTCACGGACTTGCTCGAGCAAGTCTCGAGGGACACAGGCGAGGAGGGGCCTGTCGTGCTTGCCGTGCAGTTGGTCGATGACGAAACGCAGTCCTGCTTCGGTAAAGGGGATGCCCATCCGATGACAGTTCTGTTCGAAGATGGCACGGTATTCATCTTCGCGAAGTTCGCCGATGTAAATCTTGTAACCCAGCCGGCGCAAGAAAGCCTCGTCGGCCAGTTGACTGGGCGGGATGTTGCTGGAAAAGATCACGATGACGTCGAAAGGCACCATGAATTTGGTGCCGGTGTGCAGCGCCAGGTAATCGACTCGGCGGTCGAGCGGCACGATCCAGCGGTTCATCAGGGTTTGCGGTGCTACAAGTTGGCGGCCAAGGTCATCAATGATGAGCAGGCCGTTATTGGCTTTCACTTGTGGCGGTGCCTGGTAGAACCGAGTGTTTTCATCGAAGTCCAGATCCAGCATCGACAGGGTCAGTTCACCCCCCGTCAGGACCACGGGACGTTGGCAGGCAACCCAGCGGGCATCATGAGCGGGTCCCTTATCCAGTGTCCGGCTAGTGGAACCGGTGGAGACAGGGGTGTGCACCAGCGGATCAAACAACTGGATCACTTCGCTATCCACCAGCACGGCGTAAGGGATGGCGCAGTGGCCGGTCAGCAGCGTGGCCAAATGCTCGGAGGCATAGGTTTTGCCGCCTCCCGGTGGGCCATAGACGAAAATTGCCCGGCCCGAGTTCATGGCGGCACCGAACTGGTCGAGGGTGCCCTGCCTCATGACGAAGCCCTCGAAACCTTGAGCCACCAGTTCCTTGGTCACCTTCATGTTCGCTACCGATTGCCGCTGAACAGAGTCGATGTAGGCCTGCAGGCTGACTGGAGCGGGGCCGGCATAATGGCTTTTCTGCAGAAAGGTTTGGGCCCGGCTTCGGCCTAGGTCGGTCAGGGTAAAGGCAATGGTGGCTTCCGTTTCGCTACGACCGGATACTTCGCATAACTGCTCGGAGCGCATGAAGGCCAGCAATGGTTCGAGTACGCTTATCGACAATTTGCTGTGGGAAACCAGATCGACCAAGCGCATTTGTCCATGAAAAAACAGAGTCTTGCAAAGCAGCTCTACCAGGAACAAAAAATCCAGCTCGGTTTCTTTGACCGAAAGAGGAGAGACTGGCAAAAAATCCCTTGGTGAATTGTCATTTCGCATTTCCAGACCGTCCGGATTGAACACTTTTCATCCCTCCTGCCGAAATATTGATCTGCTATGTCTGTTTTATGTTTTTGATATAGGACATTTCCGGTGAAAAACTAGAAAATAATAACGTAAAGTCATTGAAAAGGGGCAATATAAACTTTTGGCATCGCTCTTTCAGTGATGGCCTTGGTTATATGGCTAAATATTCAAAAGACGCTATCTAATTACGGTTTGGCCCAAAACATTCAACTTCAGGAGATTTGCCAGATAAAATAGCCAGCAGTGCCTATTGCTATAGCGAGCGCATAAGGCAACGTTCCTACTGAGCTGATGGTGGATCCGCTGGTGGCTAGTGTCTCTTTTGAGGCTTTGGCCATGGCAAGCAAGGCAATAGACCGTAAATTGGCCAATAGCTGGCGCACTGCTCTCAGTCTCAATGCAAACAGCAGTGACAAGATGCCGCCAGCCAGCAATGTACTCAGCACAATACCGATAATGTCTTGGTGGCCGGTAAAGGTTCCTACCATTGCCATCAGTTTGACGTCCCCCGCTCCCATCACCCGTAGCATGTACAGAGGGAAAAAAAGAGCAAAGCCAAGTACCATCCCCTTCAAAGCCGCTATCAACCCATCACCATCTGGCAGCAGCGCCTGGCAAAGCAAGCCTGTAATAACTCCTGCCGCCACCAGCTTGTTGGGTATTTTTCGCGTTGCCGTGTCAGTAAAAACGGCGGCGAGGAGGAAGCCTGCAAGCAAGCCTAGCCTCGCCCCCAATAAAATATTAAACATGATCGCCGCTAACGTCGTTGGTCATGGTTGGATAGAATTGGTCAATTATCATTGTCAAGCTTTGTAGAGTTGGTTAGGGGAGTGCATTATCCAGTTGGCCAGCAATGTAATTGAATACTGCATCCAGATTATCGCCAACTGCGGTCACTGATGTAATGATGACCACGGCGATCAGTGCGGCGATCAGGCCGTACTCGATGGCGGTGACGCCATCCTCTTCCCGCATGAAGCGTTGAAGAGCCATGCTAAGTTTTTCCATTTCCAAAAATCTCCATGGAAGTAAACACACGGCAGTATCAGGCACTGCCGTCCTCAGGTTGCGCCATGAACGAACTGGCGCGAGCTTGCTATGGCATCCTCAGGGCAGAGCATGTTATTGCTTGATAAAAGAATGCCAGTAACAATCGGTAATGCCATTTTAATTTTAAAGTTAAAATAAATTGTATTTGTCATTGCTGTTAAAAATGTGGGCGAAAAAAATCAGCCCCATCCTCTGATGGTAGACCGATAACCTGTTTGAGCTCGAATACGTACGGTTCTGTTTTTTACCTGGCTAAATAGTTTCCTTTCTGTTTTCTCCAGACAATAGAGGCAAGCTTGCGCCTGCACCATTCAGCAATAGATGAATTTATTGCTTGCGAACTGGATAAATCACATCGAAGTTAAACCCAATCTAGTACATCCAGATCGGGATGCAAGAAGAATTCTTGTGCTTTTTTTGCTTTCGTCATCCATTGTTTCCCGACAATAGCCTATTGTAAGTAAATCTTGATGTTGGCCTGCTGATATATAAGCTGTGCGTGGTGATTTCTTGTTGGCTGCCTAGAACGCACTCTCGACTGCCGCTGCTACCTGGTCTGCCACATTCGTGAAGAGGTCCTGAACATTCAGGCCAACGTCGGTCACTGCTCCAATGATCACAATGGCAATCAGTGCCCCCAGGAGCGCATATTCCATTGCTGTGACACCCTCTTCGTGGTCAAGGAAGATTTTTAAATGATTTTTGAATTTGAGCATGGTCGATCTCGCATTCTTGTTAATTTAAAGAAATGCTTTCATGTATGAATTTGATTTTGCTTTTTTGCCTTAAAAATAAGGTTTGCTCTTGGTTGTGAAACAGGTAGCGCCATTGGTTATTTATTGAGCAACATCATAGTTTTGTGTTTAGACCATTTGCAAATCCGAGTCAAACTGTTGCGAAGCGCTTGTCGTCAACTATAGTGCATCACAAAGCGGATAAATCTAGCCTTTTGTTGTGTGTTTAGAATGGATGGGGGATCTGAAACCATGCGTTATATGAAAGCGGAACTGAGACCTCCTGCCGCTATTTTTATAGTTATGTTTACAGTCATGAGCCTGTTCCCAAGGTTCGAGGACCCGGATTTGTATTGGCATTTAAAAACAGGTGAACTGATTTTTAGCATGGGAAGCCTGCCCTGGCATGATGTATTTACTTATACCAATCATGGAAACCAGTGGGTATTGTCGGAGTGGCTGTCTCAATGGATTTTTTACATGCTGTACCGGATGGGTGGTTTGAATGGCGTAGGGGCGTTCACGGCACTGGTTTATGTGTTTTGCTGGGTTGTGACTTACAAGTCCTGTCGCGATGTGTTGGGGGATGAAGGCAAGGCCGTTGTGGTGACCTTGCTGTTTTGCTCCTTCATGGGATGGGTAGCGCCCAGGCCTCACATCTTCACTTTCCTGTTCTTTTCCATACTTCTTCGGCAGTTGTTCCTGTTCAAATATTTCCGCATTGATCGTGGCATGCTCTTCATTCCACTGATCATGCTGCTGTGGGCAAACTTGCATGGTGGCTTCTTCATTGGCTTGGTGCTGATGGCCGTCTTCATCTCCGCAGAATGGGGGAAACATCTCTATGCAGATGCGACGGACTGCATCGAGATACATAGGTTGAAAAAATTGAGTTTTTTTGCGCTGATCGGCTTGTTGGCGACGGCAGTTAATCCTCAGGGCTTTCATTATTGGCTTTACCCCTATCAAGCCATTGTTTCTTCAGGGGATACTCAGTTCATCAACGAATGGCAGTCGCCAAATTTTCACAAGCTTTTCTTCCAATATTTTCTGGTGATGGTCTTTGCTTTTTTTGCGTGTATGGTCTACTCGAGCAGAAAACCTGACCTGACCGAGATCGGTGTTTCTCTCGTGTTTATCAGCGGCGCATTTGTATCCGTACGGAACCTGCCATTGGCGGCTCTCGTTATGGCGCCTTTCTTTGCTGCTTTCTATCGATATTTAAACTTGTCTGGCTTTTTGGCGAAATTGAATAGGTCTACTTCGCCTGATGCAAGGCGTGGTCCGGTTGCCGTGACAATAGGGTGGATGTTGGCTGCCGGAAACAAGCAGGTAGGTAGGGCTGAGACAGTCATGAATTGGGCAATGCTGTTGCTAGCCCTGTTCGCTATTCTGCTTCTTTACCCTTCTCGTAAAAACTATACCGACTTGTCTATGTCTGCGATGTTGCCGGTTGCTGCGGTTGATTTCATCCAGAGAAACCATATCCAAGGGCGCATGTTCAATACTTACCATTATGGTGGCTACCTTATCTACCGACTTTACCCCCAGCAGAGAGTTTTTATTTACGGTAGAACGGATATCTATCCTAAGGGGTTTGTTGATGAATACCGAGAAATTTATCGTGGCGGGAAGAACTGGAAAAAATACTTCGATGCAAAAAAAATAGATCTCGTGCTGAGTGAAACGACGGCCCCGATCAAGCAGCTTCTTCTGGCTGAAGGGCGGTTCAAGCTGGTTTTTGACGATGGGCGACACTCCGTGCTGCTGAGGGATGTCGAAAAATACAAGACGCTAGTTGAAAAGTATTCTCAATAGGCGCGGTTTGAGAGAGTGTTGGCCTGGGACAGTTGAGAAAACGTGCGCTCAAAAAATGGTGGTGAGACCATGCTGAATGATCAGAAAACAGCCAATGCATTCGCAAACTCCTGGAATAATTTGCCAGCTGGGTCGATTTACACTCGAGACCAGTTTGAGGATTGGATGAGCCCGATCTGTTCATCTGATGTTCAGGGTCGGCGGGTTTTGGAGCTGGGCTGCGGGAATGGAAGCCAGCTGCTCCATATGATCGATTGGTCTCCCTCGTTTCTTGAAGGGGTGGACCTAGGTGATTCTGTTCGGTCTGCAATTGGCAACCTGTCCCGTTCCTCATTTCGGCATTGGCGCATTACTCAGGACGATATGACTGCGTTCAATGGCGCGAATTTTGATCTGGTTTATTCCATTGGAGTGCTACACCATTTGGATAATCCAAGGTCGGGATTCGATGCCGTTGTCAGAAACGTCAAGCCTGGCGGCAGGTTCCATTGCTGGGTGTATGCTGAGGAAGGCAACTCGATCGTTATGAATGTGGTCGACCCTTTGAGAAAGATAACGTCGCACATGCCGTGGTGGTTCACAAAATATCTTGTGGCAACTCCACTGGCCGTCCCGTTTTATTGCTATGCGAAATGCCTGGCGGCTCTTGGGGAGTCCAGGCTGGCAAGCAGGCTTCCCTTGTATGAATATTGCCTTTGGATAAGCCAGCGAGAGTTTGCGTTCTTCAGGCATGTCGCGTTCGATCAGTTGGTGACTCCAAAAACCGCCTATATAAACAAGAAAACTATTTTGAACTGGCTTGCCGGTAATGAGCGGATTGATCAGCAAAGTGTTTATATCGTCATGAGGAACGGGAATTCCTGGAAGTTTGGTGGGCGTGTCAAGGAGGAGGGCGAATGAATCTCTCTACCCGTTTTGTTAGCATGTTGCGATGTCCCATTTCGGGCGGGGAAGTGCGCCTGGATGGCCCTGGGCTTGTCAATGTCGATGGGAGTATTGTCTATCGAGTTAGTCCGTCTGGCATTCCTCTGTTCGCTGAAGAGTTTTGTACCGAAGATGCCAGACGTCAGCAGGCCCATTTTGAGAAAATTGCAAAAAAATATATCGAAAACCTGGGCTACCCCCACACTCAAGAATACATGTCTTACCTTGATGGTGTGTTTCTCGATGTGGTGGCGCATGCTGATCTTTCGTGTGCTGCAGAGATCTGTTGCGGTAGCGGAGAGGCTTTCCGGTTGCTTGGAGAAAAAGTGCAGACCGGCATCGGCGTCGATATCTCCATGTCCATGCTGGACGCTGCCAGATCCTTCCTGAAGGATGATCGCTATTGCTTTATCCAAGGTGATGCGACAAACCTACCCCTATCAGACAACTTGTTCAGCAGCGTGTTCATCATGGGTGGGATTCACCATGTCAATAATCGGGAAAAGCTGTTCGGTGAGGTCTTCAGGATATTGAAACGGGGTGGCAGGTTTTATTGGCGCGAGCCAGTTAGTGATTTCTTTCTCTGGCGATGGCTGCGCGCTGTCATCTACCGGTTTTCAGCTTCGCTCGATGACAAAACGGAACGACCTTTGTTATTTGATGAAACGGCACCTGTTCTTGTGAAGGCCGGGCTCGTATTGAAGCATTGGGAGACGTGCGGTTTCTTTGGTTATTGTGTCTTGATGAACAGTGATGTGCTCGTCTTCAATCGCCTGTTTCGCTACCTCCCCGCCATACGTTACATAACCAGAGCCATGGCCAAGCTGGATGATTGGGCTGTACATCTTCCGTGGCTGAAACAGTCTGGCCTGATCGTTGTCGGTGTGGCTGAAAAGCCTGAATGAGCCGAAAAATGAAGATATTGATTTATTACATTGCCATGGTGAGCCTGACTGTTTCGGCCAATCTTCTTTTCAAGATAGGAGCCGACAAGTCATCGGGTGAAGTTCTTTCCTTGCTTAATGCCAGGATTGTTTTTGGGTTTGTTTGCTTTGGTGTGGCCTCATTATTTTATGTGGCGGTTCTGACAAAGTTGCCATTGAACGTTGCTCAATCTTTTGCGGCCATTCAGTTTGTCGCAGTGATTGTGGCTGCTCATTTCTTTCTGGGTGAGCCTATCGATGGTACAAGGCTTGCCGGTATCGGGTTGATTTTTTCTGGAATCATGCTGGTTGGCAAATCAGTGGCGTGACTTATTGTGTTGCTTTTGTCGGGTGTGCGGGAGGTGCTTATGATTTCTGTTATTGTGCCTGTCTACAACGAGGCAGAAAATCTGGAGGCACTGTACGAGCAAGCTGTTTCAGTGCTGAAAAGAATTGGACAGCCTTGGGAATTGATCTTCATCAACGATGGAAGCACCGACAATAGCCAGGAAAAGCTGGAAGGGCTGGCGGAAAAGGACGAGGCGGTGAAAGTGATCAAGTTCTGCCGCAACTTTGGCCAGACGGCTGCGATGATGGCCGGGGTCGACTACGCGGAAGGGCACATCATCATCCCCATGGATGGCGATCTGCAGAACGATCCGCAAGATATTCCGAGACTTTTGGACAAGCTGGAGCAAGGGTTCGATGTCGTTTCCGGCTGGCGGCAAGACCGGAAAGACAATCCGATCAAAAGAAATCTCCCCAGCATGGTTGCGAATGGCATCATTTCATTCGTTTCGGGAGTGCATCTCCATGACTACGGTTGCTCTCTGAAAGCATATCGTAAAGATGTAATCAAAGGCGTCCGCTTGTATGGCGAGATGCACCGATTTATTCCTATTTATGCCAGTTGGTTTGGGGCGCGCATAGCGGAAATCCCGGTTGTTCACCATCCCCGGCAAAATGGAGTCTCGAAGTATGGGCTAAGCCGTGTGATGAAGGTGATTCTCGACCTGATGGTGGTGAAGTTCCTGTCCAAATATGCAGGTAAGCCAATGTATATTTTCGGCGCAGTCGGCTTGGCCATTTTGTTCATCAGCTTATTGGCTGGAGGGTGGGCCATCTATCTGAAGTTTATCGAAGGGGTATCTCTCATCTCCACTCCTTTGCCCCTGCTGGTGGTGATGGCGGGGGTATCGGGTTTCATGTGCATTCTCATGGGCTTGCTGGCGGAGCTCCTCATTCGGACTTATTACGAGGCCCAAGGCAAGACGGTGTACCTGATAGGCAAGACCTGCAATATCAAACTCCATACGCTGAAGGGGTGAGAGCATGTGTGGCATCGCCGGTTTTGTCGGACCCGGGGCGCCGGATGATCTTGCCAGGATGGTCTCGGCTCTGGCCCATCGGGGACCTGACGGGAGTGGATTGTGGTGTGATCCGAGCCGGCAGCTACACTTGGGCCATGCTCGTTTGGCGATTCTGGATATTGCCGGCGGTCATCAGCCTATGTGGACAGCGGATGGGCATCTGGGCGTGATCTTCAATGGTGAGATTTACAACTACCGTGAGTTGCGCGCGGAGCTGGAAGCCGCTGGTCACGTTTTCCTGACCGATCATTCCGATACCGAGGTCTTGCTTCATGGCTACCGCGAGTGGGGCGAGGCACTGACGCAAAAGCTGAACGGCATGTGGGCCTTCGTGCTGTACGATCAAACGAAGCAACGGTTGTTCTGCAGTCGTGACCGCTTTGGTGAGAAGCCGTTTTACTATTCGTTTCAGCAGGGAACATTCGCCTTTGCTTCCGAGTTGACGGCCTTGCTGTCTCATTCGGCTATCCGGGTCTCCGTATCCAGGCAGGCCATCAAGAAATACATAGGGTATGGGTACATTCCAGCGCCCCATACTCCTTATCGGGAAATCCTCAAACTGCCAGCCGGGTGTTCTCTCACTTTTTCATTGCAGGACCATGCCATCAAAGTAGACCGCTACTGGTCGTTTGTCATCGAACCGGAAGATACCTGGTCTGCCGCTGGCGAGCGGCACAAGATGGAGGAACTTGCCGATCTGCTGGATAAAGCCGTGTCCCGGCGATTGGTGGCCGATGTGCCTGTCGGGGTGTTTTTGAGCGGTGGCATCGATTCTTCTTCCGTAGCGGCAATGGCGGCACGCCATCTTGTCCCCGGTGCGCTCCAGACGTTCAGTATCGGATTTGAAGAAAAGAGCTTCGATGAGTCATGTTTCGCCAGGCAAGCAGCGAGCCACCTGCAGACACATCATCATGAAGAAATATTGTCGTCAACGGCTGCCCAGGCACTGCTTCTGGAACTGTTGCAGCGGCTGGACGAGCCGACCGGCGATAGCTCTCTGTTACCCACTTACTTGCTTTGCCGTTTTGCCCGCAATACGGTGACGGTAGCCCTTGGCGGGGATGGGGCGGATGAGCTCTTTGGCGGTTACGCCCCGTTCAGGGCACTCAGGTGGGCGGCTCTCTACCAGAAAATGATTCCGGGAAGAGTGCACACGGCAATACGCTTTTGGGCAAACCGCTTGCCGGTTGTAGACAGCTACATGAGCCTCGATTTCAAGTTGAAGCGGGCCTTGCGTGGGCTGAGTTACCCCTCGTGCTTGTGGAATCCGGTATGGATGTCTTTGCTTGACGAAAAAGATTTTTCCGAGCTGTTCCAAGAGCCTGTCGATCTGGACGAGGTGTTTTCCGAGGCGATCGAGGCATGGGACCGGTGCTCCCAAACCAATCTGGTCGACCGCACGCTACAGTTTTTTACGGACATCTATTTGCAGGACGATATTCTGGCGAAGACCGATCGTGCCAGCATGATGAGCTCTCTCGAGGTGCGCTCTCCTTTCCTCGATGTCGATATCGTGAATTTTGCCCGGAGGCTCCCTTCCTCATACAAACTCCGGGGTGGCGAAACGAAGTACATCTTGAAAAAGGCGATGGGCTCATTGCTGCCCCAGTCCATTCTTTATCGGCGCAAGCAGGGGTTTGCTGCGCCGGTCGCCCAGTGGCTGAGAAATAAGGACTTTGGCCTGGCCAACTCGCCCTGTCCGCCTTGGTTGAACGCGGACTTCGTCGCCAAGGCATTCACCGACTACCGTGGACATAAGACAAACCATCATGGCTTCTTGTGGAGCCAGTGGGTGCTGGGGGCGGTTTTCTCTCATACCCCCGATTTGATGGCACGTGAGGCCTAGTCGACGGCCTTGTGATCGATCCTGCCAGGCTTTGCGACGGGGAGTTCGCCTAGTATGCGTCATGCCGGCGTGAGCCAATCGGATGGCTGATATCGCCATTCAGACAACAAAAACGCCACGAGGTCTACCCGTGGCGTTTGATTTGGCCGTTCAGACGAGGGTTACACCCTACTGGAATGGCTGGGCTTTTGTCGGTTAAACCAACTCAGGAGGCACCGTTCGCCGCCGCCGGTCCTTGAGCCGTACCGGCCGAACGCTCCAGCCACCCCCCGCCCAGCGCCTTGTACAAGGTCACCTGGTTGGTCAGGCGTGCGAGCCGGGTCTGGATCAGCCCTTGCTGCGCGCTGTAGAGCGAGCGCTGGGCATCGAGCAGGCTCAGCGCGCTATCCACTCCGTTGCGGTAGCGCAGTTCGGCCAACTGGTAGCGCTGAGTTTCGGACTTCACCAGCGCTTCCTGCGCCGCGATCTGCTGCTCGACCATGGCGCGTGCCGTCAGGGCATCGGACACCTCGCGGAACGCCGACTGGATCGACTTCTCGTACTGTGCCACGGCAATCTTCTTGCTGGTGGTCGAGACATCGAGATTCGCCGTGTTCTTGCCCCAGTCGAAGATCGGCAGGTTGATCTGCGGGATGAAGCTCCAGGCGCCCTGGCCGGACTTGAACAGGTTGCTGAGCTGGCTGCTCGCCGTGCCGAAGCTGCCGGTCAGCGAGATGCTCGGGAAGAACGCCGCGCGTGCCGCGCCGATATCGGCATTGGCCGCCTTGAGCTGGTGCTCGGCCTGGATGATGTCCGGGCGTCGTTCCAGCAAATCGGACGGCAAGCCAGCCGGCAGGTCGGCCAGCAAGCCCTGGGCATCGAACGCGTTGCCTTCCGGCAGGTCGGCAGGCAAGGGCTGGCCAACCAGGAGGGTCAGGGCGTTCTCGGCCTGAGCGCGTTGCTGCATCAGGCTCACCAGATTGCTCTTGGCGGTCTGCACCTGGCTGTCGGCGGTGCTCAGGTCGAGCGCGGTGACCGTGCCGACGTCGAAGCGTTTCTTGGTCAGCTCGTACGAGCTTTGCTGCGCGGTGAGCGTGTCGGTGACCACCTTCTGCTGCTCGTCGAGCGCGCGCAGCGTCAGGTACTGGCTCGCCACCTCGGAGACCAGGGTGATCTGGGCCGATTTCCGCGCCGCTTCGCTGGCGAAGTACTGTTCCAGCGCCTCGTTCTTCAGGCTCTGCACCCGGCCGAACAGGTCGAGTTCGTAGGCGGTGAAGCCGAGCCCGACCGAATACTTGCTGCTCGTGCTGGCCCGCCCGGAGCTGGACAGGTCGGCCGGCAGGCGCTGACGCGTGCTGCTGGCGGTGGCGTCGATCGCCGGGAACAGGTCGGCGCGCTGAATCTGGTACTGCGCGCGCGTCTTTTCGACGTTCAGCATCGCCACCTGCAGGTCACGGTTGTTGGCGAGCGCCAGTTCGATCAGCTTTTGCAGCCGGGCATCGGCGAAGAACTCGCGCCAGCCGATATCGGCCGCCACGCCGTTCTTGGTTGCCTGGGTGGCCGCCTCGCCGCCGTAGGCCGGACCGCTCGGCCACTGCCCGGAGACCGGGGCGGCCGGGCGCAGGTAGGTCGGCGCCATGGAGCAGCCGGCGAGCAGGGCGGCGGCGAGCAGGGCGGTCAAAGTGTATTTATTAGTCATGACGTTTTCCTTCCTGATCCGCATGGCGCGCTTCAACCGGCACCGGAACCGTCTCTAAGGCAGTCTCTTCTTCGTCCATGTGGTGCGTGTAGAACTTGCGCTGGCGCTCGCTGCCCTTGAACCGGCTGCGCACGAACACGAAGAACACGGGCACGAAGTAGATGGCGAGGAAGGTGGCCGACAGCATGCCGCCAATCACGCCGGTACCGATCGCGTGCTGGCTCGCCGAACCGGCGCCGGTGCTGATCGCCAACGGCAGTACGCCGAGCACGAAGGCCATCGAGGTCATCAGGATCGGGCGCAGCCGCAGGTGCACGGCTTCAAGCGTCGCCTCGATCACGCTCTTGCCCTGCGCCTGCAGATCCTTGGCAAATTCGATGATCAGAATCGCGTTCTTGGTCGACAGGCCGATCGTGGTGAGCAAGCCCACCTTGAAGAACACGTCGTTGGGCAAGCCGCGCAGGTGTGCGGCCAGGAGCGCGCCGAGCACGCCGAGCGGCACCACCAGCATCACCGAGAACGGGATCGACCAGCTTTCATACAAGGCGGCCAGGCACAGGAATACCACCACCAGTGAGATCGCGAACAGGGCAGGAGCCTGCGAGCCGGACAGGCGCTCTTCGTACGACTGGCCGGTCCACTCGATGCCGAAGCCCGGTGGCAGCTTGGCGACGATTTCCTCGATCGCCTGCATCGCCTCGCCGGAGCTCTTGCCCGGGGCGGCGGTGCCGACGATTTCCATCGACGGTACGCCGTTGTAGCGTTCCAGGCGCGGCGAGCCGTAACTCCACTTGGCGCTGGCAAAGGCCGAGAACGGCACCATGGTGCCCGTGTTGTTGCGCACGTACAGCTTCTCGATGTCTTGCGGCTGCATCCGGTACGGCGCATCGGCCTGCACGATCACCTGCTGCACGCGAGTACCGTTGGTGAAGTCGTTGACGTACGAGGAACCGAAGTTGGTGCTCAAGGTGCTGTTGATGTCCGCCAGGGACAGGCCGAGCGCACTGGCTTTCTCCTGGTCGATGGTCACCTGGAACTGCGGCGCGTCTTCCATGCCTTGCGGGCGAACCCCGGCCAGGCGCGGATCCTTGGCGGCCATGCCGAGCACCATGTTGCGCGCTTCCATCAGCTTCTCGTGCCCCTGGTTGCTGCGGTCCTGGAGCATGAAGTCGAAGCCGGTGGCGTTGCCCAGTTCCGGAATCGGCGGCGGGTTGAGCGGATAGATGATCGCGTCCTTGATCTGCGAGAACGCTCCGAAGGCCCGTCCGATCACGCCCTGTACATGGTGTTCGCTGGCTTTGCGCTCGTCCCAATCCGTGAGCGGGGTGAATACCAGGCCCAGGTTCTGGCCGTTGCCGTTGAAACCGAAGCCGGCCACGGCGATCGAGTGCGCGGTTTCCGGCTGCTTCAGGTAGTACTGCTCCACCTGCTCCAGGATGCCGCGGGTCCGTTCGGCGGTAGCGCCGGTCGGCAACTGTACCATGGTGATCGAATAGCCCTGATCTTCTTCCGGCAGGAACGACGACGGCAGGCGTGCGAACAGCAGCGCCACCACGCCGATGATGGCGAGGTAGATCAGCATGTAGCGGCCGGATTTGTTGATGATCTTGGCGACCGAGCCTTGGTACTTGTTGGTGCTGGCGGCGAAGCTGCGGTTGAACCAGCCGAAAAAGCCGCTCTTGGCGTGGTGATGGCCGGCATCCACCGGCTTGAGCAGCGTCGCGCACAGGGCCGGGGTCAGCGTCAGGGCCAGCAGCACCGAGAACACCATCGACGCCACCAGCGACAGCGAGAACTGCTTGTAAATCGCGCCCACCGAGCCGCCGAAGAAGGCCATCGGGATGAACACCGCGGTCAGCACCAGCGAGATGCCGATCAGGGCGTTGGTGATCTGCTCCATCGCCTTGCGGGTGGCCTTGCGCGGCGGCAGTCCTTCCTCGCTCATGATCCGCTCGACGTTCTCCACCACGACGATCGCGTCGTCCACCAGCATGCCGATCGCCAGCACCATGCCGAACATGGTCAGTACGTTGATCGAGAAGCCGAACGCAGCCATGGCGCCGAGCGTACCGGCGAGCGCGACTGGCACCACGATGGTCGGGATCAGCGTGGCGCGGAAGTTCTGCAGGAACAGGTACATCACCAGGAAGACCAGCACCACGGCTTCGATCAGGGTCTTGACCACTTCTTCGATCGAGATCTTGACGAACTTCGAGGTGTCGTACGGCACGTCCGCCTTCACGCCGGCCGGGAAGTACGGTGCCAGTTCCTTGACCTTGTCACGCACCGCCTGAGCGGTCTCCAGCGCGTTGGCTGCGGGGGCCAGCTTGATGCCGACCGCTGCCGCCGGCTTGCCGTCAACGAAGGCCTTGGTGGTGAAGGTCTGAGCGCCCAGCTCGACACGCGCCACGTCACGCAACAGCACGCGCGAGCCATCCTTGTTCACGCGCAGCAGGATGTTGCCGAACTGCTCCGGCGTGGACAGACGGCTTTGCGAGCGGATCGTGGCGTTGAGCTGCTGGCCCTGGACTGCGGGCAAGCCGCCCAGTTCGCCGGCCGATACCTGGACGTTCTGCGACTTGATGGCGGAAATCACGTCGGAGGTGGTGAGCTTGAAACTGTTGAGCTTGTCCGGGCTCACCCACACGCGCATGGCGTATTCCGAGCCGAACAGATTGGCCTCGCCCACACCGGTCACCCGGCTCAACTGGTCGAGCAGGCTGGACGAGATGTAGTTACCCAATCCGACGGCATCCACGCTGCCATCCGTCGACGACAGGGTGACGAACATCAGGTAATTGCGGGTCGCCTTGGCGACCTTCACCCCCTGCTGCTGTACCTCGGTCGGCAGGCGCGGCATCGCCAGCTGCAGCTTGTTCTGCACCTGCACCTGGGCGATGTCCGGGTTGGTGCCGGGCTGGAAATACAGCGTGATGGTGGCCTGGCCGGACGACTGGCTGTTGGACGACATGTACAGCAGGCCGTCGATACCGTTCATCTGCTGCTCGATCACCGTGGTGACCGAGTTCTGCAGCGTTTCGGCCGAGGCGCCGGCATAGGTGGCGCTCACCGACACGGACGGCGGCGCGATGCTGGGGTACTGAGCCACCGGCAGCTTGACCACCGACAGCCCCCCGACCAGCAGGATCAAGAGGGCGATCACCCAGGCGAACACCGGGCGATCGATGAAGAACTTAGGCATGATGGGTGCTCTCCGTTATTGGCCTTGTACGGTTGCTGCCGGAGCGGACGCGGCTACCGGGACGGGCTTCACCGGCACGCCGGGGCGGACCTTCTGCAGTCCCTGCACGATCACTCTGTCGCCGGCCTTCAGGCCGCTGGTGATCACCCATTTGTCACCGACCGCGGTCTCGGCCTTGACCTGCTGTACCTGCACCTTGTTGTCGGCACCCACCAGCATTACGGAGGCAGAACCGCCTTGTCCACGCTGCAAGGCTGGTTGCGGAATGGTCAGTGCCTGCTTGTCGACTGCCTGCGCTAGGCGGGCCCGCGCGTACATGCCCGGCAGCAGCTCATGCTTCGGATTCGGGAATTCGGCGCGCAACGTGACCATGCCGGTGCTCTGATCCACCGTCACGTCCGAGAACAGCAGCTTGCCGGTTTGCGGGTATTCGCTGCC
This sequence comes from Pseudogulbenkiania sp. MAI-1, assembly GCF_000527175.1. Classification (NCBI taxonomy): domain Bacteria; kingdom Pseudomonadati; phylum Pseudomonadota; class Betaproteobacteria; order Neisseriales; family Chromobacteriaceae; genus Pseudogulbenkiania; species Pseudogulbenkiania sp. MAI-1. The sequence goes on along the minus strand of NZ_AZUR01000001.1, from coordinate 2,262,316 downwards.
GTCTTCCAGCACCAGCCGGACCTTGGCCTGGCCGGGGGCCACGCTCTCCAACTCGCCGCTCTCGAATGCGCGGCGCAGGCGCAGCATCTCGGTGCTGGACTGGGTGAAATCGAGGTAGATCGGGTCGAGCTGCTGCACCGTGGCGAGCAGGGTGGGCTCGTTCTGGCCCACCAACGCGCCTTCCGTCACCTGGGCCTTGCCGATACGGCCGGGAATCGGCGAGGTCACCGTGGTATAGCCGAGATTGAGCTTGGCGGTCTGCACCGCCGCCTTGCCCGCCGCCACGTCGGCTTGCCCCTGTTTCACAGCGGCAACCGCGTTGTCGTAATCCTGTTTGCTCACGGCGTTGACCGCGACCAACTCCTTGTAGCGGCCTTCCTGCAGCTTGGCCTGGGCCAGCGTTGCTTCCGACTTGGCCAGCGACGCCTGGGCACTGAGCAGGCTGGCTTGCAGGGGAGCGGGATCGATGCGGAACAGCAGCTCGCCTTGCTTGACGTCGCTGCCCTCACGGAACACCTGCTTCAGCACGATGCCGGCGGCACGCGCGCGTACCTCTGCGACACGATAGGGATTCAGGCGACCCGGCAGCTCGGTCGACAGGGCCAGGCTTTCCTGTTTGACCGTCACGATGCCGACTTCTTGCGGAGGCTGGTTGGCGGTCCCCGGCTGCTGCGCCTGTTTCTCACCGCAGCCGGCCAGGGCGGCGACCGCCGCGAGGGTGGCTACGGTGATAAGACGCAATGAAGTGTTTCTATTGATGCGCATGGAACGCTCCCGATACTCAAGTGGGTGATTGGGTATGGCTAAATCGATGCTCCGAGAAGGGTTGTCCATGAAATCGGCAACCTTTGCTCGTCTAGCAAATGCAAATGTCTTGATTATGCGATTTTTCTAGCCGCCTTTATATGGGCAAATGCTGTGGCAAACCATGGACGGGAATGGATGATTTGCCTATCCCGTGGAAAGTCATCAGGCTTTTGTCCTGAAAATGCATCACAGTCCAGAGAAATCCCTGTTGCGAGAAATGGGATGCGTGAGAGGCGCTGGGAAATCGGCTGACTGGCTGATAGTATATATACATTCATGAATGTATGTCTATTACGAGTGGATTGCCATGGCCGATCCACCATTTCGGGAAGGGGACTCGATGGCCCGTAAAACCAAAGAAGAATCGCTGGAAACGCGCAGCCTGATTCTGGACACCGCCGAGCGGGTCTTCGCCGAGCAGGGGGTGTCGCGCACCTCGCTGGCGGACATCGCCACCGCTGCCGGACTGACGCGTGGCGCGATCTATTGGCATTTCAAGAACAAGGCCGACGTGTTCACGGCAATGACCGACCGCGTGAACCTGCCGATCGAGAACTTGTTCTCGGATGTGGTGGATAATCCGCAACACTCCGATCCCCTGGGCGAATTGCGTGCCGCCTGCCTGAGCATTCTGCAAAGCCTGGTGCATAACGAACAGCGCCGGCGTGTGTTCGACGTGCTCTACCATAAATGCGAACTCACCGAGGAGATGGGGCCGGTGATGCAGCGGCAGAAACAATGCATCAAGGACTGTACCGAGCGCATCCAGCGCATCCTGCTCCGGGCTATCGAGCTCGGCCAGTTGCCGGCCGGGCTCAATATCGAGCGCGCCGATATCATGCTGCATGCGCTCGTCAGTGGCTTGATGGGCAACTGGCTGTTCGACCCCGAGAGCTTCGACCTCGAACGCGACGCCGGGAATATGCTGGACGGCTATCTGGAAATGCTCCAGCGTTGTCCCGCCATGCTTCGGCCGTGAAACGGTGGCCCTGACCCGCGTGAACCCCGTATGCGGGAAAAGGGCAGGGAGGCTGCATCGGTTTCGCATCGCGGGGCCGGGTGACCGGCGTTGTCGATGGAGTTCCGATACTGGCATGGCCGTTTTCTCCCGTTGCGATCAGCTCTGCGTGGAGGGGGGGGCGCCGTACGCGGCAAAAAACACCGCCAGTGCCGAGTGCACATGCTCGGTGATTTCCTGGTCGGAGGGTTTCTCCCGCACTCCCCACAAGCACTCGTCGGCCAGGTCGGACGTCAGCAGGGCCATCAGGTATATGGTGGCACGCCAGGGGTCGGCTTTCTTCATGCGCCCCATCTGCATTTGTTGCTCCAGGAACTGGGCGATTCTTGTGCGGCCAGCCTTGGGCCCTTGGTTGTAAAACTGTTGCCCGATATTGGACCGCCCGGCCTCTGCCACCACCATGCGGCGAATGGCGAGCAGGTCGGGGCTGAGTATTTCCTGAAGGAAGCGGATGCCGAAAAGCTCCAGCGCCTCGGCGGGCTCCCCGCCGGTCTCCAGTGCGGCGAAGACGGGCTGCACCCGCGCCACGCATAAGTCCCGCATCACCTCGCCAAACAACTCTTCCTTGGACGGAAAGTAGCTGTACAAGGTGGCCTTGGAGCCGCCTGCGCGGCTGGCAATGTCCGACATGGAGGCGGCGGAGAAGCCCTGTTCCATGAATACTGCCGCCGCGGCATCGATGATGCTTTGCCGCTTCGTCTCGCTTTTCACTCTCACAACCTTGCACCTCAAAATTGAACCAGTTGGTTCAGTTTTGCTTGACGACGAAAATCTGTCAAGTTATAACTAAACCGTACAGTTTAGTTTATGAGGAAATCACCCCTATGAGTGCTTCTTCGCCTTCGGGTTTATTGCAGCGGATCATGCCCTTGGCCATCTCGCTCGCCTTGGCCGCCTGCGCCAGCGTGCCGGATCTTGGCCCCTTGCCCCAGCCCAAATCCTTGAACGCCAGCCCGACCACGGAGCAGGCCCAAATCGATGCCACTTGGTGGGAGCGTTACGGCGATGCCCAACAGAATGCCTTGATCGACGAGGCACTGCGCAACGCGCCCGATCTGGCTGCCGCCGATGCGCGGGTGCGCAAGGCCATTGGCGTGGCACAGCAGGCTGGCGCCCCCATGTTGCCTTCGGTCGGGGTCAACGCCTCGGTGACTCGCATGAAGCAGAGCTACAACAACGGCGTGCCGGCCGCGTTCGTGCCGCAGGGGCTCAATAATTCCGTCAAGGCCACCCTGGATTTGAGTTATGAGATCGATTTTTGGGGCAAGAACCGTGCGGCCCTGGCCGCTGCCACCAACGAGCGGGCGGCGGCTGAGGCCGATGCGGCCCAGGCACGCCTGACGCTATCGACGGCCATTGCCTCGGCCTATGCTGAGCTGGCCCACTTGTACGCCCAGCAGGATGCGGCACTGCAGGCTCTCGATATCCGGACGCAAAGTGCCCAACTGATCACCGAACGCCAGCGGCAAGGGCTGGAAACGCTGGGCACGGTGCGCCAGGCGGACTCCCGGTCGGCGTCGGCCAAGGCCGAGCTGCTGGCGATCGAGGAGTCGATCACCCTACAGAGGCATCAGCTGGCGGCTTTGATGGGGGCCGATCCGGAGCGGGGTGATCGTATTCAGCGGCCGCGGATCGATCTCGCGCAAAGCATCGCCATTCCTTCGCAGCTTCACGCCGACTTGCTGGGGCGCCGGCCCGATCTGACCGCCGCCAGGCTGCGCGCCGAAGCGGCAGCCAAGCGGATCGATCAGTCCCGCGCCGAGTTCTATCCGAACATCAATCTGTCGGCCTACGTCGGGGCGCAGTCTTTGGGGTTGGATCTGTTTACCAAGGCCGGATCCGGCATTGCCGGCTTCGGCCCGGCCATCAGCCTGCCCATCTTCCGCGGCGGGCAGTTGCAAGGCCAATACCGCGTGGCCCGGGCCCAGTACGACGAGGCCGTTGCCAATTACGACCAGACCCTGAACCGCGCCCTGCAAGACGTCGCCGATGCCCTGAGCAGCCAGGCGGCGCTCGATGGCCGGCTGTCGGCGCAGCAGGAGTCGCTGACCGCCGCCGAGGATGCCTTGCGCATTGCCCGCAACCGCTATCAGGGCGGGCTGGCCACCTATCTGGATGTGCTGACCGCAGAAGACAGCGTGGTCAGCAGCCGTCGGGCCTTGAGCGATCTGCAGACCCGGCGCTTGAGCCTCGACGTCGCACTGATTCGCGCCCTCGGGGGCGGTTATCGCGTGGCCTAACCCCTTACAGATATTCAATAATCAAGGAATCCATCATGTCTGAAACGCTGACTGTCACCGCTCCAATCCCGCAGACCGACAATGCGGCCAAGCGTAAGAAACTGTTCCTCGCCCTCGGCGGCGTGGTGGCACTTTCCGCCGCGGCGTACGGCGCTTACTGGACGCTAGTCGCCTCGCATCATGTGACGACGGACAACGCCTATGTCGCCGCCGAAATCGCCCAAGTGACACCCTCCCTCAGTGCCAATGTCCGTGCCGTCAAGGTCGTGGATACCCAGGCCGTCAAGCGCGGCGACGTGCTGGTGGAATTGGATGACACCGATGCGCGCTTGGCTCTGGAGCAGGCCGAGGCCGAACTGGCGCGCGCCGAGCGTAAGGTCAAAGGCTATCTGGCCAGCGACGATGGCTTGCAGGCCCAGGTCAGCGCCCGTGATGCCGAGCTGTTGCGCGCCAGGGCCCAACTGAGCTCGGCGCAAAGCGATCTCGACCGGGCCAGGATCGACCTCGAGCGCCGTCAGGCGCTGGCGAAATCCGGCTCGGTCTCCGGGGAAGAGCTGACGCATGCCAAGACGGCTTACGACACTGCCAAGGCGGCCATGGACTCGGCCAAGGCCGTGCTGGCGCAGGCGGAGGCCAACAAGCTGGCCGCCATCGGCTCGCTCAAGGCCAATCAGACGCTGACCGCGAACACCACGGTCGAAACCAACCCGGAAGTCGCTTTGGCGCGCGCCAAGCGCAATCAGGCCCGCGTCGATCTGGAGCGCACGGTGATTCGCGCCCCTGTCGATGGCGTGGTGGCCAAGCGCCAGGTGCAGGTTGGGCAGCGTATCCAGCCCGGCGCACCGCTGATGTCGATCGTCCCGCTGCAGCAGGTGCATGTGGATGCCAACTTCAAAGAGGTGCAACTGGAAAAGGTGCGTATCGGCCAGCCGGTCACTCTGCATTCGGATATCTATGGTTCCGACGTGGTGTATCACGGTAAGGTGGCCGGCTTCTCCGGCGGTTCCGGCTCGGCGTTCTCGCTGATTCCGGCCCAGAACGCCACCGGCAACTGGATCAAGGTGGTGCAGCGCCTGCCTCTGCGCATCGAGCTGGACCCGGCTGAGTTGAAGGCGCATCCCTTGCAGGTTGGTTTGTCCATGACCGCCACCGTCGATACGGCCAGCAAGCTTTAAAAGGAGTAGCGTCATGAGCGCTCACGTCGCTGCCGCTCCACCCAAGCCGCTGGAAGGTGGGGCGCTATGGCTGGCCGCCTTGCTGCTGGCCGCTGCCAACTTCCTGGTGGTGCTCGACACCACCATCGCCAACGTCTCGGTGCCAAATATCGCCGGCGGGCTGGCGGTGTCCGCCAGCCAGGGGACGTATGTCATCACCTCGTACGCCGTGGCGGAGGCCATCATCGTGCCGCTGACGGGCTGGCTGGCCGGCCGTTTCGGGGCGGTACGCGTCTTTGTCACCTCGATGATGTTGTTCGGGTTGTTTTCGGTGTTGTGCGGGTTTGCCAACTCGATCGAGCTGCTGGTGCTGTTCCGCGTCTTGCAGGGTTTGGCGGGTGGCCCGCTGATGCCGATGTCGCAGACCTTGTTGCAGCAGATTTTCCCTAAGGAGAAAGCCGGCGCCGCCATCGGCCTGTGGAGCATGACCACGCTGGTCGCACCCATCATGGGGCCGATCCTCGGCGGTTATCTGTGTGATCAGGTCGGCTGGTCGTGGATCTTTTTCATCAATGCGCCGATCGCCGTGGCGTGCAGCTATTTCGGCTGGCAGATGCTCAAGCGCTTCGAAAGCAAGGTGGAGAAACTGCCTGTTGATGCCATCGGACTGGCCTTGCTGATCGTCTGGGTAGCGGCTTTGCAGTTGATGCTAGACGAAGGGAAAAACCTGGACTGGTTCTCGTCTCCCGAGATCGTGGCCTTGGCGATCATCGCCGTCATCGGTTTTGCTGCCTTCATGATCTGGGAGCTGACGGACAGCAATCCCATCGTCAATTTGCGCGTGTTCCGCCATCGTGGCTATTGGGCCAGCGTGCTGACCATTTCGCTTGCCTTTGGCTCGTTTTTCGGTGCCACGGTGCTGACGCCGCAATGGCTGCAGAGCTACATGGGCTATACGGCGACCCAGGCCGGCTATGCCACGGCCATGAGCGGCATCCTGGCAGTGATCGCCGCGCCGATCGCGGCGCAGATGTCGACCAGGATGGACCCGCGCCCGCTGGTGTTCTTCGGTGTGATGTGGCTTGGCGGTGTGACGCTGTTTCGCAGCTTCGGCACCTCCGACATGGGTTTCTGGCAGGTGGCCTTGCCCTTGCTGTTCCAGGGGCTCGGCATGCCGTTCTTCTTCGTTCCGCTGACCGGCTTGGCCATGGCCAGCGTGGAGACCGAGGAGATGGCTTCAGCGGCGGGGTTGATGAGCTTCCTGCGGACGCTGTCCGGCGCCTTTGCGACTTCGCTGGTCACCACCTCTTGGGAGGACAAGGCCGCTTACAACCGCGCCGAGCTGTCCGGCTTCGTCGATTCGGCCGGGCAGACGCTGCAGAGCCTGACCCAGAGCGGCATGAGCACCGAAACGAGCAGGGGCATGATCGACCAGCTGGTGCAGGCGCAAAGCATCATGTTGTCGACCAACCAGATTTTCTGGCTGAGTGGGCTATCGTTCGTGATCGCGGCTTGCGCGATCTGGCTGGCGCCACGTCCGACCAAGGTGGCGGATACTAGTAACGTGCATTAGGGCAGCACCTGGCGGTGCCGGGGAGCTGTCTATCGGTTGGCCGTGGGCTGGCCGGTTCGGGAAAGGCCTTGGGTGTGCCTCTTCGGCATGCGCAAGGCCTTTTTTGATGCCGCATTGACTGGTTTCTGGAAGATGCTGACGAGGTCGCTCTTGCGGTTCGTCTGTCCGCCGTTTCTGGCGCTTTCTGCGCCATCTCCTGTCCGCAAGCCATCACTTTCCTGATTGCGCGTCCCCTGCGGGCCGAATGCTGTCTCCATCAAGGCCTTTCGATCCTGTCCTTCCTGTTTCCATGCCTTGGTGTAGCAAATGCCCGTGTTCGTACCTGGTTTTCCTGCATGTTCTGAGGTGGTGGCTCACATTGGCTTGTAACTAATAATATATTACGTATAACATGATATAAATACATTTATATGATAATAAGCAATGATTATTTACATAATCGTTGCACTATAATGCGGGGGTCAAAAAAAAGGGGGCGAAATGGTCGGGTCGAGCTTGAAGGGGTGGCCGGCAGTGCACGAGGTCGAACTTCTGGTGCGTCGGGAGGGAATGTCCGTTGCGCCGGGGGAGAATCGCTCGCTTTCGCACGGCGGGTCATGCCAGATTGCGGCCGGCAACGATCTGGAGGCGATCGAGTGCTGGCTGGCGACGATCGATAACCCCAACACGCTTCGCGCGTATCGGAAAGAGGCGTATCGCTTGCTGTTGTGGTCGATCAGCTTCCGGCAAAAGTCCATATCCGGTCTGCGAGTGGAAGACCTGCATGGTTACTTCGACTGGCTGGCCGTGCCGGAGCGTCATCCCGACTGGCCTGCCCATTGGCGCTTGATCAATGGTCCGTTGAAGGAATCCAGCCGACGCCAGGCAAAAATCATCTTGCAGGCACTGTTCGATTACCTGGTCAATGCCGCCTATCTGGCGGCCAACCCTTTCCGCCTGCTCGGCAAGAATCAGCGTGGCCGGGAAACTGTCGCCCCGGCGGGGTTCGACGACGAGGGGCAGGTGGCCATCAATCGGTGGCTTGAGCCAGCGCTTTGGGGGTGGCTGGCCGAATTTCTGGATCGGCTTTCCGTGTCGACGCCGACCCGCCTGGCGCGGGTCGAGCGATTGCGCTTCCTCCTGGCTTGGCTGTACAGGACGGCAGCGCGGCGCAGCGAGCTGGCCGGGGCGCGGATGGGGCATATTCACCGCAGTCACGGTTTATGGCTGTGGCGGGTAATGGGCAAGGGAGGGCGCGTGGTCGACGTGCCGCTGGATCGCCAGGCGGTGGAGGCGTTGGTGCGCTACCGCCGGTTCCGGGGCTTGTCCGATCATCCGGGGCGTGGGGAAGGCGGGGTGCCGCTGGTGGCGGCGCTGGACGGGGCCGGTCCGATACAGGGGCTGCAAATCTACAGCTCGCTGAAGTGGTTCTTCCGGATGGCCGAGCCTACGGCGCGAGCCGTGGACGAGCGCTGGGGCGATGCCCTGAAAAGTGCGTCGACCCACTGGATCCGTCACTCGCTGGCTTCTCATGCGGCCCGGGCGGGGGTGCCGATCCATCTGACGGCGGAGCGCTTGCGGCATAAGTCGCATGCCACGACGCAGCGCTACTACATCCATGCCAGCCTTAAGGAGCAGGCCGAGGCCTTCGACCGTGATCTGCTGGAGAAGGACATGGATGAGTGAATGTGGCGTACGGTGAAATGAAAGTCTTTATAATCACGCGCTGATTTTTTGACGCAGCGGCGATCTTGGCAACCGCGAGGAAGGGGTGAGTAGATGGGGGCGGATATTTATTCCCGCATTCGTCAGGTAGCGTTTGAGCTGGTTGGTGAGGGTGTTTGGCCGACGGTCATCGAAGTCCGTGCACGATTGGGTACCGGATCGAACACCACGATCAACAATACGCTGAAGGAGTGGCGGCAGGAGTTCCTGTCGCGCATGGCGGTGTCCTCGCGCCGGCCGGACTGGCCGGCGGGCTTGGCCGAAGCCTTCGAGCAGGTCTGGCAGCGCGCCTGCGACGAGTCCGACAGCCGCCTGGAGTCGGTCCGGCAGGAGTGGCAGGCGGAGCTGGCGGCAGAAAAGAAGGCGCACGAGGAATCGCGTCACGCGCTCGAGAACGCCGAACTTGCCCTGGTCGCCGCACGGCACGAACTGGATATGGAGTCGGCCAAGCTGACCGCCATGGCGGCGCAGCTGAAATCCGAGGAGGCGCAGCGGGCATCGTTGGAGCAGACGCTGCGAGACAGGGAGTCCGCACTGGAGAAGGCGTTGGCCCAGGCCGACAAGATCCGGCAAGAGGCCGAGGGGCGGTTCTCCGAGTTCAAGGAACAGGCCGGGCGCCTTGTCCAGCAGGAAAAAGAAGAAAGCGCGCGGCGCGAGGCGCTGGCTTATGAGCGCCTGGAGGGCTTGCGCGTGCGTCTTTACGAGCAGGTGGAGGAAGAGCGCCAGCAGATGAAGACGGAGGTGGGGCGCCTGGAGGGGGAGCTGGCCGCCGCCCGCAAGGAGGCGAGCCGGATGAATGCCCAATGGCAGGAGCGGCTGACCGATCGCGAGCGGGAGTGCGGGCGCTTGTCGGCACGCCTCGAAACGCTCGAGGAGCAGCGCGATCAGCTGCAGCGCATGCTGGACAACGAGACGCAGGCCCGGCATCGGCTCAACGAGCAGTTGCTGGAAATGTCATCCGTGGTCAGCCGTTCGGAGACGGAGCGCAGGGCCGTCCTGCAGGAATATCTCGAACAGCTGGTCCGGGACCTTGGCGGCGAGGCGGCCGAGGTCTCGGCTATGGATGTCATGGCCTTGCGGCAATGGCTGGAGGCGCGGGTGCCGCGTTAAAGGTGCGACTCCGCGAACAGCCGGCCAAGCGGCGCCACGATGCTTTCGAGGAAGCGGGCGTCGATCTCGTCGAACTCGTTCAGATACTCGGAGTCGACATCCAGCACGGCAGCAACCTGGCCATCCGGGGCGTGTACCGGGACGACGATCTCCGAACGGGAGCTCGACGAGCAGGCGATATGCCCCGGGAAGGCATCGACGTCGGGCACGACCAGGGTGCGGTTCTCTTGCCACGCCGTGCCGCAGACGCCCTTGCCGAACGGGATGCGCGTGCAGGCGATCGGCCCTTGGAACGGAGCGAGCACCAGTTCGCCGTTCTTGACGACGTAAAAACCCACCCATAGCCAGTCGAAAGTCATCTTGAGGGCGGCGCACAGGTTGGCCAGTGCGGCGGTCTGGTCGGTTTCATGTGCCAGCAGGGATTGCGTTTGCGGCAGCAGTGCCTGGTATTTTTCGGTCTTGCTGTTGCCTTCGATAATCAGTTGTTCGGCCATCTCGGGTCTCGATGCGGGGCGTGTCGTTGGGGGTGGACATATTGCCATGAAAAAGCCCGACCGGGCTGCCTGTCTAGCGTGACAGGCGCTCCGGTCGGGCCGTTGCGGCCGCAGCCGTGATGATTACATGGTGTGCTGGCCGCCGTTGATGGCGAGGTTGGCGCCGGTCATGAAACCGGACACGTCAGAAGCCAGGTAGGAGACCAGGCCGGCGATTTCTTCCGGCTTGCCCAGGCGGCCCACCGGGATTTGCGCGATGATCTTGTTGCGCACGTCTTCCGGCACCGCCATGACCATGTCGGTGGCGATGTAGCCGGGGGAGATGGTGTTGACGGTCACGCCCTTCTTGGCTACTTCCTGGGCCAGAGCCATGGTGAAGCCGTGCATGCCGGCCTTGGCGGCGGAGTAGTTGGTCTGGCCGAACTGGCCTTTCTGGCCGTTGATGGACGAAATATTGATCACGCGGCCCCAGCCGCGCTCCATCATGCCGTCGATCACCGGCTTGGTCATGTTGAAGACCGAGTCCAGGTTGGTGCTGATGACGGCACTCCAGTCTTCCTTGGTCAGGCGCTTGAAGGTGGCGTCGCGGGTAATGCCGGCGTTGTTGACCAGAATGTCGACCGGACCCACTTCCTGGGTGATTTTCTCGACCATGGCCTGGCAGGCGGCGGTGTCGGTGACGTCACACTGGTAGGCGTAAGCCTGATAGCCGGCCTCCTTCATGTCGGCCAGCCAGGCTTGTTCCTTGCCCGGTTTGCTGTAAGTGGTTACCACGATATGGCCTGCCGCGGCGAGGGCCTTGCAAATGGACGTGCCGATACCGCCCATGCCGCCCGAAACCAATGCAATTCGCTTTGCCATTACTCGTCTCCTGTCAGTGTCAATTGTGCGCCCTCAGGGGGAGGTCGCTAGTTATCCAGCTCTTTGAACAGGAGAATAGAGACATTGCCAGCCTTTGTAAATCGTCAGTGCATTCGCATAATTTATGCGATTATCTTGTTGAGCTCGCTCGTTAGACGTTGTAACAATTCCATGCGAAACTGGCTTATTTTTCCGCTTTTGGCGGCTTCCTTGATGGCGCAGTCCGGCTCGGCCAGATGCGCGCAATTGTGAAAACGGCACTGTCCGATAAAAGGACGCATTTCCGGGAAATAATGAACCAGATCAACCGCTTCCAGGTGCTTCAGGCCGAATTCCTGCAGGCCGGGAGAGTCGATCAGATGGCTGTCTTCATCGAGATGGTACAGCGCGGCATGGGTGGTGGTGTGCCGGCCGGAGTCCAGCGCGGTGGAAATGTCTCCGATGCGGGCGCCGGCATCGGGCAGTAGCGCGTTGGTCAGCGTGGACTTGCCCATGCCGGACTGTCCAACAAAAACCGAAGTGTGGCCGGAGAGCAGCGGACGCAATTCGTCCACGCTCCGTTTGGCCGACAGGCTGAGGATGTGGTAGCCCAGTTCCTGGTACATTTCGAGCTTTTGCAGCCAGACGGCGGTTTCCGGCAGGTCCGACTTGTTGACCAGGATGATGGGTTCGATGTCGGCAGCTTCGGCGGCAATCAGGCCGCGGTTGAGAAATTCCTCGCTGGGGGTGGGCACCGCCGCCGTCACGAACAGAATGCGCGTCACGTTGGCCGCAATCATCTTGGTTTTCCAGTCGTCCTGGCGGTAGAGCAGGCTGCGCCGTTCCTGTGCACCTTCGATGACGGCCTGCTCTTCGTTCTGGATCAGGATGTCGACGAAGTCGCCACAGGCGTAATCGACCCGCTTGCCGCGGGTGGTGCAGTCGTAGGTGCGGCCGGCGGTTTCGACGATGAAGCGGCGGCCGTAACTGCGGATGATCTGTCCGGTTTGTTTCATGAAGGTCTGTTCAGCAGGGCTTCCGTTTTCGCCGCGCAGATGAAGTCGTTGAGGGTGAGACCGTTGGCGTCGTGGGTGCTGAAATGGACGACGGCGCGGTTGTAATGGACCGACAGGTCCGGATGGTGATCTTCCTGGTGGGCAATCCAGGCCAGGGCGTTCACGAAGGCCATGGTTTCGTAATAGTTGCCGAAACGGAAGGTCTTGGTGAGCTCGATGCCCTGGATCTCCCAGCCGGGTAGGGTGGCTAGGTGTTGTTGCTGGGTGGCACTGTCCAGCGGGCTCTTGCCGTGCTGGGCTTGGCAATGCATTTGAACGAGATTCATGCGGGCTCTCCTTTCAGGTGGGCGATGCGCAGCGCCGCCGGCGGGTGCGAATCGTAAAAGGCCGAATGCAAGGGATCGGGGGTCAGCGTCGAAGCATTGTCCCGGTACAGCTTGACCAGGGCCGAGGCCAGCGCATCGGCAGAGACCTGGTCGGCGGCAAAATCGTCGGCCTCGTATTCATGGCGCCGCGACAACATGCTGGACAGCGGCGTCAGCGGGAAGGTGAAGGCGGGTATCACCATGAAGAACAACACCAGGGCCAGGGCATTGCTCTGGCTCGTCAGGCCCAGGCCCTGGTAGAACCAGGGGGCGCCGATCAGTTGGCCGAGAATGAACAGGAAGCCCAGGGAAAGCACGAAGGTAAGCGCGATGCGCTTGGTGACGTGCTTTTTGCGGAAGTGTCCCAACTCGTGGGCCAGCACGGCCTCGATTTCGTCGTGCTCCAGGCGCTCGAGCAGCGTGTCGAAGAATACGATGCGCTTGCTCGCACCGAAGCCGGTGAAGTAGGCGTTGCCGTGGCTGGAGCGGGTGGACCCGTCCATGACGAAGATGCCCTGGCTCTTGAAGCCGCAGCGCGCGAGCAGCGTGTCGATGCGTTGACTCAGTTCCTCGTCTTGCAGCGGCTGGAACTTGTTGAACAGGGGGGCGATCAGCGTCGGGTAGAGGGCGACCAGCAGCACACTGAAACCGCTCCAGAGCAGCCATACCCATAGCCACCACAGGCTGCCCATCATCGACATCAGCCACAGTACCAGCAGTAGCAGCGGCGCCCCGATCAGCACACCCAGCAGCGAGCGCTTGATCAGGTCGAGGAGGAACAACCGGGGCGTCATCGTGTTGAAGCCGAAGCGCGCCTCGATGCCGAAGGTGCTGGCGAGGCTGAACGGCAAGGTGACTACGCCCGAAATCAGGCTGACCGAACCGATCAGGATCAGCCCGCGCAGGATGTCGGCCTCGACGAGGCTGGCCGAGAAGTGCCAGAGCTGCTGCAAGCCGCCACCCAGCGTCAGGATCAGGATCAATGCGGCATCGGCAACCGCGTTGACCATGCCAAGCCGAGTCTTGGCGACGGTGTAGTCGGCCGCGCGTTGGTGCGCATCCAGCGGGATGCTGTCGGCGAAGCCGGCGGGAACATGCTGGCGATGGCTGAGGATGTGGTGGGTATGGCGCCGGGCCAGCCACAGCTTGAGCGCCAGGGAGGCGCCGAGGGCGAGCAGGAAGGCGTAGGTAAAGGCGTCTGTCATGAGAAAAAGTGCGCGGTGTTTGCCGGATGTGCGGCAATCGCGGAAAATACGATCGTTTAGAAAGATGGATCAGTATGGCACAAGATCAAAACAACCTCATCTGGGTCGACATGGAAATGACCGGCCTGAATCCCGATAGCGACCGCATCATCGAGATCGCCGCGGTCGTCACCGACAGCCAGCTCAACGTGCTGGCCGAGTCGCCGGTGCTGGCGATTCACCAGCCGGACAGCGTGCTGGATGGCATGGACGAGTGGAACAAATCGACACACGCCCGATCCGGGTTGATCGAGCGGGTCAAGGCCTCTACCCTGAGCGAGGTCGATGCCGAGGAACTGATGCTGGCGTTCCTGCAGGAATACGTTCCGGCCAAGACCTCGCCGATGTGCGGCAACTCGATTTGCCAGGACCGCCGCTTCATGGCGCGCGGCATGCCGCGGCTCGAGGTGTTCTTCCATTACCGCAACCTGGACGTTTCCACGCTGAAGGAACTGTGCAAGCGCTGGAAGCCCGAGGTGGCGCGCGGCGTGGTGAAGAAAGGCCGTCACCAGGCGCTGGCCGACATCCTCGAATCGATCGAGGAATTGAAATACTACCGCGAACATTTCATCAAGCTCTGAGCCTTGCCGGCCCGCTCTGAGCGGGCCGTTTCCACTGGATTTTCCGATGCTGGATTACCGCCGTCACGACATCAACAGTTCCCCGGTCTGGGCCAAGCTGCATCAGCACCAGCGCGCCACGCGCCACATGCATATGCGCGAGCTGTTCCAGCTGGACCCGCAACGTTTCGGGCGTTTTTCGCTGGAAGTGGACGGTCTGCTGCTGGATTACTCCAAGAACCGCATGACCGAGCGCACCTTCGAACTGCTGTTCGAGCTGGCCGAAGCGGTGAACCTGCGGGGCTGGATGGAGTCGATGCGCCGCGGCGAACGCATCAATGTCAGCGAGGATCGCGCGGTGCTGCACACGGCGCTGCGACTACCCGCGGACGCCTCGCTGGAGGTGGGTGGGGTGGACGTGGTGCCGCAGGTGCATGCGGTGCTGCAGCGTTTGCGCCGCTTCAGCGAGCGGGTGCGTTCCGGCGAATGGCGCGGCTACACCGGTTTGCCGGTGAAGGACGTGGTCAACCTGGGAATCGGCGGCTCCGACCTGGGGCCACTGGTGGTGGCCGAGGCGTTGGGGCCATATGCCCATCCCGACCTGACGGTGCACTTCGTCTCCAACGTCGATGGGCAGCATATCGCCCGCACGCTGGAGAAACTCGATCCGCGCACCACGCTGTTCATCGTGGCCTCGAAGTCGTTCACCACACTGGAAACCCTGCTCAACGCCCGGGCGGCGCGGCAGTGGTTCCTGCAGTCGGCAACGGAGGCGGATATCGCGCGTCATTTCGTCGCGGTGTCGACCAACGGTGAAGCCGTCGCGGCATTCGGCATCGATCCGGAGAACATGTTCGGCTTCTGGGACTGGGTCGGCGGGCGCTATTCGGTCTGGTCAGCCATCGGTCTGCCGGTGATGCTGGCGGTGGGCTTCGAGCGTTTCGCCGAGTTCCTGGCCGGCGGTCATGCGATGGACCAGCACTTTTTCAACGCGCCGTTCGAGCGCAACATGCCGGTGATCCTGGCGCTGATCGGTGTCTGGTACAACACCTTCTACGGCGCGCATACTCACGCCATCATGCCCTACGACCACGGCCTGCGCCGTTTGCCGGCGCATATCCAGCAGCTGGACATGGAGTCCAACGGCAAGCGGGTGGGACGCTATGGCGAGCGGCTGGATTTCGAGACCGGCCCGGTGATCTGGGGCGAGGAGGGGGTGAACAGCCAGCACGCCTTCTTCCAGTTGTTGCACCAGGGGACCCGTCTGGTGCCGTGCGACTTCATCGTCCCGATGAACAGCCACTACCGGGTCGACCAGCAGCATGCCGTGCTGGTGGCCAACTGCCTGGCGCAGACCGAGGCGCTGATGCGCGGCAAGGCCGAGGCCGAGGTGATGGCGGAACTGTCCGATCTGTCGGGCGACCGCCTCGACATGCTGCTGCCACAGAAGCTGTTCCCCGGCAATCAGCCGTCCAACACGCTGGCCATCGACAAGCTGACGCCGCACGCGCTGGGCATGCTGATGGCCTTGTACGAGCACAAGGTGTTCGTGCAGGGGGTGATCTGGGGGATCAATTCTTTCGACCAATGGGGCGTGGAGTATGGCAAGCAGCTGGCGCGGCGCATCCTGCCGGAGCTGTCGTCCGACGGCGAACTGAGGCACGACAGTTCCACCAACGGCCTGATCGCCCACTTCCGGAGTCGTCATGAGCACTGAGTTCGAACTGGCTCGCCAACTGGGTGAGCGCCTGCTGGCGCGCGGCGAAAGCGTGACGCTGGCCGAGTCCTGCACGGCTGGGCGCATCGCCGGCGCCATTACCGATATTGCCGGCAGCTCAGCCTGGTTCGGCTACGGCTTCGTGACCTACAGCAACGACGCCAAGCAGCAGTTGCTCGGCGTCAGGGCCGAGACCCTGGACGCAGACGGGGCGGTGAGCGAACGCACCGTGCGGGAAATGGCCGATGGGGCTCTGCAGCGTTCCGGCGCCGACTGGGCGCTGGCCGTGTCGGGCATCGCCGGACCGACGGGCGGTTCCGCCGCCAAGCCGGTGGGAATGGTGTGGTTCGCCTTGGCGAGTCGCCACGGTGCGGCCGAGGCGTTCGTCTGCCATTTTACCGGCGACCGGCTGGCGGTGCGCCGGCAGGCGGTGGAAACGGCGTTGTCGCGGCTGATACAGGCGATCGATCGGCAATCTCTGACGGCATGAGCCTGTGCTCGAGCTGCCTCTTCACGTGAACGCCGGTTTTTCCGGCGTTTTTCATGCCTCCTCGTCGCTGCATGGGCCCTTTGCTTTTCCCTGCCGGGCGCGCGGGTGGGCTGCGTCGTAGACCTTGGCCAGGTGCTGGAAGTCGAGGCTGGTGTAGATCTGCGTGGTGGACAGGTTGGCGTGGCCGAGCAGTTCCTGCACGGCGCGCAGGTCGCCGGACGATTGCAGCAGGTGGCTGGCGAAGGAGTGGCGCAGCATGTGCGGATGCACGTGGCGATCGCTGCCGTGCCGTAGGGCCCACTGCTCCAGGCGCTTCTCTACCTGGCGCCCGGACAGGCGGCGCCCGCTCTTGCCGGTGAAGACGGCGCGCTCGCCGGGGGCGGCGGGGCGGATGGCCAGCCACTCTTCCAGTGCTGCTCTGGCCTGGCGTCCGATCGGCAGGATGCGGGTCTTGCTGCCCTTGCCGTGCGCAGTGAGCAGGCCTTCCGCCAGGTCGAGGTCGTCCAGATCGAGGCCGGTGAGCTCCGACAGGCGCAGGCCGGAGGAGTAGAGCAGCTCGAACATGGCCTTGTCACGCAGAGCCAGTTCGTCTTCGGGATCGGCCGGCGCATCGAGCAGGGCGTTGGCGGCATCGACCGGCAGGGCCTTGGGGAGTGTTTTGGGCTTTTTCGGTGGGCGAATACCCTGGCAGGGGTTTGCCACGGTCTGTTTCTTCTCGATCAGCCAGTCGAAAAATCCCCGCCAGGCGGACAGCATGCGCGCCAGGCTACGACCGACCAGGCCCTTGGCGTGGAGTCGGGCCACGGCGAGACGGATATGCTGCGCCGTAAGTGCGGCAGGAGCCGGCCCGGGTTGCAAGGCGGCCAGGGCCTGCAGGTCGCGGCGATAGGCGCTGCGCGTATGCGGGCTCTTGCCGGCCAGTTGCAGTGCCAGATCGTAAGCGGCAATCTGCTGTTCCCAGGCTTGGGCGGCAACCGGTCCTTCCGGTGGGGTGGGGCGGTCCTCGGGGTATGTGGACATGGCAAAGAGTCTTGGTGGCGGGCAGGGCAGCAAAAAGCCGCCCGGTTGTCGGAGGGGCGGCTGCGTGGATGCTCGTGGGGAGAGGCTACTGCCTGACGAATTCGTTCTCGATATCCTCGAGGGTGATCGCCCATGAGTCCATCATGTAGCGCAGCAGGGCCATTTCCGGGTCGCTGATCTGGCCGTCGGACTTGGTGACGTCGATGGCCAGGGCGCAGGCCAGAATGCGCCGGCTGCGGTCGGTGACATCCGCCAGCAAGTCGTCGATGCGTTCCTTGTCGATGAGATGGATGGTGCCATCCTGTTCATCGGCCTCGTCCGAGATGTCGTCACAATAGCTGATCAGCACATCCATGAATTGCTTGCGGGTGAGTCCCAGAACATCGTAGACGTTCAGTTCCTCGAGCGCTTCGATTTCATGGTGATCCATTTCGCCATCGGTGACCAGGAACATGGCCAGCAATCGGGCTATGGCTTCGGAACTGTTGGGCGGGTAAGGTCTCATGATGCCACTACTCCTTGTTGTTCTCGCAGAAAGCGCGTCACAAACACCCCAGGCATGGGCGCGATCTTCCGTTTGTCGTAATCGAAGAAGACGATCCCGGTTTTCAATCTTGCCACTTCATGCCCGGTCTTACCATGGCTTGCCTGATAAATCAGGTCGAAACCGTATTTGTTGGGGTCGGCAAAGCCTAGCTGGAAATGCAAGGTTTCGCCATGAAAAACCTCTGCCTTGTAGACGATGGCGGCATCGGTCATGATGATGCCGTGGCCCTCCACGTCGAGCTCGCTATATCCGTGAGTCTTGAAGAACCGAAGGCGGGCCTCGTGAGCCAGCCGTAGTAGGGCATCGTTGGCGAGATGTCCCCCGTAATTGATATCACCTATCCTGATATCGAGGAGAGTTTCGAAAACGAATGCCTCTGGCAAGGGGATCTCGATGCGGGCCATGGTCGGTTCCGGATCAAATACGGAAGAGTCTACTCACGTCCTTAACCTGCATCAACAAGGGAACGTGCCGGTTTTGATACATTGCGGTCGGTAGGACATTGTCAACAAGGAGCGTGTCATGTACCAGCGAATCTACGTACCGGTGGATGATAGTGAAACTTCCAACCTGGCCTTGGCTGAGGCTTGCAAGCTTGCAAAAGAAGTCGGCGCCAAGGTGTGTCTCGCCCATGTCGTCGACCTGGCCCAGTTTGGTTGGGGGGGGACCGAGTTCCTCGATGCATCGGAGTTGCAGGCTTCGATCAAGCAGGCCGGTGAGAAGGTGTTGTCCCAGGCCGAGTCCAGGGCACAGACCTTGGGCGTACAGGCAGAAGGAAAGATTCTGGAAAGCTGGGGCGACAAGATTGCCTCGGTGCTGATCGAGGACCTGCAGAATTGGCAGGCGGATCTGGTCGTCATGGGGACGCATGGCTGGAGCGGCCTGATGCATCTCTTGATGGGCAGTGTGGCCGAAGGCGTTCTGAAGCAAGTCGACGTTCCGGTGCTTCTGGTGCGTAACGCCGGCGATTGATGCACCCGGCCCGGGCCCGGCGCTGGCCCCTCCTCGGTGCGGGACACCGGGGAGGGGCGGCTGGCTATCAGCCGGTAACCGATTCCGACGACGAGGAGGTGGAGCCTTCCGTCGCGTCCAGCTTGGCACGTACCGCCTTGCGCAGACTCTTGTACAGGTCCGGGTGGGTCTCTTTGAGGTATTCGACGATTTCGAAGTCCTCGCGGCGTACCCGGGTCAGATCCACTTGCTCGACATGAACGAGACGCAGCAGTTCGCGTACCGGTTTGGGCATGTTGCGGCCGCTTTCATAGCGGGAACCGCCCGATTGGGTGACGCCGATGCGGCTCCAGAATTCCTGCTGGTTCAGGCCAAGTTTGCGCCGGATCTCGCGGGGATTGGTGATTTTCTCAAACAGTTTCATGGTAAGCCTCGTAAAATTGGTAACCGGTCTTGATAAGTGTTTTTATTGGGTGCTGCTATATAAAAAATAGCAGAAAAAATCCATTAGGAATATTAGAGTGCGCAAAAAAATTTAGTTCCCGTGTTCCCTGTTGGAATATCGCGCATTCCTTATGTTGCAAGCCGACAGAACCGGTTGCCTGGGCGACGGGAACAGCTGATCGTCCGGCTGGACTGCTGGTCTTTGCAAAGCAAAAAGAGGGAGGGGTGGCGAGCCCGACCCCCGGCACTTGCACTGAATAACTGTGGCTGCTTCCTTCCGGACCTGACCAGGTTCGCTATTGTGCAATGCGGGGAGGCCCGCCATTGAAGGTTAAAAATTATATCCCTTTAACATGGGTTTGACAAGTGCTTATTTCGGGAATGCAGCTATTCTGCGCTCCGGCATGAAACGGGTGGCAGGATCATGGTTTGACACCATGCTCAGCAAACCAGTTCAGCATCTTGCTCCAGCCGTCACGGGCGGCCTCGGCGTTGTAGCTGGGGCGGTAGTCGGCATTGAAGCCGTGCTCGGCATTCGGGTATAGGACGATGCGCGAAGGGCTGCCGGCCTTGGCGAGCCGGTTTTGCATGTCCTTGACGGTGTCGACAGGGATGCCCTTGTCGAGTCCTCCGTACAGGCCTAGTACAGGGGCCTGCAACTGATCCGCGAGGTCCAGTGGGTGCTTGGGGGTCATGTCGCTGCTGGCGGCCGTCAGCCGGCCGTACCATGCCGCGCCGGCCTTGATCGACTGCGAGTGCGCGGCGTACAGCCACACGATGCGTCCGCCCCAGCAGAAGCCGGTAATGGCTGCGCGCTTGGCATCTCCGCCGTTGCTGCCCGCCCAGGCCAGCGTGGCGTCGAGATCCTGCATGACCTGTTTGTCCGGGACCTTGCTGACAAGCTTGGCGATGAGTTCTTCCGTGGTGGTGTACTGACGCGGGTTTCCCTGGCGGAAATAGAGTTCGGGAGCAATGGCAAGGTAGCCTGCCTTGGCGAGCCGCCGGCACAGATCCTGGATGTGCTCGTGCACGCCGAAGATTTCCTGAACGACCAGAACGACAGGCAAAGCCCCCTTGGGGGTGGCCGGCCGGGCCATGTAAGCGGGGAGGGTGCCGTCTTTCACCGGTACGCCGACAGGGCCTGTGGTCAGGCCGGCGCTGTCGGTGACGATGGTGCCGGCCATGACGGGCTGAACGGCGAGCGCAAAGCCCGCGCCTATCGCCAGTTGCAAGAAATGGCGGCGTTCGTCGTCGGCGTCGGGGGTGGGGAATTGGGTCGGGAGCATGGTGCGATTCTCCGGCTGGGTGGTGAAAGCATGCTAGATCAAATCCGTAGGGTCGACCAGGGAACGCTGCAGGGCCTGTTCCCAGTGTTCGTCAGGCGGGCGCAGTTCATTCGCCATCCTCGGGAGGGCAGGGCATGGGCGTGCATGTCTTCCCGGACAGTGACGGACGCTTAGGGGGCGGTGACGGCTGCCGAGGCGGCGTCGAGTGGCAAAAACTGCAGCAGGGGCGCGCCCACCAGAACCTGGCCGTAGTTGATGGCGGCGCGGCGGTATTTCTCGTCGGAGAAGGCGGCCAGGAGGTCCAGCCGGCCGACGATCTTGCCGAATTCCCTCTCGAACGTCAGGTTGCGCTCGGTCTCGGTGAGTTCGTTCGCCAGCAGCAGGGGCTTGCCGTCTCCTCCCTTGCGGGTGGCGAGCAGCCACGCCGCCACTTCGATATTGTAGGAAGCGTTGGCGAGCTTGCCGGCGTCGAGGCCATCCAGCAGGTAGTGCTCGGTCTTGCCGCCGTAGCTGTCGAGCAGCATGCTGCCCAGACCGTAAACCAGGGTGCCGGCGCGGTCACCCTTGAAGTTCGGGTCGAACGCCGTGGTGAGTGCGGCTACCGCGCGCACCTTGCCCAGCGCCGGCAGCGGCTGATTATGGCGGATGGCCTGCATGACTTGCCGGTGCGCTTCTTCGCGGCTGTCCAGGCCGGCGGCCCGCCAGCTGGATGGGTTGCGCTTGTAGAGCTTGTCGAGCAGCAGGCTCAGGCTGTCCAGGTTGTCGCGCATGATCAGGTTGGCCACGCGGTTGCCGTCGCTCTGCCCTAGTTGTTCGATACTGAAACCATCACCGCTGACCGGCTTCTTTCCCGGCGGGGCGGAGCAGGCGGCGAGCAGCCCGAGCAGGCTCAGCGAGATCAAGCGGACGAGAGAGCGGTGGATGTGGGGCACGGGAGGCCTGGCGCGGTAACGGTCTCGCCGTATGTTGCATGGTGGGGGTGGTTGAGGCAAGCATCGGCGGCGGTGCCTGCCCCATGAGCCGGGCTCAGTGCGGCTTGGATGGGTTGTCGAACCCCAGCGCCGCCCAGCCTTCGTGTCCCAGTCGCTTCATCGTCTCGATATTCTTTTCGTAGATCGCGTCGGCTTCGGGGAAGGCTTCGACCGCGCGGTCGATGCTGCTTTCGCGCAGCAGGTGCAGTGTCGGATAGGGCGAGCGGTTGGTGTAATTCTCGATGTCGTCTTTTTCGGTGCCTTCGAACTGGTAGTCCGGGTGGAAGCTGGCGACCTGCAAGGTGCCGGCGTAGCCCAGTTCTTCGACGACCTCATCGGCAATGTCGAGGAAGTCGTTGTAGTCCAGGAAGTCGGTCAGGATGTCCGGGTGGATCAGCAGGGTGGTGTCGATCTCTTCCGGATCGGTGTCGGCGAGCAGTTGCAGCTCGCGTTCGAGCTCTTCCAGCAGCGCGTCGATGTGCGGGGCGTGGCTGACGACGAAGCGCACCTGGTTCTTGACGTAGACGGATTTGGCGAACGGGCACAGGTTGAGGCCGATGACGGCTTTTTCCACCCAGAGGCGGGTGGCGGCGATGATGTCGTTGTCGCTGGGAGTGGTCATGTCGAGGTCCGGCGGGTAAGGGAATGGACTTATTGTAGACAGGCATGAAAAAACCCGGAACCAGTCCGGGTTTTCTCTGAAACGCTTAGTCGCGGTAAGAATTACAGCGGCTGAATGTTCGAAGCTTGCTTGCCCTTCGGACCCATGGTCACGTCGAAGCTAACACGCTGGTTTTCGGCCAGGGTCTTGAAGCCGTTGGCCTTGATCTGGGAGAAGTGAGCGAAGATGTCGTCGCCGCCTTCGTCCGGGGTGATGAAGCCGAAGCCTTTGGAGTCATTGAACCACTTAACGGTACCAGTTGCCATGGTATTTCCCATCTATAAAAAACGATTGAACTTAAGTGCATGAAAATCAAGGGAAATGGCGAACTGAGGTACGGACTTAGGCCAGACGACAACTACACATCTACGACTTGAAAATCTTGCGTGGAGGATAGTGCACCGAGTTGCTGCCCATGGCAAGCGATTTCTGTGTGCGGCCGGAAAATAATCGCTCAGCCGGCTGTCCATGCCTCATTGTCTTGACGCTGGCGGGCTTCCCGTCTTTTGTTATGCTGTGGCCCCCCAGCCCCATTTTGAGGATTGCTCATGAAAGCCCTGTCGAAGTCACTTGCCGTGATGTTTTTTGCCCTGTTTCTGGTTGCCTGCAGCAAGGTGACGCCGGCCAACTTCGAGAAGATCCAGGATGACATGACGCGGCAGCAGGTGGTCGACATCCTGGGCGAACCCTCCGACGTCAGCAGTGCCAGCCTGCTGGGCTTCTCCGGCGGGACCGCCACGTGGCGGGATGGCAAGACGGTGATTACCGTGCGCTTCGTCAACGACAAGGTGGTCAGCAAGCAGATCG
Source organism: Pseudogulbenkiania sp. MAI-1 (assembly GCF_000527175.1). NCBI lineage: Bacteria > Pseudomonadati > Pseudomonadota > Betaproteobacteria > Neisseriales > Chromobacteriaceae > Pseudogulbenkiania > Pseudogulbenkiania sp. MAI-1. Next base: position 2,239,297 of record NZ_AZUR01000001.1, on the reverse strand, counting down.
ACACGGCTGCCACGACGTCGGCCTATTAGCCGAGTCGCGTCGCCAGCGCCGTCAGCTGTTCGGCAGACAGGTGTTGCTCCAGCCAAGGGAACAGCTCGCGCTCTTCAAAGCGGACGTGAGCGATCAAAGCATCCGCCAACCTCAAGGGATCCGTCGAAGGAGCGGCCGCCAATTCTCGCAACTCGCGGTGTTCGGTCAGCAACCGCTTTCCCGTTGTTTCTTCCAGACGGGGTAGCAGCCAGGCTTCTTCGAGCTGGAAGTGTTGCTCCAGCGGTGCGGCATACTGCTGGCGGAAGATGTCCAGCAGCGCCACCCGTTCGCTGTCGTCGCCATTCAGGAAGGAGCGGCGCAGGCGCTGGGCGAAGGAGAGGTTGTGGTGATGCTCGTGGGAGAGCGGAACCAGCGCGGGATGGCGTTTCATGGGGCTTTCTTTCCGGTTTTGCCGAGTCTGACCAGCGCGATCATCAGACCGAGGAACAGCAACAGGGTGACGCCGTTGAGCAGGCTGCCGGCCTGGCGCCAGTCGAAGCGGCCCAGCAGGTCGCCGGCGAGGCGCAGCAGCAGCGAGCCGTGCAGCAGGGCCAGCGGCAGGTACAGGGCCGGGCGGTAAGGCACGCGCCAGCCGGTCAGCGCCGGCAGGATGACCGGCGCGTGGCCGAACACCATGGAAAACACGAAACCGACGAACAGGGCGTGTAGCATGGCGTCGTAGCCGGGGCCGGGCTGCAGGGCTTGTCCACCGAGCAGCAACAGGCCGGCCACGCCGAGCCAGACGTAGCCTGCCAGCAGACAGATGGCGATGTAGCGCGGCAGGCCGCGCTGGAGCACGGTGCGGCGGGCGAGGTCGTACCGGGCCAGCCAAGCGGCCATGCCGATCAGGCTCAGCCCGACCAGTGGCAGTCCGGGGAGTTTCGGCAGCCATGTCGCCGCCAGCATGCCCAGTAGCCAGAGCGCCAGCAGCCCGTTCAGCAGTGGAGCGGCGTAGGGTGGGCGGCGCAGCAGGCGAGATAGCTCCAGCCGTTCCGCGACGATGGTCAGCAGCAGGAAGCCCATCCACCAGCCGACGACGTTCCAAACCGGCCGGCCAGCCAGCCAGGCCAGGTTGCCGACCAGCCAGAGCAGGGCGGCGACAGCCAGCAGGCGGGTGAAATCAGCCGGTTGCACGCGCCAGATCAGCAGCGAGGCCGCCAGCAGCACGGAGCTGGCGAGCGAAAAGCCGATCGCGGCGAGCCACCATGGAGCGCCCAGCAATAGCAGGCCGCCGGCAAGGAAGGCGCAGAGTGGTCCGCTGAGGGCCCAGTGCCGGCGCAGCGCCACGGCACGCTCCAGCGAGATCAGCGCGCCGAACACGCCCGATACCATCAGCGGCCCGTGGTGCATCACGGCTTCCGGCGGCAGTGCCGGTGCCATGATGCCGACGCGCGCCAGACCGCCCAGCAACGCCGCGACCAGCAGCAAGGGCATCAGCAACAGCAGCCAGACCGGGCGCGGACTGGCGGTCGTACTCATGTCCCGCTTTCCCAGCCGAGGATGTGGCGCGCCTTGTCGCTCATCCGCTCCGGGGTCCAGGCAGGTTCCCATACCAGCTCCACCGACAGGCAGGCGGTTGGGGCCAGATGGTAAAGTTCGGCGAGGACGTCTTCCTCGATGATGGCGCCCATCGGGCAGGCCGGCGAAGTCATGGTCATGCGCACGGTCAGGGCGTTGCCAGCTCGCTCGATGCCGTAGATTAGCCCGAGGTCGACGATGTTGACTCCCATCTCGGGGTCGATCACCTCGCTCAGCGCGTTCATCACGGCGGTGTCGTCAGGCAGGTCCATTACATCTCCAAGAGGTGGGTTGGTGTTGCCTAGCGTAATGCCGGCTATGCCGTCCGCACCATGAGCGCGCTCAAGTTTTTTCGACCTGACGGGGGGCTCAGTCCCGAGCAGGGTCGAAATAGCCCTTGGCGGCGGCGGCTTCGACTTGCCCGGCCACCCAGTCGCCAGCCAGCCGACAGCCAGCCTGCACTTTGCTCACCGCCTTGGCCATCACTTGTTCCTTGCGGATGCCGTTCTCGCGCCAGCTTTGTCCTTGGCGGTTGAGGTTGAGCAGCATCGGCATCAGCCGGTCCATGGCGTTGGCGAAGCGCGCCTCGGCGGTCTGGTTGGCTTCGAACTCCTGCCACAGGGCCAGCATCTCGGCGGCCTGTTCCGACGGCAGCAGGCCGAAGATGCGCTCTACGGCGGCCAGTTCGGCGGCCTTGCGCTCGGCCTCGCCGCCTTCGGCGTAGACGATGGTGTCGCCGGTGTCGACTTCGCCGATGTCGTGCACCAGCAGCAGGCGGATGACCCGGTCGATGTCGAGCGGTTCGTCGGCGTGCGGTTGCAGCGCCATCGCCAGCAGCGCGACCTGCCAGCTGTGTTCGGCCGAGTTTTCATGGCGCTCCAGCGTGATCGGCTTGTTCTTGCGCAGCACGCCCTTGAGTTTGTCGATTTCCAGGATGAAGGCGATCTGGCGTTCCAGCTGGGTGTAATCCGGGGTCATGGCGGGTTCTGGACGAGGACGAGATGGCGGCATGATACAGGGCTTCACGGTGAGGCAACATCGGCGGTACCTGTTGCAATGTTATACAGTAACAAATAATATGCCAGCCAACTTCGATGCTTCTGACGTGCCGGCCGGGACATGTCTTTTCGCGAGCGTGCTTGGTGGCTCGGGTTTCCTTCTTCCGGCTGGGCGCCCCCACATTCCGTGTTTACTGGAGAACCACCATGACCACACCGTCTTCATTCGGCGATTCGCGGCTGCCCGTCACCGTGCTGTCGGGCTTTCTCGGCGCCGGCAAGACCACTTTGCTCAATCACATCCTGAACAACCGCGAGGGCAAGCGGGTGGCGGTGATCGTCAACGACATGTCCGAGGTGAACATCGATGCACAACTGGTGAAGCAGGGCGGGGCGGCCTTGTCGCGTGCCGAGGAAAAGCTGGTGGAAATGAGCAACGGCTGTATCTGCTGCACGTTGCGTGAGGATTTGCTGGTGGAAATCCGCCGGCTGGCCGGCGAACGGCGTTTCGATTACCTGTTGATCGAGTCCACCGGCATTTCCGAGCCGCTGCCGGTTGCGGAGACCTTCACCTTCCGCGACGACGACGGCGTCAGCCTGTCCGACGTGGCGCGGCTCGACACCATGGTGACCGTGGTCGACGCCTGTAACTTCCTGCGCGACTACGCCTCGCGCGACAGCCTGGCCGAGCGTGGCGAGACCATGGGCGAAGAGGACCGGCGCAACGTGGTCGATCTCCTGGTGGAGCAGGTCGAATTCTGCGACGTGATCGTGCTGAACAAGACCGATCTGGTCGACGTGGGGGAGTTGGCGCGGTTGGAGGGCATCCTGAAGAGTCTCAACCCGCGTGCCGACATCGTGCACAGCGCTTTCGGCTTGGTGCCGCTGGACCGCGTGCTGGATACCGGACGCTTCGATTTCGACGCTGCCGCCGAGGCGCCGGGCTGGTTACAGGAATTGCGTGGCGAGCATGTGCCGGAGACTGAGGCGTATGGCATCGCCAGTTTCGTCTATCGCGCGCGCCGGCCCTTCCATCCGCAGCGTTTGTGGGATTGGCTGGGCAGCGCCTGGCCGGGGGTGGTGCGCTCCAAGGGCTATTTCTGGCTGGCCAGCCGGCCCGACTTCGCCGGGGTGTGGTCGCAGGCCGGGGCGGTGTCGCGCCACAGCGCGGGCGGGTTGTGGTGGGCGGCGGTCGATAACGCCGACTGGCCGGACGACGAGGAGAGCCTGGCGATGATCCGGGAGCGCTGGGACGAGACGTTCGGCGACCGTCAGCAGGAGATCGTGCTGATTGGCATGGGTATGGACCAGGTCGCATTGACGGCTGCCTTCGACCGTTGCTTGCTGAGCGACGAGGAGCTGGCCATGCCATTCGAGGCGCTTCGAACCATGCCCGACCCGTTCCCGGCATGGCGTATCGGTGAGGAGGAGGGCGAAGCGGTCTGATCGTCGCCAAGCTCGGCCGAAGCCGCATCGGGTACGGGCTTCGGCCGGGCGTGACGTGCTGGTAGAGCCGCTCAGGAGGGTACGAGGTCGGCGGGGGTGTCGGTCTTGGGGCTATGGCGGAAGTGGCGTCGTTCGACGTGCTGGTTCGTCTTCCGCTGTACCGTGGCCATCGGTTCGATGCCGCGCGCGGCCAGCGTGGCGAGCAGGTCCTGCAGCACGGCTTCGCGGTCGAGCACGAAGGTCGAGGCGAAGCAGCGCCAGAACTGCCAGCCGGCGCGCTCCAGGGTGCGCTGGCGGCGCATGTCGTCGGGCCACTGCGCGGCGCCGTGGTAGCGGTCGCCGTCGCACTCGATGGCGAGGCGGGCGTCGCGCTCGCCTTCCACCACCAGGTCGAGGCGGAAGCCGCCGACCTTGACCTGCGGCGTGACCTTGAAGCCGCGCCGGGTCAGCTCGTCGTAGACCTCGGTCTCGAACGGCGATTCGCATAGCTGGCGCTGGTCCGCTACCTGCTGTTGGTCGAGCAGGTAGGGGGTGTGGAAGTGCTCGATCAGCTTGCGGCGCAGTTCGTCGGCCGGGCTCAGCTGGCCGATGTCCACGCTGCGCACCAGGTACATGCGGTCGCGGGCGCGCGAGGCGGCGACGTTGAAGCGCTGCGCGAAGCTGTCGCGCGTCACCGCGTGCGGCTTGCCGGACACTACCATGCTGAGGAACATGATGTCGCGCTCCTTGCCCTGGAAGGTGCGCGCATCGCCGCAGGCGATGTCGTGGCGCGCCATCAGCTCTTCGCCCAGTTCTTCCCGGGTCAGCTCCCAGACCTTGATCGCCTGCTTGTCGCCCAGCAAGGACACCACGCCGATGGAACGGCCAGCGGTGGCCGGGTTGGCGGCGAGGCGGCGGATTTCTTCGACGATGTAGGCGGCTTCGGCGCGGTTGCAGTTGTCGTTGCCGCAGTGGCCGTCCTCCACCAGCACGTCGATCAGTGGCGGGTCGAGCCGCTCACTGGCGGTGGGCAGGCGCAGCGGCTTGAGCTCGTGGTGGTAGAACTCGCGCTTGGCGTATTCGATGATCGGGCCGACCGAGCGGAAGTGCTCCTTCAGCATCACCGAGCTGGCGGCGAACACTACCTTGAACAGGTCGTAGATCGAGCGTTCCGGCGTCATCAGCGGGCGGTACAGCGCCACCTGGTCGACCAGGAAGCGCTGCATCAGCGTCAGCACCTTGTCCTCTTCCAGCCCCACGCCTTCCGGCGAGACCTGCTTGTCGTCGCCGACCACCAGCACCTTCTTGGCACGCAGCAGCGCTGGCAGCGCGCTCAGGTCGGACTGCGAGGCTTCGTCGACGATTACCAGATCGAAGCAGCCGAACTCGGCCGGCAGCGATTCGGAGATGCGGTAATGCGGCATGATCCAGCATGGAATCGCCGGCGTGGCCTTGGCTGCGGCGGCACGTGCATCGCGGCGGTAGCGTACGGCGCGTTTGCCGGTGCCCTTGCCGATCAGTCGGATGGCGGCGGAATAGAGCCCGAGCGCGCTGCGCACCTCGGGCGTGGCGTTGTCGGCCAGCTTGAGCCAGGTGCGCTGGGCCACCAACTCCTGGTAGGACTGCGCCAACTGCTTTTCCAGATCCCGGCGTTCTGTCGCCAGAGCCTTGAGGCGGGCACGGCTGTCCAATTGCTGCAGGGCGTGGCGCAGGCGTTTGGCGCGCCACAGCGCGGCCCAATCGTCCGGTAGCAACGCATCGGCGTCATCCTCGGTTGGCAGCAGGCAGAGCTGGCGCGCCCATTGCGGGGCGCCGGACTGGGCGATGCGGCGCACCTCGGCGCGGACGGTGTCGAAGGCTGGGCGCAGGGCGTGTAGGGCCGCAAGTTCTGTTTCCAGCTCCTGCCACGACTGCTCCAACGCGTCTTTGGCGAGTGTGGGCGAACCGAGCCGGGCAGCGAGGGCGGTCAGCTGTTCCGTCCAGGCGCCGCCGCTGCGGCGGCCCAGGGCCAGCAGGCGTTCCCGCATCGCATCGGCGCCTTGCAGCCGCTGGCAGCTGAGGTGATGCAGCAGCACGCGCTGGGCCTCGAGCAGCCGTTGCGGGTGCTCCAGCAGCGTTTCGGGCCAAGCCGGATTGGGCAGGCAGAGGCGCAGGCGGGGCAGCGTTGAGGCTTCCAGTTGCACCGCCTCGGCCATACGCCGGATCAGCCGGCAGCGCTCGCGCGCCCGCTCGACCAGCAGGGGGTCGGTGCTGGAGAGCGGTTCGGCGCCGAACTCGGTGGCGATGGCGTTCCAGCGCAGCAGCAGTCGGCGCAGCGCCTGGCGGTGTTGGAGATGGGCGGCGACCTGGCTCCAGTCGGCTGTCGTCTGCGCAGGTTGTCCCAGCACTTCGACCAGGGCCAGTTTCTTCTTCGCTTCGCCTTTGCCGAACCAGCCGGCCAGGCCGAAGGCACTGTGGCCAGCGGCGAGCTGAGCGATGGCACCGACCAGTTCGGCGTCCTGCTCCAGTCCTTCGGGCAGTGTCACCGGGCGTTGCAGGAACTGCGGGCGGCGTGCCAGCTCGGCTTCGGCGGCAGCGTCCCATTCTTCCAGCAGCCGCAGCATGGCCGCGCATGCCGGCAGGCGTAGCAGATCCAGGCAGGGGCGTGTCCACGGCATGGCGGCGTTGGCGATCTCGACCTGCCGCGCTGACAGCTCGCGCAGCGCATCGGCCAAGCCCGCCGCCTGTTCCTGTGCGCCGTCGGCCAGAGCCGGCACGGCGCCGCTGGCGATGTCCTGCTGCAGCCGGGCGGCTTGCTGCAGGTCCTGGTGCGCTTGGCGCAGCGCACTCGCCTCGGGCAGTTCGGCCGGGTCGGGCAGGACATGCGGGAGGTAGGCGAGCGCCGGGCCGAGTTGGCACCGCGCCGCGCGCAGCCGGGCAATGGCGTCGCCGTCGAACTGCGGGCGGTGGTGTGCGTCGGCGGAGAGTTCGTCGGGCACCACAGCCAGCCGTTCGCCCAGAGCGCTTACCTGCTCGGCGGCGCGCAAGGGGTCGATCTGTTCCTCGTCGAGCATCAGCGGTTGCAACTGGCGTGCGGCGCACTGGTCGATTTCCCGATCCACCCGCTGCAGGTTGCCGTGCAGGCTGTCGATGGCACTTTCCAGTGCGGCAATGGAACGGGCGAGTGCGGTGCGGTCGATCGTCTGGATTTCGGCGGCGATCTTGTTGACCGAGTACTCGAACTGCTTGGCTTCCTCGCGTTCGCCCGCCAGCAGGCTGATCGCCAGCGGCCGGATGGCCTCGGGCAGCTTCTCTTCCAGTACCTTGAGCGCCGGCTCCTTCATCGACGTCACCAGTACGCGCTGACCCTGGGCCAGGTAGTGGCAGATGATGTTGGCGATGGTGTGGGTCTTGCCGGTGCCCGGTGGGCCCTGCACCACCACGCCGTCGTGCTGGTCCAGCATCTGCACGATGCGTACCTGCTCATCGTTGAACGGCTTGGGAAAGAACAGGTCGCGCACCGTATCGCCGCGGGAACCCCCGTTCACCACGGACAGGCCGCGGAAGGCCGGCAGCGGGCAGTCGAGGTGCTGGTTCGAGGGTTCGCTCAAGAGCTGGGCCAGCGCCGGGGGCAGCGTTTCAGGCTGGGGCGGGAGAGCGTCGCTGAAGCGCTGCAGATCCTGTACCAGCAGGTTGGCGGTGCGCGGCCGGGCGAACACGACCCAGCCGTCGACCAGTTGCAGCGGCTCGCCGGGAGGCGGCAGCGGGACAGGGGCGGCGTCCGGCGTGCGTGGCACCAGCCGGGCATCGGGGTCGAGATGAGTGGCGGCCGCCTGCAGCAGCGGACGATAGCTGTCGGCATCGAACGGCGAGTAATCCTCAGCGGCGTTCGCCAGCCATTGCCGTGCCTGGCGTTCGAAATCGGCCAGACCCGCCACGTCGAGAGCATTCAATGCGTCGGATTCGAGGCTGGCGGGCAGCTCGCGCGGGCGCAATTCCAGCGCCATGGTGCGGGTGTTGAGCGCCAGCTCGACCGGGCGGGTCAGCAAGGGATAGCTCAGCCGCACGCCGTCTTTGAGCCAGAGCGCGATGCCGCTGCCCCAGACGATTTCCAGTTGGCTGTCGGCGATCATGCCGTCCAGCGTCTGTTTCAGGCGGAACAGCTGGTTGTAGAGCGCCATGGTCTTCTGTCGGCGCTGCTCTTCGTTGGCCCAGGCTTGCCACGGTCCGCTGCGATAGGCTTCGAACAGGGCCTCGAGACGCACACGGTCGGCGAAATCGGCCAGAGCCACCTTGGCGGCCGGTTCGGATGGTTCGCCACGGGCGTAGCCGAGTGTTTCCAACGCTGTGACGGGAACGGCCAAGGCCAGAGCCGGCGGTTTGATCGTCCCTTTCTGTGTCGGTGCCGGCTGTTCCAGCCATAGCTGCAATAAGGGGGCTTCCGGCACGGGGGCGGGCAGTGGATGCAGGCGCTCGACGGCGAGCCAGACTTCCTCGCCCTCGTCGTCTTCCCCCTTCAGGGTGATGCCGGGCAGATCGCGCAGTTCGTGTTCATGGGCGAGGAAGTCGCCATGTTTGGCGAGATCGGTGACCGGAGCGGCGCGCAGGCGGGCGGTGTGCTGGACAAATTGGATCAGGGCGGCAAGGCGTTGCAGGACGGTCATAGGGTGGATGCGGCGAGTCTATGCAATAGGGGTTGTTGGCCGGATAAAAACAATCAATGCCGCATTGTAGCGCGAAGCCCCTCACGGTTTGTACGCCGCGAGGGGCGGGTGGCGGGGATATGCCGTGGATTGGCGGCGTTATCCGGGGCGGCCAGTCGGAATGACAAGTGGCCGGCAGGAAAAATCCGCAGCAACGATCCGCGGTAACGAGAAGCGATGACTCTGTGTCGTCAGGTCAGTGGTCGGCAGTGCCATTGGGCCAGATCGGCCGGGATGCCCAGGTCGCGCGGGTCGCCGAATGGCGGCCAGGAAGAACTCCCCTCAGCCAGCGCTCGGGCGGCATCTTCCGGCGTCGGGTAGGCACCGAGCGCCTCGCCCTCGTGCATGATGTGATAGCTGCCGTCGAGCGGGACGATGTCGAAGGGGCCGTATTGGGTATCGTAGGTCCAGCATTTCATGATCGCACCCTCCTTTCCCTGAATGGTAGTCGATAAAGGAGGGCAGAGCCCCGGGGGCTGATGCCGCCCGGACGATGGTGGCGTCAGTGATTGCGCGACAGGATCAGGCGCAGGCCGAGCGCGACGAAGATGCTGCCGGCCAGGCGGTCGAGCCACTTGCTCATGCTGGGTTTCCGCTGCAGCCACTGGCCGACGTGGCCGGAGAAATAGCCCAGCAGCCCGAACAGCACCGCCGCCTGCAAGGTGAAGATCAGACCCAGCACCAGCGTCTGCCAGCCCACCATGCCGCGGCCGGCGTCGACGAACTGCGGCAGGAAGGCGAGGAAGAACAGTACCACCTTGGGGTTGATGGCGTTGGCCAGCAGGCCCTTGCCGAACACCCTCAGCGCCGGATTGGCCGGCCCCTGGCCGGGCGCGCCGGGCCGGAAGCTCGCGCCGGGGCTGCGCAGCGCCTGTACGCCGAGGTAGACCAGGTAGGCGCCGCCGCCGATCTTGAGCGCGGTGAAGGCCAGCGGCGAGGCGGCGATCAGCGCGCTGATGCCCAGCGCGGCGAGCAGGGTGTGGCTGATGCAGCCCAGCGCGCAGCCCAGACCGAAGGCGACCCCCTGTTTCTTGCCGCGCGAGATGCCGAGGCTCAGCACCATCAGGTTGTCCGGGCCGGGGGAGAGCGTGATGAGGATGGCGGCCATGGTGAAGCCGGCCAGTTGTTCGGGGGTCAGTAGCATGGCGGGGTCTCTCGCAGGGGCAATGAACGGCTTCCATCATCGGCCGGCTTCCGGCGCCTGACAAGACACGGCGGGGACGCCTGGCTGAAAGATGACTTTTCATGGCGCAGGCACTAGAATTTTGCGCTCGAATCTGCGAGGTAAAACCGTCTATGCCGTCTTTTGATATCGTTTCCGAAGTGAATGTGGTGGAAGTGCGCAACGCCGTGGACCAGGCCAACAAGGAAGTCTCCACCCGTTACGACTTCAAGGGCACCGACGCCCGCATCGAGTCCGCCGACAAGGTGCTGACCCTGTTCGCCGACGCCGAATTCCAGCTGGACCAGGTCAAGGACATCCTGCTGAACAAGCTGGCCAAGCGCAGTGTGGACGTGCGCTGCCTCGATTACGGCAAGATCGAGAAGGTCAGCGGCAACAAGATCAAGCAGGCGGTGACCGTCAAGGAAGGCATCGAGGGCGATCTGGCCAAGAAGATCGTCAAGCTGATCAAGGATTCCAAGCTCAAGGTGCAGGCAAGCATCCAGGGCGACGCGGTGCGCGTCAGCGGTGCCAAGCGCGACATCCTGCAGGAAGTGATCGCCATGATGCGCAAGGAAATCACCGACTTCCCGCTGCAGTTCAACAACTTCCGCGACTGAACGCGGTTCGGGTCGCAACGAAAAAGGCACCGCGGTGCCTTTTTTGCGTTTTCGGCCAGCCGTTACAGCTTGATCAGCGTGCTCTTCAGCTCGGTGTACTTCTCCAGCGCGTGCAGGCTCTTGTCGCGGCCGTTGCCGGACTGCTTGAAGCCGCCGAACGGCAGGTTCATGTCGCCGCCCTCGTCGTAACAGTTCACCCAGACCGTGCCGGCGCGCAGCCGGCGCGATACCTGGTGCGCGGTGCTCACGTTGGCGGTCCACACCGCCGCGGCCAGACCGTATTCGGTGTCGTTGGCGATGCGGATCGCTTCGTCGACGGTATCGAAGGTGATCACCGACAGCACCGGGCCGAAGATTTCCTCGCGGCAGATGGTCAGGTTCGGGCGCGGGCAGTCGAAAGCGGTCGGCTCGATGAAGTAGCCCTTGCTGTCGGCCAGCGTCGCCTGACCGCCGCAGATCAGCGCAGCGCCTTCGTTGCGGCCCTGGTCGATGTAGGCCAGCACCTTGTCGAACTGGGTCCGGTCGACGATGGCGCCCATGCTGGCGGCCGGGTCGAGCGGGTCGGCCGGGTAGTAGCTTTGCGCGGCCTTCCTGAATTCTTCCAGGAAGCGCTCCTTGATGCTGCGCTGTACCAGCACGCGCGAGCCGGCGGTGCACATCTCGCCCATGTTGTAGTAGATCGCGCCGGCCGCGGTGCGCGCGGCGCGGGCGAGGTCGGGGCAGTCCGCCAGGATGATGTTGGGCGACTTGCCGCCCAGCTCCAGCCAGACGCGCTTCAGGTTGGACTGCGCGGCGTAGCCGGCGATCAGCTTACCGACCGCGGTCGAGCCGGTGAAGGCGATGCAGTCCACCCCCATGTGCAGCGCCAAGAGCTTGCCGACGTCGCCGGCGCCCGGCAGCACCTGGAAGATGCCGTCGGGGATGCCGGCCTGCTTGGCGAGCCCGGCCAGCCGGATCGCCGTCAGCGGCGACTTCTCGGACGGCTTGACGATCACCGCGTTGCCGGCGGCCAGCGCCGGGCCGAACTTCCAGCTCGCCATCAGGATCGGGAAGTTCCACGGCACCACCGCCGCGACCACCCCGACCGGCTCGCGCGTGACCAGGCCGACCAGCTTGGGGTCGACCGGCGCCACTTCGCCGCCGACCTTGTCGATCGCCTCGGCGAACCATTCCACGCAATAGGCCGCGCCCGGCACGTCCACCGTGGTGGAATCGCCGATCGGCTTGCCCATGTCGAGCGTTTCCAGCAGCGCCAGCTCGTCGGCGTGCTCGCGGATCAGCGCGGCGAAGCGCTTCAGGATCCGGCCGCGCTTCAGCGGCGGCAGGCCCGACCAGGCGCCGGACTCGAAGGCGTGACGAGCGGCCGCGACGGCGGCGTCGACGTCGGCCTCACTGGCCCAGGCCACCTCGGCCAGCTTGTGGCCGTTGGCCGGGTTGAGGCAGTCGAAGGTGCGGCCATCGCTGGCGGCGGCGTAGCTGCCGTTGACAAAGAGCCGGCCCTCGATGCGCAGCGACGCGACCAGTTGCTTCCATTCGGCATGGGTGCGAGACATGGGCTTCTCCAGGTGAGGGGCGGCGTCGCCGCCGGTGCTGGACGGCGGCGGGTTAGAAGGTGGAGGGCGAGCTGGCGCTGACGATCTCGCACGGCTCAGAACTGACGTTGCGGAAGCGGTGGGGCTGTTGGCTGTCGAAGTAGTAGGCATCGCCCGGGTTGAGGATGCGGCTCACGCCGTTCACCGTCAGCTCGATCGCTCCCCGAATCACCACGCCGCCCTCCTGGCCCTCGTGCGTCAGCATGTCCGGACCGGTGTCGGCGCCCGGTTCGTAGAATTCGCGCAGGATCTGCAGGTCGCGGCGCTCGTGCGAGGCGCCGACCAGAAACAGCTGGACTTTATCATTGCCGAGGTTGGGCAACTCGTCGGCGTTGTAGAACACCTTGTGCTCGGGTTCGGCATCGAAGGTGAAGAAGTCGGACAAGCTCATCGGCAGGCCTTCCAGCACCTTCTTCAGCGAGCTGACGGAGGGGCTGACACGGTTCTGTTCGATGAGGGAGATCGTTCCGTTGGTCACGCCGGCGCGCTTGGCCAGCTCGCGTTGTGAGAGCCCGAAACGGGCTCGGACCATTCTCAATCGGGCACCTATATCCATCGTTCCTGTCGCATCCCAATAAATACGTTAATAATTTTAGACGATTTGTGATAAGAATTTTGACCACATTGACGGCGGCTGTTGCGCCGCAAAACCGATTTTCTTTGCGGGAGTCAGAGTTTATAGTCAGAATCAGATGTGTATGGCAAGCCGAATGTGGATTTTCTTAAACGCCTTTGACGCCTGAAAGCCACACCCAGACAACAAGGAGGTTGACTATGTTAATCGGCGTTCCGAAAGAGATCAAAAATCATGAGTATCGTGTTGGCCTGACGCCCTCTGGCGTGCGCGAGCTGGTCGCGAACGGACACAAGGTGCTGGTGCAGTCCCGTGCGGGTCTGGGGGTGGGCTACACCGACGAGCAGTACATCCAATCCGGCGCCTCGATCGCGTCCAACGCCGAAAGCGTGTTCGAAGCGGCCGACATGATCGTCAAGGTCAAGGAGCCGCAGCCGGTCGAATGCCGCCTGCTGCGTTCCGGCCAGGTGCTGTTCACCTACCTGCACCTGGCGCCGGACCCGGAGCAGGCCAAGCTGCTGATCGAGTCCGACGCGGTGGCCATCGCCTACGAGACGGTGACCGACGAGCGCGGCGGCTTGCCCTTGCTGGCACCGATGTCCGAGGTGGCCGGGCGCATGGCCATCCAGGCGGGGGCCCATGCGTTGGAAAAGGCGCAGGGCGGGCGTGGCATGCTGCTGGGCGGGGTGCCGGGCGTGGCGCCGGCCAAGGTGGTGGTGCTGGGCGGCGGCGTGGTGGGCCTCAATGCGGCACGCATGGCGATGGGGCTGGGGGCGGATGTGACGCTGCTCGACAAGTCGCTGAACCGTCTGAAAGAGATCGACATGGTGTTTGGTGGCAAGATCAAGACCTTGATGTCCGATACCGCCACCATCGAGGAGATGATCAAGGAAGCCGACCTGGTGGTCGGCGCGGTGCTGATTCCGGGGGCGGCGGCGCCCAAGCTGGTGACGCGACGCATGCTGAAGATCATGAAGGCGGGCGCGGTGCTGGTGGATGTCGCCATCGACCAGGGGGGCTGTTTCGAGACCAGCCGGCCGACCACGCACCAGAACCCGACCTACGAGGTGGACGGCATCGTCCATTACTGCGTGGCCAACATGCCGGGAGGGGTGGCCCGGACTTCCACCCAGGCGCTGACCAACGCCACGCTGCCGTTCATGCTGGAGTTGGCCAACAAGGGCTGGGTGCAGGCCCTGCTGGACAACCCGCACCTGCGCAACGGCCTCAACGTGTGCCGTGGCAAGGTGACGCACCGCGCCGTGGCGGCCGGGCTGGGTTATGAGTACGTGGATCCGTTCGAAGCGATCAAGGCGACGTCCTGAAAGATGAGGTGAGTCATGCGGCAACCGATCATCGGCATCCCCTGTGATGTCAAACGGATCGGCTTGCTGCCGTTCCACGCCGTGGGCGAGAAATACGTCGAGGCGGCGGCCGGCGGTGCCGGCGGCGTGCCGCTGCTGATTCCGGCGCTGGGCAGCCGCAGCCACGTCCGGGAAATCCTGGACGCGGTCGACGGCATCCTGCTGACGGGCTCGCTGTCCAATATCGAGCCCCATCATTACGGCGGGCCGCCGAGCCGCGCCGGTTCGCTGCACGATCCGCAGCGCGATGCCACCACGCTGCCGCTGATCGAGCTCTTGCTGCAGGAGGGCATCCCGCTTCTGGGCATCTGCCGTGGTTTCCAGGAAATCAACGTAGCCCTGGGTGGCGAGCTGTTCCAGCACGTGCAGGAGGAGCCGGGCTTTGCCGATCATCGCGAGCCAGAGACAGATGATCTAGACGAGATGTACGGCCCGGCCCACCTCATTCATTTCTGCGAAGGCAGCCTGCTGCGGCAGTGGCTGGGTTGCGATTCGGGAGAGGTGAACTCGCTGCACCAGCAAGGCATCAAGCGTTTGGCCGGGCGGCTCGAGGCCGAGGCACTGGCCGACGACGGCCTGATCGAGGCTTATCGGGTACGCGATGCCGGCAGCTTCGCCTACGCGGTGCAGTGGCACCCCGAATGGAAGTATCGGGACAACGCGATCTCGACCGCGATTTTCAACGCTTTCGGCGCAGCCTGCCGGGAGCGCCGGGCGCAGCGCCAAGGCTGACCCGTTATCGAGCCATAGATGGCCAAGGATCAGAGAGGCAGGGGTAGTAAAATGGAAAACCAGATTTTTGAGTGGTTGCGCGAGCATCGCATCACCGAGATGGAATGCATTGTCCCCGACTTTACCGGGGTCGCGCGCGGCAAGATCGTGCCAAAAGACAAGTTTGTCGTCGAGCCCGAAATGCGCCTGCCCGAGGCGGTGCTGATCCAGACCGTGACCGGCGATTACCCGGACGACAGCATGCTGGACCTGACCGATCCGGACATGGTGCTGAAGCCGGACGAGAACACGCTGCGTTTCGTGCCGTGGGCGGTCGATCCGACTGCGCAACTGATCTACGATGCCTACCGTTCCGACGGCACGCCGGTGGACGTGGCGCCGCGCAACGTGCTCAAGCACGTGCTCGACCTGTACGACGAATTGGGGCTGGAGCCGGTGGTGGCGCCGGAGATGGAGTTCTATCTGCTGTCGCCGAACCCGGACCCTGATATCCCGCTGGCGCCGCCGGTCGGCCGCACCGGCCGTGCCGAATTCGGCCGCCGCTCCTACGCCATCGACGCCGTCAACGAGTTCGACCCGCTGTTCGAGGACATTTACGACTATTGCCATGCGCAGGAGCTCGAGGTGGACACGCTGATCCACGAGGTCGGCACCGCGCAGATGGAAATCAACTTCCTGCACGGCAATCCGCTGGAACTGGCCGACCAGGTGTTCCTGTTCAAGCGCACCGTGCGCGAGGCAGCGTTCCGCCACAATATGTACGCCACCTTCATGGCCAAGCCGATGGAGAACGAGCCGGGCAGCGCCATGCACATCCACCAGAGCCTGACGGACAAGAAGAGCGGGCAGAACGTGTTCTCCAAGGAAGACGGCACGCCGTCGGAGACCTTCTTCCACTTCATCGGCGGGCTGCAGAAGTACGTGCCGCAGGTGATGCCGCTGTTCGCGCCGTACGTGAACTCGTTCCGCCGCCTGTCGCGCTATACCGCGGCGCCGACCAACGTCGAGTGGGGTTACGACAACCGCACCGTCGGCCTGCGCGTGCCGCATTCCTCGCCCAAGGCGCGGCGCGTGGAAAACCGCGTGCCGGGCGTCGACGCCAACCCCTACATCGCCATGGCCGCCACGCTGGCCTGCGGCTATCTCGGCGTGGTCAACAAGATCCAGCCGACCGAGCCGCGCCAGACCGACGCCTACGAGCTGCCGTACCAGTTTCCGCACAGTTCGGAAGAGTCGCTGGAGGCGCTGCGCAGCTGTCACGAAATCGCCGAAGTGCTGGGGCATCGCTTCGTGAAGATGTACCTGGCGATGAAGGAGAAGGAGTACGCCGAGTACTTCCGCGTGATCAGCCCGTGGGAGCGCAAGTTCCTGTTGCTGCACGTGTAAGCGCAAA
Source organism: Pseudogulbenkiania sp. MAI-1 (assembly GCF_000527175.1). Lineage (NCBI taxonomy): Bacteria > Pseudomonadati > Pseudomonadota > Betaproteobacteria > Neisseriales > Chromobacteriaceae > Pseudogulbenkiania > Pseudogulbenkiania sp. MAI-1. The sequence goes on along the minus strand of NZ_AZUR01000001.1, from coordinate 2,223,207 downwards.
GGCCAACTCATCGGGAGGAAGCCCCATGCAGAACGAACGTACGACAGCCCAATGGCGCGCCCTGGACGCCGCGCACCACCTGCATCCGTTCACCGACACCGAGTCGCTGAACCAACAGGGGGCGCGTGTCATCACCAAGGCCGACGGCGTGTTCCTGTGGGACTCGGAAGGCAACAAGATACTCGACGGCATGGCTGGCCTGTGGTGCGTCAACATCGGCTACGGCCGCAAGGATCTGTCCGAGGTGGCCAAGCGCCAGATGGACGAGCTGGCCTACTACAACACCTTCTTCAAGACCACCCATCCGGCGGTGGTCGAACTGTCGCGGCTGCTGTCCGAAGTGGCGCCGCAAGGCTTCAGCCGCATCTTCTACACCAATTCCGGTTCGGAGTCAGTCGATACCATGATCCGCATGGTGCGGCGCTACTGGGATGTCAAGGGCAAGCCCGAGAAGAAGACGCTGATCGGGCGCTGGAACGGCTATCACGGCTCCACCATCGGCGGCGCCAGCCTGGGGGGCATGAGCTACATGCACGAGCAGGGCGATCTGCCGATCCCCGGCATCACGCATGTCGAGCAGCCGTGGTGGTACCGCTACGGCCAGGGCATGACGCCGGAGGAGTTCGGCGTGGTGGCGGCGCGCTGGGTGGAGGAGAAAATCCTGGAGGTGGGGCCGGACAAGGTGGCGGCCTTCGTCGGCGAGCCGATTCAGGGTGCCGGCGGCGTGATCATCCCGCCATCGACCTATTGGCCAGAAGTCGAGCGCATTTGCCGCCAGTACGACGTGTTGCTGGTGGCGGACGAGGTGATCTGCGGCTTCGGCCGCACCGGCGAATGGTTCGGCCACCAGTTGTTCGGCTTCAGGCCGGATCTGTTCACCGCCGCCAAGGGGTTGTCGTCCGGCTATCTCCCGATCGGCGCGGTGTTCGTCGGCGACAAGGTGGCGCAAGGGCTGATCGAGGGCGGCGACTTCAATCACGGCTTCACCTATTCGGGGCACCCGGTCGCCGCCGCCGTGGCGCACGCCAACGTCAAGGCCTTGCGCGACGAGGGCATCATTGACCGCGTCAAGCACGACACCGGCCCTTACATGCAGCAGCGCTGGCGTGCGGCCTTCGGCGGCTTCGCCCACGTGGACGACGTGCGCGGCGTCGGCCTGATCCAGGCCTTTACTTTAGTGAAGGACAAGGCCACGCACGAGCTGTTTCCGGATTGGGGTACCGTCGGCACGATCTGCCGCGACATCTTCTTCCGCCACAACCTGATCATGCGCGCCTGCGGCGACCACATGGTGGCGGCGCCGCCGCTCGTCATCAGCAAGGCCGAGATCGACCAGTTGATCGAGACGGCGGTGCAATGCGTGACGGAGTGCGAACAGGTCTTGCGCGAGCGCGGGCTGGTCTGAAGAGAATGTCGGCATGGGTCCATGCCGCTATCAAGTGTCTTTGCCGTCAGTGAAGCGGGTTTGATACAATCAGCCCGCTTTTTCTATTCATGATGACAAAGCCCGGCATGGCCAAGGGCAGGGCGGCTTCTGCTCGTCACCTTACGATAATCACAAGGATTACGCATGTTCGTTCCAATCGGTTACGTCCTGATTATTGCTGCCTGCCTCGGCGGCTTTGCCATGGCCGGGGGGCATTTGGGCTCGCTGTGGCAGCCGGTGGAACTGGTCATCATTCTGGGGGCCGCAGTGGGTGCCTTCGTGGTGGCCAATGGCGGCTCTCCTCTCAAGGCAACGGCCAAGGCTCTCCCCACCATTTTCAAGGGGTCGAGCTATACCAAGGCCTTCTATATGGAGCTGTTCGCACTGCTCTATGAAATCCTGGCCAAGGTGCGCAAGGAAGGCCTGATGTCAGTGGAGGCCGACGTCGAGAATCCCGAAGCCAGCCCGGTGTTTTCCAAATATCCGACCATCCTGCACGATCACCATGTGGTCGAATTCATCTGTGATTATTTGCGACTGATGGTCGGCGGCAACCTCAACGCCTTCGAAATCGAGAACCTGATGGACGTCGAGATCGAGACTCACCACCACGAAGGTGAAGTGCCCGTCAATGCGGTCAAAAGCCTGGCGGACGGTCTACCGGCGTTCGGTATCGTGGCAGCCGTGATGGGGGTGGTGCATACCATGGAGTCGGTCGGCATCCCGCCATCCGAGTTGGGCAAGCTGATTGCCGCGGCACTGGTCGGAACCTTTCTCGGTATCTTGATGGCGTATGGCTTTGTCGGCCCACTGGCCACTGTGCTTGAGCACAAACTGGCCGATGGAACACGCGTTTTCCAGACCATCAAGGTCACGCTGCTGGCCAGCCTGAACGGCTATGCGCCGCAAGTGGCGGTCGAATTCGGTCGTAAGGTGCTGGCCTCGCATGACCGTCCGTCGTTCAAGGAACTCGAAGACCACGTCAAGCAGGCCAAGAACAAGTAAGCCTAGGAGTAACCGCATATGGCCGACGAATCGCAACGCCCCATCATCGTCAAACGCATCAAGAAAGGCGGACATGGCCACCATGGTGGCGCCTGGAAGATCGCCTACGCCGATTTCGTGACGGCGATGATGGCTTTCTTTCTGCTGATGTGGCTGCTGGGCTCGGTCTCGCAGGGGACGCTGCAAGGCATTGCCGAATATTTCCGTACGCCGCTCAAGGTCGCACTGGCGGGCGGGCAGGGTGCCGGCGACGCCACCTCGATGATCAAGGGCGGCGGCACCGATCTGACGCGCCAGGCCGGGCAGGTCAAGAGGGCGAGAGAGGAAGAAATCCAGCAGGAAAAAGCCCGGCTGGCGAAGCTACAAAAGAAGATCGAAAGCAATATCCAGCAGAGCGCCGTGCTCAAGGTGTACAAGAACCAGTTGCAACTGGAAATGACCCCGGAAGGGCTGCGCATTCAGATCATCGACGAGCAGAACCGCCCAATGTTCGACTCTGGCAGCGCCAACCTGCTGCCGCACACCCGGGCGATCCTGCAGGAACTGGGCAAGGAGCTCAACGGCGTTGCCAACCGGCTCAGCATCTCCGGTCATACCGACGCCAAACCCTTCGCCGGCGCCCAGCATGGCTATAGCAACTGGGAACTGTCGGCCGACCGTGCCAACGCCGCGCGCCGCGAATTGCTGGCCGGCGGGCTGATGCAGGACAAGATACTGCGCGTAGTCGGTCTCGCCGCCGCCAACCCGCTGCTGCGCAGCAATGTGTTCAGTCCGGAGAACCGACGCATCGCCATCGTGGTGCTTAACAAGGAGGCGGAAGCCTCGATCCTCGGCGATGGCCTGAAGGCCGAGTCGGAAGGCGCTCCCCAGCCGGCCACGGTACCTGCCGAAGTTGCCCCGGCCAGCGGGGAGGCCCATTGAGGCAGGTCCTGCCGGTCGCGATGCGGCATGGGTTCGTCCAACTGGCGGCCGCTCTTGGCGCCTGGTTCCTGATCGCCCCTGCGCTGCAGCCGCTGGCTTGGGCCGTGTTGCAGGGGTTGCTGGCGGCGGCGTTGGCCGGCTTGTTTCGCCTGAGCCGCGGCAGTTGGCTGGCGCACGGCCTGTTCGTTCCGGCCATGGTGTATTGCTACCAGCTGGCCTTGCCGGCCTGGGGCTATCTACTGGCCCTGCTGCTGACCTTCGCCATCGGCCGCAATGCCTGGCTTGAGCGGGTGCCGTTCTACCGCTCGTCACGCCTGGTGGTCGAGCGTCTGGCCGAAGTCCTGCCGGAGCGGGCCCGTCTCTTGGAGGCTGGTTGCGGCGACGCCCGGCTGGCGTTGCGATTGGCTGCGCGCCGTCCCGACGTCCGGATTTCCGCTCTGGAAACCGCGTGGGCAGCCTGGGGCCTGGCCTGGGTGCGCTGGTGTCTGGCAGGTCGCCCTGCTAATGTGCGTATTGCCTGTCGCAGCTTCTGGCGCGAACCGCTGGCCGAGTACGATGCGATCTATGCTTTTCTGTCGCCGCAACCGATGCCGCGGCTGTGGCGGAAGTTCATCGCGGAGGGGCGTGCCGGAAGCCTGCTGTTGAGCAACACCTTTGCCGTGCCCGGCGTGGAACCCCAACGCACCCTCGCGCTGGACGGCCCATTGCAAAAACGACTCTTGATCTGGCGCCACCCACATGGAACTCGCTAACTGGCTACAGTCCATCGCCGACCGGCGCTGGCCCATTCTGCCGGCCACCCTGGACGACGTACAGGCGGCCTGCGCCCGCCATGCCGAGCTGATCAATATCTCCGAATTGTCCAATCTGTGCCTGTCGGACCCCTTGTTGCTGTTCGACCTGCTGCGAGCCATCGGCACCATGTCGGCCTTGCACGAGAACGATGCCGCGCCGACGGTGGAGCAGGCGGTGATGCTGATGGGGCTGGAGCGGGTCACGCGCCGGTTTGCCCAGGTCACCGCCTTGCGACCGCAGGCGGGCAAGCTGGACGACGAGGTGGTCGAGGTCGTGGCCGACTGGCTCGGCCGCAGCCGCGTGGCGGCCTACCTGGTCAAGGATTGGCTGTCGCTGCACGGGGAACACAAGGTCGAGGATTGCTTCGTCGCGGCCTTGCTGTACAACCTGCCGGCCTGCTTCTTCCTGCTGTATCGCAATCAGCTTCCCGACCAGCCCTTGCTGCAGGCGGTGTCGGGGTATTTCGGGCTGGACTATCCCAAGCTGCTGGAGCGCTTCATCCAGGCTGCCGGCTTGCCTCGGGGCTTGCTGACACTGTTGGGGAGCGGCGGTACGACCACACCGCGCAAGCAGCTGCTGAAACTGGCTGTGGCCACGGCCAACGGCATCGGCTCGGGCTGGTGGCGCTCGCCGTGGACGACCGGCATCGAGGTCGCCGCCCGGCAAATGCGCATCAGCTACGAGGAGGCCTATCGCTGTGTGCTTGGCGCCGCCGAGAGCGTGGCGAAGAAGCCGCGCGCCCCGGCCTATACCTATCCGATACGTGAGTTGCTGATGCTGCCGGGGGAACATCCTCCCCGCGCCAGCATGACCGCGACGGCGGCATTGAACGAGGTGGAGCAGCTGGAGCAGCTGATGCGCGAGTCGATCCGCCATCTGGCCAACGATCTGCGCTTCGAACGCATCCTGTTTCTGCGCTACGACCAGGCCGCACACGCTCTGCGTCTGCGCTACCAGATAGGCCTGGCCGAGAGTTCGCCGCTGCGCCGGCTCGCCGTGGAACTGGAACCCGGCTCCTTCTTCGCGCTGCTGACCGGCAAGCCGCAGAGCTTCCACGCTCCGGCGCAGGTGCGCGCCCAACTGGGGGCAAAGTATCAAGACCCGTTCTTCGATCATATCGGCGACGGCGAATTCGCCGTGATGACGCTCTATACCGGCCATACCCTGAGTGGCGTGTTCTACGTCGACAACGGCAACAGCGGCCGAGCGATCGACCCGGATACCTATCATCGCTTCAAGGATCTGGTGACGCGGCTTGCGCGTCACCCTTAACCATGCCTCACCCTTACCGTACCCTCACTTCGCCCCATAACGAGACCCTCAAACATCTGGCACGGCTGGTTCAGTCCGCGCGCGATCGCCGCAAGGACGACGTCATCGTACTGGAAGGCATTCATCTGCTGGAGGCGGCGCTGGAGCAGGGTGTCGCGCCGGCCCAATGTTTCGTCAACGAGGCGGCGCTGGCGCGCCCCGAGGTCTTGCGGCTGCTTGCTCGCCTGCCGCAGACGCTGTCGCCGCTGGTGGTGCCGGAAACCCTGCTGGGCAAGCTGACCTCGCTCTCCAGCGCCCCGGAGCTGATCGCCGTCTGTCAGCGTCCGCACCCACCGCGCCACAGCGGCAGCTGTCTCTTGCTGGAAGACATCCAGGATCCCGGCAATATGGGCACCATCCTGCGCTCGGCGGCGGCCTCGGGGGTGATGGAGGTCTACCTGTCGAAGGGCTGTGCCGACGTGTTTTCTCCCAAGGTGCTGCGCGCCGGCATGGGAGCGCATTTCGTGCTCAACCTGCATGAAGCGGCGGATCTGGCCGAGGTGCTGTCCGGCTTTGCCGGCCGCAAGCTGGTGACGCATCTGGAGGGCAGCCAGTCGCTCTACGCGCAGGATCTGAGCGGCGAGGTGGCGTTCGTCTTCGGCAACGAGGGGGCCGGGGTCTCGGAGGCGCTGCTGGGGCTGGCGGACTGCCGGGTGCGCATCCCGATGCCGGGGCATGCCGAATCTCTCAACGTGGCGATGGCCGCCACCATTTGCCTGTTCGAGCGGGTGCGGCAGCTTGACGTCCTTCCACTGACGGACGCCGGCTAACTTCGCGCCAGCCTCTCCCCGGCGAGGCATGGCGCCGGTGTTCCTTCTTGACGAAGCGGCACGGCTCTACGACAGTGAATGAACATACCCCTTTCGTTGAAATGGCTGTCAGTCATGCGCTTGTCTATCGTTATCGCTTCGATTCTCTCCTCCTTGTTGCTGGCGCCGGCTTCCCACGCGGACGAGGCCAAGGCGAGAAAGCCGTTATCCAGCAAGAAGATGGGCCTCACCATCCGGGTTGAAGGCGAGGGCTGGGGCAGGGCGGACAGGGAGGAAATCGAGACCGTACTCTATTCGGCAGCAGACGAGTTGCTGGACCGTCTTCCCGCCAAGTTGACGGCTCCCATCGTCGTGACGCACGTTGAAGGCAATCCGGTGACGGAGTTCGGGAAGGGGCCGGAGGGGGAATATCTGGTGCATCTCAGCGCCAAGGATCGGCGCTGGTCGCAGTTCGTCTACCAGTTTGCCCATGAGCTGTGCCACATCATGTCGAACTACGAAGCGAACGTCAGCGTTGAAAACACCACCAAATACAACCAGTGGTTCGAGGAAACGCTGTGCGAAACGGCCTCGCTCTACACCTTGAAAAGCATGGCGGTGACCTGGGAAAACTCAGCTCCCTATCCAAACTGGAAAGGTTATGCGCCTGCGTTGAGCGACTATGCCGAGCAGTTCGCTCGCGAAGAGCACCGCCACCTTCCCTCGGGCACCACGCTTGCCGACTGGCTGCGGGAGAACGAGGACAAGCTGAGAAATGACCCCTATCTGCGCGACAAGAACGAGGTTGTCGCCAACCTTCTACTACCCTTGTTCGAAAAGAACCCCGAAGAGTGGGCGGCACTGCACTATCTGAACCTTGACCCAGCCGATGCGAGAGATAGCCTGAAACAGTATTTGCAACACTGGTATGGCAACGCGCCGGCGGAACATAAGAAATTCATTCTCGACATTCTGGCGCTCTTGGGCGTCGAGGGTATCGATCTCGCCCCAATTCAAGTCGCTGCCGGGGAGGCGGCACGGGCGGAAACGGTGGCGGTAGCCGTCCCGCGGGCCCAGGCAGGCCCGCATGGTCCGGCCACCGAATGGAAGAAGTGATGACAGCCAGAGGAAGTTACCGGAACCCGGTCGGGTCACGGCTGTATTTCGCATTGCGTATCCTCATCTCGATTCCCAACTCGTACACATAGCGATCCAGATCCTCATCGGCGCTGGCACCCATCAGGCCCGGCACGCCTTCCTTGCTCAGGGCATGGCTGCCGACCCGGCCGAATTGGCCTGTCGCCTGGTAAGTCTGTACCTCCTGATTAACCGTCTGTCCTTGTTCGGTAAACGACATGTCGTTGACCTGGTCGGCTGCAAAGGCGGCGCTGCCGGCCACTATGCCCGCGGCGGCCAAGGCCCCGTATAGTGAAATGCGTTTCATGATATTTGCCCTTCCCTGATCAAAATGAAAACAGCCCCTTGCCTGGGGTTTCAATCAGCCGGGTGCGCAAGAACCTGCGGGGTGGGTGATGCAGGAGGTGGATAGTGTAGGACGCATCCATGGTTCCAGGCAGCGCTGGGTTTGGGCCCGTTCATTGCCGCTACAGCCGGTCGGTTTCCACCAGAGATCAATCCCAGTATGGTTGTCAGAACAGGGCTTTACAAGAAGCCAGGCGAGGCCGGAAGCGGTAAGCAGGCGCTATCGTAATCGATTCAATGATAGGGAAAATTGGGCGCCAGCCCCGGTTTTCCTGCGTGGCCGCAGCTGCCGGCCATGCCGATAATGATTGTCAAGGGGGTTCTCTCTTAACTAGTTCGCCGGGACGACCCGCAGTTTGCCAAGGCGCTGATGACATCGATCAGGTCGTTCGGACGAGAGACCTTGGAGGCAAAAATGAACAAGGAATCTGCCAGAAAATGGGTCGCCATGGGACTGTTGGCGCTGGCATTGTTGACGCCTGGCTGGGGTGCGGCACAACAGGTGACGTTCGATCGGATCGTGGTGTTCGGCACCAGCCTGTCGGACCCGGGCAATGTGTACGCTCTGACCGGGCAGCAGAACACGCCGCCCTATGACAAGCTGGATCCCTCTGATCCTTTTCTCATCCCTTCGGCACCCTACGCCGTCGGTGGCCATCATTTCAGCGATGGGCCGACTTGGGTCGAGCAGTTTGCTGTAACGCGCGCGCTGGCCGGTAACACCCGACCGGCTTTCCGGGCTTCCAACAACCAGTCGAGCAATTATGCGGTCGGGGGTGCCAGGGCCCGGAACACCGGGGCCTTGAGCCTGTCGGCACAGGTGAGTCGTTTCCTGGCCGATTTCGGCAACGCGGCGCCGGCTGGGGCGTTATACGTGGTGGAAGTGGGCTCGAACGATGTGCGTGATGCCTTTGTCACTCTGGTGTCGGGCGGCGATGCCAGCGGCGTGATTACCGCGGCATTGAGCGCGCTTGGCAACAACATCGAGTTGCTGCATGCGAAAGGTGCACGGAAGTTTCTGGTCGCCGACGTCCCCGATCTCGGACTGACGCCGGCAACGCTGCGCCTGGACCAGATTTCCCCGGGAGCCAGGCAGGCCATGAGTGCACTATCGCTGAGCTACAACATGGGGCTGGCCGACCTGCTGTCGAACTTGCAAACAGCATTTGCCGACAGTCAGTTCGTCCGCCTGAACGTGTTTCAGACGGTCAATGAATTGACGGGCAACCCGTCGGCGTTCGGTTTGAGTAATGTCACGGCGCCTTGCGTCACTCCCAACCTCCCACCGTTCACCTGCAGTAAACCGAGCGTATTCCTGTTCTGGGACGGCATCCATCCGACCAAGACGGTGCATGCCATCTTCTCGAAAAAGGCCGCCCAGGCACTGGCCGAATAACAGTCTGGTGAGCCCTGTTTCTGCTCGGCACGGTTGCCGCGCCGGGCAAGTGGCCTAGTCCAGCGCCACCCACACCTCGCCGCTCATCAGCGGGCGCGCGGTGCGGGTCATCACCACCTCGTCCACGCGCCAGCCGGTGCCGTGCCGGCTGACCCGTGCTTCCAGCGATTGACCGCCGCTGGCGTGCGAGTAGTTCAGCGCCCGTCCTCGGATCACTCCGCCAGCGATTTCGCTCGCCAGCGTGCCTTCGATCGCACAGGCGGCGGCCAGCGCGATGGCGCCGGTGCCGGTGAAGGCGTGATGCAGCCGCCCCATCGACAGGATGCGGCCGTTCAGGTCGTAGCCCGCTGTGAGTGACGGGCTGAGGAAGCTGATCTTGGGGGTGGCGGGGCGTTCGCGCGTGGCGCTGGCGATGTCGCGGGCCAGCCCCATCGCCACGGCACCGGCGGCACGGGCCCATTCCAGCGTCTGGCGCAGCTCGGCCGACAGGTCGGCAGCGGTTTCGAAGCCGGTGAGGCCGAGGTCGGTGGCGCGCACGAAGACCGTCGGATTGCCGGCGTCAATCAGCGTGGCGGCCAGTGCGCGGCCATCGGGCAGGTGCAGCGTGCCCAGCGGGTTGCCGGTGGGGAACAGCCTGCCGGAGGAGCCGCCAGCCGGGTCGAGGAAATGCAGTCGGATCGGCGCGCCGGGGAAGGCCACGCCGTCGATGCGGTAGTCGCCATGCCAGACCGGCTGGCCGCGTTCGATCAGGATGTCGGCGCGGATGCGCTTGCCGATGTTGGCCTGCCAGATGTGGATGGTAAAGGGACCATCCTTGTCGGGCGCCACCAGCCCGGACGAGACGGCGAACAGTGGCACGGCGGCGCTCAGATTGCCGCAGTTGCCGGACCAGTCGATCAGAGGTTCGCCGATGGCGACGTGGCCGAACAGGTAATCGACGTCGCAATCGGGCCGCTGCGACGGCGACAGGATGACGATCTTGCTGGTGCTGGAGATGCCGCAGCCCAGGCCGTCGATCTGCTGGCCATAGGGGTCGGGACTGCCGATTGCGCGCAACAGCAGACGGTCGCGCACCTCCGTGTCCGCCGGCAGGTGGTCGGCGCGAAAGAACAGGCCCTTGCTGGTGCCGCCGCGCATCAGGGTGGCTTTGAGGGAGTGCAGGGTGGTCATGCGGCGGGCTCCAGGGTGAGTTTGCAGGCGGCGATGGCGGCGATGCGCGCCGCGTCGACGGCTTGCGGAATCTGGCGCTTGTCGGCGCAGGACTGGGCGATGGCGCCGGCGTCCACCGAGAGCGCGGCGTCCAGCATGCGCGCCAACCAGTCGACCTGCGGGTAGGCGCACTGTTCGAAATTCAAGCGGCCGCGGGCGTCGGCCAGGCAGGCGGCGAGCATCTGGTGGAAGCGTTCCGGCCGGCGCAGGGCGTCGGTTTCGCGGAACATCTTCAGCACGGTGTCCGGCCGCATTTCGCCGGCCACGTGCACCTTGGTGTGGTTGAGGCAGGTGATGCGCGCCAGGTCGCGGCAGTCGGCGGGGACGCGCAGCCGCTCGCACAGCGCGAGCAGCGGCTGCTCGCCGCGCGCCTCGTGGCCGATGTGGCGCGGCAGCACGTCGGCCGGGGTGAGCGCCTTGCCCAGGTCGTGGGTCAGCGCGGCAAAGCGCACCGGCAGCGGCTGGTCGTGCGCCGCGGCGTAGTCGACGACGCGCATGACGTGGTCGCCGGTGTCGATCTCGGGGTGGTAGTCGGCGCGTTGCGGCACACCGAACAAGGCGTCGACCTCGGGCAGGATGCGCGCCAGAGCGCCGCACTCGCGCAGCACCAGAAAGAAGCGGGAAGGCTGCTTTTCCATCAGGCCGCGCGCCATTTCCTGCCAGACGCGCTCGGCCACCAGCGCATCGACCTCGCCGTTGGCAACCATGCCGCACATCAGCTCCAGCGTTTCCGGGGCGATGGAGAAGCCGAAGCGGGCGGCGAAGCGCGCCAGCCGCAGGATGCGCACCGGGTCTTCGGCAAACGCCGGGCTGACGTGGCGCAGCACGCCCTGTTTCAGATCGTCCTGGCCGTGGTAGGGGTCGATGATTTGCCCGGCCTCGTCGCAGGCCATGGCGTTGATGGTCAGGTCGCGGCGCGCCAGGTCTTCTTCCAGCGTGACGTCGGGGTCGGCGTGGAAGGCGAAGCCATGGTAGCCTCGCCCCGTCTTGCGTTCGGTGCGCGCCAGCGCGTATTCCTCATGCGTTTCCGGGTGCAGGAATACCGGGAAATCCTTGCCGACCGGGCGGAAACCGCGCGCTTTCATTTCTTGGGGGGTGGCGCCGACCACGACCCAGTCGTGGTCGGTGACCGGCAGACCCAACAGGCGGTCGCGCACGGCGCCGCCGACTTGGTAAATCTTCATGTCAACCTTGGTCAATCCTCATGTCAACGTCCAGCTTCGGCGCGAAAGTGTGAGCGCACCTCGTTCGGTTCGGCCTTGCCCAGGTAGAGCGGCGCGATTGCTTCCAGCGCCGTGGGCGTGAAGCCGAGCAGTTCGCTTGGGAAGGGGGTGGTGCCGACGTTGTCGACGGCCAGCGAGCGCACGTTGTCGCGGCTCAGCAGCGTCCGGCCCGGCATATGCTCCATCAACCCGGCCTGCAGCAAGGCCAACCCCTGGGGAAGGCCGACAACGACCGGTTTGTGGCCGCCCAGTCCGGCCACATAGCGAACCAACTGGCGCAGGGTATAGATGGTGGGGCCGGCCAGTTCCAGCTTGCGGTGGATGGTGGCATCGTTGGCGAGGCAAGCTACCATGGCCCGGGCAACATCGTCGACCCAGATCGGCTGGAAGCGGGTATCGGCGCCGGCCAGGGGCAGCACCGGCAGCAGGCGGGCGAGGCGGGCGAACATCGTCAGGAAGCTGTCGCCGCGCCCGAATACCACCGACGGGCGCAGGATGGTCCAGTCGAGCCCACTGGCTTCGATGCGCTGTTCGGCCAAGCCCTTGGTCCGCTGGTAGTCGCTGGGGCCGTTGGGATCGGCGCCGATCGCACTGATGTGGATCAGACGGCGGATACCGTTGGTGCGGCAGGCCTGGATGATCTTTTCCGGCAACGCGACGTGGGCGCGCTCGAACGCCGCCCGGCTGCCGTGCAGGATGCCGACCATGCTGATCACCGCGTCGTGGCCGTGCAGCAGGGCGTCGAGGCTGGCCTGATCGTGCACGTCGACCTCGACCAGCTCGGTCTTGGGCAGCACGATCAGTCTTTCCTTGTGCTGTTCGTAGTTCCGGGTGGCGAAGGTGATATCCAGGTTGGCTTCGGCCAGCCTCTCGGCCAGATAGCCGCCGATGAAGCCGCTGCCACCGATGACGCAGATTCGTTGGTATTTCATTTTTGTCCTCCGCAAGCCTGGCCAGACTGCCGGGTGATCAGCGTGCCGGTATGGTGCCCAGGCGGTTCTTCAGCGAGCGCTCGGTATGCTCGAAGCCGCTGGAGTAGTACGCCGCGTTGGCCATGACCTTCTGAACATAGTCGCGTGTCTCGTCGAAGGGAATGGTTTCCGCGTAAATGGCCCCTTCCAGCGGCTTGCTGTCCTGCCAGCTGCGCGCCCGGTTCGGCCCCGCATTATAGGCGGCGGTCGCCAGCACCGCGTTGTTCGACAGCGAATCCCGCACGTAGCGCAGATACCACGTGCCGAGCTGGATGTTGGTATCGATGTCGTCCACGGCGAAGCTGGCGAGCCCCATTTTCCCTGCAACCCATTTGGCGGTGGCCGGCATCAGCTGCATCAGCCCAGAGGCGCCGACGCCGGAGCGGGCCACGGTGATGAAGCGGCTTTCCTGGCGGATCAGGCCGTACACCCAGGCTTCGTCGATTTCCAGCTGCTTGGCGTAGCGGCGCGTGATGTCGCGGTACGGGGTCAGGTAGCGCAGCGAGAAGTCGTGCTCGTCACGGGTGCGCTCGGCGCTGTAGATCGCCATGTCGTAGAAATTGTGGCGTCGCGCCAGTTCGGCGGCGGCCAGCAGCTGGCCGTCGGAGAGGTTGCGCATGGCCCAGCGCCATTCGCGCTGGGCGTCGGTGCGAAATTCTGGCTTGCGGTAGTCTTCGGCCAAGTGGAACAGCGCCAGGGAGCGGCGCACCGCAGGCAAGGCGTTGATGGTGCTGACGTCCTGCTCTCCAGGGGCCTTGGTCGAGGGCGGGGCGCTCAGCGTGGTGCCGAGTTCTTCTCGTGCCAGCATGGCGTAGTACTGGTGGCCGTTGCTGGCCTGCACCAGCAGGGAGGTGGCTTCGCTGCCCCGCCCCAGCGCCTGCAGCGCCCGGGCTCGCCAGTATTGCCAGGCCGGTTTGATGGCAAGTCTTGCCGGCATGGTGCGGGTGACCTGCTCCAGCACGCTCCACTGTCCGGTGCGCAGCGTTGCACGGGCCCACCATTCCCATTGCTCATCGGTCAGCTGATCGTCGTCGGCCTGGGCGAACCAGGACAGCGCCTGGGCCATCTGCTGGCGTTTGGCGGCCAGTAACGCTAGTTGCCCCCAGGCAAAACCGGCGCGCTCCTTGCCGAGTGACGACTCGATGGCGCGCAGAGCGTCGGCGGCGGCATCCAGATTGGCTCGGCCCTTGTTGCGCACGATGTCGTAGACCAGCACCTCCTGTCCGCCCGGGGTCGATGCATCGGCCGTGGCCGGCTTGGCCAGCATGCCGGCATCCAGTGTCTGTCCGACGGCGGTGGCCAGTTTGCGTGCGGCGGTAAGGTAGTTGCCGGCCAGCAGCAGGCGCACGCGGCGCCACACCCAGTCAGGGCCGATTATCCCTTTGGCGAGGGCGGTTTCGAGCAAGGTCTCGCAGCCGGGGGGCGCATCGCGGCCTTGCAGGAAGGCGGACAGGTCGATGTCGCGGTTGCCCTGGCGCAGCCGGAGCGCGTCGGCGTAGCAGCGCGTTTCTTCGTCTGCGCCTTCCAGCGGAAGGTTTTTCCACTCCTGCGCGAAACGTGCCCACTCCTCGCGCTTGCCCAGGTGTTTCAGCCATTCGTTGCGGATGCGCTCGGGCATCACGCCTTCCTTCACTGTGTTGAGGAAGGTGATGACCTGGGCGTCGTCGTCTTTTTCCAGCGCTTTCCAGGTCAGCCAGTAGGCGGGATAGCTCGCCAACGGATGGCTGGAGGTACTGGAGGCATAGCGCGCCAGCTCGGCCACGTTGTTGGTGCGGAAGGCCTCGCGCGCAGCGATCAGCTCGTCCTCGACGGAGGCGAGAGCGGGTACGGTGGCGGTCAGGGCCATCGTGGCAAGAAAGGTATGGAAGCGTTTCATCAGTCAATTATCCATTATCTGCAGCTGGATGTCGGCCCGCCTTCTGGCGACCTGATAGCCGTTTCCTGATTGGAAACCCTTCGGAACGGAATGGTTCGCTTCCCGTTCCAGCAATTTGTCATGTGCCGTTGATCGTTGAATGGTGCGCTATGCCGAGGTGTCACACCGGCTCAGCGCCGACATTCGTACAATTCGATGGGCAGGCCGTCGGGGTCGGCGAAGAAGCAGAAGCGTTGCCCGGTCACTTCGTCGATGCGAATGGCTTCCAGCGCAATCCCTTCGGCTGACAGGGTGTGGCGGGCTTGCTCCAGGTCGGCGACCGCCAGTGCCAGGTGCCGAAGGCCACAGGCTTCCGGCCGGCTGAGCCGGGCTGGCGGCTCAGGAAAACTGAACAGTTCGATCTGGCTGCCGTCGGGCAGGGCCAGGTTGAGCTTCCACGACTGGCGTTCCTCGCGCCAGGTTTCGCTGACGATCGGCAGGCCCAGGATGCGGTGGTAGAAGTCGCGCGAGCGAGGGTAGTCCGAGCCGATCACGGCGATGTGGTGCAGTCCGATGAGCTGCATCAGCGCTCCCCGGCGGCAAGAGGCCAAGGGCGGGGCCGCGTCACTGCCGTCTCCAGAGTCACTCCTGTCACATTTCCTTGTCCTGCGGAGTGGAGGTTTTTCCCGACGCGATGGAGCGGGCGGCGGCATGGCCGGTCTCGACGGGCTGTCATAGGTTTTTAATATCGATATGCTTTTTACAATCAATTAGACGAATTTGTTATTGGCTATCAGAATGCGTTCATCGATAGATCAATGACGCAACCCCACTTCAAAAGGAGCTGAACCATGCTGAGCAATCACGAAGGTCAACGCGTACCGAACGTCACTTTCCACGTCCGTGAAAACAACGAGTGGAAAGACGTGACCACCGAGCAACTGTTCCAGGGCAAGAACGTGGTGGTGTTCTCGCTGCCGGGCGCTTTTACCCCGACCTGCTCCTCCACCCACCTGCCGCGCTACAACGAGCTGGCACCGGCGTTCTTCGAGAACGGCATCGACGCCATCCTGTGCGTGTCGGTCAACGACACCTTCGTCATGAGCGAATGGGCGCAGGATCAGGAAGCCCAGAACATCGTGATGGTACCCGATGGCAACGGCGAATTCACCGCCGGGATGAACATGCTGGTCGACAAGAGCGATCTGGGCTTCGGCAAGCGCAGCTGGCGCTACTCGATGCTGGTGAAGGACGGAGTGGTCGAGAAGATGTTCGTCGAACCGCAGGAGCCGGGTGATCCGTTCAAGGTGTCCGACGCCGACACCATGCTCGACTACCTCAACCCGAAGGCCAAGAAGCCGGATCAGGTGGTGGTGTTCACCAAGGTCGGCTGCCCGCACTGCGCCCGGGCCAAGGCCTTGCTCGCCGACCATGGCTACAACTTCGTCGAAGTGCCGCTCGACAACAAGATCCGCGGCAAGGTGCTGGGCGCCGTGTCGGGCAAGATGACCGCGCCGCAGGTGTTCATCAACGGTGAGCTGATCGGTTCGGCCGACGACCTGGAAACCCGCTTCGCGCGCTGAGTCCCGGACCCATCTGGCCTGACCTCCCGCTTTCCGCCGGCTTCGCGCCCTGACGCCAGCGGAAGCTTTTCGGGCCGGCTTGTGCCGGCCCATTTTTCCGCCCCGATACGCGACGCCAGCGCAGTGGCGTGACGTATCCCGGCTGAATCTCTCACCCATTCAAGGATATCGATTATGCAGAACCTGACCATCGACGTAGCCATCATCGGCGCCGGCACCGCCGGCCTCGCCGCCTATCGCGCCGCCAAAGCTCAAGGTAAAACCGCCGTCCTGATCGAGGGCGGTCCCTACGGCACCACCTGCGCCCGGGTCGGCTGCATGCCGTCCAAGCTGTTGATCGCCGCCGCCGAGGCCGCGCACGAGCTGCGCCACAGCGCGCCGTTCGGCGTGCACGTGGACGGCGCCATCCGCATCGACGGGCGCGAGGTGATGGACCGCGTCAAGCGCGAGCGCGACCGCTTCGTCGGCTTTGTCGTGAACAGCGTGGAAGGCATCCCTGAACAGGACCGTCTGCGCGGCTACGCCCGCTTCATCGACAACACCCTGCTGCAGGTCGACGAGCACACCCAGGTCAAGGGCGGCCGCGTGGTGATCGCGACCGGCTCGTCGCCGGCCATCCCGGCGCCGTTCAAGGTGTTTGGCGACCGCCTGGTGGTGAATGACGACGTGTTCGAGTGGGACACGCTGCCGCGCCGTGTGGCGGTGTTCGGCCCCGGCGTGATCGGAGTGGAGCTGGGCCAGGCGCTGTCCCGTCTCGGCGTCGAGGTGAGGATGTTCGGCGCCAGCGGCTCGCTCGGCCCGCTCAGCGACCCGGCGATCCGCGACTACGCCCGCCGCGCGCTGGGCGAGGAGTTCTACCTCGACCCTGCCGCCAAGGTGCTGGAGATGCGCCGCGACGGCGACGAGGCGGTGATCCGCTATGTTCATCTCGACGGCGACGAGCGGGAAGAGCGCTTCGACTACGTGCTGGTGTCCACCGGGCGCACGCCCAACGTGCAGCGTCTCGGCCTGGAAAACACCTCGCTGCAGCTCGATGCGCGCGGCGTGCCACTGTTCGATATGCAGACGCTGCAGTGCGGCAACGCACCGATCTTCCTCGCCGGCGACGCCAACAACACCCTGACGCTGCTGCACGAGGCCGCCGACGAGGGCAAGACGGCGGGCGAGAACGCCGCGCGCTATCCGGACGTGCGTCCCGGCCTGCGCCGCGCGCCGATCGGCGTGGTGTTCAGCGATCCGCAGATGATGATGGTGGGGCAGAGCTTCGCTGCTCTGCCAGCAGGTGGCTTCGTCATCGGCGCGGTCAGTTTCGAGGATCAGGGGCGCAGCCGGGTGATGCTGAAGAACAAGGGGCTGCTGCACGTCTACGCCGACAAGGCCAGCGGCCGCTTCCTCGGTGGCGAGATGATCGGCCCGCGTGCTGAGCACATCGCGCACCTGCTGGCGTGGAGCGTGCAGCAGGGCCTGACCGTGGCGCAGATGCTCGACATGCCGTTCTACCACCCGGTGGTGGAGGAGGGCCTGCGCACCGCGCTGCGCGATGCCGCCGCCAAGCTGGCTGGCTGAGTGCTTCGCTGGAAAAGCCAAGGCCCGGATCGTTCCGGGCCTTTTGGCGCTGGTGTTCGGCTGCTAACGTTCAGGACTTGACCGGCCTGAGCCAGCTGAAGCGGCTGTGCCAGATGCTTGGGGCGCGGCGCACCAGATGCCAGGTGGCCAGCACGTTGGCCGAGGCGGTGACCAGGAGCAGCACCGCGACGCTGTCGGACAGCTTGAGAACGACGGCGCTGGCGATGGCCGAGAACACCATGTAGAAGCCGTTGGTGATGTTGTTGGCGGCGATGGCCTGCGAGCGGAAGGCGGCCGGGCTGGCAATTTGCAGCCAGGTATAGAGCGGCACGGTGAAGAAACCGCCGAAGAAGCCGAGCAGGGCGATGTCGGCGATGTGGCGCCAGTTGGCCGGCGCGGCGAGATAGGCGCCGAGCCCGACCAGTTCGCCCTGGTGCAAGGCCAGCGAAGACAGCGCCACGTCGACGCCGGCGGCGGTCATGCCGACGCTGCCGACCAGCACCAGCCCCAGTTGCAGCCGTCCCTGCGACAGCTTGGCGCACGCCACCGAACCCGCGCCGATGCCGATCGAGAACAGCGCCAGCATCAGCGTGTAGACGTTGGCGTCCCCGCCCAGATGCAGCTTGGTGAAGGTCGGCAGCTGGGTGGTGTAGATCGCGCCCATCAGCCAGAACCAGGAAATCCCCAGGATCGCGCTCTTCACATCGGCGATGCGCCAGGCCTTGCCGACCAGCTCGACCGAATCCTTCAGCACGTTGGCCGACAGTTTCAGCTCCGGCGTGGAGGGCGGGGCGGGTGGCATCTGCCGGCTGCAGGCGTAGCCGGCCAAGGCGGTGGCGGAAATCATCGTTACGATCAGCCACGGGCCGCCCTGCGTCATCAGGCTGCCGCCGATCTGGCCGATCAGGATGGCGAGGAAGGTCCCCATCTCGATCAGGCCGTTGCCGCCGACCAGCTCCCGGTCGTTCAGGTACTGCGGCAGGATCGAGTACTTCAGCGGGCCGAAGAAGGCCGAATGCACCCCCATCAGGAACAGCGCCGCCAGTAGCAGTCCGGCGGCGTGAAGGAAGAAGCCGGCGCCGGCCAGCAGCATGATGGCGATCTCCACCAGCTTCACCGCGCGTGCGATGCGCGCCTTGTCGATCTTCTCCGATAGTTTGCCGGCGGTGGCGGAAAACAGGAAGAACGGCAGGATGAACAGGCCCGCCGCGAGGTTGACCAGCATCGCCGGCGACATGCCGCCGATACCCAACCCGTGGTAGCTGATCAGCACCACGATGGCGGTCTTCAAGAGGTTGTCGTTGAAGGCGCCGAGAAACTGCGTGCCGAACAGCGGCAGGAAGCGGCGGCTGGTGATGAACGGGAAGCTGGCGATCACGATAACGAGCACATGAAAGGTGGGTAGCGCATGCTAGCCCATTCCCCTGCGAGTGTCAGCAAAGCCATGGTTGCCCGGGCTACTCCGGGCGCCGCATGGACCCGATCTGTCGGCGAACAGGCCAGGCTTGGCGCTCCCTGGCGTGGTGGCGACGCATCCAGGCCTTGCGCAACTCTTCGGCCAGCAGCATCGTCAGCAGAATGGGCAAGGAAACCAGCCAGTCGCCGGCAGACAGCGGGGCCGTTCCGAAAAGATACTGACCGGGTGGGGTATAGACGATGAGCAGGATGAGCCCCAGCTCGAAAGCGAGGCCACCGGCCAGCCAGCGGTTATACAACGGCAGGCGGAAAGCGGAAGCCGTGCTATGCCGGCAAAGGAACACATTGACGACCTGGCCGAGCACGATGGCGGTGAGGCAGGCCGTCGTCGCCGTCAGGTACAAGGGCGCATCGGCAGGCACGCTCGTTCCATAATGCCAGCCCGCAGCCTGCATCACGGAGAAAAAGGCGAATAAGGCGGCCGCGGCCTCGAACAGCCCCAGAAAGCCATAGGCCCGCAGCAGCAAGCCCATCGTGAGCAGGCGCTCATGCCGTGGCCTGGGAGGCTCGCGCATGACCCCCGAATCGGGCGGTTCGGCGCCCAGCGCCAGTGCCGGCAGCATGTCGGTGCCCAGGTCCACCGCCAGGATCTGGACGATGGTCAGGGGCAGGGGGATGCGCAGCAGTACAAAGGCCAGGTAGGGCACCAGCTCGGGGATATTGGAGGTGAGGATGTAGCTGAGAAACTTGCGGATGTTGGCGTAGACCGCCCGGCCTTCCTCGATGGCGTCGACGATGGTGGCGAAATTGTCGTCCAGCAACACAATGTCCGCGGCAGCCTTGGCCACGTCCGAACCGCGCAAGCCCATGGCGATGCCGATATCGGCACTCTTGAGCGCCGGGGCGTCATTTACCCCGTCGCCGGTAACGGCAACGATCTCACCCTTGCGTTGCAGCACCGTGACGATGCGCTGTTTCTGTTCCGGCGTCGTTCTGGCAAAGATCAGGTCCGGGTGATCCAGTCGCAGTTGCAGTTGGGTGTCGGACAGGCGCTCCAGTTCATCCCCGGTCACTACCGTGCCGGCATCTTGCCACAGCCCAATCTGGCGGGCGATGGCGCTGGCGGTGACGGCGTGGTCGCCGGTGCAGAGGATGACCCGGATGCCGGCCTGGCGGCAGGTGGCGATGGCGGCAGCCACTTCGGGGCGAGGCGGGTCCTCGATGCCGACCAGCCCGGCCAATACCATGTCGGTCTCGTCCAAGGGCTGTGCGCCGGGCAGCCGGTATGCCAGCGCCAGCACGCGTAGGCCGCGCTCAGCCATACGCTCCACCTCGGCCAGCAACTGCTGCCGGGCCGCACTGTCGAGCGGCTCTTCACCCTCCGCCATCAGCGCCGTGCGGCACAGTGGCAGCACGCTCTCGGCGGCACCCTTGACGAACAGGCGTAACCCCTCCGGTTGTTCCTGCAATACCGCCATGCGTTTGCGCTCGCTGTCGAACGGCAACTCGGCGCGCCGTGGCCTGCGTTGCCCGGCATGGGGGCCGGCGAATTCCATGAGAGCGATTTCCATCGGGTCGCCGATCCAGCCGGCGGCGCCAGCGAGCAGGCTGTGGCACTGGCCGGCGATGTCTCTCATCACGGGAGGCAGTTCCGGGGCATCGGGGGCGTACTCACGCCCTTGTGTATACACGTTTAGCACGCGCATGCGGTTCTCGGTCAGCGTCCCGGTCTTGTCCGACACGATCACGGTGGCGGCGCTCAAGGTTTCCACCGCCGGCAGATGGCGTACCAGCGCCTTGCGTTTGGCCATCCGCTGCGTGGCCATGGCGAGCGAGAGCGTCACCGTCGGTAAAAGGCCTTCCGGGACATTGGCCACGATGATGCCGATGGCAAACAGCATGTTGTCATTCCAGGGAAGCCCGATGGCCAGGCCTATCGTCAGGAAGACGATCCCCAACAAGGTGGCGAATGCCGCCACCCAGCGGGATAGCCGTGCGAGTTCGCGTGTCAGGGGGGAAGTCGTGTCTTCGGTCGCCTGGGTGAGATGGGCGACATGGCCGAAGCGAGTGCGCATACCGGTAGCATAGACGGCCGCCGTCGCCTCGCCGGCCACTACGGAGGTGCCTGCGAACAGACAGTTACGGCCGGATTGGGCATCGGCGGTGCGATCGGCCTCGGCATGGTGCGACTGGGCGACGGATTCACCGGTCAGGATCGCATTGTTGACGCGCAAGCCGAAGGCGGAAAGCACCCGGCAATCTGCCGGCACGGCATCGCCGCCCGTGAGCAAGACGATGTCTCCTGGCACCAATCGACTGGCCGGCATTTGGTGTACCTGACCATCACGGCGGACCTTGACTTCCAGGGGCAGCAACTCGCGCAATGCCGCCAGCGCCTGCTCCGCCTTGTATTCCTGCCAGAACGAGAACAGCCCGTTGATGACGATCACGCTGATGATCGCAAAACCCAGGGTTGCCATGGCGGGGTCGCCCTGCATCACGTGGGCCAGCAGGGCCAGACCGGCAGCGAGCCACAGGATGAGGGCAAAGAAATGACCGAATTGTTCCAGCAGATGCTGCCATACCGGCTTGCCCGTCACTTGCTCGACCGTATTGTCTCCATACTCGGCGTGCCGTCTTGCCGCTTCGGCTTCATCCAGGCCGGTCAGCCGTGTATGCAGGCTGGTGAGGGCTTGCTCCGGTGTCAGCCTGCCGATGTTCTGGGCATCCAGTCTGGCGCGATGTGCTTGAGAGCGGCGGGCAGCAGGCATGGCAATCGTGATGAAGGTCCGTGTCTGATGGAGAGAGTCGCTCCCCCTGCAGGGCAGGGTGTCGATGCGCGGCCCATTCGGTGGCCGCGCCACGATGACAGTTTTCGGCAGACTCTCGCTGGCAGGCACCGAGAAGCCGAGGCTTGAACGTGATAGGAAACAGCAGCCATGGTGACAGGTGCCTACAGTGCAGGCTAGCCCATTCCCGTTTGGCTGTCAGCCAACGGTACCAGTAACAGGAACTTCAAACAGATTGTCGTGTCTCTTTAAGTTCGTGCATCGTGTCGGCTGCACCCATTGGTCATGCTGTCACGGTGACTGCTTCCGAAGCCCTGTCAGCCAACGGCTTCAGGACGCCAGGCGTCTAGGCGGCCACGCCCGCAACGCATGGTTTTTCCGAGCATGCAGGCATCGCCGTCCCTATTCATTCTTGATGATTCGCCGCCCCAGGCAGGCGTTATGCCTTTCGTCGTGCCTTCTTGATTTCAGGCGTTCTTGAAGCCATCCGTGCCTCCACGTGGTTTGTATCCCATGGGAGTGCAATATGTGGCCGCGTTCCCCTGGCGGCTAACGGAGGATGCATGATGCTGAAACAACTTCTGCGGACCACCCCGCCTCCCCGCGCTGTTACCCCTTCTGAAACCCGGCCTGATGGTGTCGATACAACGGGCACCTCCTCCATCACCGCCTTGCATGAACTGTTCGAACGGCAGGCCGACCATCGTGCCGACGCCACCGCGCTGATTGCCGGCGATCAGCGCATCAGTTACGCCATCCTCGAGCGACGCGCCAACCGCCTGGCACGCTATCTGCGCGCCCACGGCGTCGGGCGCGGCTCGCGCGTGGCGATGCTGCTGCCCCGTTCCGTGGACGCCTATGTCGCCCTGCTCGCCATCCTCAAGGCCGGGGCGGCCTACGTGCCGCTCGACCCCGCTTATCCGGCCGAGCGGGTCTTGTACATCCTGCGCGATTCGTCTGCCGACATCCTGTTGACCATAGCGGCATTGGCGTCACGGTGCGGCGCGTTCGATGGCGCCGTGCTGCGGATCGATACCGAGCGTGCCGCGATCGCCGCGCAGAGTCCGATGCGGCTGCCGGCCACTACGGTCGGTGTGGAGTCGCACGACCTGTGCTACATCATCTACACCTCGGGTTCGACGGGCCGCCCCAAGGGCGTGATGATCGAGCATCGCAACGCCGTGCACCTGGTGTGCGCCGAGGGGCGCCTCTTCTCGGTTCACCAGCGGGACCGGGTCTACCAGGGCGCCTCGCTGTGCTTCGACCTGTCGGTCGAGGAGGTGTGGCTGGCATTCTTTGCCGGCGCCACCCTGGTCTGTGCGCCTCCCGAGATGGCCTGTGGTGGCCCGGATCTGGCCGGCTTTCTCTGTGAGCACCGGGTGACCGTGCTGTCGTGCGTGCCGACCTTGCTGGCCATGCTCGCCGAGGACGTTCCGACACTGCGCCTGCTCATCCTGGGCGGCGAGGCGTGCCCACGGGAACTGGTGGAACGCTGGGCCGGGCCCGGCCGGCGGCTGGTGAATACCTACGGCCCGACCGAGGCGACGGTCATCGCGACCTGCGCCGATCTGCAGCCGGGACAGCCGGTGGTGATCGGCAGCCCGCTGCCGGGCTATCGCGTGCACCTGCTCGACGAGGCCATGCGGCCGGTGCCGCACGGGGAGGTGGGCGAGATCTGCATCGGGGGCGCGGGGGTGGCGCGCGGTTACGTCGGGCTGGCCCACGAAACCGCATCGCGTTTCGTGGCGGACCCGTTCGCCCCGGCAGGCACTGGCGCCAAGCTGTACCGCACCGGCGATCTGGGCCGCTTCGACGATAACGGCGAGCTCGAATACCATGGCCGGGCCGATGCCCAGGTCAAGCTGCGCGGTTTTCGCGTCGAGTTGAGCGAGATCGAATCGGCGTTGCTGCAAATCGATGGCATCACCGCGGCAGCATGCGCGGTACGTGAAGACGAGCCGGGCCTCCAGCATCTGGTCGGCTACGTGGTGCCCGGCATGGAGTGTCAGGTCGACGAAGCCGGCTTGCGCTGTGCGCTGAGGCAGCAGTTGCCCGCCTACATGGTACCGTCGTTGATCGAGACGCTGGATGAGCTGCCGCGCCAGCCCAGCGGTAAGCTCGATCGTTCAGCCCTGCCGCCGCCGCAGCCGCGCGCCCAGCCTCTGGCCGCCGCGACGGGGCGGCCGCAGAGCGGCACCGAACGATATCTGGCCGTGGTGTGGGAAAGCCTGTTCCGGCCCCAGCCGGTCGGCGTCGACGACGACTTCTTCCTCGATCTGGGCGGCCACTCGCTGCTGGCGGCGCGGGCGGTGTCGGCATTGCGCAAGGAACCGCGCTTCGCTCACGTCTCGGTGGCCGACATCTACCACCATCCGACCATTGCTTCGCTGGCCGCCATGCTCGACGAGTCCGCCACCGAGACGCTGACCTTGGGCGAGACGGCCCCGCCTCCCGGCTCGGATGCCGGGGCCGGAATGCGGCACTTCCTGGCGGGCGTGCTCCAGAGCGGCGGCCTGTATTTCCACTTTGCCTTCGGTGCCCTGCAATGGGCGACGCCTTACCTGGTGTATTTCTTCCTGCAAGAGGACGGCTATTCGCTAGCGGAGTCGATAGCCTGGGCCGCCGTTGCGGTGGTGGCGATGTTCCCGGCGCTGCTCGTTATCGCCATCGCCGCCAAGTGGCTGCTGCTGGGACGGATTCGCCCCGGCCGTCACCGCTTGTGGGGCGGCTACTACCTGCGCTGGTGGTTCGCTCACGGACTGATCGGGGCGGTGCCGCTCAACCATCTTGCCGGCTCCCCCTTGCTGCCGCTGGTGTACCGCCTGCTGGGGGTCCGCATCGGGCGCGACGTCTACCTTGGTAGCGACGAGCTGGCCGCCTTCGACCTGATCTCGATCGGGGACGGCACCAGCATCGACGACCATGCCTCGCTGCTCGGCTATACGGTCGAGGACGACGAACTGGTGATCGGGCCGGTGAACGTCGGCCGCCGCTGTTTCGTCGGTTCGCGCGCCGTGTTGCGCGAGCACACCGTGATGGAGGATGGCTCCCGCCTGACGGACCTGTCGCTGCTTCCTCTTGGTGGACGCATCCCGGCGGGCGAGACCTGGACCGGCTCCCCTGCCCATCGGGACGAGCATCCGCCGGCTGTGCCGGGGCGGGTGCCGGCCTGCCGCCGCCGGCAGCGCGCTGCGATGCTGGCGCTCTACGGCCTGCTGGTGTTGATCTTGCCGTTCGTCATGTTTGCCGCCATCGTGCCGGGCATGGCGATCCTGACCACGATCGATCTCTTCGAACAGCCATTTCGTTATCTGGCGGCGACACCACTGGTCGGCGCTTCCTTCGTGCTGCTGCTGACCACCGAAGTGGTCATCCTCAAGTGGCTGCTGCTTGGCCGCGTGCGGCCTGCCAGTTACCCGCTGTACAGCGGCTTTTATCTGCGGCACTGGATCATCGATCAATTGATGGCGATGAGCCTCGGCCTGATCGGCCCGCTGCACGCCACGCTCTACGTGGCGCCGTGGTACCGGGCGCTGGGCGCGAAGATCGGCCGTCTGGTCGAACTGTCGACGGCCAGCTCGACGATGCCCGACTTGCTGCAGCTCGACGACGGCAGCACTGTCGCGGACGAGGTGTCGCTCGGCCCGCCGCACATCGAGGGCGGCTGGATCTCGCTGGGGCGCACCCACCTGGGTCAGCGCGTGTTCATCGGCAACAGCGCGGTGGTGCCGGGCGGCGTGGCCCTGGGCGACAACTCGCTGGTCGGCGTGCTGTCGATCTCCCCGCCGACGCCGGAACTGGCGGCCCAGACCGGGGCCTCGTGGTTGGGTTCTCCGCCGCTGCGTTTGCCGCGGCGTGAGCCGAGTGCCGGCTTCACCGAGCAGCGGACGTATAATCCGCCGACCTGGCTGCGCTGGGCGCGCGGCAGCTTCGAGATACTGCGCGTGACGTTGCCGCCGGCTGGCTTCATCCTCGTCACCGCCAGCGTCGTCATTTCCATGATGCAGCTGCGCGACAGTGTTGGTCTGGCCGTGGCGCTGCTGTGGCTGCCGCTCGTCTACATGGCCTGCTGCGCCGTGGTGGTTAGCATGGTGGTGCTGGCGAAGTGGTGCATCATGGGACGCTTCCGGCCGTTCGTGCACCCGCTGTGGAGCCTGTTCGTCTGGCGGCTGGAACTGGTCAACGCCTTGTACGAGTTCCTGGCGACGCCGCTGATGCTGGCGGCGCTGCGCGGTACGCCCTTGCTGCCCTGGTATCTGCGCCTGCTCGGGGTGCATATCGGCCGGCGCGTCTATCTCTCGACCACCGGTTTTCTCGAGTTCGATCTGGTCAACCTGGGCGACCGCGTCGTCTTGAACGACAGCTGCGTGATGCAGACCCACTTGTTCGAAGACCGGATGCTGAAGGCCTCCACGCTGCACGTCGGCGCGGACGCCGAGGTGGGCGCCTACTCGGTTGTGCTGTACGACTCTGTCATGGAAGAGGGCGCGCGGCTCGATGCGCTGTCGTTGCTAATGAAAGGCGAAACGCTGCCTGCCGGTACTGCCTGGACGGGGATTCCGGCAGCGTGGCGCGGCAGCCGGCTTGATCAGCGAAAGGAGGTGGAGCATGCGTGCCGTGCCACCGTATGACGTCCTGGTGCGCTTTGTCCGCACGGCGGCGTTCGAGGATGCCGCCGTCGCGGCGCAGGCGCTGGAGTTGCTGGATAGCGACGAGCGCGAGATCCACGTGCGCTGTCACCCGGCAGAAGCCCGACGCGACTATCTGGCCGCGCATGCACTGGTGCGGACGATGCTGGCGGAGTTGACCGGCACCGATCCGCACCAGTTGCATTTCAGAGTCGCTCCTGGAGGGCGGCTGATGGCGGTAGCGCCGGAGTCCGCCTGTCCGTTGCACGTCAGCCTGGCGCATGCGGACGGGCTGGCGCTTTGTGCGGTCAGCCGAAGCGGCGAGGTCGGGGCCGATGTCGAAAGCCTGCGCCATCTCGGGCCAGACCCGCTCGGTGTGGCGGCACAGGTCTGCGCGCCGGGCGAGATGCAGGCCTTGCGCGCACTGCCCGCTGCCAGCCAGGCCGAGAGCCTGCTGCGTCTCTGGACCATCAAGGAGGCGGTGGCGAAAGCAACGGGGCAGGGCTTCGAACGGCCGTTGAGCTGTCTTGCCCTCGATGGCGGGGTTTCTTCACCCCTGGCCGGTGAGAACAGTGGCTGGCAGAGGGTGTCTTTGCGGCTGGAACCGTGCCATGTGATTTCGGTGGCGGTGCCGGGCACGGTGGCCGATTCCGCCAAGGTCCGCTTCGAGGAAGCGGTGCCACTGCTGCCGGCTCTGCGGAACGATGGCGGAGGCGAGAAGGAAGGGGGTGTGCTGTCGTTTTTCTGCCGGCTGGTCTGCCGGGCCGGATTGAATCGCGGCGAGCAGGATGGGCTGCTGTCTTCCGCCTGGCCGCTCGGTTGAACGGCCAGGGCGGGGGGAGGGAAGCTTACTCGTTCTGTGGGCCGTGGGGACCTGCTTTCGGCTTGTCGTCATCCATCAGGATACGGTGGGCCGGCCCTTCCAGATCGTCGAACTGGCCGCCGCGAGTAGCGATCCAGAACACGAAGCCGATCACGAAGGCCAGCACCAGGCTCAGCGGGATCAGCAGATACAAGCTTTCCATCAGTTCTTCCGTTTCACGAGACGCAGGGCGTTGCACACCACCAAGAGCGAACTGCTGGCCATCCCCAAGCTGGCCAGCCAGGGCGTGACATAACCGGCCATCGCCAGCGGTAGCGCAACGATATTGTACAGCACCGCCCAGATCAGGTTTTGCCGGATGATGGCGAGCGTCTTTCTCGACAAGGCCATGGCGGCGGGGACCAGCGTCAGGCTGTCGTTGATCAGCACCATGTCGCCGCTGGCGCGGGCCACGTCGGTGCCGCTACCCATGGCCATCGACACGTCGGCGCGCGCCAGTACCGGCGCGTCGTTGATGCCGTCGCCCACCATCAGTACGCGCCCTCCCTGCTGTTGCAGCGCACCGACATAGGCCAGCTTGTCCTCCGGCGTGGCGCGCGCGCGGACGTGCGCGATACCGGTGTCTTCGGCCAGCCGCTGCACGGCCTCGTGCTCGTCGCCGCTCAGCAGGTGGACGGCCAGCCCCTGCCGGGTGAGTTCCGCCACCGTGGCGGCGCTGTCCTCGCGTCGCGTGTCGCCGATGGCGAATAGTGCCGCCCAGCCGTGCTGCGAACCCAACGCGATCCGGGTGTGGCCGCGCTGCCAGTCGCCGGCTGCAGACGGAGAAGGTCCGGCCAGTTCGGCGACGAAGTCGCTGCTGCCCAGTCGCCAGGCCGTGCCGTCAATGATCCCTTCGATGCCTTGTCCCGGAACGTTGCGCACCGATTGGGCTGGAGGGAGATCTGCCGGAGCGGCCGCCAGCAGCGCACGGGCAATCGGGTGCTCCGAGCCGGCTTCCAGCGCGGCGGCCAGAGCGAGCACGTCTCCCTGCTCGTCGTAGCGCCAGGTGTCCACCAGCCGCATCTCGCCATGGGTCAGCGTGCCGGTCTTGTCGAACACCACGTCGCTGACCTTGGCCAGCGTTTCCAGTGCATGGCCGCGCGTGGTCAGCACGCCCAGCCCGGCCAGGTGGCCGCTGGCGGCGGTCAGCGCCGCCGGCGTGGCCAGCGACAGGGCGCACGGGCAGGAGATCACCAATACGGCCACGGTGATCCACAGCGCCCGTTCCGGGTCGACGAAGTACCAGCCGAGATAGGTGGCCAGGGCTGCCAGCAACAGCGCGGCGACGAAGCCGCTGGCGAAACGGTCGGCCAGTTGCGCCAGCCGCGGTTTTTCCGCCAGCGCCTGATCGAGCAGGCGCACGATGCCGGCCAGGCGGGTGCCTTGCCCGGTCTGGCTGATGCGCACCGTCAGCGGGCTTGCCAGGTTGACGCTGCCGGCGATCACGGCCGAATCCACCGTCTTAGTCACCGGCCGGCTTTCGCCGGTCAGCAGCGATTCGTTGGTGGCACTCTCGCCATCCAGTACCACGCCGTCGGCCGGAATGGTTTCGCCCGGCTTGACCAGCAGCACGTCGCCCGCCGCCAGCTGGCTTACCGGCGTCTCGTGTGTGGTGCGCTCGGCTGGCCAGCCGCTGAAGCGGTGGGCGAAGGCCGGGATCAGCTTGACCAGGCTTTCCGCCGCTTCGCCGGCCTTGCGGCGGGCGATACCTTCGAGATAGCGACCGCCCAACAGCAGGAACACGAACATCGACACCGAGTCAAAATAGATGCCGTGTTCCACCTTGTTGATGAGCGCCCAGGTGCTGGCGATGAAGGCGGCCAGGATGCCGATGGTGACCGGCGTGTCCATGCCGACGCGGCGCGTGCTGAGGTCGCGCCAGGTGGCGCGGTAGAACGGCAGCGCCGAATAGACGATGACCGGCAGCGTCAGCAGCAGGCTGGCCCAGTGCAGCATCCACAAGAAATCCGGGTCGATCTCGCCGTCCGGCGCCATGTACACCGGCACGGCGTACATCATCACCTGCATCATCGACAGCCCGGCCACCCACAGCCGGGTGAGCGCCTGTTTGCGCTCCTTCTGGTTCAGCGCCTCCTGGCGCGCCGCATCGTAGGGGTGGGCGCGGTAGCCGATGGCGGCGATGGCCTCGAGGATCTGCGACAACTGCAGGCGCGAGTTGTCCCAGCGCACCCGGGCGCGGTGGCTGCTGTAGTTGATGTCGACCGAGATCACGCCGGGTAGGCGCATCAGGTGCTGTTCGTTGAGCCAGACGCAGGCGGCACAGGTGATGCCTTCCAGAATCAGCGCGGCCTCGCGCACGTTGTCGGATTCGAGGTGGACGAAGCTTCGCTGTAGTTCATCCGAATCGTACAGGCGGATGCGCTCCAAGAGTTCGAGCGGCAGCGCCTCGGCCTGCGTGGCGCCCTGCGTGCGGTGGGTGTAATAGTCGTCGAGTCCGGAATCGATGATGGTCTGCGCCACGGCCTGACAGCCGGCGCAGCAGGTGGATTCGGTTCTTTCCCGATAGCGTACCGGGAACGAGACGCCCTCCGGAACCGGAAGGCCGCAGTGGAAACAGTCGTCACTCATGGCGTGCTATTGTAAACAAATGAGGGTTGCTGCGCTTGAGCGAGCGCAAAGACCGACGAGGTGAACGATCATGTCTATGCAAGCGGTGATTCAAAGCCGGCCGGGAGGCCGGGAAACCCTGGAGTTGGGTATCGTCGAAAAGCCGGTTATCGGTGACGGGCAGCTCCTGGTCAGAGTATTGGCGGCCGGGGTCAACCGGGCCGATATCGTGCAACGTGAAGGGCAATACCCGCCGCCGGCCGGGGCCTCCGCCATCCTGGGGCTGGAGGTGGCCGGTGTGGTCGAGGCGGTGCGTGGCCCGTCGCGCTTCCAGCCGGGCGACGCGGTGTTCGGCCTGGTCGAGGGCGGTGGTTATGCCGAATACGTGGTGCTGGATAGCGAACTGGCCATTCCCAAGCCGGACGGCCTGTCCTGGGTCGAGGCGGCCAGCCTGCCTGAAGCGTGGATGACGGCTTGGCTCAACCTGGTCGAGGTCGGCCGCTTGGCCGAAGGGCAGTCGTTGCTGGTGCATGCCGGCGCCAGCGGGGTGGGCGCCGCGGCCATCCAGCTCGGACGGTTGTTGGGTGCGCGGGTCTGGGCCACGGCGAGCAGCGAGGAAAAGTTGGAATACTGCTACAACCTCGGCGCCGACGAGGCGTTCAATGCCCGCCAGGAGACGGATTTTGGCGGCAAGGTGAAGGCTTGGGGTGGGGCGGACGTGATCCTCGACCCGGTCGGCGGCGCCTACCTGGAACAGAACCTGAGCTGCCTCAACCTGGACGGCCGGCTGGTGTTGATCGGCATCATGGGCGGAGGACGGAGCGAGATCAACCTGGGGCGCTTGCTGGTCAAGCGGCAATCCCTGATCGGCTCGACCCTGCGCAGTCAGCCCAAGGCCGTCAAGGCCCGCCTGGCGCGGGCGCTGGAAACCGAAATCCTTCCCGCCTTGCATCAAGGCGCGGCCCGGCTGACGCTGGACTCCACTTATCCGCTCGCCGCGGTGGCCGAGGCGCACGAGGCGATGGAAAACAACTGCAACCTTGGCAAGATCGTGCTGACGCTGTTCCCTGTCACGGCGGCGTCATGATCGGACGCTAGACTGCGCGGCGTGTCGGGCTTGCCACGAACACTTTTTCTTCGTACGGATGGGATTGCGGGCGGCTTGAGAGCCGCCCTTTTTTCGTGCCGCTCAGCCTTGGTCCTGCTGCTCGCGCAGCGGCGACAACGCCTCGATCAGAGCCACTTCCTGGGCAAAGCTGAGGGCCTTCATTCGCTCGAGCAGGGACTGCGCATCGACCTCCAGCTTGCGATCGAGTTCGTCGTGGATCAGGCGTGCCTCTACCGCCAGCCACACGCCGCGGCAGGAGGCGGCCGTTTCGAAGTGGATGTCGCGCAGCACTTCGGCAACAAGATGCAGCTCGTTGTCGCTGAACAGGCGCGACAGTACCGCCTGCTCACGGTGGACGATCTCGGCGTAGCGTTCGAGCATTTCCCGGGTGCGGGGGTCGTCCGGCAAGGGATGGCTGGCCGACTCCATCACCAGCGCCTTCTCGCCCTTGAACCAGGCTTCCATCAGCGGCTTGAGCTGCGGGATGTCTTCTTGCCACAGCTGGCCCAGCGCCACGCGGAAACGCTCGCCCTGGCTGAACGACAACTCGGTAAACGGCATCTCGGGCAGGGTGGCACTGCGTAACGGGCAGCCCGCCACCAGTGGCGCGCCATCGTCGCCTTGCGTCACCACGCCACGCCATGCCGCCTCGTCGCCGGTGGCCAGGTTGTCGACCAGGATTTCCACGTAGGGCAGGGGTGTGTCCGTTCCTTCGTCTTCGCCGACGAAGCGTAGTGTGATGTCGAACAGGGCGTGCTTGGGCACCTCCAGGATCTGCAGCCCGTCACCATGGCCGACCAGCACATAGTTGTCGCCGCTGTCGTAAACCGCCACGCCGGACTCGTCCTTGGCCGGATGCAGCAGCGAGCCCGACAGTTCTTCGGCCAGCTCGTTGAGGTCGTTCTTCTCGCCGGTATAGCCAGTGCGATAGCCCGCATGCTCGTGCCACAAAGCGTCCCAATCGTACATTTTCCTGCTCCTTGTTCGTTTTGCTCTGGAGTGTAGCCAAAACCGCTCCGAAAGTCGTGTTTGGCCCTGTGAGAGAGTGGGGATGTCGTGCTAGAATCTTGTGATTTTTCCGTTCTCGTCCAAAGACATGACCCGACAGATTCGCAACATCGCCATTATTGCCCACGTTGACCACGGCAAAACCACCCTGGTCGACCAACTCCTGCGTCAGGCCGGTACCTTCCGCGAAAACCAGCAGGTGGCTGAGCGCGTGATGGATAGCAACGACCTCGAAAAAGAACGCGGCATTACCATTCTGGCCAAGAACACCGCGATCAACTACGAAGGTGTCCACATCAACATCGTCGACACCCCGGGGCACGCCGACTTCGGTGGCGAAGTAGAACGCGTACTGGGCATGGTGGACGGTGTGGTGCTGCTGGTCGACGCCGTCGAAGGCCCGATGCCGCAGACCCGCTTCGTGACCAAGAAGGCGCTGGCTTTGGGGCTGCGTCCGATCGTGGTGATCAACAAGATCGACCGCCCGGGCTCCCGTCCGGACTGGGTGGTGGACCAGACCTTCGACCTGTTCGACAAGCTGGGCGCCACCGACGAGCAGCTCGATTTCCCGATCATCTACGCCTCGGGCCTGTCCGGTTTCGCCAAGTACGAGCTGGAAGACGAGTCCGACAACATGCGCCCGCTGTTCGATACCATCCTCAAGCACGTGCCGATCCCGGCCGGCGATGCGGATGCTCCGCTGCAGCTGCAGATCTCGGCGCTGGACTATTCCACCTACACCGGCCGCCTGGGTTTGGGCCGTATCCTGAACGGCCGCATCAAGCCGGGCCAGGTCGTGGTGGTGATGAACCACGAAGAACAAGTGGCGCAAGGCCGTATCAACCAGGTGCTGGGCTTCAAGGGCCTGGAGCGTGTCGAAGTACAGGAAGCCGAAGCTGGCGACATCGTGATCATCTCCGGTCTCGAAGACATCGGTATCGGCGTGACCATCTGTGATCGCGATACCCCGATTGGCCTGCCGGTATTGTCGGTCGACGAACCGACCCTGACCATGGACTTCATGGTCAACACCTCGCCGCTCGCCGGCACCGAGGGCAAGTTCGTGACCTCGCGCCAGATCCGCGACCGCCTGACCAAGGAACTGCTGACCAACGTGGCGCTGCGCGTCGAAGACACCGAAGACGCCGATGTGTTCCGCGTCTCTGGTCGTGGTGAACTGCACCTGACCATCCTGCTGGAAAACATGCGTCGCGAAGGCTTCGAGCTGGCTGTGGGCAAGCCGCGCGTGGTGTTCAAGGAGATCAACGGCGAGAAGTGCGAGCCGTACGAGAACCTGACCATCGACCTGGAAGACAGCCACCAGGGCGCCGTGATGGAAGAACTGGGCCGCCGCCGTGGCGAACTGACCAATATGGAATCGGACGGCATGGGTCGTACCCGCCTGGAATACCACATCCCGGCGCGTGGCCTGATCGGCTTTCAGGGCGACTTCCTGACGATGACTCGCGGCACCGGCCTGATGTCGCACGTGTTCGACGACTACGCTCCGGTCAAACCGGACATGCCGGGCCGTCACAATGGCGTGCTGATCTCGCAGGACAACGGCGAAGCCGTAGCCTACGCCCTGTGGAACCTGGAAGATCGCGGCCGCATGTTCGTGAGCCCGGGTGACAAACTGTACGAAGGCATGATCATCGGCATTCACAGCCGCGACAACGATCTGGTGGTCAACCCGCTCAAGGGCAAGAAGCTGACCAACGTGCGTGCGTCCGGTACCGACGAAGCCGTTCGTCTGACCACTCCGATCAAGCTGACGCTGGAATCTGCGGTGGAATTCATCGACGACGACGAAATCGTCGAGATCACCCCGCAGACCATCCGTCTGCGCAAGCGTTACCTGCAAGAGCATGAGCGCCGTCGCATGTCCAAGGCCTGAGTGGAGGAAAAATCCACGTAAGCTTAATCAAAGCACCCTACGGGGTGCTTTTTTGTTTTAGGGGCATGCGCAGGGCAGGGCGTGCCGGTATGACAGAAAAATGACAATGGTGTAATCTGTGCCGCAGACTGTTTGCTCAGGGAGTTTGCATGAAAATCATATGGCTGGTGATCCTGTGCCTCTGCATGGAATCGGCGCTCGGTGCGGGAGAAACCGCCGTTCTGCGGTGCCGGCACGGCCAAACCGGTGCGGTAACGTATACCACCGGCAGCTGCCCGGCAGGCTCACTGGCAGTGCAACGGCCTGAGCGGGGAGGGTATGTCGGCGGGGTAGACAATCCTGAGCGGGGGATGGTCACGGTTTGTCATATCTCGCGCCTTCAGCGTTTTCACTTTGTATTCGATGGCAGTTGCCCGCCCGGCTCTCGGGCGGCGGCCTTTTTTGCCGACTCGACAATAGCTGAAGCCCGCCAGCAATTTGACAGTATTCAAGCGGCGGCGGAACGGGAGCGGCAATTGAAGCGGCAGACACCTTCGCGACATCGTCGGATGACGGCCAGCAAGTCAGCGCCGGACTGCCAGCAGCTTCGCCAGATCCGTGATGGTGTGAAGCGCCGGCTCGACAACAACAAAGCCTATCAGGATGATTTGCAGCGATTGCGAGATGCTCAAGAAGCTCTCGCCAAGGAAGGGTGTAGAGCCTTTGGTGGCTGATGGAGATATTCCCATTGCCCTTGAGTGGATGCCGAACTGCGGTCCTATGGTGCGCGCCGCCAGAGCCGCAGGAACGCGAACACGGGCCGGGTGTCAGGCGACATCGTAAATTGACCCCCTAGCGACACGAAGAACTGACCCCCTTGTTTGCAAGGAGGCAGTCGTTGGAAACGCAGTATTCAGCGAGTCATCCTGTACCCCGTGAGGTTTGTGGAGTACGGGAGATGTTGGAGCCGGAAGCAGTAACGGCAATCGTTCGACTGGGGCAATCCGGCTGGGGGGCGAAGCGGATTGCCAAGACGCTGGGAATCGCCCGAAATACCGTGCGGCACTATTTGCGTGCCGGCGGCCCGGTGCCATACCAGCAGCCGCAACGCAGCGGCGTGCTCACCGGGCACGAGGCCTGGCTACGTGAGCAGTTTCTAACGCACAAGGGCAACTGCGACGTGGTGCGTCAGCTGCTGGCTAAGGAACACGGTATTGCCACCAGCCTGCGCACCGTTGAACGCGCCTGCCGGCCATATCGGCAGGAGCTTGAAGCCAGCCGGCGAGCGACGATCCGGTTCGAGACTGCTCCTGGCGAGCAGATGCAGATCGACTTCGGCCAAGTGCGCATCCAGATCGGTGGCGAACTGGTGCGTGTGTACCTGTTCGTGGCGACGCTTGGCTACTCGCGCCGTGGCTTTGTTTGCCCATTCCGTCACGAACGGCAGAGTGCTTGGTTTGGCGGTATCGAAGCGGCGTTCGAGCACTTCGGTGGACGGGTGCAGACTCTGCTGATCGATAACGCCAAGGCCCTCGTGGTCGAGCACGACATGCAGACCCGGCAGGTCCGCTTCAATAGCCGCTTCGAGGCGTTCTGCCGGCATTGGGATGTGCGCGTGAAGGCCTGCGCGCCGTTCCGTGCGCGCACCAAGGGCAAGACCGAGAACGGCGTTGGCTATGTGAAGAAGAATGCTATCGCCGGTTACACATTCGAGAGCTGGGCCGCATTGGAGGCTCACTTGACCCGCTGGCAGCGGGAGGTGGCCGATACCCGCATCCACGGGACGACCGGCATGGCGCCCAAGGAGCGGTTCGACGGCGAACGTCCGCATCTGCGTCCTGTTGCCGGCATAGTGCCGTTCCTGCAAGTGCGGGAGCTGATCCGTCGCGTCAATGCCGAAGGCTGTGTCGAGCTCGATACTAATGCCTACAGCGTGCCCTGGCGGCTGATCGGCGAGATGGTCACGGTCGTTGTACGAGCAGGCACGGTGACGGTCCATTACGCCGGCCAGGAAGTAGCGCATCACGCCGAGTTGGCCGGCAGTCGCGGACGGCAAATTGACCGCGCCCATCTGCTTGGGGTCGTGCCGCCGCTATCCGAGCCGGTCCCGCCACACGGCGGCGCTTTGCTGCGCCCGCTGGCAGAGTATGAGGAATTGGTCGGAGGGGGCTGGTGATGATCGAACCCGACCGACTGGAAGAACTGTTGACCCGGCTGCACTTGACGGCGATCCGGGATCAGCTGGATAGCCTGCTGGACGAAGCGAGCCGTGCCCAAATGACACTGCGCGAAGCGCTGCTGCTCCTGGCCGAGCGAGAGGTGGCCCGGCGCGATACGCGACGCATCCAGATGGGGATGAAGCTGGCTCGATTCCCCTGTGTACGCACGCTGGAGGGCTTCGACTTCGATGCGCAGCCGTCGATTGATCCCGGCCAGGTCCGGGATTTGGCCACCGGGCGCTGGATTGGCCACGGTCAAGCGTTGTTGCTGCTGGGACCGCCCGGAGTCGGCAAGACGCATTTGGCGGTAGCACTCGGGCGTGAGGCGGTAGAACGGGGTTACACGGTGCTGTTCAGTTCTGCTGCGTCTCTGATGGCTGGACTGACGAAGGCGCATGCCGATGGGCGCTTGGAGGAGAAGCTGTTGCAGCTATCGAAACCCAAGCTGCTGATCGTCGATGAATTGGGCTACCTGCCGCTGGAGCCGGCGGCAGCGCACCTGTTCTTCCAGCTGGTCTCGCGGCGCTATGAGCGGGCAAGCCTACTGATCACCAGCAACCGCCCGGTGGGGGAATGGGGCCAAGTGTTTGGTGACGCAGTGGTGGCAACGGCCATCCTGGATCGGCTGCTGCATCACAGCCAGGTGGTCACGATCCGGGGAGATAGTTACCGGCTACGCGACAAGCGACGGAGCGGCCTGCTGCAGAAGGCGGCGGCCGAACCGATTACATCAACTAGTTGATTAACCCTGGGGGTCAATTCCAGATGTCGCCAGGGGGTCAAATCCTCGTGTCGCTTGACACCGGGGAACGGCCTCGGCGCCGGTCTGCCAGCGCCGTAGCTGTGCGAGCGTGCAGCCCAGTTCCTTGCAGACCTCGGCGGGGTCGCCCGGAAACAAAACGACCCGGAGAAGCTTGTCCGGGTCGTGCTTGAATTTGGCGTAGGGTAGTCTCTGTCTATCCATGCAGCATAAAAGCATTAGGATGCAATATGCCAAACAGGGCCGCCAAGCGCCTGCGAATCTGGCGACGTAATTTGACATAATATAGATTTGCTATCAACTGAAGTAATTGATTTGTTTAAAACAATCGCCTCAGCCTTGGGGGGAGTTCCCGCCATCCCCATCACCAGCAGCCCGGCCACTCCCATCACGCCGAGCTTTTTCCGAAAATCCTCCCACGCGCTTTTCCTCTCGACGTTCCTTTCGCGCTCATAGTTGGCGGCATAGATCACCGCTAGCGGGTCAATCCCCAGCTCGGTGGCCACCATGATGCAGGCGAAGTCATCCATGATGCGCTCGCCACTTCGATACTGGCTCAGGCTCGATCTGCCTACTTTGAGCAGCTCGGCTTTCTTCAGGTCGCTTATATCTCCCAGCTTGGCCAGTGCCTTTTCTAGGTAATCCCGTGACGTGAGCATTTTTTCTCCTTGCGTGTTCTCAAGTGGGAACATATCATTAGTTTGTTCTCACTTGAGAACATCGATGTTTCTTCAATTTTAGCAGGAGGCCAGCATGTCCACCGACGTTAGCAGCTGTAAGTCCCCGCGTGTTCCGTTCGATGCTTCCGCCTATGGCCCTAACCGCCATGAGCTTGGTCATCTTCTCTTCGAGAAAATTTGCCGGATGGATGATGAACTTTCGGCGATGGCTCGCTGTTTGGGTCGTTCTGTCAATGGCACAGACACGGACGTTCCCGCTGATGCCTTCGTTTCGTCTATCGCGTCCTTTGTCTCGAAGCGTGACGCCCTGATGGCTCGTCATGATTCCTTGGATTCCGAGTGAGCCCGGCCATGATCAAGCTCATCTTTGCCATCCCCGCTTCGGGCATGTCTTTCCAGTTGCCGCGTTATCGCCGTTCTTACCAGCAGATTTTCCAGAGGCACGGCCATCAGTGCTTTCTGTTTTTTTCCCCTGTTGTGGGCTCCTACGTTCTCACCCTCGATGGTGTTGGTGTCCCGACTTCGTCCATTACTGAAAGGTCCCCGTCATGAGAGTCCCCGCCATCGCCGTCGTGAAGATGAACGGCAAAGCCAAGAAAACCGGCAAGCCGTTCGAGATGCACTTCGTTCGTGTCCTGCGCCCTGAAGAGAACGTTTCCTCGGAGGCCTTCAACAAGATGGCCGCTGGCTTCCAGATCAGCGAATTGCCGATCGACGAAACCGCCGTCGCCAAGTTCCTGACCCTGCCGTACCCCTGCGAAGTCGAGCTCGTGCTCGGCCAGCGCCTGGACAAGTTCGGCAAGGGCCTCGAGGGCTACGTGCAGGACTACAAGGTCGCCATCCCCTACAAGC
The DNA here is from genome assembly GCF_000527175.1 of Pseudogulbenkiania sp. MAI-1. NCBI lineage: Bacteria > Pseudomonadati > Pseudomonadota > Betaproteobacteria > Neisseriales > Chromobacteriaceae > Pseudogulbenkiania > Pseudogulbenkiania sp. MAI-1. The sequence continues at coordinate 2,184,949 of NZ_AZUR01000001.1, read as the reverse complement.
TCGACAAGGCCGCAGGGGTTCATTGATGCAAGGCGTATTTGTCGACTTCATCCGCATCAGCCAGTCGCACCAGCTGCGCTTCGACCTCGACACCAACGAGTTCGAAAAGCTGCCGATGGTCGATAGCGGCTGGGTCTGCAAATACGCCCGCAACGAAGCTGGCGAGTTCGAGGAGTTCGAGGACGGCACGCTGAAACCCGAGTACATCAGCGTCAGCCGCCGCCACTTCGAGGGCTCCTTCGACTCCCTGTACATCGTCCGTTGCGATGGTCGACGCGTCGAGTTCGAAGGCAACGTGGGCCGCTTCGGTCGCCCCGACAACCTGTTCAACCTGGACTTCGACGCCACCCTCGACCGCATCAACCGCATTCTGGCTGAGCTTGGTTTGCCCCCTTTTACCGCCGGTGAAGAGGTGGCAAAGCAAGACCCGTCTGACTACGACATCAAGACCGGCCAGATCACCGAATGGACCGGTGCCAGCGTCTCCACCCTGCACCTGACGCGCAACTACGCCACCGGCTCGGCGGCCAACGCCCAAGCCATGATTGACTGGCTCGCCACGCAATCGCTCTCCAAGGTCAAGCGCGGCCGGGCAGGGGAGACCACCGTCGTATGGGGCACCAAGGGAGGCCGGAAGTACCTCAAGGCCTACCTGAAGGCCCCTGAAATGCTCGTGCACCGTCACGGGCGCCCACGTTCCGAAATTGAATCCGACCCCGTTTATCAGTTCTGTAATCAGCAAGGCATCGTCCGGCTCGAACTCGAAGCCTCCCGCCTCATGTTGCGTGACAACTCACTGCGTTTCCTCGGAGACATCACCATGACCAAGCTCGTCAACCTCTTCGCGGGTGAGGTCGACCCGCTGCTGGCCCGCACCAAGGCCGACGTCACCCGCTTCCAGCTGGAGGACCTCCCGGCCCCGGTGCGCGTCACCGCCGCCGCCTTCCTGCGCGGCGAGAACGTCCGCGCCCTCATGTCCCGCGCCACCTTCTTCCGCCACGCCAAGAGCCTGCGCGACTACGGCCTGGACATCAGCGAACCGCTGCCGACGCTGCACAAGTTTTCCACCGTCATCAAGGTGGTCGAGATCACCCCGCTGGTGGACGCCCCGGCGTGGTACTGGGACCACCAGCGCAAGCTCAGCCTGCAAGCGGTGCAGAAGGCCGAGCAAGCTGCCCAGCAAGCGGCCTAACCGATTTCCCCGCGCTACGGCGCATAACCCTGAAGGAGTATCACCATGTTCAAATCCATGAAAACCAAGCTCGTTGCCGTTGCCGGTTCCACCCTGGCTGTTGCTGGCTCCGCCATGGCCGCTGTTCCGGCTGCCGTGACCACCGCGCTGAACGATGCCGGCACCGATGCTGCCGTAATCGGCGGCGCTGTGCTGGTGGTCATCATCGGCATTGCCGCGTTCAAGTACATGCGCAAGGCGGCTTAAGCCATGGGGTACGCTGTCGGGGTAGCCTGCTACGAATCGCAGTCGGAGGCGGAAGCGGTCTACTTCGGTGGCGTACCGCCTGCCGTTTCCGGGTCCACCGTCACGCAATACCAGCTCGACGGTGGTGTCTGGAAACTGAACCGCTACGACTCCGCGAGCGGTTCGATGGTCCTCCAGTCGTCCACCACGGCTGTCTCTTCTTTTCCTGACTGTTCCAACCTCGACCGCACTTTGGATGGCATGGCACTTGGCTGGCTGGTTGCTGCTGTGATGTTCGCTGCCTTCGCGGCCAAACTCGTTAGGAGGGCGCTGTGATCGATCCCTATTTCCTCGCCGGCTTCGCCTCGGTGGTGCTTGCCGCTCTGGTGCTGACGCGATGAACCGCCACCTCCGCAACTTCGCTTTCTTCCTGCTCGGCTTCGTTGCCACGCTGCTGACCGGCTACGCCTCGGCGGGCTGGACCGTCAACGATGGCTACAGCCACAGCGGCGGCAATCTGAACCGCGTTCCCCAAGGCAATGCGACGGCGGGGGCTGGCGCTACTGCCACGGTCAATGGCCCGACCGTCGAGGTCAACCGCTCGTGGTCACAGGCGATGGGCGATGCGGCCACCGGTACGGCGGCTCAGGTGGCCGTCAACGTCTTGTCCAAGATACCCAAGTCCGGCGTGGTCAATGCCGCTCGGGTAGGCATGTCCGTGTCACCGGTCGGATTAGCCGGCTCCGTGCTGGCGCAGTGGCTGCTTCAACAGGGCTGGGAGTGGTCAAACGAACAATGGATGAAACCTGCCGTTGCTGAGCAATACTCTGGCACGTGGCGCTTCATGAGTAATCCAATTTTTTACGGTACTCATGATGAAGCCATGGCCTATGGTTGCACGTATTACGGTAAAACTGGTTGTTGGATCAAGACGATTGATAGTGCTACGGCGCATCGCATTACGTGGGTCGGCGGCGGCTCTTTTTACGTTTACAGGGAAAATGACATCAATCCGTCCAGTCCGAAACCGGCGACCGATGCCGATTTTCTTCAACAGGCTGAGGGGGTCGTGAATGCCCAGCCTGCCGACGTTCTGCGCGAGCTGGCTCAGCGCAACATCGAGCTACAGGACGCCACCAACAAAATCCAGCAGCTCGCCGACGCACTCTCTCCGCAAAAGCTGGTGGGTACCGGCACCAAACAGAATGCCGACGGCTCGACTGAGACTTACCAGCTACAGGAAATGCTGAAGTGGGAAATCGACCTGGGCGAACGTCCTGCCGAAGACCCGGCTCCGGTTAAGGAATCCGTCATTCAGACCAAGACGACCAATATCTACAACACCGACAACTCGGTAACGACCAAGACCGAGACCAACCAGACCTACAAGAACAGCACCGCCCAGCAGGAACAGAAAACCGACTGCGACAAGAAGCCGAACAGCATCGGCTGCTCGGATTGGGGCGATGCCCCCAGCGGTCCCGAGATCGGCCAGCAGCAGATCAACCCGACGTTCAGCTGGTCGCCGTTCAGCCTGCCGTCGACGTGCCCGGCCCCTCAGCAATTGCATCTTCATTTCGCCACGGTCGCTATGACATGGCAGCCGTCATGTGATTTCGCCACAGGCATTCGACCGATTGTCATCGCCTTTGCCGGTCTGGCGGCGCTCTACCTCATGTTTGGGATGAAACAAGATGGCTAACTTTGCTTCCGCGTTGTTTGCGCTGGTCGCCCCCGCCGCCAAGCAGGTGCTCGCCTCGATTGGCTTGGGCGTTATTACGTATGCCGGTCTGAGTACGGCCCTTGGTGCGATCAATACGCTTATTCAGAACAACCTCAACGGCATCATCCCCTCAGTTGCTGCGCTGCTCGGTCTGGCTGGGGCAGGGCAGGCCCTTGGCATTCTTTCCGGGGCGGTGGCCTATCGCATTGGTTTGGTGGTCACGAAACGCATCGGGGTGTTGACGACATGATTACCGTGATCACTGGTACGCCCGGGGCGGGCAAGACCGCGCTGGCGGTCAAGCTGCTGAAGGAGCTGGAAGGCAATCGCCCGATCTTCACCATGGGTATTCCTGAACTCAAGCTCGATCATCAATTGGTGCCTCCGGTGGCGGAGTGGACCAAGTTGGTGCCGGCCGAGGAAGACCCGTCCTTGCTGAAGCCTGTTTTCACCTTCCCACCGGGGTCGATCATCGTCATTGATGAGGCGCAGAACGTTTACCGCCCTCGCAACACAAGCTCCAAGGTTCCGGACTATGTGGCCGCGTTCGAGACCCATCGCCATACCGGGGTCGATTTCTGGCTGATCACGCAAAAGACCACTCTCCTGGACGCCAACGTTCGGGCGCTGGCCGGCAAACACCTGCACATCGAATCGAACTTCTTCGGCCGCAAGCTCTATGAGTGGCCGAAGGCGGTCGACGCTGAGAGCAAGACCGAACGTGATATTGCGGCCAAGCGCAAGTACAAGCTCCCGAAACAGGTCTTCGACTTGTACAAGTCGTCGAGCCTGCACATCAAGCAAAAGTACTCCATCCCGAAGCCGTTGATCGTTTTCGTGGTTTGTCTGCTGCTTGCGTCCATTGCTGGCTGGTACGTCTACGGGAGCGTCAAACGCCGTACGACGCCGGACAGGCCCGCGGCCACCGCCAGCTCGGACCCGAGACCGGCGCAGCCGGGCGCGGGGGCGGGCGGGCAGGGTGGCGCGGCACCGGTACAGGCACCGATCGGCGTTCGCCCACTCGACTTTCAGCCGGTCGTCCTGAACCGTCCTGAGACCGCTCCCATCTTCGACAGCCAGCGCCAGGTCAAAGACATGGAATGGCCTGACGCCTGCGTTGCTAGCACAACCCGGTGCAGCTGCTACAGCGGGCAAGGCACGTTGATCAGGACCGTCGACGAACCGACCTGCCGCGACATCGTCGCCAACGGCCGGCACAACCCGTACAAGGCCGCGCCGCAGTACGCGGGGCCAGTTGTGGCTCAGGCCAAGCCGGTTGATCAGCAGCCCGGCAGCGGCCCGCAGATCGCCCAGCTTGAGGCCTCTAAACAGGCTCCGGCCTATCAGCCCTTCGGGGGCATGAAATCATCCAAGGAGGACAACTCGTAATGGAAACCTACGTCATCACCCGCGCCGACCTGGAGCTGTTCTTTCAGTGGATGGCCTTGATCTCGATGTTGCCTTACCTGATGTGGCTGTTGTTTCGCCTGGGCAATCGGCTGATCGAGTCCGTTTTCCAGCGCTACATGGTTCGTCAGAGGATGGCTCGCCGTTTCAACCGCCGTTTCGTGCTCGACTCGTATCGCTGGTGGGTCACGTATCGACGTGATCAGGCATTGGACGAAAACAGGAATCAGCCGACGTATCGGGTTGTGGATCTGTTGTGATTTAGATCTACGCAACGACCTGAGAGGAGGGCGGCCAGCGTGCCGCCCTTTGCTTTTGGAACGGAAAAGGGGTCAAGGGTCGAACCAGAGGCCGCAGCCGCCGCGCTTGCGCGGTGGACCGGGCGAGGATTCGTGCCCTTGATGCCTTTGTAGTGACCCATGCTTTCGGCTGCTGGGCAGGCGGGGTTTTAACGCCTGCCCGGCTGCCTAGCGGCGAGCTCGGGGTGTGGGGCGGAGCCCCACGGTCTACCCTCCGGCGCGCAGCGCAACGGAGGGGGTGTTGTGGGGTGGTTTCGGGCCGCAGGCCTAGACGGGTTACTGGTAATACCCGTCTATAGTCTCATATTGAGACTCTTGACCCGTCAGAGACCGACTTTCCGCCTCCCGTTAGGGAGTGCGGAATATCCGGTTCAGCATCAGTCCGAAGGTTGCCTCTCGCGTGCACTGGTTGCGGTAGAAGTTGCGCTCCACCATCAGCCGCTCGATGGTCTCGGCCTGCTGAGTACAGAGGGCGGACAGCCGGCGGTACTCCGCCAGCTTGGTTACGTCCTCGATGCGGACGCCGACGCCGGAGGCATGGCGTAGCGTGGTGCCGTCCTCGTCGACGTAGGCGTCCCGCCACGCGCCGTACTGTGGCCCGAGGGTCCGACGCCGCCACAGCCGCAGAAACGCGAACACGGGCCGGGGAACGGCCTCCGCGCCGGTCTGCCAGCGGCGCAGCTGCGCGAGGGTGCAGCCGAGTTCCTTGCACACCTGATCGGCTTCACCTGGAAACAAAACGACCCGGACCAATTCGGCCGGGTCGTGTTTGAACGTCGCGTAGGGGAAACGGGGTCTATCCATGTCGCATAAAGGGGCTAGCATGCAACATGCCAAGCAGGGCGGCCAAGCGTCTCCGAATCTGACGCAATATTTGACATAATATAGATTATGCGAACTTGAGAAGGCGCGTCGGCCACGGCCAACTCGGCCTCGCAGCGCTGCTGCAACTGCTGGTACGTCTCGTCTTCGGCCCGCACGATCTAATGGTCCACGTCGGCTTCTGGCCCGCGTCTAGCTCGCGCTTCAGACGCTGCACCAGATCGCCCAGCATCGACCAGTCACCGTGCTCGTGGTGCCCGATCAACTCAGTCATCAACCCGTAGTACTGCTTCACGAAGTGCAGCGCCCGTGTTTCCAGGCTCTCATCGCGACGCACTTCGGCGGACTGGATGCGCTCGCACTGCTGGCCGATTGGCTTGGCCGACAATCACCAAGTCGTGATGGCGCGCATCCAGATTGGTGACCTCAACCAGATTGTCAACCAATTGTTCGAACGTCGCGCGGGTTTGATCGGCACATTGCTGTAGATAGCTGGACGTGCTGGTACGGAAATTCTCAACCGCTTTATTTGGCATCAGGGTTGAGACATGGGCTGCAAGGGGGGCTGTTCTGCTTCGCCGCCCTCCTCCGCGTCGTCAGCAGGCTGACACGAGCGCCGAGAAGGAATGCCAGCCGAATTCCTTCAGGGGAGGCTAAAGTAGAAGTGACAGCTGGCGGGCGGTCTTGGATGTCTCGGTGCCGGACTTCCGCGATAGCGTTGCATTACAAGGAGAACGACGGTGGGCGCTGGTCATGAATTGCACTTGAAGTGGCTCGGAATCGATACCTATCAGGAGGCGGTGATCTATATGAGGCGCGATTGCGAGGTCTGCCGCTCCGAAGGCTTTGAAGCGCAATCGCGCGTGCGGGTGACCCGCAACGGCGTAGAGATCGTGGCGACGTTGAACGTGGTCGATTCGTCGATTCTCGCGCCGCACGAGGCGGGCCTGTCTTCGGCGGCGTGGAATCAGCTGGGCGGGCGCGAAGGTGAAACCATTCGGGTGCTGCCGATGCCGCCACTGGAATCCCTGGTGGCGCTACGGCGCAAAATCTATGGGAACCGTCTGGACGAGTCGCAAATCCAGTGCATCATCAACGACGTGGCGAAGGGGCGTTATCCCAACATCTATCTGGCGGCTTTTGTCGCTGCTTGCGCCGGCGGACGGTTGGATGTGGAAGAAACCGTGGCATTGACCCGTGCCATGGTGAATGCGGGCCAACGTCTGGACTGGGGGAGTGCCCCGATTGCGGACAAACACTGCGTCGGAGGCTTGCCTGGCAATCGCACCACGCCCATCGTGGTGGCGATCGCCACGGCTGCGGGGCTTATCATGCCCAAGACCTCTTCCCGAGCCATCACCTCTCCGGCGGGAACCGCCGACACGATGGAAACCTTGGCGCCGGTGGATTTGGACTTGCTTACAATCCGTCGGGTCGTCGAGCAAGAGGGAGGCTGCATTGTCTGGGGTGGCGCGGTCAACCTGAGCCCTGCGGACGATATCCTGATTCGTGTGGAACGGCCGATGGACCTCGATAGCGAAGGCCAGCTGGTCGCCTCCGTGCTTTCAAAGAAAGCGGCAGCCGGTTCGAGTCATGTCCTGATCGATATCCCGGTCGGACGCACGGCCAAGGTTCGTTCGCCGCAAGCGGCCGCCTTGCTGGAAACCTTGATGAAGCATGTGGCCAAGGGCGTGGGCCTGGATGTCCGTATTGTGTTCACCGACGGCAGCCAACCGGTTGGCCGGGGCGTCGGGCCGGCCTTGGAGGCCCGCGATTTGTTGACAGTATTGCGAAATGAACCCACGGCTCCGGAAGATTTGCGTGAACGTGCACTGATGCTGGCCGGTGGTTTGCTGGAGTTTTGCGGCAAGGCGGCAGACGGTACCGGCACTGTCCTGGCCCGGCAGTTGCTGGATTCCGGTCGGGCATGGCATAAGTTTCTTGCCATCGCCAACGCCCAAGGGGGGCTGCGCCAGCCTCCGGTTGCGCCTTACACCCATCCGGTCTGCGCGGCTGTCTCTGGCCTGGTCGGCGCTGTCGATAACCGTCTGGTCAGCCGGGCTGCCAAGTTGGCAGGCGCTCCCCGCGCTCCTGCCGCCGGCTTGGACCTGCATGTCAGGGTCGGCAGCGTCGTCGAGCCAGGCATGCCGTTGTTCACCGTCCATGCCGAGACGCCCGGCGAACTGGAGTATGCCCTCGGCTATCTGGAAACGCACCCCGAGATTGTGGTGATAAACGAACCATGAATACGGTCGTTCTACCCTTGCCCGGCAATGAGGCGTTGGCCGACGCGTTGCTGAAGCAACCCGCTTTGCCGAGGCCGGCGGAGCGGGGCGAGTTGGCCGTGCGCGTTTTCCCCGATGGCGAAACCCACCTGCGCCTGTTGAGCAAGGTGGAGGGGGCTCGGGTGGTGCTGGCGGCAACGTTGGACCGCCCGGACGCCAAGCTGCTCCCCTTGCTGTTTGCCGCGTCGCTGGTGCGTGACTATGGCGCGGTCGAAGTCGGGCTGCTGGCGCCCTACCTGGCTTACATGCGACAGGATGCCCGCTTCGCTCCTGGCGAGGGGGTGACGGCGCGCTATTTTGCCAAGCTGTTGTCATCCCATCTCGACTGGCTGGTCACCGTCGATCCCCATCTACACCGCATCACCGCTCTGGATCAGGTGTACGACTGCCCTACCCGTGTGGTGCATGCCGCTCCGGCCATGGCGGAATGGGTGGCCGCCAACGTGCCGGCACCGATCCTGATCGGACCCGATTCCGAAAGCGAGCAGTGGGTCGCGGAAGTCGCCTCCTTGGCCAAGGTGCCATACGCCGTGCTTGACAAGATCCGGCATGGTGATCACCAGGTGGAGGTGTCGCGGCCCGAGATGGCGCAACTTCTCGGGCGTACTCCGGTACTGGTGGATGATATCGTTTCGACGGCCCATACCATGGCCGAGACCTTGCGCCATTTGCAACAGATGGGGGCCAAGCCGGCGGTGTGCATCGCAGTGCATGCCGTTTTCGCCGAGGATGCGGTGGCGAGGCTGACTTCCAGTGGCGCGGCCCGGGTGGTGAGTTGCAATACGATAGCGCATCCCAGCAATGCGATATCGCTGGAGCGCTGGTTGGCGGAGGCGATCCGGGATGTCTGCGGGGCCAGCCCGACGGAGCGTCGAGCGGAGTGACTGACAGCAAAGCTTTTCTTGTCTGAGACCGGCCGCACGATTCGATGTGTTTGAAGTCGACATATCATGTCATGGCGATGCATCGTGCTCACCGCAGAGCGGCAGCATGATGCGTCGTATTTCCTGGCTCAACGCCATCGCCGCCGGCCACCCCACTCCGCGTGGCATCAGGCTCGGGCCAACCACGAAGTCGACCGGACCGCGTCGCGGCAGCCACGTGCCATCGCGCAGCACGATACGGGTACCGCGCAGGGCCGCGACGACCACCGGTACGTTGGCCACGGCGGCGGCGATGAATCCGCCCAAGTGAAATGGCCGCAGCCCCGCCTCACGAGTGAAGGTACCCTCCGGAAACACCAGCAGGTTTTCACCTGCCCGCAACGCTTCGACCATCGCGTCGACGCCTTCCCTGCTTTGGCGAACATCGAAGCGCTCGATGAAGCAGGTACCCAGGCTGGTCAGCAAGGCTCTGAGCACTGGCCGGGACTGCAGTTCACGCTTGGCGGTGAAGGTGTAGCCGGGCGTGGCAGGTAGCAAGGCGGTCAGCAGCAGCACGTCCAGGTAACTGGCATGGTTGATCAGCAGCACGTGCGGCTGTGCCGGCAAGCGTTCGAGCCCGGCGGTCGTCACCGGCAAGCCGATAAGGTGCAGGCCGACGCGTGCCGCGGCACGAACGATGCGTCGTCCCAGCGCAGGCCGATGCAGGGCGATCGTCAGCACGCCTGCCGGCAACATCAGTGCCAACAGTATCATCCACGTGTAAACGCCATAGCACCACGCCGCAAACTGCCTGTAGGCGATATGAAGACGCGCAAGCCCAGCCCCGGCCCATAGCTTCAGGGCGTGCCGCCACGACGGGAGCTGTGCCACGCCCAACTCGCCTCGTTCATAAGCCTGCCGACAGGCCAGTCGCCGGATCTTGCCGCTGGATGTCTTCAGCACAGTGTGCGGTGGGGCCAGCACGATGTCGTCCACCGGCGATCCCGTCACGTCGGTAGCGGTTTTTCTGATGTGCTGCCGGAGCGTCTCCAGCACAACAGGGTCTCGCGTCCGGGTTTCGGCAAGCACGATCAGGCGCTCGGTGCCTTTTGTCAGGTCGGGACTGGCGAATGCCGCCACGAGACCTTTTCGGATGCCCGGCAGGTTGCCGATCGCCTCCTCCAGATCGTACGGATAAAAGTTGCGTCCGCCACGGATGATCAGATCCTTGACCCGGCCTGTCAGATAGACCTCTCCATCGGCCATGTAGGCGTTGTCGCCGGAGTCCAGCCAGTCATCGTGGAACAGCGAGTCGGTTGCCTCGGGGTTCCGATAGTAACCGCGGGTGACCGAGACGCCACGGAACTCGAGCCGCCCGACCCTGCGTTCCGGCAGTTCCTTGCCGTCTTCGCCCACGATGCGTATCTCATGGCCAGGCAAGGGCCGGCCGCAGGAAGGGATGCGCAGAACGTCGGCTTGATCGACGGAGGCCACTGCCATCCCCGCGGTGGCGAACGGCTCCTGCGCAATGACATCGATGAGCGGCCCGCGGCCGACCGGTGGAAACGCTAGCGCGACCGAAGACTCAGCCAAACCGTATACGGGTGTCATGGCTTCCCGTCTGAAGCCGTGCGCCGCAAAGCGATCGACAAAACCGTCCAGGGTAGCTGGACTGACCGGCTCGGCACCGTTGAAGGCGAAACGCCAGCTCGACAGATCGACCCCCTCCAGTTCGCTGTCGTCGATCTTGTGGACGCACAGCTCATAAGCGAAGTTGGGTGCGCCCGACAATGTTGCATGGTGACGCGAGATCGCCTGCAGCCAGCGCGCCGGCTGGGAGAGGAAGGCCAGTGGCGACATCAGCACCAAAGGGAAGCCATGGTAGAGCGACCCGAGCCAGGCCCCAATCAAACCCATGTCGTGGTAAAGCGGCAGCCAGGATACGCCGATGTCCTCTGCCGTGATGCCGATGATCTGGCCCATTGCGCGGATATTGGCGAGCAGGTTGGTGTGGGTGAGCGTGACGCCCTTCGGGTCACCGGTACTGCCAGAGGTGTATTGCAGCAAGGCTAAGTCGGAAGCTTGCGCAGGGAAGATGGTGGCCGCTGGGGCATCACTCAGTTCTTCTGGCGTCAGCACCGCCGTGAGGCTGCTGACCTTGGTGCGCAGTATCCGTGCGACCGGTTTTGCCTCCTCCACGGTGATCATTAGGGAGGTGCCGGCATTCGACAGGATGCGTGCATGGCGGCGCAGGTGCTCTTCGATCTGCGCCAACCGTGCCGGCGGGTAGATTGGCACCGGCACGCAGCCGGCCATCAACACGCCGATAAAGCTTTTCAGGTAGCCGAGGCCGGTTGGCAGCATCAGGGTGATGGTCTGGCCGGGCATCAGGCCGCGTGCTGCCAGGCCACCAGCAACAGCCCTCCCCGCCTCGAACAATTGACGGTAACTGATGGGCTGTACTTCCTGCCGTTCACCATACAGCAACACATGGACTCGCTCCGGCTGGCGCTCTGTATGCCAGGCCAGTACCTCGGGCAAGGTGTGCGCTTGGCGAGGTGGTGCGACTGCGCTGGCACCGCCCAGTGGTGTGGCGAAGGGCTGGGGTGCGGCATGGGCCGGCTGGCCGAGGAAGTTCAGCAGGTCGCGCGGCGTTTCTGCCTGCGCTAGAGCATCGTCCGGCAGGTGCACGCCGAAGGCCTTGCCCACCCTCTGCACCAACTCGACCCGAGCCAGGCTATCGAAGCCCAGGTCGCGCTCCAGCGCACTGTCCAGCGTGACGTCTTCGGGGTGGGCCGGGTGCATTTCACGCTCAAGCTGGCGCACTACCGCCAACAGGCGTTCAGCCTGTTGCGGTGGGGTAAAGGAAGGGTCGGGAGTGGTCATCGTGCATGGCCGCCAGGAGGATGGGCGCTATCGAGGGGGGGACCATCGGCGATGGCATACTTATTCGCTTGGTGCGCCCTGAAGCCGGGCTGCCAGATAGTCGACCACGGCGTTCAGCGATGCCAACTGCCGGTAGTCGGCCTCAGGAATGTCGACGTCCAACCGTTCGTGCAGGCCGATGATGAAATTGAGCCAATCCATCGAGTCGAGGTCGACTTGCTCCCGCAGAGGGCGGTCGTCACGCAATTCGCCCTCTTCCACTTCCGGCGCAATGACTCGCAGTGTATCGATGACGGCGGCACGAAGGTTTGCTCGGTCCATGATGGCCTCTCCGCTCAACGGTAGTACGTCACAGTGCGTCTGGTTGTTGCAGCAGCGCGCGGATTTCCGCCAGGAACCGTGCGCCGCGGTGGCCGTCGCTCGCGCGGTGGTCGCCTGACAGGCTGGCAATGACGGTAGGCATCGCCACCAGCGTGCCCTGCTCCACCCACGGTCGCTCCATCACCCGCCCGAACCCGATCAGCGCTACCTGTGGCGGATAGATCACGCCAAATACCGACTCGACGCCCTGCTCGCCCAGATTGGTAACGGTCAACGTGGGATCGGCCAGCTCGGAACTGCGCAGCGAGCCGGCTCGCGTCCTCTTCACCAAATCGGTCAGTTCGTGCATCAGCACGTCCAGTGATTTGGCAGCCACATCATGGATCGCCGGTGCGATCAGTCCACCCTGCCGCAATGAAATCGCCACGCCGACATGAGCCGCTGCGGCCGCCTGGAAGGCGCCGTCGATCCAGTGGCCATTCATTTCCGGAAAGCGCCGAGTGGCGAGGGCAACGGCCTTCAACAGGAGCACTGCCGGCAACAGGCGTTCGGTCACGGGGCGCTCGGCATTGTGTTGTTCGAGCCAGTTGAGCGCCAACTGCATCGGGATGGTCTCGGCCAGATAGTAGTGCGGGATCTCGCGTTTGGAACGGCTCATCGCCGCTGCAATCGCATGGCGCATTTCGGAACCGCGGTCCGGTGCCGGCGCCGCGGCGTGCTGGGCGGCCGCCTCGATGTCCTCTAAGGTAATCGTCCCCTCTGGTCCCGATCCGGCTACGGCGGCGATGTTGACCCCCAGCTCGGTTGCGCGTTTGCGCGCCGCAGGCGAAACACGGCGCCGCTCGGTGGCCGGGCGACGGGCGGTTTCCTCGGATTCGCCGGGCGCCCGGATCAGGGCGATCGGCGTACCGGTCGGCACCTTGTCGCCAACACCGATCAGGAGTTCATGCACGGTACCCTCGACCCAGCTTTCCACGTCCACCGCCGCCTTGGCGGTATCGACCACCGCGACAATATCGCCCCGCTTCAGCGCTGCACCGGGCTGAATCTTCCACTCCAGCAGCGTGCCTTCGTCCATGTCGGGGCCCAGAGCGGGAAGCCTGAATTCAATCATCGCCATTCCTTCTCGGCGGGTGCGCATCGACGATGGCGGTCCGTTTCATGTTTCCCGCAGGGGGAAACACGTCATGTTGCCGGGGCATGATGGCGAGCCCGCCCCGATAGAGCCGTTCCGTCCCATCCCATGGCGCAAGCGTGGGCTAGACCTCCAGATATTCCGTGTAGCCGAATCCCTGGCGGTAATCGAGCAGCGAGATGACCTGGGGCGTGACCTTGATCACCGCGAGGACGCTCGCCATGGTTTCCACCGGCCCCATGCTGGTGATTTCCGGGAACTTGGCCTGCATCAGGTCGAGGGCCTGTTCGATCTCGTCCGGGTCTTGCACTTCTTCCGCGATGCCGCCTAGCGACAACCCGCGTATCTCGCGCCAGTCGGCGTAGTCGTGGTCGATGGCGAGCGAGACCTTGTTGTTGAGCCGGATGTTGCGCAGCTTCTGGGCGTGCACGTCGCAGCACAGATAGATAGTGAGCCCATCGTTGACGTAGGCGACCGTGGTCGCCTGGGGGTAGCCGTCCTCGCGAACGGTGGCGAGGGTGCAGATATTGTGGGTATTCATCACTTCCAGCACCTTCTGGCGGGCGGTGTCGTCCATGCTGATCTCCAGTGCTATTTTCCACACACGGCGCGCGCCGCGGCGACGATTGTCGTCACCTGCGGCAGCGCCGCGTCTTCCAAATGTTTGGCATACGGGATGGGTACTTCGGCGCAGCAGACGCGGGCGGGTGGCGCATCCAGCTCATAGAACGCCTGCTCGGTCAGACGTGCCATTACCTCGGCGGCCAGACTGCCGCTCCTCCAGCCTTCGTCGACAATCACCACGCGGTGCGTCTTGCCGACCGACGCGACCAGTGTTGCGTCGTCCAGCGGACGTAGCACGCGCAGGTCGATGACTTCGGCATCGATGCCATCCGCAGTTAGTCGCTCCGCCGCCTCCAGCGTCTTGCCGAGCTGTCCGCCGTAGGCGATCAGGCTGACGTCGTGCCCTTCGCGTCGAATGCGGGCCGAGCGGATATCCACTTCGACGCCCTCGGCCAACTCGCCTTCCAGGTTATAGAGCTGGCCATGCTCGAACAGGATCACCGGGTCCGGGTCCTGCAGCGCGGGCCAGAGCATGCCGCGGGCGTCTTCCAGCGTGGCCGGCGCCAGCACCTTGATGCCGGGAATGTGGGCGTACCAGCCTTCCAGGCTGTGGGAGTGCTGGGCGGCAAGTTGCCGGCCGGCGCCGGTGGACATGCGGACCACCAGGGGGACCGAGAATTGCCCGCCCGACATGTGTCGCAAGGCGGCCGCGGTGTTCACGATCTGGTCCAGCGCCAGCAGGCTGAAGTTGACTGTCATGACCTCGACGATGGGGCGCATGCCTCCTAATGCCGCGCCGATGCCCACGCCGACAAAGGCGAGCTCAGATAGAGGGGTGTCGCGGATGCGGTCCGGGCCGAACTCCGCCAGCAGTCCCTTGGTAACGGCGTAGGTTCCGCCGTATTTGCCGACGTCTTCCCCCATCAGGAAAACGTGCGGGTCGCGCTGCAAGGCTTCACGCAGGGCTTCCCGCAAGGCCTCGCGGTAACTGGTGCGGCTCATGGGGAACCCCCGCCTGCCGGGGTATGCACATCGCGCAGCAAGTTGGCGACCGGCTCCCAACTACCGTTCTCGGCATACTCCACCGCCTTGTCGACCTCGTCAGCGATCTGGGCATCGAGTGCCTGGAACTGTTCTTCCGTCAGCATCCCTTGCGCCTTCAGGCGAGCGGTGTAGGTATGAATCGGACCGTGTTCCTTCCAACGCTCGACCTCGGCCTTGTCGCGGTACAGTTCGGGGTCGAACATCGAATGGGCCCGGAAACGATAGGTCTGGAACTCGAGAAAGTAGGGACGCTGCTCCGTGCGTACTGCCGCCACGGCTGCCAGCGTGGCCTGATGCACCGCCACGACATCCATGCCATCCACCGCTTGGGCCGGCACGCAGTATCCTGCGGCCTTGGCACGCAAGTCGGTCTGCGATTCGGAACACCTCAGCGCCGTGCCCATCGCATACAGGTTGTTCTCGCAGCAAAACAGCACCGGCAGTTGCCACAACGCAGCCAGGTTCATCGATTCGTGGAATGCGCCTTCCGCCACCGCGCCTTCTCCGAAGAAGCAGGCGGTGACGCGACGAATGCCCTGCAGCCGGTCAGCCAGCGCCAAGCCGACGGACAACGGCAATCCACCGGCGACGATCGCATTGCCGCCAAAGAAACGGGTCTTGGCGTCGAACAGATGCATCGAGCCGCCGCGTCCGTGCGAGCAGCCCTCCTGCTTGCCGAACATCTCGGCCATGATCGAGCGCATCGTCACGCCACGCAACAGGGCGTGCCCATGCTCCCGGTAGGTGGCAACCACGGCGTCTTCGGGCTTTAGCGCCCGCATGACGCCGGCGGCAACCGCCTCCTCGCCAATATACAGGTGCAGGAAGCCGCGAATCTTGCCGGTGCCGTACAATTCGGCGGATTTCTCTTCCAGTCGCCGGATGCGCAGCATGTCGCTCAGCAGGCCCAGCGCCAGTGATGATTCGAAAGGAACGGGGGTGGTGGGGATGGGGCCAGGGGGAAGCGCCATGGCGGAACCCGGTGCGTTCTGCTCGCTCATGCACCCTCCTCCAGTGTGGACAGGTCGCCTTCGGGCAGGCCCAGTTCCCGCGCCTTGAGCAGGCGGCGCATGATCTTGCCGCTGCGCGTGCGCGGCAGCGCCGGTGAAAAGGCAATGTCCTTCGGGGCGACGGCGGCACCCAGGCGTTTACGAGCGTGGCCGAGCAGTTCGGCGCGCAGCGAGTCGGAGGCCTCGACGCCATGCTTGAGCGAGACAAAGGCCTTGACCACCTCGCCCACCGTTTCGTCCGGCATGCCGATGACGGCGGCTTCGGCCACCGCGGGGTGTTCCATCAGCGCGCTTTCCACTTCGAACGGACCGATCAGGTGGCCGGACGACTTGATCACGTCGTCCACGCGACCGACAAACCAGTAGTAACCTTCGGCATCGCATCGGGCCAGGTCGCCGGTCAGGTACAGGTCGCCGGCAAAACACTTGCGGTAACGCTCCTCCTCCCCCAGGTAGCCGCGAAACATCGAAGGCCACCCTCGTTTGAGCGCCAATTCGCCGACGGTGTCCGGCTCGTGCAGCACGGCTACCGAACCGTCGGCGTCGCGACGCACGATGCAGGCTTCGACACCCGGCAGCGGCTTGCCCATCGAGCCCGGCTTGATCGGCATCGCCACGGTGTTGGCGATCATGATTCCGCCGGTTTCGGTCTGCCACCAGTTGTCATGGATCGGCAGGCCGAGCACATCGGCACCCCACCACACCGCCTCCGGGTTGAGCGGCTCGCCGACGCTGGCGACAAAGCGCAGTTCCGGGAAACGGAACCGGTGTGCCAGCTCCGGTCCGGCCTTCATCAGCAGGCGGATCGCCGTCGGTGCGGTGTACCAGACGCTGACGCGCTCGTCTTGCAGAATGCGGTACCAGTGCTCGGCGTCGAACTCCGCCGCATCGACCACGCTGGTAACGCCGTGCAGCAGCGGCGCGATGATGCCGTAGGAGGTGCCGGTGACCCAGCCGGGGTCAGCGGTGCACCAGTAGATATCCTGCGGATGCAGGTCGAGCGCGTACTTGCCGGTGACATAGTGGGTGAGCACCGCACCGTGCACATGCAGGGCGCCTTTCGGCGTGCCGGTGGTGCCGCTGGTGAAGTGCAGCAGAGCCGGGTCGTCGGCGCTGGTGGGGAGGACGTCGAAGTCGTCGGCTGCGTTGGCCATCAGGCTGCCGAGGTCGAGTGTGCCGGGGACGTCGGTCGGGTGACCGTCGTCGCCGATCAGCAGGGTGTGGCGCAGCGACGGCATGTCCGCCACCACGCTCGCCACCTTGCGCCGGAACAGCGACTCGGTGGTGACCAGAACCTTCCCCTGCCCCAGCCTGATCCGGGTCGCGATCGGTTCCGGTCCGAATGCCGAGAATAGCGGCGACACCACGGCGCCGACTTTGAAGCCACCCAGCACCGCGAGATAGAGCTCCAGCCGCCGTCCACATAGAACGAACAGCCGATCTCCCCGCCCGATGCCAAGCCCCGTCAGGACGTTGGCGAAGCGATTGCTCAGATGGCGTAATTGCTCGTAACTGACGTCGCGGCGGCTGCCGTCGGCTGCCAGCAAGCGCAGCGCCGTGTGGCCGCGCCGCTCGCTCTGGGCATGCCGGTCCACCGTTTCATGCGCAATGTTGAGGCCGCCGCCGGGCAGCCCAGCCAACTCACGCCGTTCCGCGTCCCAGGAAAACTCGCGACGGAGAGCCGCCTCGTCCGCAAGGTTGGGCTGTACGCGCAATGCCGCCAGCGTCTTGGCGATAGAGGCCGCTCGCACGGTATCATCCTCGGTGGCTGGTCAGCCGCCACCTTGCCCGGGGAACTTGATTCCCAAGCTGGCCAGAATGTCCATCGGCAACGGAAACACGATGGTCGAGCTCTTGTCGCCGGCAATCTGAGTGAGCGTTTGCATGTAACGCAACTGCATCGCCTGCGGTTGCCGTGCCAGCATCTGGGCGGCGCTCAGCAGCTTTTCCGAGGCCTGCAATTCGCCTTCGGCGTGGATGACCTTGGCGCGCCGCTCGCGTTCGGCCTCGGCTTGTCGGGCGATGGCACGGATCATCGATTCGTTCAGGTCGACATGCTTGATCTCGACGTTCGAAATCTTGATGCCCCAGGCGTCGGTCTGGATATCCAGCACTTTCTGGATGTCCAGGTTGAGACGTTCGCGCTCGGCCAGCAATTCGTCCAGCTCGTGCTTCCCCAGCACGGCGCGCAGCGTGGTCTGCGCCAGCTGGCTGGTGGCCTCGAGGAAGTTGGCCACCTGGATGATCGCCCGTTCCGGGTCGACGACCCGGAAGTAAACCACGGCATTCACCTTCACCGACACGTTGTCGTGGGTGATCACGTCCTGCGGCGGAACGTCCATCACCACCGTGCGCAAGTCCACCCGGACCATCTGTTGCACGCCGGGAATGATCAGGATCAGGCCGGGCCCCTTGACCTTCCAGAAGCGGCCCAGCATGAACACCACGCCGCGTTCGTATTCGCGCAGGATGCGAAACGATGCGGCGATCAATAACACTATCAGGACGACGACACCACCGCTTCCCAGTCCGAATCCCATATCTACGCTCCTTTATTGGTCTCGTTGCACGGTTCGACACGCATGATCAGCCCCTGTCTGGCCGTTACCCGCACGAGTTGGCCGCGCTTGAGCGGTATTGCACTTTGCACGCGCCAGTTCTCGCCGCGAATGGATGCCCAGCCTTCTGCTTGCAGGTCGTCGAGTATCTCCCCGGTGCTGCCGATCAACCCGGTCTCGCCGCTGACTACCGGGCGCCGGCGCGCCTTCAGTGCCATGCCGGAGACGAAGAAAATGAATAGGCCCGAAGCGGCGGCAAGCGTGATGATCAGAGACAGGGGTATGCCGAAACCGGGCAGCTCGGTATCGATCAGCATCACCCCCCCAATGACGAAGGCAACGATGCCGCCGATGCCCAGGGCGCCGAAACTGGGCAGGAAGACCTCCGCCACCATGCAGGCAAGACCAAGCAGCATCAGCGCCAACCCGGCGTAGTTGACCGGCAGCATCTGCAGGGCATAGAGCCCCAACAGCAGGCAGGTGGCGCCGACCACGCCCGGCAAGACAAAACCTGGGTTGGAGAACTCGAACAGCAGTCCGTAGATGCCGATAACCATTAGGATCATGGCCACACTGGGATCGGCGATGACGCCGAGAAACCGGCTGCGCCAGTCGGGCTGCAAGGTGACCACGGCTGCCCCGGCAGTCTGCAGCACCTGCTCGCCCGATCCCATGCGGACCTTTCTGCCGTGCAGCTTGGTCAGCAGGTCGGGGATGTCGCGTGCCGTCAGTTCGATGACATTTTTCGCCAACGCCTCGTTGGCGGACAGGCTGACCGCTTCGCGCACCGCCCGCTCTGCCCAGTCCACGTCCCGTCCGCGCATCTGGGCTAGCCCGCGGATGTAGGCGGCAGCATCGTTGATCTGTTTCCGGGTCAGCGTGTCTTGCTGGCTGCCGCCCTGCTCTTTGGCCGGCGCGCTACTCTCCGGTTTCCCGTCCTTGCCCTGACCCTCCCCGGGTTGCGGGCCGGTAATGCCGATCTGCACCGGCGTGGCGGCTCCCAGATTGGTGCCGGGAGCCATGGCGGCGATATGGCTGGCGTACAGGATATAGGTGCCGGCGCTGGCGGCGCGCGCGCCGCTGGGGGCGACGAAGCTGGCGACCGGCACCGGTGAGGCGAGGATGGCCTTGATGATTTGCCGCATCGACGTGTCGAGCCCACCGGGGGTGTCCATCTGCAGTATCAACAGTTGAGCGCCCTCTTTTTCCGCCCGGCCCAAACTGCGGCTGATGTGGTCGGCACTGGCGGGTCCGATGGCCCCGGCAATAGGAACGACCATGACAGGTCGCGGTGCGGCAAAAGTTGATCCGCCCAGGAGCAGCCCGAGCCACATCATGACGATGATTTGCCACAGCTTCATCATCGCAGGGGTCCAATCGATCGTGACGACAGTTTAAATTTAGACCATGAATGCCATGCTCACGGCGATTTGCCGTGCGGATAGTCGTTGAGCCAGGCCAATGCCGCCTTGGGGACGGGAATTTTGTCGCGGGCCAGGCTCTCCAGTAGCAAGGCATGATCGCGCGCTTCGCCCAGCCGGTTTTGCATGGCTTTGGCGCGCTGGCCGCGGGCAACCCAGCGCTTCCCGAGCAAGTCGCCCCAAAGTTCGGATTGGTAGCGCAGTCGTTTGGCCAGCAGCCTGACGCGATGTGCTGCCTCGTCGCTGCCGGGTTGTCGCTTCCAGCCTTTTCGGGCTTGGCGGTAGCGGGTGCGGGTCTGCTTCAGGGCTTGGCGCAGCGTCGCCACTAGTCGTTTACCGCCGGCCTTGAACGACGGCTGTGCCGTCGAGATGATGTCATTCAGCAGGGCCTCGATGTCGGCGCTGAGTTCCAGTACCGAGTGGCGCCCTTCCGCCACGGCCTTGGCTTCACGCCGGCGCCAGGCCGCGAACCGCTGGGTATCCGCTTGCAGGGCGGCCTGTGTCAGCAGGTCCAGGCGGACTTCCCGGTCGCGCCAGATGTTGCCGGAACTGGCCAGTTCGCCGAGCCGGGCTGACAAGGGGAGCAGTGCCTTGCCGCCCGACAGGCGCGAGAGCCCACGCAACAGACTACGCAACTGGCGCAATCCTATGCGCAAGTCATGCAGCGCCTCGGGGTCATCCTGGACCGCCAGACGGTGGCGGGCCTGGATGATCATGTCGCGGCGCTGGTTCAGGCGCTGCATCATGATACGAGGCGGCGAGGCGGGCATGGGAAGCGGTCCTTGTCTCATGGGGGGGGCGAACTTTCATCCTCGTCGGGCTGGGCGGTTGTTTTAACCATAGCCGCCGGCGCGCCGCTCTCAAGCAGGAAAAGCCGGGTGCTGCCGGGATAGCGGCAAGGATTGTCGAGATTTCTGCCATGAATCGCGATAAAATCGCCGGCAAGAAGATCAATAATGATTATCAATATGATTTCGTGTCAGCCCAATCCTGCCCGTCTGCCTGTCGATGTCCTGCTGGATATGATAGAAAACCAGCGCATTGGCACCGAATATCAGGTCCTGGTCGATACCGTCTCACGTGAGACGGTGGGCCATGAGGCGCTGGCCCGGTTCTATCGGCGCGATGGCGTAGCCTTGCCTCCGCAGCGGGTGTTCGACGCGCTGCACCACTCTCCCTTTACGCTGTTCCAGGTCGAACTGTTAGCCAAGCGCTTTCAGATTGCTGCCGCGCCGCCAGGTGGGCTGCTGTTCCTGAACGTCGACCCGGATGCCTTCATGCAGCCGGTCAGCGACGAGTACCGGCATCCGATGCTGGCGCTGTTCGAGTCGCCGCAACGGCTGGTGGTGGAAATCATCGAGAACTCCAGCGTGCAAGAGGCACACCTGAGTCAACGATTGGCGGAAATACTGAAGGCGCATGGCGTTCGTCTCGCGCTGGACGATATCGGTGGGCCGGAATCGATGTTGTCGCTGACGTTGCTGGGCGGGGTCGACTATTTCAAGTTCGACCGCTCCTGGCTGGGGCGACGTGGTGACCCGGCCGGGATGCGGCTGCTCAAGGCGCTGCTGGGTTATGCGCGCGAGCTGGGCAAGCAGTGTGTGCTGGAGGGGGTGGAAACGGAGCAAGACCTCGAGCTGGCGCGCGAGTTCGAGGTCGATCTGGTACAGGGATTCCTGTTTCGCGAGCGCTTCCGGCTGGTGCGGGCCTGACGCCGGCTTGAAGCCTGTTTCAGTTGGCGAGTGAGCCAAGACAGGTTGAGTGCCGCCAGCGCACAGGAACCGGAATGTACACAAAGTAGCATGAGGATTCCGCGCACTGCCAGCACTCAAGATGTGAAGGCGCAGCCGCCTGATGAAACGGGCTCTTACTCCTCCTCGTCTTCGTCACCGGACTCCAGCGCCAGGTGCGAGGCGAGCTGCTTGTTGGACTTGATGCCCAGCTTGCGCAGCTTCTCCGCGCTGGTGATCAGATTGCCGCGGCCGCTCTGCAGCTTCTTCATCGCATCGCCGAAGGTGTCGCGGGTGGTGTCGAGCTGCTTGCCGAGCTTTTCCATGCTGTCGACGAAGCCGACGAACTTGTCGTACATCGCGCCGCTCTGCCGGGCGATTTCCTGCGCGTTCTGGTTCTGGTATTCGTAGCGCCAGATGCTGGCGACGGTGCGCAGTGTGGCCAAGAGCGTGCTCGGGCCGACGATCATGATCCGCCGCTCGAACGCCTCGTTGAACAGGCTCATGTCGTGCTGCACCGCCAGCAAATAGGCCGGTTCGACCGGCACGAACATGAACACGAAGTCCAGCGTGTTGAGTTTGTACAGATCCTGGTAGCGCTTCTCGGACAGTGTGCGGATGTGGGAGCGGATGGCGGCGATGTGCGCCTTCAGCTCGGCCTCGCGCAGCACGTCGTCGCCGGCGGCGGTGTAGCGCACGTAGGCGTTCAGCGAGACCTTGGAGTCGACCACCAGCTGCTTGCCTTCCGGCAGGTCGATCACCACGTCCGGCTGGTAGCGGCGGTTGCTGCCGTCCTCGGTCTCGACGGTATCGGACACCTGCACGCGGTACTCGCGGTCCTTGTGCAGGCCGGAGGTTTCCAGCACCTTTTCCAGCACCATCTCGCCCCAGGTGCCCTGCGCCTTGCTGTTGGCGCCGGTCAGCGCGTTGGTCAGCGCCACGGCGTCGTGGTTGAGACGGGTGTTGAGTTCCTGCAGCCGGCGCAGTTCCTGCTCCAATGTCAGGCGTTCTTTCGAATCCTTGTCGTAGGTGTCCTGCACCAGCTTGCCGAAGTTCTGGATGCGCTCGTGCAGCGGGGTCAGCAGCGTGCCGAGGTTTTCCTTGTTCTGCTCGGTGAAGCGGCGCGATTTCTCTTCGAGAATCTCGCTCGCCAGCGCCTTGAACTGGTTGGACAGCGCTTCCTTGGCCTCGTCGAGCAGCGCCAGTTTCTCGCGCGTCTGCTGACGCTCCTTGTCGAGCGTGGTGACCAGCTCCTGCGCGCGCGCGGTCAGCCGGGTGATGTCTTCAGCCAGCCGGGATGCCTGTTCGCGTTCCTTGACGACCTGTAATTGCAGCGCCTCCAGCTGCCGCCCCTGCTCTTCGCGTGCCGCCAGCTGGCTGGCGGTGCTGCGCAGTTCGCGCATCAACTGCTCGATGGTTCGCTCGCGCTCGCTCAGTACCTGCTCCAGCTCCGGCACCCGCTGGGCTCTCGTAGCGAACCCGGCAATGCGCTGCTGGCTGTCGGTCAGCTGCTGGCGTGCTTCGGCCAGAGTGGCGGCGAGCTCGCGTTCACGGGTTTTCAGCTCGTCGACCTGCATCTGGCAGGCTTTCAGCTGGGCGCCGAGCGCCGCGTTGTCGGCCAGTCCTTCGCCGCGGCCGCGTTGGTATTCGGTCTGGGCGCGCGATTTCTGTATCGACCACAGCGCCGCGCCGCCGACGAGCAGGCCAAGCAGTAGTCCGAAGATGATTTCCATTTTTTATCAGGGCCTTGTCGCGATAAATTCAAAAACGGGTCGAGCTATAAAAATTTTGCCGAGCACGATGAAATTGATATTCATCAGTCACTTATCGTGCATCCTTAAGCCGAATTCCAGATTCTGCGCCTGAGTGTGATCGACACTTTACTGGGGGCCCATCTGGGCGAGCTGTTTTCCACGTAAAAATAATGGCTTATGCGCATTACTTCCAGTTGAATGGGAACTCTTTCTGATTTGCTGTTTTGCCTGATTCTCTTTTTTCTTCAAAGGCTTGCATGCCGATTTTCAACCTGAATGTCAGGCGCCCTGCCCGGCCGTCGCCAGCTGCCAGTGATCGAGGTAAATCTGCAATTCCTTGCGGTTCTGCCATTCGTTGGCGACGACCTGGTACACCGCCTCGATCTCGTCCGGCAGCCAATCGACCTGGTTGAAACGCATCGCGTCGAACTCCTGCCCGTCCTTGAGCAGCCGCAGCTTGAGGTGCTTGTCGCCGACGATACGCTGGCTCAGCACGCGGAAACGGTCGCAGAAGGTCGGCGGTGGGAAGCCCTGCCCCCATACCTGCGCGGCCAGTTCCTCGGCAAAGCCCAGGTGCAGTTCACGAGGGCTGAGGCTGCCGTCGGTCTCCAGCGTGCGTGTGAGCTGTTGCGCGCTCATCCACTCGCGCGCCACGGTTTCGAAGGCCTGGCAGAACGCGGCGAAATCGGCTTCCGCGATGGTCAGGCCGGCCGCCATGGCGTGGCCGCCGAACTTGCGTAGCAAGCCGGGATGTCGCTTGGACACCAGGTCGAGCGCGTCGCGCAGGTGGAAGCCGGGAATCGAGCGGCCGGAGCCCTTGATCTCGCCCTCGTCACCCGGCGCGAACACGATGGATGGCCGGTGGAAGCGTTCCTTCAGGCGCGAGGCGACGATGCCGACCACGCCCTGGTGCCAATCGTCACGGTACAGGGACAATGTGTAGCGCTCGGCCGGATCGATGCTGGAGAGCACCGCCAGCGCCTCGTCCTGCATGCCGTGCTCGATCTGGCGCCGTTCGCGGTTCAGCGCGTCGAGCTCCTGCGCCAGCTTCAGCGCCTGGCTCTCGGTGGTGGCCAGCAGACAGGCGATGCCGAGGCTCATGTCGTCGAGCCGGCCGGCGGCGTTCAGGCGCGGGCCGAGCGTGAAGCCGAGGTCGAAGGTGTTGGCCTTGTAGGCCATCCGTCCGGCAACGCGGAACAGTGCGGCGATGCCCGGCGCCATGCGCCCGGCACGCATGCGGCGCAGGCCGTTCTCGACCAGGATGCGGTTGTTCTGGTCGAGCCGTACCACATCGGCCACGGTGCCGAGCGCGACGTAATCGAGCAACTCGCCGAGGTTGGGCTCCGGCTTGTCGCTAAATACCCCGCGTGCACGCATCTCGGCACGCAGCGCCATCAGCACGTAGAACATCACGCCGACGCCGGCCAGGTTCTTGGACGGGAACGGGCAGCCGGGCTGGTTGGGGTTGACGATCAGCGCGTCCGGCAGCGTGTCGCCCGGCAGGTGGTGGTCGGTCACCAGAACCTCGATGCCGCGCGCTTTGGCGGCTTCCACCCCAGCCACGCTGGCGATGCCGTTGTCGACGGTGACGATGATGTCGGGTCGGTGTTGCGCCGCCAGTTCGACGATCTCCGGCGTCAGGCCGTAGCCGTACTCGAAGCGGTTGGGCACGATGAAGTCGACGATGGCGCCGTGCGCCGCCAGTCCCTTCATCGCCACGCTGCAGGCGGTGGCGCCGTCGGCGTCGTAGTCGGCCACGATCAGCAGGCGCTCGCTCCGGGCGATGGCATCGGCCAGCCGGCTCGCCATGGCGTCGATGTTCTTGAGCTGCTGGAACGGCAGCAGCGCCTTCAGGCTGCAGTCGAGTTCGGCGTGAGTGGTGATGCCGCGGGCGGCGAACAAGCGAGCCATCAGCGGGCTGATGCCTTGCGCCTGCAGCGCGGCGTGGTGGTCGGGCGGGACGGGGCGGGTCTGGATGCGAGTCATTCGGCGGGATAGAGCGAAGTGAGCGGACGCGCGCGGCGCCAGAATTTCCATAGGTCGGAGCGGGTCACGTTGGCCGAGAAACCAGCCGGGCCGTGCGTCAGCAAGGTCAGTTCGCTGATGCGGCCGGACTTGAGCGCGGCCAGTAGCGGCGAGAACCAGTCGGCTTCCAACTGGGTAATGGCGTCACGCCAGCCCCAGGCGTCGCGGTACTGTGCTGGCGCCAGCAGCCGGTCGAGGTGCACCAGCGTGGTACCGCCCCCTTCCAGCGCCTCGCTCAGCCCGGAGAAGGCAAACGGCACGTCGCTGGTCTCCTGCCCTGCCTGTCGCGCCAGCCCCTGCCAGGTGGCATCGTCGCTGAACAGCCGGTCGGCGCGCATGCGCGGCGTCACTGCGGTGTCGTCCTCGCCCCACAGCCAGACGCTGTTGACGCTGACCTCACCCTGCGCCTCGCGCTGGTCGTTGACCGGGTGGGTGTAGAGCAGCATCTGCATCTCGTTGAGCCAGCGGCTCCAGGTCAGCCCATTGGCGCCACCGGGCAGGTGCTCGTTGATGTTCTCACCGACCGCGTCCATCAGCGGGGTAAAGCTGGCGCCGCTGGCGTCACGCAGCCTGACGTACCAGCGCCCCGGCTGTGGCGCGAAGAAGGTCATGCCGTCCTCGGCAAAATGCCGGTTCAGGCTCTCGACCAGGGCGTCGGCCTCGTGCTGGGCCAGGTTCATCACACCGACGTCGGCCAGCAGCGCGCGGTCACGGTCGACGCGCACGTGCACCGGGTCGGCGATCAGCCAATGGCCGGCGGCGGCGTCGAGGCCATCGGCGAGCGCATCCTGGCGCGCCGGAGCGAGACGTGTGAGGCCAAAGCTCTGGGCGGTCAGTTCTGACAGCGTGGGAGGCGCGGTGCCGATGCAGGCGCGGCCGAGCAAGGTCGCCAGTGCCGGCAGCGACAGGCCCTTGAGCACCTCGGCGCCGTCGTGGGCGTCCAGCCAGCTCAGGCCGGGAACGATCAGGGTCAGTTTCATCGAGTGGAATCCGGGTGGGAACGACGACGCCGCGCGGAGGCGCGGCGTCGATGGTGGCGGGTTGGTCGAAACCTTCGTCCAGCCCGTTTACGTCACGCGGCTCAGGCCAGCGTCACGCGGGCAAACTTCCTCTTCCCCACCTGCAGCACCACGGTCACGCCGCGGTCCAGCTGCAGGGCCTTGTCTTCCACCTTTTCGCCGTCGATCTTGACCCCGCCTTGCTGGATCATGCGCAGCGCTTCCGAGGTGGAGGCCACCAGCTGGGCTTCCTTCAGCACGTTGCCGATCGCCATCGCCGTGCCGTCGATGGTCACAGTGATTTCCGGCAGGTCGTCCGGGATGGCGTTCTTCTGGAAGCGCGCCTCGAAATCGGCCAGCGCATCGATCGCCGCCTGCTCGCTATGGAAACGGGCTACCAGTTCCTGCGCCAGCAACACCTTGATGTCGCGCGGGTTGCGGCCCTCGGCCACTTCCTGCTTGAACTGGGCGATCTCGGCCAGCGGGCGGAACGAGACCAGCTCGTAGTAGCGCCACATCAGCGTGTCGGAAATCGACATCACCTTGCCGAAGATCTCGTTGGCCGGCTCGGCGATGCCGATGTAGTTGCCGAGCGACTTAGACATCTTGTTGACGCCGTCCAGGCCCTCCAGCAGCGGCATCATGATCACGCACTGCGGTTTCTGGCCGTGCTGTTGCTGCAGGGTGCGGCCCATCAGCAGGTTGAATTTCTGGTCGGTGCCGCCCAGCTCGATGTCGGCCTGCATCGCCACCGAGTCGTAGCCCTGCATCAGCGGGTACATGAACTCGTGGATGGCGATCGGCTGGTTGCCGTGGAAGCGCTTGTGGAAGTCGTCGCGCTCCAGCATGCGCGCCACGGTCGAGCCGGCCGCCAGGCGCAGCATGCCGGCGGCACCCAGCTCGGAGAGCCACTTGGAGTTGAAGCAGATCTCGGTCTTGGCCGGATCGAGGATCTTGTATACCTGCTCGGCGTAGGTCTTGGCGTTGATCTGTATCTGTTCCGGCGTCAGCGGAGGGCGGGTGGTGTTCTTTCCGGACGGGTCACCGATCATGCCGGTGAAGTCGCCGATCAGGAACATGATCTGGTGGCCCAGGTCCTGCAGCTGGCGCATCTTGGTCAGCACCACGGTGTGGCCCAGGTGCAGGTCGGGAGCGGTCGGATCGAAACCGGCCTTGACGCGAAGCGGGCGGTTCTCCTTCAGTTTCTCGATCAGTTCCGCTTCGATCAGCATCTCTTCAGCGCCGCGCTTGATGACGGCGAGTGCGTCTTCGATGGAAATGTCCGGACGTGCAACGGTGGTCATTCGGTGGTCCTTGTTACCTGTAAATTCCGTCGGTTTCTCCGTCGGGGAAGTGCGATATGTCCCTGTTTTATCTGGAGAATAGGGTTCACCCGACGGGTGGCATCTGTTAGTATGCGCGCTTTGCCCCGGAACTCATTGTGCTCGCCGGGGGACCAAGGCGAGGTCGGCCTGCACGGCCCTTCTCATTGGCATACCGATTTACGCAAGGCAGGAAGCGCTTCCTGCCCAGACTCTTAGAGAACAATGGATTATCGCAAACTGCTCAAATTACCGCAAAGCTGCGTGCGCCGCCTGATGAATCACCACCTGAGCTGGCTCGGCCTCGCCGCCTCGCTGCCCTTGTTCGGCGTGGTGACGGCGTTTGCCGTGGCGGGCAATGGCGATCAGCCCGAACCGCCGCGCATTGACGTCGAGACCGTCACCCAGCGGTTGGCCCTACCGGTCTACACCTCCAGCATTAGCACCACGCCGTACTGGCGCGACGAACAGGTCCAGCGCGGCGACACGCTGGGACGCCTGCTCAACCGCCTCGGCATCGGCGACGGGGAGGCGCAGCGCTTCCTCAACTCCAGTCCGCTGTCGAAGAACCTGCTCAAGCTCCAGGCTGGTCAGACTCTGTCGGTGCAAACCAACGATGCCGGGGAACTGTTCGGCCTGCGCTTCCTGAATGACGACGAGAACGGCGAGATGGTGATGGTGGCCATAGAGAAGGCCAATGGCGAATGGCGCGCCAGTGCCGACCCGCTGGAAACCCAGGCCATTCAGACCATGCGCTCGGTCAGCATCGACTCCGGCAGCGTCACGGCGGCGTTGTCGCGTGCCGGGGTGCCATCGGAGATACGCGCCCAGCTGAACGAGATCTTCGCCGACCGTTTCGAGCTCTCCAGCCTGAAACCGGGCGATCGCATCAACCTGGTGTTCGAAAGCCTGCTGTTCAACGGTTCGCCGATCGCCAACGGCAACCTGCTGGCGGCGGAGATCGAGCACGCCGGCCAGAACTATCGCGCCTACTACTTCGCTCACGATAGCGAATCCGGCGCCTACTACGACGAAAACGGCAACCCGATCAAGAAAGGCTTCAGCCAGCAGCCCGTCGCCGGCGCGCGCATCAGCTCCGGCTACGGCATGCGCTACCACCCGGTGCTGCACTCGCTGCGCATGCACAAGGGGGTGGACTACGCCGCCGTCACCGGCACGCCGATCATCGCCCCGGCCGATGGCGTGATCGCCACCGCCGAGATGCAGAGCGGCTACGGCAACGTCGTGGTTATCCGCCACAACGCGAAAATGTCCACGCTGTACGGCCACATGAGCCGCTTCGCGCCGGGCATGCGCGCCGGCAAGAGCGTCAAGGCCGGTGAACTGATCGGCTACGTCGGCAGCACCGGCCGCTCCACCGGCCCGCACCTGCATTTCGAGGTGCGCATCAACGACGAGGCCGTCGACCCCTCCACCGCGGCGCTGCCGACCCCTGGCCTGTCCGCCCAGCAGCGCTTGGCGTTCCGCCAAACCAGCGTTAAGCTTGCGGGCAACCTCAAGCTTCTGCGAGAGCTGCCGGTAACGGTGGCCCAACTGGACTGATGACTGAACGCTATATTGGCCTGATGTCGGGCACCAGCCTCGACGGCGTCGACGCGGTGCTCGCCACCTTCGACGATGACGGCCACTGCAACGTGACCGTCGATTTCTTCGTTCCCTACCCCGCTGTGGTGCGCGATGCGGTGCTGGCCTTGCAGCCGGCCGACGGCAACGAGCTGGATCGCGCGGCTCGGTTGGGCAATACCCTGACCGGGCTATACACCGAGGCGGTGCGTGGCGTGCTGGATACGGCCGGCCTGAGCCCCGCCGACATCACCGCCATCGGCTGCCACGGTCAGACCATTCGCCACGCCCCGCAAGCCGGTTACACGCTGCAGATCGGCAATCTGGCCGGTCTGGCCGAAGCCACCGGCATCGACGTCTGCGGTGATTTCCGCAGCCGCGACATTGCCGCTGGCGGGCACGGCGCTCCGCTGGTGCCGGCCTTCCACGAGGCCCTGTTCGCTCACCCGGAACAGGCGCACGCCATCGTCAATATCGGCGGCATCAGCAACCTGACCCGGCTCGACCCGGAACAACCCGTCATCGGTTTCGACTGCGGCCCCGGCAACATGCTGATGGATGCCTGGTGCCATCGCCATACCGGTGCCCGCTTCGATCAGAGCGGCAGCTGGGCCGCCTCCGGCAAGGTTGACCCTGCCTTGCTGGAGATTCTGCTGGCTGAGCCGTTCTTTGCCGAGGAGCCACCGAAGAGCACGGGCCGCGACCTGTTCGACCTTGCCTGGCTGGATGTCCGGCTGGCCAGCTTCACGCTGCCGCCGGCCGACGTCCAGGCCACTTTGCTCGAACTGACCGTCGCCAGCATTGCCGACGCCATCGAACGGTGGGCCACGTCAGCGCGCACGGTCTACGTCTGCGGCGGCGGGGCCATGAACGATCGCCTGATGGCACGGCTGGCCGAAGCCCTGCCTGATCGTCAGCTTGCCACCACCGACGTGCTCGGTCTGCCGGCGCACCAAGTCGAAGCCGCCGCCTTTGCCTGGCTGGCGCGTCAGCTGATCCATCGCGAACCGGGCAACCTCCCGGCCGTGACCGGTGCGCGCGGCCCGCGCGTACTGGGGGCGATCTATCCGCGTTGATGCCCGGCAAGCCCTGGTGAGCAGTGCGCCTCACCGGGGCCCGCCCTCTCCGCTCCTCTTCCTGGCTGTTCACCACAATACGAATCCGTGCCGGCTCGGGCTATAATCTTCGACTGTCATCGCCTTATCAGAGAAAAAATGCGACTTTTCAAACGAAAGGCCGTCGTCAAGAACAATCCGACCCCGCTTCCTCCCCGTCTCGTCAGCTTGCTGCGAGAGGCTTGGTGGCTGTTGATGGCGGTGGCTGCGGTCTACCTCGTTCTCATCCTCGCCAGCTACTCGCCCCTGGACCCTTCCTGGTCGCACAGTTCGCCTGACCCCTCGGTGCGCAACTACGGCGGGGCCTTTGGCGCCTGGGTTTCCGACCTGATGCTCTACCTGTTCGGCCTGTCTGCCTGGTGGGTGGTGGCCTTCTGCCTGGTAGCCATCAGCTGGGGTTACAAACGAATCGAAACGCTGGGGCTGCGCCTCAACCCGATGACGGTCGCCGCCATTGCCGGCTTCTTCCTGTTGCTGCTGGCCAGTGCCGGCCTGGAAGGCTTGTTTCTGGCCGATAAGGCGCTCAAGCTGCCACTGGCTGCCGGCGGCATGCTGGGCCATTTCCTCTCCAAGACCACGGCTCACGCCTTTGGTACCTCTGGCGCCACGCTGTTGCTGTCGGTGAGCGGAGCCATCGGCCTGTCCTTGTTTACCGGCCTCTCCTGGCTCGACCTGATGGAGCGGGTCGGCGGGGCCGTCGAAGATACCGCGCTCAAGGCTTGGCACGCCTGGCAGGCACGGCGAGATCGCGAAATCGGCCGAGAGGTGGCGCAACAGCGCGAAACCAAGGTCAACAGCGAAAAGAAAAAAGCCGAAGACAAACCGCCGGTGCGCATCGAGCCGCCGGTGCTGGAAGTGCCGGTCTCCCCCAAGGCGCAGAAACCGGTGCAGCAATCACTGTTCTCGGCTCCAGGCGACGACGAGTTGCCGGGGCTGGCCTTGTTGGAGCCGCCCAAGGAGCAGGCTGAGTCGGTGTCACAGGAAACCGTCGAGTACACCTCGCGCCTGATCGAGCGCAAGCTGGCCGACTTTGGCGTGGAGGTGAAGGTCATCGCCGCCTACCCCGGTCCGGTGATCACGCGCTACGAAATCGAGCCCGCCGTGGGGGTCAAGGGCGCGCAGATCGTCAACTTGATGAAGGACTTGGCGCGCGCCCTGTCGCTGGTGTCGATCCGCGTGGTGGAAACCATCCCCGGCAAGACCTATATGGGCTTGGAACTGCCCAATCCGAAACGCCAGATCGTGCGCCTGTCCGAGATCATCGGTTCGGAAACCTACCAGAACCTCACCTCGCGCCTGACCATGGCGCTGGGTAAGGATATCGCCGGTCAGCCGGTGTCGGCCGATCTCGCCAAGATGCCGCACGTACTGGTGGCCGGCACCACCGGCTCGGGCAAGTCGGTCGCCATCAACGCCATGATCCTGTCGCTGTTGTACAAGGCCACGCCGCGCGAGGTGCGCCTGATCATGGTCGACCCGAAGATGCTCGAACTGTCGATCTACGAGGGCATCCCCCATCTGTTGGCGCCGGTGGTGACCGACATGAAACAGGCGGCCAACGCGCTCAACTGGTGCGTGGCCGAAATGGAAAAGCGCTACAAGCTGATGTCCAAGCTCGGCGTGCGCAATCTCGCCGGCTACAACCAGAAGATCAAGGATGCCGACAAGGCCGGGCAGAAGATCCCGAACCCGTTCTCGCTGACGCCGGAAACCCCCGAGCCACTGGAGACGCTGCCGCTGATCGTCGTCGTCATCGACGAGTTGGCCGACCTGATGATGGTGGCCGGCAAGAAGATCGAAGAATTGATCGCTCGTCTCGCGCAGAAGGCGCGTGCCGCCGGCATCCACCTGATCCTGGCCACCCAGCGCCCGTCGGTGGACGTGATCACCGGCCTGATCAAGGCCAATATCCCGACTCGCATCGCCTTCCAGGTTTCGAGCAAGATCGACTCGCGCACCATCCTCGACCAAATGGGGGCCGAGGCGCTGCTGGGTCAGGGCGATATGCTGTACCTGCCGCCGGGCACCGGTTATCCGCTGCGGGTGCACGGCGCTTTCGTTGCCGACGACGAAGTGCATCAGGTGGTGGAATACCTCAAGACCACCGGTGAGCCCGATTACATCGAGGGCATCCTCAGCGGCCAGGCCGAAGGCGACGATGGTGGCGGGTTCGATGCGACCGGCGGCGGCGAAGGCGGCGAAGCCGATGCCCTCTACGACGAGGCCGTGGCCATCGTCCTGAAAACCCGCAAGGCGTCGATTTCCTCGGTGCAGCGCCACCTGCGTATCGGCTACAACCGTGCCGCGCGCCTCATCGAGCAGATGGAAAGCGCCGGGCTGGTCTCGCCGATGGAAACCAACGGCAACCGCTCCGTGCTGGCCCCTGCCCGAGACGATTGATCCGTCCCCTGCCCGATGGCAGCCGGTGAGGCCGACTGCCGTTTCCCGATCCAAGCGTTTTGCGGCCTCCCCCGCACCCCATTAAGGACGCCCCATGTCCCGTTACCTCAAAGAACCGGCCTTCCAGCACGACTACACCCCCAAGACGGGGGTCTTGCTGATCAATTTGGGCACACCCGACGCCCCCACCGGCAAAGCGTTGCGGCCGTATCTCAAGCAATTCTTGTCCGACCCGCGCGTGGTCGAAATACCCCGTGCCCTGTGGTGGCTGATCCTCAACGGCATCATCTTGAACACCCGCCCGCGCAAATCGGCGGAAAAATACGCCTCGATCTGGGGCAAGGACGGCTCCCCCCTCCTCACCCACACCCAGAAACAGGCCAAGCTGCTGCGCGGCTACCTGGGGGAGCGCGGACATCAGCATCTCGTTGTCGACTTTGCCATGCGTTACGGCTCGCCATCGGTGGAACAGGTGATCACCAACATGCGCAGTCAGGGTGTGGAGCGCCTGCTGGTCGTGCCGCTCTACCCCCAGTACGCGGCCTCGTCCAGCGCCACCGCCTTGGACGACGTGTTCCGTACCCTGATGAGGCTACGCAACATGCCCGAGCTGCGTACGGTGCGGCATTTTCACGACGATCCCGGCTATATCCTGGCGTTGGCCGAACAAGTCCGGACGCACTGGCAACAGCATGGCCGCGCCGACAAGCTGGTCATGAGCTTTCATGGTGTGCCCCGCTTCACCCTGGACAAGGGCGACCCTTACCACTGCGAATGCCAGAAAACCGGCCGCTTGCTGGCCGAAGCGCTGGACCTCTCCAAGGATCAGTACGTCGTGAGTTTTCAGAGCCGCTTCGGCCGGGCCGAATGGCTGAAGCCCTACACCGCCGAGGTGTTGGCCCAGTTGGGGAAAAGCCGTACCTCTCGAGTCGACGTGATCTGCCCCGGGTTCGTCGCCGACTGTCTGGAAACGCTGGAGGAAATGGCGATGGAGGGCAAGGAGACCTTCCTTACCCACGGCGGAGGCGAATATCGCTACATCGCCTGCCTTAACGACAGTCCGCTGTGGATCGCGGCGCTGGCCGATCTCGTCGAGAAAAACCTCGCCGGCTGGGCGCCACTTACCTCCGAATTGCCCGAACAACGGCTGCAGCGCGCCAGGAGTATTGGTGCAACAAGGTAACAGCCCGGAAGTCCTCTTTGAAAATTTGTGAATTTTGTGGCGGTCAGTTCGTTGACACGGTCAAGGGGCCTGCGCATAATCGTTCGCAACTGGGGGCTATTCCAAAAGAATAGCTACGCCAGTAGACATTAGATCGCTAAATCTACATAGATAAGATCAGGGGAAATCAAACATGAACAATTATGCTCGTCTGAGCCTCATCGCTGCTGCTGCCCTCACGCTGGTTGCCTGCGGCAAGCAAGAACAAGCAGCCGAAGGCGGCGCTTCCGCACCGCAAGCCGAAGCTGGCGGCGAAGCCGTCGTGAAAATCGGCCAGGTTTCTCCGATGACCGGCCCGATCTCGCATCTGGGCAAAGACAACGAATTTGGTGCGCTGCTGGCTGTCGAGGACCTCAACGCCGAAGGCGTCGAAATCGGTGGCAAGAAGGTCAAGTTCGAACTGGTTTCCGAGGATGACCAGGGCGATCCGAAAATCGGTACCCAGGTTGCTCAGCGCCTGGTTGACGCCGGTGTCGTCGGCGTCGTGGGCCACCTGAACTCCGGCACCACCATCCCGGCTTCCAAGATCTACTCCGATGCCGGCATCCCGCAGATTTCCCCGTCCGCCACCAACCCGGACTACACCAAGCAAGGCTTCAAGACCACCTTCCGCGTGATCGCCAACGACGTGCAGCAGGGTACCGCCCTGGGTCAATTCGCGGTTGAAGGCCTGAAAGCCAAGAAAGTTGCCATCATCGACGACCGTACCGCCTACGGCCAGGGTCTGGCCGACGAGTTCGAGAAAGCCGTCAAGGGCAAGGGCGCCAGCGTGGTGAAGCGCGAGTTCACCACCAACACCGCCACCGACTTCAACGCCATTCTGACCTCCATCAAGGCTACCCAGCCGGACGTGGTGTTCTACGGCGGCATGGACGCCCAAGCTGGCCCGCTGGCCAAGCAGATGAAGCGCCTGGGCATCAAGGCCAAGCTGATGGGCGGTGACGGCTGGCAGACTCCGGAATTCGTCAAGCTGGCTGGTGACGCCTCCGAAGGCCAGTATGCTTCCAGCTGCGGCGTGCCGCGCGACAAGATGCCGGGCTTCGCCGAGTTCGATAAGAAGTTCAAGGCCAAGTTCAACACCGAAGTGCAGATCTACGCTCCGTACGAGTACGATGCCGTTCGCGTGCTGGTCGACTCCATGAAGCGTGCCGGTTCGACCGATCCGAAGAAATACCTGGCTGAAGTCGGCAAGACCGACTACACCGGCGTGACCGGCAAGATCGCCTTCGACGACAAGGGCGACATCAAGAACGGTGCCGTGACCGTTTACCAGGTCAAGAACGGCAAGTGGGAAGTGGTTTCCACCGTTGGTGGCGAACCGGTTGCCGCCGCTGCTGCTCCGGCTGCCAGCGCTGCCCAGTAAGTCATCCCCTGCAAGCTAAAACGGCGCCTTTCGGCGCCGTTTTTCTTTTGAATACCCTCGAGTGGGAAATTCCGGTTGTGTCAGGGTTCCTGCCGCAGAAACTCCATGAAAAGGGGCCTTGCGGCCCCCTGTCGTGAGCTTGCCATGACATCACTTCGGCTGTGCCACGGTCCGTAAATAGGGTTTCAGCGTCTTGAAGCCCTGAGGGTATTTCTGCCGTGCTTCTTCGTCGGAGACCGATGTCGGGATGATGACGTCGTCGCCCGGCCGCCAGTTCACCGGTGTCGCGACGGTATGCTTGGCGTTCAGTTGCAGCGAATCGAGCAGGCGCAGCACTTCGTCGAAATTGCGGCCGGCGCTCATCGGATAGACCAGCATCGCCTTTACCTTCTTGTCCGGACCGATCATGAACACCGAACGCACCGTGGCATTGTCGACGGCGGTACGCGGACCAGGGCTGGCATTCGGGTGGATCATGTCATACAGCTTGGCGACGTGCAGGTCGGCGTCACCGATCAAGGGATAATTGACCGCGTGGCCCTGGGTTTCTGCGATGTCGCCGACCCAGGCCTTGTGGTCGCTGACCGGGTCGATGCTGAGGCCGATGATCTTGGTGTTGCGCTTGTCGAATTCCGGCTTGAGCTTGGCCATGTAGCCGAGTTCGGTGGTGCAGACCGGGGTGAAGTCCTTCGGATGCGAGAACAGGATGGCCCAACTGTCGCCTATCCACTCGTGAAAGCGGATGGTCCCTTCGGTCGTTTCGGCGGTGAAATCGGGTGCTTCATCGCCAATGCGGATTGCCATGTTCAACCTCCTTGCCTGTGTGGGCTGTTGCCAGCGTGATGGTGGTGGGTATGCGCAGCCCTGTCTTTCTCCGGAAGAGAGTGCAGTGGCTGTCCCAAGTGGAAGTACAGTATAGATAGTGCAGCGCGGCCTGCCGGGTCCTCTTTGCCCTCTGCGGGCTGTCTGGGCTCGACGCCAAGGAGTTGCCGTAAACCCGCGCCGTTACCAGGTTTGAGCAGGAGAACCCAAACCTGGCAACGACGGGGCTTACGAAGGATGTGGCCAGAATGGCCCTGGTTTAGGTGAGGACGGCTTGCATGCCGCCTTGGACGCTCAGTTGTCGAAGACGGGTGGCTGGCCGTTCATGCCGGCGATGGCGGCGCGCTGAATGTCGTC
This sequence comes from Pseudogulbenkiania sp. MAI-1, assembly GCF_000527175.1. Classification (NCBI taxonomy): domain Bacteria; kingdom Pseudomonadati; phylum Pseudomonadota; class Betaproteobacteria; order Neisseriales; family Chromobacteriaceae; genus Pseudogulbenkiania; species Pseudogulbenkiania sp. MAI-1. Next base: position 2,148,502 of record NZ_AZUR01000001.1, on the reverse strand, counting down.
AGAGAGCAGCATGGCCGCGTTCCAGGTGGCGACATAGTTCAAGCCGTCGGCCACCGAGTGGTCGCGGCTGAAGTTCATCACTTCCTTGGTGCCGCGGATGGCCAATGGGGATTTCTCTGCGATCTGTCGAGCCAGGGCAAACGCTTCGTTCAGCAGAGCGGCCTGATCCGGCAAGACCCGATTGACCAGCCGGATATCCCGGGCCTCCTGGGCCTTCAGTTCCCGCCCCGTCATGGCCATTTCTCTTGCCATGCCCTCGCCCACTACGGTGGGCAGACGCTGCAGGGTGCCGACGTCCGCCACGATGCCGATGTCGACTTCCTTGACGCCGAACACGGCGTCGGCGGAGGCTAGGCGGATGTCGGCCGCCAAGGCAATATCCAGCCCGCCACCCAGGCAGGCGCCGTGAATCGCGGCGATGACCGGTTTGCGGCAGCGCTCGAGGCTCGTCACGGACGCTTGCAGGCGCAGGATCAACGTTCTGAGCTTCTCCCGTTTGCGGGCTTCGCAGCGGTCCTGTATCGCCTGCTGCACGCCCAGTAGCATGGTCAGATCGATGCCGGAGCAGAAATGCCGCCCTTCCCCGGAAAGGATGACGGCCCTGACGGCGGGCTCGGCATCGCACCATTCCATGGCGTCGGCGAGCTCCCGCCACATGGCTTCGTTCAGGGCATTGGCTTTGTCCGGGCGGTTGAAGCGGACGTGCGCGACGTGTCCGTCGACGGACACGGCCAAGGTGTCAAAATCCATGTCGCCTCTCCTCAGTCCCGTTTCTTGGGCACCCAGGCCCAGATCATTTCGCAGCGGATGGGGGATTCGCCGGATTCGTCCGTCACCACCACCTCGACCGCGACATCACCCTTGTCTTCCTCGTGCATGCGGCTGATCTGGTGCGGCGTGAGCGTGGCGGTGGCCTTCATGCTGCCCTGGGCGCGCTTGAGGTAGTCGACATGCATCGACTTGAGCAGCATCAGCTTGCTGTCCGGCACGTTCATGCCGACCACGAAACCGCTGGCCGTTTCGGCCAGCAGCGCCATTGCCGCCGCGTGCACTCCCTTGATGTGGTTCTGCACCTTGCGGCGATTCTGCAGCGAGACGGTCAGCCGTTCGTGACCGACCGCCTCGAAACACAGGCCGGCGGTTCCCAGGAACGGAACCAGCCGGCCGAACAGGCGGGTCAAGACGAAGCTGCGTAGCCCCTCGGGAAGCCGGGCCGCCTTGTCGGCGATCCGGCTCATGCTGTTTTTCTTGTAGTCCATCGTTTTCCTCGTGTTGGCGGCAGGGGTCTGCCGTTATGGTTTTTCGACCTTCAGGAGGTCGCGTATTTGTTGTTTGATGACGTCGAGTATGCCGGCGTCGATTCGAGCCAGCTGCAGTCCGCCTTGCAGCGCGGCGAACATGAGCTCGCCCATGGCGTCGGGAGAGCCCTGGTAGGCCATGACCCCCTCTTCCCGGCCGCGCCGGGCGATGGTTTTCGCCCAGTCACGCATCTCCGTGATGAAGGCGCTGGCCTCCTGCTGGATTTCCTCCGGCAGGGTGTGGAATTCGGTGGTGAGGATGCCGCTCGGGCAGATTTGCTCGTCCTGGTGGAAATAGGCGTCGGTCAGCTCGAAATAGCGCTCGAGTTGCTGCAACGGGTCGAGGGCGGAATGGGCTTCCATGAAGCGGCCGAAGCGGCGCCGGTAGCGCTGCACCAGAGCGACACCGAGGTCGGTCTTGCGCGGGAAGTGGTAATGGATGGCCGCGTTGCGTACGCCCAGGGCGCTGCTGATGTGCTGATAGCTAAAGGCGTTGAATCCGCGCGTCAGCAGCAGCTGTTCGGCGATGTCCAGGATACGTTTTTGGGTGTCTTTGGAGGTGTTGGATACAGGCTTCATGAAACCACTCTACTTACTGGTTAGTAAGGTGTCAATGCCGCATCCCGACAAGCCCGGGGATGCGGTATGATGCTTTTATTTCGGCAACCCGGACCACCGGACCTGTAACAATGAAACTGAAATTCAGCAAGATGCACGGCTTGGGCAATGACTTCATGGTGATCGATGGCGTGCGGCAACATGTCGACCTGACGCCGGAAAAAATCAGGGAGTTGGGGCATCGCCAGTTCGGCATCGGGTTCGATCAGCTGTTGCTGGTCGAGCCATCCAATTCCAGCGAAAACGACTTCCGCTACCGCATCTTCAACAGCGACGGTGGCGAGGTGGAACAGTGCGGCAACGGGGCGCGCTGCTTTGCCCGTTTCGTGGCCGACCAGGGGCTGAGCACCAAAGAGGCCATCCGGGTGGAAACCGCCAAAGGGGTGATCGTTCCCCATCTGCTGGCGGACGGCACGGTGACGGTAGACATGGGCGTGCCCCGCTTCCGCCCAGCCGAGATTCCCTTCGTCGCCGAGGAAGAGGCTTTGATTTATCCGCTGCTCGTGGGCGAGCGCCAGTGCGATATTTCGGTCGTGTCGATGGGCAACCCGCATGCCGTCCAGGTTGTCGATGATGTCGACAGCTTCCCGGTGGCGGAACTCGGGCCGACGATCGAGTCGCACCCGCGCTTTCCCGAGCGGATCAACGCCGGTTTCATGCAGATCGTGTCACGCGATGAAATCCGCCTGCGTGTCTACGAGCGCGGCGCGGGTGAAACCCTGGCGTGCGGCACTGGCGCTTGTGCGGCCGTGGTGGCAGGTATCCGGCGCGGCTTGCTCGATCATACCGTCAAGGTGCATACCCGCGGCGGCGACCTCAGCATCCACTGGGAAGGTCCGGGCCAGCCGGTGATGATGACCGGCCCGGCCGTTACGGTCTTTACCGGCGAAATCTCCCTTTAATTCCCGACTCCTGCCAGAAAAAAAAGAGGATGTGTCGATGCTGACGGATCAGGTGCTGAGTTTTCTCGATGACAACCCGGATTTCCTGCTGCAACACGCCAGCCGTTTCGGCCTTCAGCCCATCCAGCCGACGTCGATCGTGCCGCTGGCCGAGCGCCAGATCCTGGATCTGAGGGATAAGAACCGCCAGATGGAGAACCGTCTGAGTCAGCTGATTCAACATGCCGAAAACAATGATCTCATCATTCGTCGGACTCATCAGCTGGCGCTGGCGCTCTCCCGCGCGCACGATCTGCAAAGCTTGGCCGAGGGGCTGACGCAAAGCTTCCAGCAGGATTTCGGACTCGAGCGCTGTGCGTTACGGCTGTGGCATCCGGCTGCCGCCGCGCTGCCGCAAATCTACAACGGCCGGCAGGCGGTCAAACGGCTGGCCGGCAACCTGACCGGCCCGAGCTGTGGTCCGTATGCCAACGACCAAGTGCTGAGCTGGTTTCCGGCCGAGCCGACCCTGGAATCCTTTGCCATGATCCCGCTGAAAAACGGCACGGGTGAGGCATTCGGACTGGTGGTCCTGGCCAGCGACGACCCGCGGCGCTTTACCGCGGACATGCAGACGCATTATCTGGCCCAGATCGGGGAACTGATCAACGCCACGCTTGAACGCCTCCTGCCCGGCGCATGACGGACGGCCAGCTGGCGACGGCCCTCTTCCTCCCGCTGGGCAGTTATATCCTGCACGCCCTGTGGCGGGTAATTCGCAGCGGTAGCGTTTCTGCGTTGGCGGCAGTCTGCGCGGGCTATCTGATCATGGCGATTGTGAGCAAGGCAGCGCTGCCGACGCTGGAGAATGTGGCGCTATGGCTGCCGCTGTTGTACCCCTACGGCTGGATGGCGGTGTCGGGGCTGCTCTGGTCGGTCAGTACGGTGCGGCTGGGCCGGGTGCGATCCGATGCTCCGGACCGACAGGCCGTGCTGGCGGCCTACTTCCACGCCCAACTCGCCCTGCATGTCGGCGTCGTATTGCTGTTGCTGTCGATGCCGTGGCAGGCGTGGTGGCTCTATCTGTTCTTTCCGCCCGTGATGGCCGGCATCGGCTACCTGTGGTACCTGGCCATGCTGTGGCATCAGCGGCAGCGCGGGCAGGATGCCTTCCTCCGCCGGTGCTCGGCCGTGCTGGCCTGGCTGGTGCCGCTCTCTGTACTTGCCGTCACCGCGCGCTTGACCCCGCTGCTGTTGACCCTGTTTTGAATGGCGGGAAGAATCGCCCCCCGCCTGGCGACAGGGGCGGTGCTGTTTACGTCAGGGGGCGACCGTCGACATCCAGTACCCGTACCCGGATCGGAATGCCCCGGCCCACGCTCTGCGAGACTGTGCAGTATTCCTGAAAGATGCCAAGAATGCGGTCGAGGTGTTCGATGCCGCTGGCTGGGTGGCCCAGTTGCAGCGTGGCGTCGATCGACTGCACCCGCAGCCGCCCTGCTTCGTTGCGATCGATCAGGCAGGATGCTTCCGTTTGCAGAGGCTCGGCCTGCTGTTTGAACTTGCGCAGGGTGAACAGCAGGCTGTCGCTCAGGCAGTTGGCGACAGCCGCGAGCAGCAACTGTTCCGGTGACGGGCCATGACCCGCGCCGAGAGGTGCCGGCGCATCGGTGGTCAGATCCGGGACCGTTCCGCCGAAGCGGTTGCGGAACTGGAAGCCCTCGCCTTGCACGATTTGGATCGATATGGCCTCGCCGCTCATGTGAGCCTCGCTTTGTCAGGGGTTACAAATCTCGTCCCAATGCCTGGGCCAGCGGCCGCAACTCGCTCATCAGCGTCGTCAATTCGGCAGGCGTGAGCGCCTGGTCGGCATCGCACCAGGCCTCGCAGGGGTTGGGGTGCATTTCCACCAGCAGGCCGTCGGCGCCGGCGGCCAGCGCCGCCTTGGCCAGTGCCGGCACCAGCCAGGCCTTGCCGCCGGCGTGGCTCGGGTCGACGATGACCGGCAGATGGCTTTCCTTTTTCAGTACCGGAATCGCCGTCACGTCCAGCATGTTGCGGTAGGCGGTCTCGAAGCTGCGCACGCCGCGTTCACAGAAGATGATGTTGTGGTTGCCGCCGGCGGCGATGTACTCGGCCGCCATCAGCCATTCGCTGATCGTTGCCGCCAGACCTCGCTTGAGGATGACCGGCTTGTTGATGCGCCCGACCTCCTTGAGCAGATCGAAGTTCTGCATGTTGCGCGCGCCGATCTGGATGACGTCGACGTCGTATTCCAGGAAGGTATCGAGCATGCGTACGTCCATCAGTTCGGTCACCACCGGCAGGCCGTGCTGGCGGGCCGCCTGCTGCAGGTAGTCCAGCCCTTCCACGCCGAGGCCCTGGAAGCTGTAGGGGCTGCTGCGCGGCTTGAACGCGCCGCCACGCATCAGTCGACAGCCGGCATCGGCCACAGCGGCGGCGGCGAGCGCCATCTGTTCCGGCGTTTCGACCGAGCAGGGCCCGGCGATGACCTGGATGGTCTTGCCGCCGATCGGCACGCCGCGCACCTTGACCACGGTGTCCGTCGGCTGGGCCTCGCGCGAGACGATGCGGTATTCCTTCATGACCCGCATCGCCCGCTCCACGCCGGGCATCAGTTCGAACATGTCGGGTGTCAGCGCCCTTTCGTCGCCGATGGCGCCGATGATGGTGCGTTCCGTGCCGCATGACACGTGTTCGGCCAGGCCCGCGGCGCGAATCTTGGCGGTGACGGCGGCGACCTGTTCTGGCGAGGCCTTGCTGGCCATGACGATGATCATGAAACTTCCTGCTTATCTAAAGTTTGGCTGGCCGACGATCAGCTCAGCAGCGATTTGAGCGCGGTGACCGCCGCCTGGCACGAGGCGAATATTTCGGCCGGGCTGGCGGCACCGTACATGTAGGCGGGAGCGGAAACGAAGCGGCGCGCCTCGTCGACGCATGCCTGGTCTACCGGAGTCTCCACGTGGCGCTGGCCCCAGCTCGTCAGAGCATCGGCCATGGCCTGGCCTTCCGCGTAGCTGCCGAAGGTGATGCGCACGCCGGACAAGCCCTCGTCACGGGCGATCAGGCCTTGTACCAGCGGCGCCGCGCACAGCGCCACGACCGGTTTCCGTTGCTGGACGAAGGGCCGCACCGCCGCCTGGACGTCATCGTACAGCACGGCGTCGGCCCCATCCTTGATGAAGGTCGTCAGATTCTTGGCGGCACCGAAGCCGCCGGGGAAGACGATGGCGCTATGCTGGGCGGCGTCGAGTTCCGTCAGCGGACGGATGTTGCCGCGCGCGATACGCGCCGCTTCGCTGAGGATATTGCGGGTTTCGCTGCTCTCCTGCCCGCGTGCGTGATCGATGACGTGCATCTGGGCGCGGTCGGGGGCGTAGAAGGTATAGGGCAGTCCGGCCTGGGACAGGGCGATGATGATGCCGACGGCTTCGGTGATTTCGGCCCCGTCGTACACGCCGCACCCGGACAGGACAATGGCGACAGTCTGACTCATGAGCGGTTTCCTCGTTCAGGGCCGGTGAGTCCGGCCAGTCTGACGTTGGTTCCCCCCGGTAAGGGGGCGATCAAGTACGTGACAGCTCCAGCCACTTGTTGTCGGCCTGGCGTGGGCGATAAGCGCGCATCCCGGCTAGCAAATCGCCGATGTTGTCGGCGACGACGAACAGCGACAGGTTTTCTTCACGCATGAAGCCTTCCTGCACCGCGTGGCGCACCATCGCCAGCAGCGGGTCGAAGAAGCCGGCGACGTTCAACAGCCCTACCGGTTTGCTGTGGACCGACAATTGGCCCCAGGTCAGGATCTCGAACAGCTCGTCGAAGGTCCCCAGTCCGCCCGGCAGTGCGACGAAGCCGTCGGCGCGTTCGGCCATCATGGCCTTGCGTTCGTGCATGGTCCGGGTGATGTGGATTTCGTCGAGGCCGTGGTGGGCCACTTCCTTGGCCTGCAGGAATTCGGGGATGACGCCGACCACTCGGCCACCGGCCGCCAGGGCCGCGTCCGCCGCGACCCCCATCAGACCGATCTTGCCGGCACCGTAGACCAGGGTCAGCCCCTGTTCGGCCAGCGCAGCGCCAAACTGGCGCGCAGCCTCGACGTATTCGGGCCGGCTGCCACGATTGGAGCCGCAGAAAAGGCAGAGAGATTCCAGTTTCATTGCGAATGAGTCAGAAAGTGGCCGACATGTCGGCCACGATGTTCAGATAACGGCAACCGGATAGGAGCCGAGAACCTTGACGAAGGACGTGCGTTCGGCCAGCCCTTCCAATGCCTTGGCGACGTGTTCCTCGCTGCGATGGCCTTCCATGTCGATGAAGAACACGTAGTCCCACAGGCCGGCACGGGAGGGGCGCGACTCGAACTTGGTCATCGACACGCCGTTGTCGGCCACCGGTGCCAGCAGCGAATGCACCGCTCCGGGGCGGTTGGGGGCGGAGACGATGATCGAGGTCTTGTCCTTGCCGGACGGCGTCACGTCCTGGTGTCCCAGTACCAGGAAGCGGGTCGTGTTGTTGGGCTCGTCCTCGATGTTCTCGGCCACTTTGGTCAGGTTGTAGCGCTCGGCTGCCGCCTGCCCGGCGATGGCGACCGTGCCGGCGTCCTCGCTGGCGAGGCGGGCCGCTTCGGCGTTGCTCGCCACCGAGACGCGCTCGACATCGGCCGGCAGGTTCTTGTTGAGCCATTCGTGGCACTGCGCCAGCGCCTGGGCATGGGCGTAGACGCGGCGGATGCCGTCCATGCCCTCTTCCTTGCGCAGCAGATGATGATGGATGCGCAGCACCACTTCGCCGCAGATCTTCAACGGCGAGGAGATCATCAGGTCCAGTGTGCGCCCCACGGCGCCCTCGGTGGAGTTTTCGACCGGTGCGACGACGTAGTCGAGCGAGCGCGCTTCCACCAGGCGGAAGGCTTCGTCGATGGAACTGCAGGCCACGGTGTGGGCGGCGTGGCCGAAGTGCTTGATGGCGGCCAGTTGGGTGAAGGTGCCTTCCGGTCCGAGGTAGGCGATGGATAAGGGTTTTTCCAGCGCCAGGCATTCCGACATGATTTCGCGGAACAGCCGTGCCACCGACTCGCCCGGGAGCGGACCGGGGTTGTTTTCCTTGACGCGGCGCAGTACCTGCGCTTCGCGTTCGGGGCGATAGATGACGCCGCCGCCTTTGATCTCGCCGATCTCGCGGGCATGGCTGGCGCGCTCGTTGATCAGCTTGAGAATGGATTCGTCGATCGCGTCGATGGCGTCGCGGTGTTTCTTGAGAAGTTCTTCAGACACGATTACCCGTCTTTCAGTATGACAAACTGGCCTTTTCCAATCGTGTAAGTTTCCGCGAGATAGCCGTCCGTCGCAAGCACCTGCCCGACAAAATCCCGGCATTCGTCCTGATGGGACTGGGCATTGTCCATGACCAGCATCCCTCCGGGCCGCAGCACCCGTCCCTGGCCCGGCATGTCAGCCTCAAAAACACATGACAACCAGATTGGACAACCCTACCATGAAACCCGGCTCGAGATAAGCCAGCGTGACCAGCAGCAAGGCGGCGCCGAGCGCGGCGCCGGCAAGCCAGGTTCGCATCCTCAGGCCCCCTGCGGCGCGAACGCCTTGGCGGCGGTTTCGCGGATCGGAAGATTGACCAGCGCGGCGGCGATGCCCAGGGCGATGGCGAGTCCCCATACCAGGTTGTAGCTGCCGGTGGTGTCGTAGATCAGGCCTCCCAGCCAGACGCCGGCAAAACTGCCGATCTGATGCGAGAAGAACACGGCGCCGGACAGCAAGCCCAGGTGCGCCACGCCGAACTGGCTGGCGATGACGCCATTAGTCAATGGCACGGTCGACAGCCAGAGGAAACCGATGGCGGCGGCGAACAGGCCGACCGACAGCGGGCTGAGCGGCGCCCACAGGAAGGCCACGATGATCAGGCTGCGCGCCAGATAGATGCCGGCCAGCAAGTAAGGCTTGGGCAGGCGAGCGCCCAGTTCCCCGGCCAGCATGGTGCCGAAGATGTTGAACAGCCCGATCAGCGCCAGCGCCATGCTGGCCACGCCGCCTCCGAGACCATGATCACGCAGGTAGGCCGGCAAATGCACGCCGATGAACACCACCTGGAAGCCGCACACGAAATAGCCGGCCGTCAGCAGGCGAAAGCCCTTTTCCTGCCAGGCGCTCTGGAAGGTGCGCCACATATTGAGCAGCAGGCCATGGTGTGCGGGACCGGGGGTGTGCTGGTCCTGCTGTACCAGCAGGCGGGAGGCCGGCAGCATCAGCAAGGCCGAGGCGGACAGGATCAGTAGCGCCGGAATCCAGCCCAGGCCGTCGATCAGGCCGCGTTCGATCGGCACCATGGCGAACTGGCCGAACGATCCCGCCGCCGCCGCAATGCCCATGGCCCGCGAGCGCAGGTGGGCCGGCACGCACCGCCCCAGCACGCCGAAGATCACGCTGTAGGTCGTGCCGGACAAGGCCAGTCCGATGAGCAGGCCGGCGGACAGCGAGAACAGGCCGGGCGATGACGACATGGTCATCAACAGCAGGCCGGCGGCATACAGCAAGACTCCGCCCAGCAGCACCCGGCCTGGGCCATAACGGTCGGCCAGGGCGCCGGCAAAGGGTTGCGACGCGCCCCAGATCAGGTTCTGCAGGCCGAGCGCCAGGGCGAAGGCTTCACGGGTCCAGCCGAAAGCGGCGGTCATCGGCGGCATGAAGAAGCCGAAGCCGTGGCGGATGCCCATGCTGAGGGAAACGATCAGGCCTCCGGCGATCAGGAGTCGGCGAATGGAAGGGTTCATGGCGTCTTGTTGTGGGAGGTGTACGGCTTGTCATCATATAGCGCCCACCGGCAACAAAAAACCCGCGCCGGGGGCGCGGGTCGAGAACTCAGAGTTGCGGGACGGAGAACAATCAGCTGCTGTGCTGGCGGGCGAAATCCATCATGAAGCTCACCAGGGCCTTGACGCCCTCGATCGGCATGGCGTTGTAGATCGAGGCGCGCATGCCGCCGACCGCGCGGTGGCCCTTGAGCTGCACCAGGCCGTTCTTCTTGGCTTCGCTGAGGAAGGTGTCTTCCAGCGATTCGTCCTTGAGGCGGAACACCACGTTCATCTTCGAGCGGAACGGCTCCTCCACCGTCGAATAGTAGAAGCCGTTGCTGGCTTCGATGGCGTGGTACAGCAGGCCGGCCTTCTCGTCGTTGCGCGCCGCCATGCCCTTGATCCCGCCCAGTTCCTTCAGCCACTTGAACACCAGGCCGGCGATGTAGATCGGATAGGTGGCCGGCGTGTTGTACATCGAGTCGGCGTCGGCATGGATCTGGTAGTTCAGCATGGTCGGCGTGCTGGGCAGCGCCTTGCCCAGCAGGTCTTCGCGCACGATCACCACGGTCAGGCCGGAGGGGCCGATGTTCTTCTGCGCGCCGGCGTAGATCAGGCCGAACCGGCTGACGTCCACTTCGCGCGACAGGAAGTCGGAGGACATGTCGCAAACCAACGGCACGTCGTTGACCGTGGCCGGCACGAACGGGAACTGCAGGCCGCCGATGGTTTCGTTCGAGGTGTAGTGCAGGTAGGCCGCGTCCGGGTCGCGCTGCCAGGTCTCTTCCGCCGGCACGTAGGTGAAGTTGCGGTCTTCGCTGGAGGCCACGACATTCACGTTGGCGTAGCGCCGGGCTTCCTTGATGGCCAGCTTGGACCAGTGGCCGGTGTTGACCACGTCGATGGATTGCTTGTCGCCCAGCAGGTTGAGCGGAATCATGGAAAACTGCAACGATGCCCCGCCCTGCAGGAACAGCACCTTGTAGTTCTTCGGAATCCGCATCAGTTCGCGCAGGTCGTGCTCGGCATCATGGATGATTTCCATGAATTCCTTGCCACGATGGCTCATTTCCATCACGCACATGCCGGAGCCGTGCCAGTCGAGCATCTCGCTCTGGGCTTCGGCCAATACGGCGTGCGGCAAAACGGCGGGTCCGGCGGAAAAGTTGTATACCTTGGCCATGTCTGTCCTTGATCTCGGTTCAGTCAGCTGGTGGTCAGCAGGAAGTGCGCCCGGGCGACGGCAATTGGCTTGCTGCGATCTTCCTGCCAGGCTTCGATCAATACATGCGCGACGCGCTTGCCCTGCTTGGTGATCTCGCAGCGCGCATAAAGCGTTTTGGGGCGGCCGCTGCGCAGATAGTCGAGGGAAAAGTCGACGATCTTCGGCGCCTCCAGCGATTCGCGGTTCCATATCAGGTGGATCAGGGCGGCGTTCTCGAGGAAACCGCCGATCAGGCCGCCGTGCAGGGCGGGCAACACGGTGTTGCCCACGTTGCGCTCATGGAATGGCAGGCTGAACAGCAGTTCGCCCGATTCGTCCTCCCCCAGCTCCACGCCCATCAGGCGGGCATAGGGAATGGCGTTGACGACGTCCTGAAAACGCTTCTGGTCGCGCAGCTCGGCGAACCGCTCCATGAAGTCGCTCATGCCTGGCCCTCCTGTAGCATCGGCAAGGGGCTCGATTCGCGCATGAAGGTGGCGACGCCATGGGCGATCGGGTCGTCCGGCGTGTCGTGGTAGCACACCGCCCGGGTGAAGGCGACCTGGCTCGCCAGTCGGTAGCATTCGGCCTGGCAGTAGATGGCCTTGCCCGGCGTGGCCGCTTTCAGGTAGTCGATGCGCAGGTCGAGCGTGGCGATGGTTTCGAAGCGTTCGAGGTGGGCGGTGACCGACACGGCGCTGGTGGTGTCCACCAGCGAGGTGATGACGCCGCCGTGCAAGACGCCGGTGGCCGGATTGCCGACCAGGTCCTCGCGCCAGTCGACCTTCAGTACCGGCTTGCGTCCGTCCGCTCCCAGAAATTGGAAGCCGAGCGTCACGCAATGCGGCAGCGACACGAACAGCTGCCCCATCGGCTCGAACACCTTGGGGTTGACCGGGGTGGCGATCATGCCTCGCCGCCCTCGCCTGCGGTGTCTTCCGATTCGTCGTCTTCGCTTTCGGCGACCTTGACCAGGCTGATCAGCTTCTCACCTTCGTCGAGGTTGATCAGGCGCACGCCCTGGGCCGAGCGACCGGTTTCGCGCACTTCGGAAACCTTGGTGCGGATCAGCACGCCGCCGGTGGTGATCAGCATCACGTCGTCGGTTTCCTCGACCAGGCTCGCCGCCACCAGCTTGAGGCCGGTCTTGTCGGTCAGGTCCATGGCGATCACGCCCTGGGTGCCGCGGCTGGTGTGGCGGAACTCGCCGGCGCGGGTGCGCTTGCCGTAGCCGCCGTCGCTGGCGGTGAGCACCATCTGGTCTTCGGAGCAGGTCACCAGCAGTGAGATCACCTGCTGGCCTTCGCCCAGCAGCATGCCGCGCACGCCGGTGGCGTTGCGGCCCATGGCGCGCACGTCGGTCTCGCTGAAGCGCACGGCCTTGCCGGCGTCGGAGAACAGCATGATCTGGTCGTCGCCATGGGTCAGCGCCACGCCGATCAGGTTGTCGCCTTCGTCCAGGTTGACCGCGATGATGCCGGCGGTGCGCGGGCGGGAGAAGTCGACTAGCGGGGTTTTCTTCACCGTGCCGTTGGCGGTGCACATGAAGACGTACTGGTCGTCCCGGAATTCCTTGACCGGCAGCATGGCGTTGATCTTCTCGCCTTCGGCCAGCGGCAGCACGTTGACGATGGGCTTGCCGCGGCTGTTGCGGCCACCCTGTGGCAGATCGTATACCTTGATCCAGTAGCAGCGGCCGAACGACGAGAAGCACAGCACGTAATCGTGGGTATTGGCCACGAACAGCGTCTCGATGAAGTCGTCGTCCTTGGTGGCGGCCGCCTGTTTGCCGCGTCCGCCGCGGCGCTGCGAGCGGTAGTCGTCCACCGGCTGGGTCTTGATGTAGCCGCTGTGCGAAACGGTCACCACCATTTCCTGCGGCGTGATCAGGTCTTCGATGTTGATGTCGCCGCCGAACGGCTCGATCTCGGAGCGACGGGCGTCACCGAACTGGGTCTTGATGGCGTTCAGTTCGTCGGAAATGATCTGGTTGATGCGCTCCGGGCGGGCCAGGATGTCGATCAGGTCGAGGATGACCTCCATGATCTCGCGGTATTCGCCGACGATCTTGTCCTGCTCCAGGCCGGTCAGGCGCTGCAGGCGCAGTTCCAGAATGGCCTGGGCCTGGGCTTCCGACAGCTTGTAGCCCTGCTCCTTGAGGCCGAATTCGGGCGACAGTCCTTCCGGACGGGCCTTGTCCTGGTCCACGCGGGACAGCATTTCCTCGACCAACGGGGAACGCCATTCGCGCGCCATGAGGGCGGCCTTGGCGACCGGCGGGGTTTCGGAGGCCTTGATCAGGGCGATGATTTCGTCGACGTTGGACAGCGCGACGGCCAGGCCTTCGAGGATGTGGCCACGTTCGCGCGCCTTGCGCAGTTCGTAGATGGTGCGGCGGGTCACCACCTCGCGGCGGTGGCGCAGGAATTCTTCCAGGATTTGCTTCAGGTTCAGGAGGCGCGGCTGGCCGTCGACCAGCGCCACCATGTTGATGCCGAAGCTGTCCTGCAGTTGGGTGAGCTTGTAGAGGTGGTTGAGCACCACTTCCGGCATTTCGCCGCGCTTGAGTTCGATCACCACGCGCATGCCGGACTTGTCCGACTCGTCGCGCAGATCGGAGATACCCTCGATCTGCTTATCGCGCACCAGCTCGCCGATGCGCTCGAGCAGGCGGGCCTTGTTCACCTGGTACGGCAGCTCGTCGACGATGATGGCCTGGCGGTCGCCTTTGCCGATATCCTCGAAGTGGGTACGGGCGCGCATGATCACGCGGCCACGCCCGGTGCGGTAGCCTTCCTTGACCCCGGCAGTGCCGTAGATGATGCCGGCGGTCGGGAAGTCCGGCGCCGGGATGATGTCGATCAGCTCGTCGATGGTGATGTCGCTGTTGGCCAGTACCGCCAGGCAGCCGTCCACCACTTCGTTGAGGTTGTGCGGCGGGATGTTGGTGGCCATGCCCACGGCGATGCCCGAACTGCCGTTGATCAGCAGGTTGGGAATCTTGGCTGGCAGGATCAGCGGTTCCTGTTCCGAACCGTCGTAGTTGGGGCCGAAGTCGACAGTTTCTTTCTCGATGTCCGCCAGCAGCTCATGGGCGATGCGCGCCATGCGGATCTCGGTGTATCGCATGGCCGCGGCGTTGTCGCCATCCACCGAGCCGAAGTTACCCTGACCGTCGATCAACGGATAGCGCAGGCTGAAATCCTGTGCCATACGGACGATGGTGTCGTACACGGCCGAATCGCCGTGCGGGTGATATTTACCGATCACGTCGCCCACGATACGGGCCGATTTCTTGTAGGCCCGGTTCCAGTCGTTGGACAGCTCGTGCATGGCGAACAGCACGCGGCGGTGTACTGGTTTCAGACCATCACGCACATCAGGAAGGGCTCGTCCGACGATGACGCTCATGGCGTAATCGAGATAGGAACGACGCATCTCCTCTTCAAGGCTGATCGGAATCGTTTCCTTGGCGAAAAACTGATCTGTCATGGGTAAATGCTTATCTTCTTCTGATGGCAAATACTTCAGATTCTACCACGAGGGAGGCTCTGACGCATGGCGGCAAGAAGGGGGCGAGTGCAAAAATGGCCGGGAATCCCGGCCATTGGCAGAAAACGTTTTTTGCTTTTCAGCGGCTCGCGATCTGGAAGCGTTTCTCCATCCGCGCAATCCCCCAGGCCATCAGCATGGTCAGGCCGAGATACAGGAAGGAAATGGTCAGGTAAGGCTCCCAGTAGCGGGAATACACGCCGGCTACCGTCCGGGCGGCGAAGGCCAGTTCGGCCAGGCCGATGGCGGAAACCAGTGAGCTGTCCTTGAGCAGCATGATGGCTTCGTTGCCCAGCGGCGGCAGCATACGGCGGAAGGCCTGCGGCACGATGACGGCCTTCATCGCCTGTCCGTAGCTCAGGCCGAGAGAGCGGGCTGCCTCCATCTGGCCCTTGTCGATGGACTGGATGCCGGCACGGAAAATCTCGGTGATGTAGGCACCGGCGTTCAGAGTGAGCGCCATCAGGCCGGAAATGAACGCACCGTAGTTTTGCCGGATTTCGCGTGCGACGTCCCCGTTCAGGATGATGCCGTCGGCCGGATGGATGAGCATCGGCATCAGGGCAAAATGCACCAGCAATATCTGCACGAACAAGGGGGTGCCACGGAAGAACGTGACGTATGCTGTGGCCGGCAGGCGCACAAAGTAGCGCAGGAAGAATTTGGCAAAACCGTGTTTGGCTTCGGCCAAGCGCGCCACCCCCATGAACAACCCGATCAGCGTGCCAAAAACAACGGCCACGACCGTGATCAGCAAGGTCATCTTCACGCCATCGACAAACAGCGGAAGATATTCAGTGATCATTTCCCAGCGGAAATCCATAATTCAGCCCCATAAAACACCTGGCCGGCGCGGGCCGGCCAGGCTTGCTGCACCAACTCGATTATTTCGTGGCGAAATATTTCTTGTAGATCGTGTCGTAGGTGCCATCTTCCTTGATGGCTTTCAGGCCGGCGTTGATCTTGGCCAGGGCTTCGGCATTCCCTTTCTTGACGGCAAAACCGTAGTACTCCGGCGCGAAGCTCTTGGTGTCTTCGACGGTGGTGATGCCGTTCTGCGGGTTGTTGGTCACGTAGTTGCTGACCACGCCGTTATCGCCCACGGCAGCGTCCACGCCGCCATTCTCGAGCTCTTTCAGTGCCAGGGGCATGCTCTCGAAACGCTTGATGTTGGGGCTGGTCTTGCCCAGCAGCTTCTGCACCACCTCGTCACCGGTCGTGCCAGTCTGCACGGCTACCTTCTTGTTCTTCAGGTCCTGGAAGGTCTTGACGTCAGTGACGTTTTTGCCGATGGCGATCAACTGGCGAGCCTCGAAGTAAGGATCGGAGAAGTCCATGCTCTTCTTGCGCTCGTCGGTGATGGTGATGGCGGAGGCCAGCACGTCGCGATCACCCTGGTCGAGAGTGGCGAACAGTCCTTCCCACGGCGTGTTGACGAATTTCACCTTGAAGCCGCCCTTTTCTGCCGCGGCAGTCAGAACGTCGATGTCGAAGCCTTGGACTTCCTTCTTGTCGTTCAGGAATTCGAACGGTGCATAGCTGGCGTCGCTGCCCACCAGGAATTCTTTGACTTCTGCCGTGGCTTGAGCCGGTGCACTGCTGGCGGCCTGTTCGGCCGGGGCTTCGGCTTTCTTGCCGCATGCCGTCAGGGCAAAAGCCGACAAAAGCAGGCCTGCCAGCACGGTTCTTCTCGTTTGTTTCATTGGTATAGCTCCCTTTTGTAGTAAGCCACTCGTTGTACAAGCAGCCGCATGGTAATATAAAAATTTATAATTGACCGCATAATCCGCGTACTTGGCGTGTGACGGACTTACATTCGGCATAAAAGCAGTTACCACATGAAATGTAAACACTTTGCCTTGCTGCTGGTGGCAAGCAGTTTCTTGCTGACCTCCGTTCCGGCTCAGGCCGAGCTCGAAGATGCGCCTCTGCCCGGCGATTTTCAGGCCGCCCCCCCCGCTAGGCAGCCCAAACCGGTGGCGCCGGCACCGCTGCCCGCGCGCGTGGAAAAGCCACAGGCCAGTGCTGCTCCCGCCAGCGATCGCCCTGCCGCTGCCGCGCGCGCAGAGCCGTCGCGTAAAAAACAGCTGGCAAGCCGCAGCAAAGCCTCCCGCAAGGCGGCTATATCGCTCAAGAGTCGGCGCACGGCTTCCAAGACCAAACAACACATGTTTGTCGCTCGCAAAGGGGTGACATCCGTCAAGGCTGGCAAGAAGTCATATCTGGCCGTCAGGAAGCATGGGCAGACAAAGCGCCTCAAGAAGGCGGCTGCCACTCCGTCCAAAAAAGTGGCGTCGGCCAAGAAAGTGACATCAACCAAGAAGGCGACGTCAGTCAAAAAGGCGGCATCGGCCAGGAAGGTGACATCGACCAAGAAGGCGCGGCAAATCAGTAAAAAGCCGTTGAAAACGATAAAGAAAAAGGCCTCTAGCCGGCAAAGCAATAAATAAACCAGCCGGCCGGGCTTGCCAAAAGCGGTGATTTTCATCACAATTCATTGCTCGCCGGTGTAGCTCAGTTGGTAGAGCAGCTGACTTGTAATCAGAAGGTCGAGGGTTCGACTCCTTTCACCGGCACCAATCAAATCAATGGGTTGCAGCGGTTTCGCTGCAACCCATTTTCATATCCGGGGCACTCAGGTACAAATTAGGTGTAACGCTGTAACGTTGCGCGATTTTTGTCATCGCCGTGCGTATGTAACGTTGCGCGAGTTTTGGCACTATTTTGCGCAGCTTTTGGCACACTACACGGCAGCTTTTCGGTGCCAATTTGCGCGCTAAATGACACTCTCAACCTTACACGTTGGGAAGCATTTCCTCATCACCTGAGCTTCTCGTATTCAACTGAGACTTTGAACAGGCTCTCACCGACCTCCTCCACGTAGGTCTGCGTAGTGGTGGTCACCCCCTCCTCGTCAACAAACGTCTCCGCCAGCCAGAGCCGGCCCGCCTCGTCGCGGTAATAGCTTTCACCCGCTTTCATCAGTCGCTCCCTTTCACATACACATAGCCCAGCGTCGCGCCTACACCGGCTGTTCGCACAACGGCCCGCACAAACTTCACCGAGATATCCGGCACGGTGAGCTGCACCGTATTGTTACCGGCTACGCGACAAACGACGGAGCGGCCTGCTGCAGAAGGCGGCGGCCGAACCGATTACATCAACTAGTTGATTAACCCTGGGGGTCAATTCCAGATGTCGCCAGGGGGTCAAATCCTCGTGTCGCTTGACAGAGAGCAAATGGAACTCGCGGCTACCGGTCTTCATCGCAATAGACGCTCACTCTTCCTGAGTGCGTGAAGCTGATTTCGCCATTTTTCTAAAGAGCGAGTAACGCCACGCGAGACTTGGCGCACCATCGCACGGCTTTCGTCTCCGTCTCTCCCCTCTCCCTGCCCATGGCTCGATGTCTGTTCCGGACCGGAGGCTTTCACCATCGCCCGCACGAACTACTCCGTGACTGTCGCTCGAACCGGCTACTCCAGGCGAGCTACCACGGGCATGCTACCGCTGTCGGGGTAGCGCGACCGGATTACCCGGACTCGGTTACCTCGGGCGGATTACCCGTATCGTGTGACTTGAGACCGCCAATCTAGCGTCATAAGGTGACAATGTCATCGCCCTGCGGTGCGGGGCAGACGATGCGAAGGAGAGCGCCATGAGCGAACAACTGGGTTCGTATGGACTGGATGGGTTGTCGGACGAGCGTCCGCTTGGCGCTGACGCGGCCGAGGACGAATGGGACGAGGGTGACGTCGCGGAGGCGTTGGAAGACGGTTTCGAGTCGATGGAGGAAGGCTTCGAGGCGGTCGACGCGATGGGTGCGGTCGACGGCTTGGACGAGAGGGCATTCGACGACGACGCTTTCGCCGAGGCGGCTTTCAGCGACGAGTTCGACAGCGACGCGGGAGACGACTACGCCATGGAAGCCTGGAGCGCGTTCGAGGAAGAGCTGGCCGATGGGCTCGACGCCGCGGACAACGACGAGTTCCTCGGCCGCATTCTGGGTGGGCTCGGGCGTGCGGCCAGCCGGCTGGCGCGCAACCCCGGCTTGCAGCGTGCCGTTGGGCAGGTGCGCGGCGCGGCTCGCGCTGCCGGTCAGGCAGCCGGTGGCATCGGCTCGATGGCCAATGCGGCGGCCTGGGCTGCCAATGCCCTGGGCGCACCACAGGCGGCAGGCACTTTGCGTCAGGTCGGGGGCTATGCACGGCGCGCGCAGTCGGTGGCCGGTGGGGTCGGACGGATGGCGGGCCGGGTGCAGCGCCGTGCGCCGCGTGCGCTGGCGCAAGCTGGACAAACACTCCAGCAAGGCGCGGCCAACCCGATGGGTTTTCTGATGGCACAGCTGTCGCAGCTTCTGGGCCAGCAGGCGGACGAGCTGGATGCGTTCGACGAGTTTGCTGATCTGTATGTCGAGGACGGCATCGACGAGGCGTTGCCGCTGGCGGTGGGGCTGGCCGCCCGCGCCGCAGCCAGCGCTCTCGGGCGTGGTGCGGTGGCGCGCATGGCGCAGCCGGCACGGCGTGCCTTGGTGCGCGGCGTGGCCAACACCGCTCGCCAGCTGTTAAGCCGGCATGGGCCGCGTGCCTTACGTGCCCTGCCGCGCGTGGCGCGCGGTGCGGTGCGGGTAGCGCGCCAGCGCCAGGTGCCGGTTGCGCAGGTGCCGGCACTGATGCAGCGTGTCGGACGCCAGGTGGCGGCACAGCCGCAGCTGGTGCGGCGGCTGGCACAGCAGCCGGCCGGTAGCGGTATGGGCAGTCTAGCGGCGGCTCCTACGGGCAATGCACGCCGTTTCCGGATAAACGGTCCGGTGGAAATCAGCATCGTTAGCCGTTGACGCCGCCAGCGGGCACACCCGCGCGGCATTCGTGATTGAAAGGAGAACACCATGAGCCAGTATGCGGAAGACCTGATGGACGATTTGTTCGACGCCGCCGAAGGGCCGGCTCGTGCATTCGACGCGGGCGACGAATTCGATGAATGGGACGGTGCAGACGAAGGCGACGACGAGTTTCTGGGCCGCCTGATCGGAGCGGGTGCGCAGGCGCTAGGTGGGCTGCTCGGAGCCGACGAGTTTGACGAGGATGGCTTCGACGAGTACGACGAGTTCGATACCGGTGACGGCTTCGACGTGGACAGCTTTGAGGATTTGGTGGCCGATGCACTGGACGCCGGCGACTCGGACGAATTCCTGCGACGTATCCGCAACATCGCCAGCCGGGTCGGGCGCGCCGCGCGCGGAGTCGGCCGTGCGGTTGGCAGCGCCGCCCGCGTGGTCGGTCCGATCGCCAGCATGATTCCACTGCCGCAGGCACAACTGATCGGGCGTGTTGCCAACGTTGCCGGCCGCCTGCTGGCGGACGGCGCGGACGAATTTGAGGCCATCGACGAACTGCTGGATTCGTTTGACGACGACGCGATCGACGCCGCCGCGCCGGTGATTGCAGGCCTGACCATCCGTCGCACCATGCCGAATCTGGCCGGGGCGCCGCGCCAAGTGCGCCGCCAGGCCGTGCGTAACGTCACCCAGGCCACCCGTACCTTGGTGCGCCGCCAGGGCGCTCCGGCAGCACGTGCGGTACCGCGTATTGCTCGAGCCGCACAACGGCGCCGCGTGCCGACGCGTCGTATTGGCCAGACAGTGCGAGCTACCGCGCAACGCGTGGCACGCAGCCCGCGCCAGGCGCAGCAACTGGCTCGGCCGTTGACGCCCACCGGTGCTCGTCGGGCCGGGCCGGTAGCCGCCGGGCATCGCCATACCAGCGGCGCCTGCCCTCACTGCGGTGCCGGTAGTCGGCGTATCCGGTTGCAGGGCCCGGTTACTATCACCATCCAGAGCCGCTGAGGCGGGCCGGACGGGAAACGGGGGACGTCACCATGCTCACGCGAGCCTTCCTGAGAGCCAAGGTGCTGGGGCTGGGCGCCCGGCTGCGCCGGCTGGCGCGGATCGACAACGCTTTCGTCGGTTTGCGTCCGCAGGACATGCCGTACGCACCGTCGCGCGCCCACTTCAAGGCGGCCAACGCGAGGCTGGCGACGATCGAGGAGAACGTCGAGCGGCGCTATCGTGACCTGCAGGACAGCTGGGCGTCCGCGCCGTATGAGCGGGTGCTGGTCGATGCGGCGCTGGTGGAGCGCGAACTGGACCGGGCACGGCGAGCCTTCGGCATGTTCTTCGAGGTGTTTGCCCAACGCGGCACCAGCTTCGGCCCCGCGTTGGCAGCGCACGATGCGATCGCCGCCGATTGCTACACGGCGGTACGTGAGGCGGCTCCGCGCATCTTCGACGGGCCGCTACTCAAGCCTGTGTGCTACATGGAGCATGGCTATTCGCCTGCCACCATGCGGCGCGGCGTGCAGTTGTCGCGACTGCTCGGGGAGCCCAACCCGTTTCCGCTGATCCGCATTCCGTGGGACCGCGATCAGCCTTGGCAGGCGGTGTTCCTGCACGAGGTAGCGCACAATCTGCAGGCGGACCTCGGCATCTGGCAGGAAAATCGCCAGGCGGTAGTACGGCGCATGTTCGGCACTCATCGCGATCCGATGCTGGCGCGCATCTATGGGGCCTGGCACAAGGAGATCTTCGCGGATCTCGCGGCGATCCTGCTCGGTGGGCCGGCAGCGGCCTGGGGCATGGCCGAATTTCTGGCCCACCCCTCCCCGCGCACGCTGGCCTTCCGGCCGGGCGGAGCGCATCCGACTGCCTATGTGCGGGTGTTCATCCTGTGCGAAATGCTGCGTCGGCTCGGCTTTGGTCGCGATGCCAACCGACTGTCGCGCTTGTGGGGCACGCTGTATCGGCCGAACGGCCGCCACCGACTGCCGGCCAGGCTGCTCGTCAGCATGGACCGCACCATTCCGGACGTGGTGGACGAAATCGCGTTCCAGACCCGACGCAACCTGGCGCAACGCGCGCTGGTGGACGTGATGCCGTTTGGCCGAAACGACCAGGCGGCGATTCGTCGAGGAGCACGCTTGATGATGGACGGTCGCTTCGAGCAGCTGGCGTTGCCGCCGCGCTTCACGGTCAGTGCCGCCACCTACGCGCTGGCTTCCGGCCGGGTCGAGCCCGGCAGGCTGTCGCGCCAAGTCACGGAACTATTGGTCGAGGCTGCGCCAACGCAGCGGAGTTCCCGGGCTTCACCGGTTGCAGCAAGCATGGCGGCTTGACGTTCAATTCGCACTACTTTCGGCAAAGCGAGGTAGATCATGGCAATCCAACCCTTACCTTTTACCGGCCGCCAGGACGGCGCAACGCCCAACCAGAGGATGGCGCTCGACAACCTGATCCGACGCGAGCTGAAGGTCGGCGACCCGAGCGATCCGGAGCAAGTCGCCCGTGCCTTGCTCGAACGTTATCAGGGCGAACCGCGTGCTCGCGGCCTTGCGCAGGAAGCGGCCGGGCTGCCGTTCTTGCAGGTGCAGCTGAGCACGCCGGCCGCGCTGCCGACGCCGACCGCTACCAGCGTCGATCTTCAGCAGGCGGTCCAGGACGTTCATCAAGACCTCGAACATCTCACGCACAGCAATTTGCTGAAGGATGTGCAGCCGGAGCTCGCCGGTTGGGCGCAGTCAATCCGCAGCGCTGTGGCCGAGGGGACCCAGGCGGCGCGCTATGGGATGGACACGCAGCAGCGCGACAAGGCGTTTGCGATTCGCCGCCAGCTGTCGGACTACGCACGGATGGCGCGGTTGATCGGCGCGCTGACACCAGCGGTGAACTACGACTATCGTAACCTCGCGCAAAGTCTGGACGAAGTGTCGGCGGTGATCCTGGTACTGATGGGCGAGGCGCTGGCCAATACCGGGCTTGCCGGCGGTCGCTTCATGCTGCAGGCGCCTTACAGCGAGCTGCAGGTGCGGCGCGATGCGGTGCTGCACGCCCTGCGCAATCTGGTCGGCGCCACACAGGAAACGTATGGGCCGAACGATTGGCCGCGAGGACTGGACGCCTACCGGCGCCTGTACGACACCCTGGAGGTGCAGGGGCAGGGTGACTTGCGCTCGCTGCTGACCGAGAACGAACTGATGCGTGTGATGGACGAGGTGATCGAACGCACCGGCCAAGGTGCAGCCGAGGGGTTGCGCGCGGCCGGTTCGACCGCGCAGATCGACCTGCACCGCTTCAGCCGGCTGGTGGCGATCGGCAGCGGGCTGGTGAAGCCGGAGTCACCGCCGCTGGCCAGTTTCCTGCAAGCCTTGAGCTTGTTCGCCGACGCCTTCAAGCCGGCTGGCGGATTCCGGCTGCTGCGCGTGGCCAGGCCGTCGATCCTGTTCTACGGGCTGTACGGCGCTGGCGAGGAGCACAAAGCCGAGCGGCGGCTCACTCAGCTGGTATTGCAGCGAGGCGTTCTGGCAAGCCAGCTCGATTGCCTGATGCGCTGTAACTGCGATAAGCCGGACGTGCTGATGCAGATCGCGCTCGACAAGGTGCTGTACGTGGTGGATCGCGCCATCGACCTGTACTCGGTCGGCAATCGAGACTTTGCCCTGCCGGAGGCCCGCGCCGCCGCCTACAGCTACGTTGTCGATGCGATTCTCAACCACACTCAATTGCTGCTTCCGCCGCCTGAAGTCGGCGAGAGGGTGTGGACGCTGCCCGGCGAGATCAACGAATCGATGCAGGCGCTGCGTCAGCTGCTGCGCCCCTTCGACCGCACCACCGGCGGCAAGAAGGTGATGCTCTGGGACACCACGGAGAATGAGTACAAAGCCTACTTGGACGAGAGGAAATTGCTGCCCGGCAAGATTTATCTGCGCGTATTGATGGAGAACGAGTTGCGCCTCCAGCACGACGTCGACACTCGCTGGCGTAGCTTGGTGGATGGCATGGCGTCAGGCTGTGTGCCGAGCGACGAAATCTTCGGACCGAGTGGTGTCCTGACCCGGGTCACTCAGGTGGCGATCAACTTGGTGAATGACGAGGATCCGATGAGGAAGCTGGACGAGACCCCCAGTCTGCAGCCACACATCCCAGCGCACTTCGAAACCTCGCTCTCCGCGCTACTGTTTAACCACGGCCCCGATGGCGAAGGCCGCGACTGGGGATCGAATGGAGATTGAGCTATGAACACCTTTAAGCCGTACAACAACTTCTACGCAATGCGCGAGAGGCAGCAAGAACTGGTGTCTGAGCAGGTGGCGCAGGTGGTCGAACTCACCAAGGGTGTGTGTGGTGTGGCGGACGGCATCGCCACAGTCGCGCGCTCGGTCTCGTCGGTTGCCACCAGCGTAGATCAGGTTGCTGCCAACGTGAAGGTGCAGCCGACCTCCTCTACGTCGGCGCCGGCTCTCGATTGGCCGTCGGCGATCGACGCGGCGGCGCTCTATGTCATGCGTTTGACCGCCCATCTTCGCCTGCGTGTGCTCGATGCCCGCGCCGACCATGCGACCAGTACCGGCAAACTGCGCAGTGAGATCGACAGCAACCTCGCCAAAGTGCCGGATGATCCCGCGCTCCACTCGCTGTTCACACGTGCGACGACCCTGCTGGAGAAGGCCGATCAGTCGCTCGCCGGCCAGTTGCGGCAGTTGTGTTGGCCGCTGAGCCAAGAATTGGAAATACGCGACGCGGTTGTCGCACGGATGCGTGAACTGGTGTGCTTCGAACGCACAGTGGCTGAGAAGGTGCGGGGCGGTTGGCCCGAAGAGCCCCACCCGTACGCCAGCACCCTGGCCACGCTGACCGCGGCCAAGGCCAACAAGAAGTAACCGCTGCCCGCCTCAAGGAGACGCGTCATGAGCTACCAAACCACGGAAACAATCCAGCGCCTCTGGGAGACGTTTCTGCGTGACCAGTTGGCCAACCTGCCGCCCGGACAGCGTGAGGGCTTCGAGCAGCAGTTCGAACAACGCTTCACCGATCTGCTCAAGGATGCCGCCAACGGCACCGGGCGCGACGGCTTCCTCGACCTGATCGGCTTCGGCGAGAAGGGGCCGGTTGCATTCGACCAAGTCGCCTATCCCTACCTGCAGCCGGACTTCGACGACTCGGTCGTGCCCAGCCAGCTGCACGCCGCCGCCGAGCTGTACTACATCTACCAGCACGAGCGGATGAAGGTGTTCCAGGTGGTGGAAGTGCTGCTGCGCCTGTTTCGCCTCGGCAAGATGCGCATCCAGCGCGGCCCCGGCGCGCGCGGCCTGTACCTGCTCGAAAAATGGAAGCCGCTGCGCTACACGTTGCAGGACCGCATGGTCGCCTACCGGCGCGCCTTCAACTACGGCAACGCCCAGGCGCCGGCCGGCGCGGTGGTCAACCGCAACTTCCACCGCCAACTGGTCGGTTTCATGGCGGCGGTCGGCCAGTATTTCCGCGACCTGATGATCGGCGAGGTGATCCGCGGCGGCCCGCTGATCGAGCAACGGCCGTTCGGGTCGATCGGCACCATCCAGCGGATTGGCCTCGACTTGCGCTATGCGCTCGACCGCAGCACCTACGGTAACATCTTCTCGCTGGCGATGGAGACCGGGCATTACCTGACCTCCGTGCTGCAGTTGCTGGATGCACCGGACATCAAGAAGGCGTTCGATGCCAACACCAAGTGGGATGTGGTCGAGATCGTGTCCCAGCGCTACCTGGGTGGTGTGGCCGAGCCGTCGCAGCGGGCCAAGATGGCGGAAAGCGGCCGACGCATGTTGCAGTTCATCGCCGACAACGACTTCAAGACCGCCACCGACCCGATCCTGTTCCAGTCGGTGATCCGGCCGATGGGGCCGCATGCCGAAGCCTGGATCGCCGCCTACCGGATGACGCCCGACGGGCGTGGCTTCCAGGGCGTGACGCCGGCGCTCAAGAGCGTACTCGGGCAGCCGACGGCGGCGTGAGGACGGAGGTGATGCGCCATGTGGTGGCCTGGCCTGTCATTGACCGTCCAGCAGCGGCTGGCAGCGTGCGTGGTCGATCCGGCGCTGGCACTCACTCCGTTCGGCCCGATCCTGGTGGCGCGGCTCGGGCGCTGGCTGGAGCTATGGCTGCCGCGCGAGGTGTGGACCTTGCTCGACAGCAGCGACTGCCTCCGCAGCCAGCCCGGGCTGTGGGGCGAGATGCTGATCACAGCGCCCCCGGCGGCGGCCGAGCTGGACGTCGCTCTGGCCGGCTGGCAGCGGCTGCGGCTGGGCCACGAGCGCGGCGAGCTGCCCTGCTACTGGCTGGGAGAGCGTCCGAGCGAGGCATCGCTTCCCAACGGCACGCCTACTGGGCTGGCCGAGCGCCACGACACACTGGCGCGCAGCCTGGCTGAGCGGGTGCCCGAGTCGACGCCACTGACCGCGCTCGACACGCTGGCGCTGTGCGCCACACTCGGTCCGCTGCCGCTCTTGACCTTGCTGGACGCGGAGCATTGGCAGGACGGGCCGGCGCTCGGCAAGGTGCTGTGCGAGGCCAATGTGCCTTGCGAACCGTGGCCGGCCGGCTCCGTGCAGACGCTGGCGGTGCTGGAGCGGCAGGGGCTGCGGCGCCTGATGTCGCAACTGGGGCTTGCGGTATGGCCGGCCTGTGGCCTGACGCTGGCGGTGCTGCACTTGTGGGCGCCGGCTGCGGCGCTGGCCGATCGGCCGTCGCCGGGCGAGGTGCCGGGGGCATTGCCGGAGGTCGACTATCCCGCGCATGGCCTCGACTACGCCGAGCTCGGGCTCGACGTCGAGCGTGCCCTCCCCGCCTTGTGGGACGACGCGCGCGCCTACTGGTATGCGCTGTAGCCGCCGGTTGCCCGTTCATCTCGTGTCGCTCCAAGGTCAAAAACGGCCCTCAAGGTATTCGGATACCGATCTCCAAGGAGACAACACCATGCGCTGGGACTTCCTGCTCGACGAAGCGATCGACATGCTGTGGGACGAGGCGGCTCCGCCGCCAAGCGCCAATTGCGGGGTCGTCACCCCGGCCACGCAGGCACGCGAGGCACAATGCCGCGCCTTGCTGGCGCAGGCGGCGCAAAGACCGGGCAGCGTGCCGCGCATCCGCATCAATCAATGCCAGGGCTGGCTCGCTGAAGAACGCTTGTGCCAGCGGCTGCGGGCGCGCGGCCACCAAATTCGCGGACAGGTCACGCTACGCGGCGGCAGCGGCGGCTCGCGGGCGGACGTGGCACCGGCTCACCCCGGTGCGCGCGGCATCACCAACCTGCTGGAAAGCAAACATCTCGATCTCGACCGCTACCGCCAGCCCGGCGGCGCGCTCGACAGCACTCGCCTGACCCGGGCCATCCTCTCCCACATGGCACAGGTGCAGAGACACCAGCGTGCCGCCCAGGCGCACGGTGACGTACCGACCCGCGAGAGCATCGTCTACCAGTTGTCGCATGCCCGACCCGGCGAGCACGCGACCTTCCTGCAGCTATTCCGCCAGCTCGCCCAGCCACGCGGTATGCGCGGCGGCGTGCTGCGCATGGTCTGAACGAGCCATAACAGGTTCCAGTGGAGCACCGTCATGAGCGAGTCCGTCCTTGCCCCCCCTCGCCTCAGCCGACATCACCAGGCACTGAATCAGCCGGTGGCGCGGCAGCGGCCACGTCTCAACCTCGACGAGCTGGTGCTGGTGGCTATCGGCGGCCAAATCGCCCACCCTATTGCGCGCGGCAACCCGTATCGTATCGGCTACGATGGCGTGCCGCGGGTGCTGCCTGGCACCGGCGGCATCGTCATCAACCGCCGCATCGGCGACCGCTGTGTCGGGCTGGCCGGCGACCACATCGAACCGGGGGTGGCGCTGCACAACAATGGACGCGAAGTGGTCGGGCCGCGCAACGGCCCCAACACCGCGCTGATGACCTACGCCTGCGTGGGAAACCGGGCGCGCGTGGTTACCGGGCCGATGGCCGGCCAGACCGGCCTCGTCACCGGCAAGCACGGCGGCATCAACCACGTGCTGGTCGACTTTCCCGCCCAGGTGCTGGCGCGCTTGCGCATCGGCGATCGCATCCAGTTGTACAGTCACGGCCTGGGCGCACGGCTGCTGGATTATCCGGAAATCACCTTGTTGAACTGTGCCCCGGCCCTGTTATGGCGCTGGGGCATCCGCGAGCGTGACGGGGCGTTGTGGATACCGGTGACTCACCGTTTCCCGTCGGTGCTGATGGGCTCGGGGCTCGGCAAGAACACTGCCTGGCGCGGCGATTACGACATCCAGCTGGCCGATCCGCGTCTGCGGCAGCGCTACCGGCTGGGCAGTTTGCGCTTTGGCGATCTGGTGGCGATCTGCGATGCCGACAACCGCTACGGGCCGCTGGTGCGAAGCGGCCGCGTCACCATCGGTGTGATCGTGCACGGCGACAGCACCGTCAGCGGCCACGGCCCCGGCGTCACCCCGCTTTTGACCGGCCCGGCCGCGCTGTTGCGTTCCCTCATCGACGAGCGCGCCAACCTCGCCGCGCTGTTCGATGTACGTGAGCCGGTGCCGCCGCGCGATTACCCGCCGCTGGCCGGCCGAACGCTCGGACGAGGCCCTGCGCCCCGGCTCATCGTGAGCGCTTGATGCGGCCCCGGTAGCCAGGGAAAAACTCTTGGCTACCCAAATGAAATTGTTATTTTCGATTAGACATAACGCATGTCAATGTCAATAATTTGCAGCGACAACCTGATCGTGCTGGCACCCCACCCCTCTGAGCCGGCTGGGCACCGTTGGCCGCGCCGCACCTGCAATAGGCGGTGGGCCAGCAGGATGGTGCCGTACAGCCTGCCGAAGTAGCCTAAGCGAAAGGGCAAGCGATGCAATCTCCGTTGGATCATGCTCAAACCCTGGCAGCGCCGTTGACGATGCTGGCAGAGTTTGCTGTTGGCGATCAGCAGTTCCAGATCGTGGCCGTCGACGAAGGCCCAGACGGATCGGGTGCCGATGCTCTGTTCGGCGAACTGATCTGCTTTACCTGTGGCGGTTGTCGCTGCGCCATCGTGCCCAAACGCTGCGCCTTATCCACCGATCTGGCCGAACTGGCGACGCTGCTAACCGAGCGGGAGCTGCAGATCACCGCGCTGGTGTCACAGGGCAAGCTCAACAAGCAGATCGCCGACCAACTACATATCAGTGAATGGACCGTCGCCACCCACCTGCGGCGCGTGTTCAGCAAGCTGGGCGTCAAAAGCCGCGCCGCGATGGTCTATCGCTGCGCGCCGCTGTTGGAGCGGCTGCGTAAGGCGATGCAAACCGTCAACCCTCAACTCCCTCCAGAACACCACGGTTCCTAGCCGCAGCAGGGTCTCTGCCAACCCGGAGACGCTCACAGTCATATTGTATTGGCGGTATGGTGTTCGGCTGTGCTTGTGGGCTGGAGAGTGTCGAGTCCACGAGGTTTCGCACAGTTCTTAACAGACGTTTGCAATTTGATTACAGCGGGATCGGTGTTTCTACATTTATCATGGAGGAACCCCACAAGCAGGAGCCCACCCATGACAACTCCCGAAACCTTTCCCCATCCTCGTGAAGTCCGCCACAAGCAAGGACTGAATCAAATCGAATTCTGGAGCAAGATCGGTGTCACGCAATCCGGCGGGTCGCGTTATGAATCCGGCCGCAACATGCCGCGACCGGTGCGTGAATTGTTCCGCCTGGTGCATATCGAACAAGTCGACCTTGCCAAGATCAATCGTGATGATATCGAGGTGATCGCCCTCCTCAAGGCTCAATATCCTGACCTTTATGAGACCCTGAGAAAGGCCATCTCCGTCAGTCACGGCTAACCGACCCCGCAAGGGGTTTTGTTGGTGCGGCATTTATGTCGATTGGATAAAAATGACGTTGGGCGGCCCGAAAAGCAGCATGTGACATTGCGCGGGCTGTGGCAGTACGCAGGTGCTGTCTTTGTCCCGGTGCGGGCTCCTTGGTGCGTCCGATAGCGTGCTCAAACAGCCCGTCAAACCTCACCGCTGTATCCCCTCTCGCACCGGCACTCCCTGTCTTCTCAGGCAAGTTCCGCTGACATGGCCACTTCTGGCCGATGACCCCAGTTCGCAGGAAAGGCATTGATCGGGGCCGTACCGCCAATGCCACCCATCAATGGTTCGGCATGGGCGCAGGCAGGCCATCGCGTCTGTGCAGCTGGCAAAACCGTAAAGAAGGCGCTATGGAACACAATACGAAATAATGTGGTCCTGTACCGGGCAGCCGCCCCATCGGGCAGCGGCGCTCCAGCTTTTCAGGTGCGTGACCCAGTACCGATTTCGTATCACAAAAAAGGAGGCAGTCAATGGATTTCAACAACCATACCATCATCATTACCGGAGCCGCCGGCAATCTCGGCCAGGCCGTAGCCAAGGCTTTCGCCGAGCGTGGCGCCAACCTGGTGTTGCTGGCGCGCCGGCGCGAACAGCTGGAAAAGGTCTTCGGGGCGGAAAGTCCGCAACGTCTATTCGCCACCGCCGACCTGCTCGATCAGGATCAGGTCAACGCCGCCGTACAAAAGGCCATCGACCAGTTTGGCCGGATCGACGTGCTATGCAATGCCGCGGGCGGGTTCCGCATGGGGCCGTCGGTGCATGAAACTCCGGATCAGGACTGGGATTTTCTGTTCGACATCAACACGCGCAGCATGCTGCACGCGGTGCGCGCCGTGGTGCCGCGGATGATCGAAGGGGGCGGCGGGAAAATCATCAACGTCGGGGCCAATGCCGCCCAGAAGGGTGTTGCTCAAATGGGTACCTACTGCGCCGCCAAGGCCGCGGTGGCCCGCCTGACCGAAGCGATGGCGGCGGAGCTGCGCGAACATAGCATCAACGTCAACTGCGTCCTGCCCAGCATCATCGACACGCCGGAAAACCGCGCCGCCATGCCGGCGGCCGACCCGTCGCGCTGGGTCGCCCCCGACGCGCTCGCCGACGCCATCCTGTTCCTGGCTTCGAACGGCGCCCGTGCCATTCACGGCGCCAGTCTGCCGGTGATCGGGTTGAGTTGACGGGATTGGGTCAAAGCCCGGCTCATCCCCCCGAGTTGGCGTCGACACTGGTGCGTTACCGTTGTGCTCCTGTATGGCGGTAACGCGCCGTTGACTCCCTTATCGAGCAGGTTTGTTTGCTCGAGTGAGAGCCCCCCCTCCTCTACCGACAGTCTCAAGCCCAGTAACCCGGTTCGTCGTAACAGGCTTTCAGGTGATCGATGAAGTGGCGTACCCGCAACGGCAGGAACTTGCGCTGTGGCACCACGGCGTAGACCGGGTAATCCGGCGACGAGAAATAATCCAGCACCGTGACGAGCCGTCCCGCGGCCAAGTCCTCCTTGACCTCCCACAGCGAGCGCCATGCCAGGCCGTAGCCCTTCAGCGCCCACTCGTGTAGAACGGCGCCGTCGTTGCACTCCAGGTCGCCGGACACCTTGAGGTTGACCAATTGATCGCCATCGGTGAAGGCCCAGCCGCGCCCCTGGCTCTCCCCCAGCGACAGGCAATTGTGTTTGGCCAGATCGTCCAGCGTGCGGGGCGTCCCCATGCGTGCTAGGTACGCCGGTGCCGCCACCACGACGCGGCGGTTTTCTGCCAGCTTGATGGCCACCAGGCTGGAGTCGGAAAGGTCCGATATGCGGATGGCGCAATCCACCCGGTCGCGCACCAGATCGACCAGCCGGTCCGACAGGTCCAGGGTTACTTTCACGTCTGGGTGCTGCTGCTGGTAGCTCGCCACATGCGGCGCCACATGGCGGCGGCCGAAGCCGGCCGGCGCGCTGACCCGCAGATGGCCGCGCGCGCGCGCGCTGCCGGAGGCCACCGCCGCCTCGGCTTCGGCCAGTTCGGTCAGGATGCGCAGGCTTTCCTCGTAAAAGGCGCTGCCTTCTTGTGTTAGTGTGACACTGCGGGTGGTGCGAACCAAAAGCTTGGCCCCGAGACGCTCCTCCAGTGCGTCCAGTCGGCGGCCGATCACCGCCGGCACCACCCCTTCCTGGCGGGCCGCCGCCGACAGGCTCCCGTGCGCCACCACGGCGACCAGGGTTTCAAGCTGTTTGAAGGTGTCCATTAGTTAACAAAAAGTAAAAGAAGCTGTGGCATTTTAGTTCTTTCTTTGTCACATTAACATCACTAAACTTGGTTTGCTGCTTTGCAATACGCTGATGCCAAAGAAGAAGCGAGATAGACCCGAACTGGAGCCAGAGAGAGAAGCGTCATGACCCAACGAACCCCTTGCCACCGCTTGCAGATTGCCACTGCCCTTCATGCCTTCATCGAGCAGGAAGCCCTGCCCGGTACCGGCCTCGATTCCGCCGCGTTCTGGCGTGGTTTCGACGAACTGGTGCATGAGCTGGCTCCGAAGAACCGTGCGCTGCTGGCCGAACGCGATCGCCTGCAGAGCGAAATCGACAACTGGCACCGCCAGCAACCCGGCCCGATCGCCGACATGGCCGCCTACAAGGCCTTCCTGACGTCCATCGGCTACCTGAAACCGGTGCCGGCCGACGCCAGGATCGACACCAGCAATATCGATACCGAGATCGCCGAGCAGGCCGGCCCGCAGCTGGTCGTCCCGGTCAGGATCGACACCAGCAATATCGATACCGAGATCGCCGAGCAGGCCGGCCCGCAGCTGGTCGTCCCGGTGATGAACGCGCGCTACGCGCTGAACGCCGCCAACGCGCGCTGGGGCAGCCTGTACGACGCGCTGTACGGCACCGACGCCATTTCCGAAGACGACGGTGCCACCCGCAGCGGCGGCTACAACCCGGTGCGCGGCGCCAAGGTCATCGCCTTCGGCCGCGATTTCCTCGACGCTACCGCGCCGCTGGAAGCCGGCTCCCACCACCACGCCGTCGCCTATCGTGTGACGGGCGGGCAACTGCAGGTCGAACTGCAGGACGGCGTCACCACCACGCTGAAGCAGCCCGGCCTGTTTGTCGGCTACAACGGCGACACCGCCGCCCCGAGCTCGGTGCTGCTCAAGCAGAATGGCCTGCACTTCGAGATCCAGGTCGACAAGAGCCACCCGATCGGTGCGCAAGACAGCGCCGGCGTGAAAGACATCGTGATGGAAGCGGCCGTCAGCACCATCATGGACTGCGAGGACTCGGTGGCCGCGGTCGATGCCGAAGACAAGGTCGTGGTGTATCGCAACTGGCTCGGCCTGATGCAGGGTACGCTGACCGAGGAAGTGAGCAAGGGCGGCAAGACCTTCACCCGCGCCCTGAACCCGGACCGCAGCTACACCGCCGCCGACGGCAGCGCCCTGACGCTGCACGGCCGCAGCCTGATGTTCGTGCGCAATGTCGGCCACCTGATGACCAACCCGGCCATCCTCGACGGCGACGGCCACGAGGTGCCGGAGGGCATCATGGATGCCGTGGTGACCACCTTGATCGCGCTGCATGACCAGCAGCGCAAGGGCAACTCCCGCGCTGGCTCCATCTACATCGTCAAACCCAAGATGCACGGCCCGGACGAAGTCGCCTTCGCCGACGAGCTGTTCGGCAAGGTGGAGCAACTGCTCGGCCTGCCGCAGTACACCGTGAAGCTCGGCATCATGGACGAAGAGCGCCGCACCAGTGTCAACCTGAAAGCGTGCATCGCCGCCGCCGCCCACCGCGTCGCCTTCATCAACACCGGCTTCCTCGACCGCACCGGCGACGAGATGCACACCTCGATGGAAGCCGGCCCGATGATCCGCAAGGGCGACATGAAGACCTCGAAGTGGATCACCGCCTACGAGCGCAGCAACGTTCAGGTCGGCCTGGAGTGCGGCCTGCGCGGCCATGCCCAGATCGGCAAGGGCATGTGGGCCATGCCGGACCTGATGGCCGAGATGCTGAAGCAGAAGATCGGCCACCCGAAAGCCGGCGCCAACACCGCCTGGGTGCCCTCTCCCACCGCCGCCGTGCTGCATGCGCTGCACTACCATCAGGTGGACGTGCAGGAGGTGCAGAAGGCGCTGGAAGCCCAGCCGGCAGTCGACCTGCTGGATGACCTGCTCACCATCCCGGTCGCCGCCGATCCGAACTGGAGCGCCGAGGAAATCCAGCAGGAACTGGACAACAACGCCCAAGGCATCCTGGGCTACGTGGTGCGCTGGATCGACCAAGGCGTGGGTTGCTCGAAAGTGCCGGACATCCACAACGTCGGCCTGATGGAAGACCGCGCCACGCTGCGCATTTCCAGCCAGCACATCGCCAACTGGCTGCGCCATGGCATCGTGACCGAGGCCCAGGTGAAGGAAACCCTGCAGCGCATGGCGGCGGTGGTGGACAAGCAGAACGCCGGCGATCCGGCCTACCAGCCGATGGCCCCCGCCTTCGACACCTCGATCGCCTTCAAGGCGGCCTGCGACCTGGTGTTCAAGGGCTGCGCGCAGCCTTCCGGCTACACCGAGCCGCTGCTGCACCACTGGCGTCAGGTGGTCAAGGCGCACGAGCTTTGATCCTTCCCTGAGGTATTGACCCAAGCGGCCCGGAAAAGGGCCGCTTTTTTTATGCTCTCAGCAATATCCGCGGCAGATCTCGCGTACCTGTATATGCTCAAGTACAGGAAGGAAACTGAATGGCATCCATGGAACACGGCGTGTTTTCGCGCGGCGGTCTGGAAACACGCGCAACACACGCGACGGATTGGCGGTAAATGAGCATGAAGCGGGGACTGGCGTTGGTACGTCGCCATTACGGTTGGCTGATCGTGCTGGGGCTGCTGCCACTGTTGGCGCTGCTCGCAGCCGTGGCCGTCGCTTATGCGCAGGGGCTGCGGGTGCAGGGCCTCAGCTGGCAGAACGGCCTGGAACTGGCTCAGTGGCAAAGGCTGCACAAAGGCTGCGTGCAAGCCCTTGGCGGGCAACTGCGGGTCACCGGCTGGCGTCCGCTGACGATCAGCATGCGCAGCCTGAATCTGCCCAAGTGCGAGACCGGCACCGAAGAACTTACCCCACCCCCCTGGACGCCGCCCTTCGATCTCACCATCGATTCCCTCACCGTTCCCGGCTTGCCACCCGTGACCGCTGTTGTCCGCCAGCGCGAGCAGCGCTGGCACATCCAGGCAAAATATCGTCACAGCGCCGGGACGGCTGTCTATGACCGCCTGTCCGGGCGTTGGAGCGCACAGGGGCTGATCCAGCCGGCGGACATCGCGCCCAAGCTGCTCGGTGCGCTGACCTTCTCCGGTCAGGGCATATGGCAGGACAAGCGCCTGGACGGTGTCTTCCTGGCGCAGGGTCATCAGCTGGGGTATGCGGGCCAGCCGCAACGGGCCGATGCGGCGATCACGGCCAGCTTCGCTGCCAAACGGTGGCAACTGGAGGCCATGTTGGACGCCCCGGTGACCCTGGGGCACGGCTGGAGTCTGGAGGCCCGGCAAGGGTTGCGTGCGAGCGGCAATCTGGCTGGAGTGGAGTCCTTGCGGCTGGGGCTGCTGGCGGCTGGACCGCAAGGACTGGCGCGGCTGACCGTGGATACCGAAGGCGGCGGTGTGGCGCGCGGACAAGGCCGGTTGGTGCTGGACGGCCCCTCGCTCTCTGGTACGGTGCCCTTGCGCTGGAACCGGCAGGCGCTGGAGCTGCTACCGGCGGCGATACGGCTGCCCGAGGGCGTACGCCTGAGCTGGCCCCGCCCCCTGCTGCTGCCGCTGGCTACGTCCGGCCAGAGCCGCCTCTCGGCCGAGCTCCAGTATCAGGGCCTCAGGCTGAAAACCGTCGACAGCCAGTTGTCCTGGCAACAGGCCCTGTGGGACTGGCAAGGGCGGCTGGAGCTGACGGGCAAGGCAGCCGGCTTCGATCTGACGGGCGTATGGCGTGGCCGTGCCGATGCCGCCGGCCCCGCCGGCGATCCGGCCAGCCTGACGGTCAAGGGGCCAGACTTGCAAATGGTCTTGAAGGTGCCGGTGACCGGTCTCCAGAGAGCTGACAAGAGCACCCGGGTCGAGTTCAACGGACGCTATGGCCGCATCCCCGTGGCGGGCACGCTCGAGGCCGGCTACCGGCAAGGCCGCTGGGAAGGGGCCGTGGAAGGCCGCGCCCAACCGCCATTCTATGCCCGCGGCGGCGGCGTGCAGATGGCGGCCACCTGGTATGGCAAGGAGGGTCGATGGCTCCTGGGGCCGGATAGCCGCATCACGCTGGCCGAGGGGCTGATCGGCACCACCGTGATCAAGCCGATCACCATGATCACTTCCACGCCATTGGAAATCGGCCCCCAAGGCGCATTTGGGAGCCTGCAGGTCAAGGCGGATGGTGCCGTGGTGACACGCGGGGCCTTGCCAGCCCTCAGCGGACAGCTAGACCTTGCCGGGCGACAAGGCCGGGCCAGACTGCAGGTGCCGGCGTGGAAGTCCGAACTGGGCTTGACTGCCGCCCTTGCGCGCCATGGCAAGTCGACTGGCGCGACCGGCACGGTGGAGCTGACAACGCCGCTTTCCGCCGCCATGAGCCGCAGCCTGGGCGTGACCTTGCAGAAAGGCATACTCACGGGGCGGGGTCAATGGCAGTGGCAGGATCGCTGGCAGTTGAAAGGCGATGTCACCGTGTCGGATCTGGCGCTGGACTGGGGTGGCATTCTGGCCTCGGGTGGCAAGGGCACCGTGCATGTCGAGTTGCAGCCAGATGGCTTGGCGCTGGCCAGCGTCGGGCCGGTCACGCTGGGGGAACTGGCTTTAGGCACCCCCTTGCGCGATATTCGCATGACGGTGCAGTCCGACCTGAGCACCTGGCGTCTGGCCGATGTCTACGCGGAAGTGCTGGGCGGGCAGATGCGCGCCGATACCCTGCAATGGCCTTCTGCGCAGTACCAGGCGATCACGGTCGGCCGCCTCGATCTTACCGAGGTGGCCGCCTTGCAAAACGATCCGAACCCGACCGTGCAACTGGCCGGCCGCGTGGGCGGGACGCTGCCGGTGCAGTTGGCGAAGGATTCCCTGGCCTTGCAGGGCGGGCTGCTGCGCAATGAAGGCCCCCTGTCGCTCAAGGTCTTGCCTTCGGCTGGCGTCAGCGCCATGGGTCAATCCAACCGTGCGATGCAACTGACG
The DNA here is from genome assembly GCF_000527175.1 of Pseudogulbenkiania sp. MAI-1. Classification (NCBI taxonomy): domain Bacteria; kingdom Pseudomonadati; phylum Pseudomonadota; class Betaproteobacteria; order Neisseriales; family Chromobacteriaceae; genus Pseudogulbenkiania; species Pseudogulbenkiania sp. MAI-1. Next base: position 2,112,218 of record NZ_AZUR01000001.1, on the reverse strand, counting down.
CTGGATACGCTGAGCAGTTTGAATATCCATGATTTTCAGGCGCGGCTGGACATGGCGCCGGACGGCTGGATGGATGCGGCGGTGACCATCAAGGGACAGAATCCGGAACGAAACGGACTTCCGGTCGTCCTAAACTACACTCACCGGGAGAATGTGCTGGAATTATTACGCAGCTTGCGTATTGCCGACGAAATTTCCCGGAAGGTATTGGAGCGGGAGCCGGAAAATGGCCCACGCTGACAGAATGCGGAGGAGTCACCATGAAACCCGTTTGGCTCATAGCCTTACTGCCCTTGATGGCTTGCACCCCACGGGTTGCGCTCGAGGCTCCCAAAGAACCGATCACCATCAATCTGAACGTGAAAATCGACCATGAGATCCGCCTCAAGGTGGAAAAGGACGTCGATAAACTCACGGAAGACAGCGCGTTGTTCTAGGAGGCTGCATGAAACTCATGAAAACGAAGATACGATGGCTGGCAGCGCTGCTGCTTGTCTGCAGTACGCTGGCCATGGCGCTCGATCTGGACGGGGCCAAGTCGCAAGGGCTGGTAGGCGAACAGCCCGATGGCTACCTGGGAGTGGTCAAGTCCACGCCGGAGGCAGTGGAGCTGGCGGCCGACATCAACGCCAAGCGCCGTAGCGCTTACGAGGCCATCGCCAAGAAAAACGGCGCCACGCTGGACCAAGTGGCTGCCCTGGCCGGGCAGAAAGCCATAGAAAAGGCCGCACCGGGCACCTACGTGAAGTCTTCCACTGGCCAGTGGGTCAAGAAGTAGTTCGCAGCATAGGTTGCGGCGGGGTTCGTCACCGGAGGAAACCCGCCGCGACGGTTTGACTTATTTGGGCTTATTCAGGCAGCACAATCCACTCCGGCTCCTCGAATTCCCCGATGACGGTAATGTCACAATTTGCCGCGTGCTTCTCGAGGATGGCGCGCACGGTTTCGTCCCGCCGGTCGTCCTTCGCATCCCGATGCGCCTTCGATTCCCAGGTCGCGATGGCCAGCAAGGTATTGGGCTCGCCGATCTTCCGATGCAGATAGGTGCCCTTGGCTCCCGGCGTACGCTGAATGATCTCGCTGGCCCGAATCCAGGCTTCGGCGTACTCCTCCACCGTGTAACCGGGTCTCATGCGTACCTCGAAGATGAATTTCATGGCGCTGCCTCCTTGCGATTGAGGGGGGCGATTGTCTGTCCCCCTATCCTGCTTCGCCCCTGCCTTTTGACCTGATCCAGGTGTGCTCCGACCCGCGGGGAGATCCCAGCCAACCCGTTTTTGTCATGAATCGACCTGGCCCTTGGAAACATATAGGACTAAATTGATTCTATATAAAGAACAAGGACTTGGTGATGTTGAGACTGAGCAAGCTGACCGACTACGGCACCGTGATCATGACGCACATGGCGCGTGAGCCTGCCCGGGTTTACAGCGCCGCCGAAGTGGCCGGCGCGGTGGGCGTATCGGTGGCCACGGCGAGCAAGATACTGAAGGCTCTGGCACGCAAAGAGCTGCTGCAGTCGCTGCGTGGCGCCCACGGCGGCTACCTGTTGGCGCGGCCGCCTGCGGAGATTTCCATCGCCCAGGTCATCGACGCCCTGGAAGGACCGCTCGGGGTGACCGAGTGCAGCGTGGGCGCCGGCCAGTGCATGCAGGAAGGCTCGTGTGCCGTGCGCGGCAACTGGCAGCGCATCAACCAGGTCATTCACCGCACGCTGAGCAATCTCACGCTGGAGGACATGGCGCAACCGGGGTTCCAGCCGGTGGTGGACGATAGCGGGATTCGGTCCGGAAGCGAGGCCTACCGCTAGGGACATGGGCGCTACCCGATAGCAATGGGAGAGGTAGATGGCAAGCACGACCGCCAAACTCGACGAATTGATCAGCCAGGAATACCGGCACGGCTTCTACACCGAGCTGGAAACGGACACCGTGCCGCGTGGGCTCTCCGAGGACGTGATCCGCCTGATCTCGGCCAAGAAGGGCGAGCCCGGCTTCATGCTGGAATGGCGTTTGCAGGCTTACCGCCACTGGCTGACGATGACCGAGCCGCACTGGTCCACGGTGTACCACCCGCCCATCGACTACCAGGACATCGCCTATTACGCCGCGCCGAAGTCGCGCAAGGACGGGCCGCAAAGCCTGGACGAGGTCGACCCGGAGCTGCTGCGCACCTACGAGAAGCTGGGCGTGCCGCTCGAGGAGCGCGCCCTGCTCGCCGGCGTGGCGGTGGACGCGGTGTTCGACAGCGTGTCGGTGGCAACCACCTTCAAGGAAAAACTGGCCGGGCTCGGCATCATCTTCTGCTCGTTCTCCGAGGCGGTGCGAGAGCACCCTGAACTGGTGCGGCAGTACCTGGGCTCGGTGGTGCCTTACACTGACAACTTCTTCGCTTCGCTCAACTCGGCGGTGTTCAGCGACGGCTCGTTCTGCTACATCCCTCCCGGGGTACGCTGCCCGATGGAGCTGTCGACCTACTTCCGCATCAACGCGAAGAATACCGGCCAGTTCGAGCGCACGCTGATCATCGCCGACAAGGGTGCCTACGTGAGCTACCTGGAGGGCTGCACCGCGCCGATGCGCGACGAGAACCAGTTGCACGCCGCCGTGGTCGAGCTGATCGCGCTGGAAGACGCGCAGATCAAGTACGCCACGGTGCAGAACTGGTATCCCGGCGACAAAGAGGGGCGCGGCGGTATCTACAATTTCGTCACCAAGCGCGGCGACTGCCGTGGCGCCAACTCGAAGATTTCCTGGACCCAGGTGGAGACCGGCTCGGCCATCACCTGGAAGTACCCGAGCGTGATCCTGCAGGGCGACAACGCCGTCGGCGAGTTCTACTCGGTGGCGTTGACCAACCACTACCAGCAGGCCGATACCGGCACCAAGATGATCCACCTCGGCAAGAACACGCGCAGCACCATCCTCTCCAAGGGCATTTCGGCCGGGCATGGCAGCAATGCCTACCGCGGCCTAGTGAAGGTGGCGAAAAGCGCCGCCGGCGCGCGCAACTACACGCAGTGCGATTCGCTGCTGCTGGGCGACCGCTGCGCCGCCCACACCTTCCCCTACATCGAGGTGAAGAACCCGACCGCCCGCGTCGAGCACGAGGCATCGACCTCGCGCATCGGCGAGGACCAGTTGTTCTATTGCCAGAGCCGCGGCATCGCGCCGGAAGACGCGGTGTCGATGATCGTCAACGGCTTCTGCAAGGAGGTGTTCAAGGAGCTGCCGATGGAGTTCGCGGTAGAGGCCCAGAAGCTGCTGGGGGTGAGCCTGGAGGGCAGTATCGGCTAAGGGGGTGAGATGATGCTCGAGATCCGCAATCTGCACGTCAGCGTGGACGGCAAGCCCATCCTGCGCGGCATCGACCTGACGGTCCGCGCCGGGGAGGTGCACGCGATCATGGGGCCGAACGGCTCGGGCAAGAGCACGCTGGCCCATGTGCTGGCCGGGCGCGAGGGCTACACGGTGACGGACGGCGAAATACGCTACCAAGGCCGCAACCTGCTGGACCTGTCTCCCGAGGAGCGGGCGCGTGAGGGCGTCTTTCTCGCCTTCCAGTATCCGGTGGAGATTCCCGGCGTGGCCAACATCTATCTCTTGAAGGCGGCGGTCAATGCGCAGCGCAAGCACCGCGGCGAGCCGGAACTGGATGCGGTCGATTTCCTCGCGCTGGTCAAGGACAAGCTCGCTCTGATGGGCATGGACTCCGCCCTGCTCTACCGCTCGGTGAACGAGGGCTTCTCCGGGGGCGAGAAGAAGCGTAACGAGATCCTGCAGATGGCGGTGCTGGAGCCGAAACTCGCCATTCTCGACGAGACCGACTCGGGCCTCGACATCGACGCGCTGAAGGTCGTCGCCGGTGGCGTCAACGCCATGCGCAGCCCGGAGCGCGCCATCATCCTGGTGACCCACTATCAGCGCCTGCTGAACTACGTGGTGCCGGACCGGGTGCATGTGCTGGCGCAAGGCCGCATCGCGCTGTCCGGCGGGCGCGAGCTGGCGCTGGAGCTGGAAAACCGCGGCTACGGCTGGGTCGAGGCCGCCGCCGGCACGGGAACCACGCCATGAGCGCCGCCACCGACTTCTACCGCAACGAGTTTGCCTGCGTGGCCGCCGCCTTGCCCGGCTGGCGTCTGCCGTGGCTGCGGCGCATGCGCGAGGCGGGTATGGCCTCCTTTGTCGAGACCGGCTTTCCGACGCTGAGGCAGGAGGACTGGAAGTACACTCGCGTGGCGGCCATCGAACAGGGCCGTTTCGAACTGGCGCCGCCAGTGTCGGCCTGCCTCGAGGTCGAACAGATCGAGGCGTGGAGCCTGCCGGGGGCGCGGCGGATGGTGTTCGTGAACGGGCACTACCAGCCGCGCTGGTCACGCCTCGATCCGCTGCCGCCGGGGGCCACGCTGACCAGCCTGGCCGAGCTGCTGGAGCGTGAACCGGAGCGGCTGGAGGCCGTGCTGGGCGCCTTGCCCGATGGTTACCCGTCCGGTTTCGCGGCGCTGAATGCGGCGTTCATGACCGACGGCGCCTATGTACATCTTGCCGACGGGGTGGTGCTCGACACGCCGCTGCAATTGCTGTTCATCACCACCGACCCCGGGCTGGCGGTGCAGACGCGCAATCTGGTCCAGGCCGATGCCGGCAGCCGCGCCTGCCTGATCGAGCACCATGTCGCCGTGGATGATGGCGCCTACTTCACCAACACCATCACCGATCTCGTCGTCGGGCGCGATGCCGAGGTCGAGCATCACAAGCTGCAGCAGGAGAGCCTGAAGGCCTTCCATATCGCCGCGGTGAATGCGGATCAAGGGCACGGTAGCCGTTTCACCTCGCGTTCGTTTGCCTTGGGCGGCGGGCTGGCGCGGCTCGATATCCGGGTCGGGCTCAATGCCGAGCATGCCGCGTGCACGCTCGATGGCTTGTACATGGCCGACGGCCGGCAGCATGTCGACCACCACACCCGCATCGACCATGCTCAGCCCTACGGTACCAGCCGCGAGTTCTACAAGGGCGTGCTGGCCGGGGCTTCGCGTGCGGTGTTCAACGGCCGGGTCGTGGTGCATCCCGATGCGCAACATACCGACGCGCACCAGGCCAATCGCAACCTGCTGCTGTCGGACAACGCCGAGATCGACACCAAGCCACAGCTGGAGATCTACGCCGACGACGTGAAATGCAGCCACGGTGCCACCGTGGGCCAGCTCGACCCCGAGCAGGTGTTCTATCTGCGCTCGCGTGGCGTGGACGATGCCGAGGCGCGCGCGCTGCTCACCTTCGCCTTCGCCGCCGAGATGATCGGCCGGGTGGAAGCGATGCCGCTGCGCGCCCGGCTGGAGCTACTGTTGCTGGGACGCCTGCCCGAGCGGGTGAAGGAGCTGCTATGAACGCACCGGTGAACGAACGGAATGCCCACCATGGCGCGTCGCCGTCCGCTCTGGAAGTGGCGCGCTGGCGGCAGGATTTCCCCATCCTGAGCCAGATCGTGCACGGCAAGCCGCTGGTCTACCTGGACAACGCCGCGACCACCCAGAAGCCGTCGAGCGTGATCGAGTGCGAGGCGCGCTACTACCGCGAGCTGAATGCCAACGTCCATCGCGGCGTGCACAGCCTGAGCCAGCGGGCGACCGAGGCCTTCGAGGCGGCGCGCGACACGGTGCGGCGCTTCATCAACGCGGCGCGGCGCGAGGAGATCGTGTTCGTGCGCGGCACCACCGAGGCGATCAACCTGGTGGCGGCGAGCTTCGGCCAGCGATTGCGGCCCGGCGACGAGATCCTGATCACCGAGATGGAGCACCACTCCGACATCGTGCCGTGGCAACTGCTGTGCGAACGCAGCGGTGCCGTGCTGCGCGTCGCCCCGATCGACGACGCGGGCGAGCTGCGCCTGGAGGAATTCGCCCGCCTGTTGGGGCCGGCCACGCGCCTGGTCGCGCTGACGCATCTGTCCAACGCGCTGGGCACCCTCAACCCGGTGCGGCAACTGGTCGAACTCGCCCACGCTGCCGGCGCGGTGGTGCTGGTCGACGGGGCGCAGGCCGCCGCCCATCTGCCGGTCGACGTGCAGGTGCTCGGCTGCGACTTCTACGCTTTTTCCGGGCACAAGCTCTACGGCCCGACCGGCATCGGCGTGCTCTACGGCAAGGCCGCGCTGCTCGAGTCGATGCCGCCCTATCAGGGCGGCGGCGACATGATCCGCCAGGTTACCTTCGCCAAGACCACCTACAACGACCTGCCGTACAAGTTCGAGGCCGGCACCCCGAATATCGCCGGCGTCATCGGCCTGGGAGCGGCCATCGACTACGTGAACACGATCGGCCTGCCCGCCATCGCCGCCCACGAACAGGCGCTGCTGGCCTACGCCACCGAGCAGGCGGCGCAGGTTCCCGGTCTGCGCCTGATCGGCACGGCGCGCGACAAGGCGAGCATCCTGTCGTTCATGCTCGAGGGCGTGCACCCGCACGACGTCGGCACGGTGCTGGACCTGGAGGGGGTGGCGGTACGCGCCGGCCATCATTGCGCGATGCCGGTCATGGCGCACTTCGGCGTGCCCGCCACGGCGCGCGCCTCGTTCGCCCTCTACAACACCTTCGAGGAAGTGGACGTGCTGATGCGCGCCATTCGCAAGGCACGGGAGGTTTTCGGTTGATGACTGATTTGCGCGATCTCTATCAGGAGCTCATCGTCGACCACTACCGCCGGCCGCACAATTTCGGTCCGCTGGAGGATGCAAACCGCCACGCCGAGGGCTTCAACCCCTTGTGCGGCGACCACCTGACGCTGTCGCTGCGGGTGGTGGACGGCGTGATCGAGGACGCCAGTTTCGAGGGCTCGGGCTGCGCCATCTCCACCGCCTCGGCCTCGCTGATGACCGACGCGTTGAAGGGCAAGACCCAAGCCGAGGCCGAGGCGCTGTTCGCCGTTTTTCATGCACTGGTGACCGGCGGGGACGACGCCCGCCCCCTGGCGCCGATCGGCAAGCTGGAGGTGCTGGCCGGCGTGCGCGAATTCCCGACGCGGGTGAAGTGCGCCACCCTGGCTTGGCACACGCTGCTGGCGGCGTTGCACGGGGAGTCGCAACCGGTATCGACGGAGTGAATACGATGGGACTGTTCGATTGGCTGCACCACGACGAGCAAACCGCCGCCCGGCCGGTGTCGGAACTGGAGGCGCGCGTGATCGAGGCTCTGCGCACCGTGTACGACCCGGAAATCCCGGTCAACATCTACGACCTGGGCCTCGTCTACGCGCTGGACGTGGACGCCGCCGAAGGCAAGGTCCATATCGACCTGACGCTGACGGCCCCCGGCTGCCCGGTGGCGCAGACCTTTCCCGGTCTGGTGGCCGAGGCGGTAGAACGGGTGGACGGGGTGCACGAGGCCGAGGTGGAGCTGGTGTGGGAACCGCCCTGGAGCCAGGACATGATGAGCGAGGCGGCGCGCCTCGAACTGGGGTTGCTGTGATGAGCGACTGGGTCGACGTCGCCCCGGCGGACGAATTCGAGCCGGGCTCCTTCCGCACGCTGGACGTGGACGGCGTGCCCGTCGCCGTGTTCAACGTCAACGGCCGCTACTACGCCATCGAGGACTTATGCACCCACGAGGCCGAAACCCTGTCGGAGGGAGACATACTGGACGAGAACATCATCTGCCCGCGCCACGGCTCGATGTTCTCGCTGGTGACCGGCGAGGCGCTGACCCCGCCGGCCTACGAGCCGGTGGCGACCTTCCCGGTGCGGGTGGAGAACGGCATGGTGCAGGTGAAGGACGACCGTTTCGACTAGGGCGCCCGGCAGGCAGTACGGGCCGGGCATGTCCAACACGGCACGCCCGGAGATGGCCTCAACTACGCTTGATCAGACCGAGCGGCGCGCCCAAGGGCAGGATTTCCCGGCCGAAGAAGTTCTTGAAAAAGATCGCCCCGCAGGCGTAGAAGCCCAACAGCGAGATGATCAATTCCGACCAGGCCGCCGCCGCGCTCAACTGAGCCTTGGCGAACCCCAGCGCGGCGAAGCCCAGCGAGAACAGCAGGACGTTGATCAGCACCACGATGGCGGCGAACACCTTGTTGGTCTCGAACGCCACCACCATGATGAACAACGAAAAGATGCCGTAGCCGAAGAAGGCGAAGGCGATCTGCCGCGGATCGAACTGCGCCGGGTCGATGGCGCCGAACCAGCCCAGGCTGATCGCCCAGTGCATCGAGACGGCCATCCAGAACAGGCCGTAGACACCCAGCACGACGGCGCCGAAGTAGTTGTTCTTCTTGAAGTCGAGCGACGAGGCCCAGATCTGGGCGATCGACCCCAGGAACATCGTCCACGGGATCAGATATCCCACGCCTTCTGTCCAATGCATCTTGGCCGAGGCCGCCACGAACGTGACCAGCGATAGGCCGAACACGCCCAGGGCGGTCGGGTCGGCAATGGCGGTACGGGTTTCGACGATCTGAAGACCCTGCTGAGGTGCAGTCATGATGGTTTTCCTCCAATAGAGTTAATGGTTGTTATCTGATGCGGGGGTGAAACGCCGGCGGGGGCAACGCGCCCGATCCCCCGCCGGATACGACTACGATCTAGCGGTTGCTGAAGGTCGGGCTGCGTTTTTCGAGGAAGGCCGCCACCCCCTCCCGCTTGTCTTCCGTGGAAAAGGCCAGGCCGAATACCTGGGCCTCGAACTGGCAGGCATTGTCGAGGTCGAGATCCTGGCCGCGCTGGATCGCCTCCTTGCTCAGCCGCACCGCGATCGGCGCCTTGGCCGCGATCTGCCGCGCCATGTCGAGCGCCGCGTCCATCAGCTGTGCCGCCGGAAACACGTGGTTGACCAGCCCCCAGCGCAGCGCCTCGTCTGCCTTGATCTGCCGCCCGGTGGTGATCAACTCCATGGCGCGGGCCCGCCCCACCAGCCGGGTCAGCCGCTGCGTGCCGCCAAAGCCCGGCGTGAGGCCCAGGTTGACTTCGGGTTGGCCGAACACCGCCGTCTCCGAGGCCAGAATCCAGTCGCAGCTCATGGCCAGCTCGCAGCCGCCGCCCAGCGCGTAGCCGTTGACCACGGTGATGACGGGGATGGGCAGCGTTTCCAGTCGGCGGAACACCGCCATGGTGTCGCGGGCGAAGCGCTGCCCCTCGATCGGGCTCATGTCCTGCATGGCGCGGATATCCGCCCCGGCCACGAAGGCCTTGTCGCCGGCGCCGGTCACGAGCAGCACGCGCGCGTCATTGTTTGCCGCGATCGCCGCCAGCGCATCGCCCAGCTCGGCGATGGTGGCCTGGTTCAGGGCGTTCAAGGCCTTGGGGCGGTTGATGGTCAGTCGGTAGATGGAAGGCTCGACGAGTTCGAGCAGCACATTGGGTTCGCTGGACATGGCGGATGCCTCCGGTTGTCAGGGTGATCGGTGAAGCCGGCGTCGTACGCCAGCTCCGTGACGGCCATCGGGTTTGGCTTATGTGTTGTAGTGGAAAAAGCCCTGGCCAGTCTTGCGACCGAGCAGGCCGGCGTCGACCATCTGCTTCAGCAGCGGGCAAGGCCGGTACTTGGCGTCGCCGAAGCCCTCGTGCAGCACCTGCATGATGGCGAGGCAGGTGTCGAGGCCGATCAGGTCGGCCAGGGCCAGCGGGCCGATGGGGTGGTTGGCGCCGAGCTTCATCACGGTGTCGATGTCCTCGGCATGGGCCAGCCCCTCGTAGAGGCAGAAGATCGCCTCGTTGATCATCGGGATCAGCAGACGGTTGGCGACGAAGCCGAAGCCGTCCTTCACTTCCACCGGCACCTTGCCGATCTGTTTGGCGAGCAGGGTGACCGCCTGGCAGACGGCGTCCGAGGTATGCAGGCCGCGGATGATCTCGATCAGCGGCATCACCGGCACCGGGTTCATGAAGTGCATGCCGATCACCTTGTCCGGCCGCCGGGTTGCCGCGGCGATGCGCGTGATCGAGATCGACGAGGTATTGCTGGCGAGCACGGCGTTGGGCTGCACGATGGCGTCGAGCCGGCGGAAGATGTCGAGCTTGAGCGCCTCGTTCTCGGTGGCGGCCTCGATCACGCAGTCGCACGAGGCCAGTTGCTCCAGGCTGGCGGCGGGCTTCAGGTGAGCCAGTGCCGCGTCGCGGGCGGCGGCATCGAGCTTCTCCTTGTGCACCAGCCGGTCGAGCTGGCCGCCGATGGCGTCGATGCCGCGGGCGATGGCCTGCTCCGAAACGTCGTGCAGCAGCACGGTCAGGCCGGCCATGGCGCAGACCTGGGCGATGCCGCGTCCCATCTGTCCCGCCCCTACCACGCCGATGGTCAAATTGTTTTCTGTCATCTCTGTGCTCTCTCGATGTGAAGTCGTGCTTGTTATCGCGCGCAGACCGGCGCTTGCCGCAGCGCGAAGCGCTCCAGCAGGGCCAGGCCGCTCGGTTGTTTACATGTTCGGGTAGTTGGGCCCGCCGCCGCCTTCCGGGGTGGTCCAGCCGATGTTCTGGCTCGGGTCCTTGATGTCGCAGGTCTTGCAGTGCACGCAGTTCTGCGCGTTGATCTGCAGGCGCGGTTCGCCCTCCTCGCGGCCGACGATCTCGTACACCCCGGCCGGGCAGTAGCGCTGCTCCGGCGCGTCGTACAGTGCCAGGTTGATGCGCACCGGCACCGTCGGATCCTTGAGCTTGAGGTGCGGCGGCTGGTCTTCGCTGTGGTTGGTGTTGGAGATGAACACCGATGACAGGCGATCGAAGGTCAGCACACCATCCGGCTTCGGATAGTTGATCGGCGTGCACTCGTCCTTGGGCTTCAGACACTCGTGGTCGTGATGCTTGTGACGCAGCGTCCACGGCGCCTTGCCGCGGAACAGATAGGTGTCGATGGCCGAGTAGATCATCGCCGGCCACAGCCCCCAGCGGAACGCCGGGCGGATGTTGCGCACGCTGTGCAACTCGTCGTGCAGCCAGCTTTGCTTGAACTTGTCGGTGTAGGCCACCGCCTCGATGGTCTGGTCTTCTCCAGCGGCAGCCAGCGCCTCGAACACCGCTTCTGCGGCCAACATGCCGGACTTCATCGCGGTGTGGGTGCCCTTGATCTTCGGCACGTTGAGGAAGCCGGCGGTATCGCCGATCAGCACCCCGCCCGGGAAGGTGAGCTTGGGGATGCTCTGCAGCCCGCCTTCGGAAATGGCGCGCGCGCCGTAGGAGAGACGGCGGGCACCTTCGAACACGCCGCGCACCGCCGGGTGGGTCTTGAAGCGCTGGAACTCCTCGTACGGCGACAGGTAAGGGTTCTGGTAGTCGAGCCCGATCACGAAGCCGACCGCCACCAGGTTGTCTTCCAGGTGGTAGAGGAAGGAGCCGCCGTAGGTGGCGGTGTCCATCGGCCAGCCGGCGGTGTGGGTGATCTTGCCCGGTTCGTGTTTGTCGGGCTGGACTTCCCACAGTTCCTTGATACCGATGCCGTAGGTCTGCGGGTCGGCGCCGTCACGCAGCTGGAAACGCTCGAACAGGGTCTTGGTCAGCGAGCCGCGACAGCCTTCGGCGAAGATGGTCTGTTTGGCCCACAGTTCCATGCCGGGTTCGCCTTCCAGCTCACCGTTCTTGCCGGTGCCGACGTTGCCGGTGGCGACCCCCTTGACCGAGCCGTCCGGGTGGTAGAGCACTTCGGCGGCGGCGAAGCCGGGGTAGATCTCGACGCCCAGTTCCTCGGCCTGCTGGCCGAGCCAGCGGCAGAAGTTGCCCAGGCTGACGATGTAGTTGCCGTGATTGTTCATCTGCGGCGGGGTGGGCAGCTGGATCGACTCGGTCTCGGTCAGGAACAGGAACTGGTCCTTTTGGGCCGGGGTGTTGAGCGGGGCGCCCTTCTCTTTCCAGTCCGGGATCAGTTCGTTCAGCGTCCGGGGTTCGATCACGGCGCCAGAGAGAATATGCGCGCCGATCTCGGAGCCCTTTTCCAGCAGACAGACGCTGATGTCCTGGCCCTTTTCGGCCGCCAGTTGCTTGAGGCGAATCGCCGCGGTCAGGCCGGAAGGCCCGCCGCCCACGATCACCACGTCGTACTGCATGCTTTCGCGGTCTCTCATCGCCCCCTCCTCAGAACGCGGAGTCGTCGAGCGCCAGCGTGGCGCGGGCGCCGTGGCGCACCACGTGGGCCTGCGTCAATACGCGCGGCAGGACGTGATCGGCGTAGAAGCGCGCGGTAGCGATCTTGGCCTGGTAGAACGCGGCGGGCTCGCCGGCGGCGATGCGGGACTGGGCCGCCTCGGCGGCGCGCACCATCTGCCAGCCGCCGCACACGGTGCCCAGCAGCATCAGATAGGGCACCGCTCCGGCAAAGGCCAGCTCGGGAGCCTCGGCGGAGGAGGCGATCAGGTGTTGCGTGCAGCCTTCCAGCGCCGCGATCGCCGCCTCGAGATCGGCCGCCAACTGGCCGAAGCCTTCACCCTCGATCCGGCCGATACGCCGGGCGTCGCCGCGCATCTCCTCGATCAGCGCCAGCAGCGTCTTGCCTTGTTCGCGCACCGTCTTGCGCCCGAGCAGGTCGTTGGCCTGGATGCCGGTTGTCCCCTCGTAGATGGTGGTGATGCGGGCATCACGCAGATGCTGGGCGGCGCCGGTCTCCTCGATGAAGCCCATGCCACCGTGCACCTGCACGCCGAGCGAGGTGACTTCCTGCGCGGTCTCGGTGCACCAGCCCTTCACCACCGGAGTGAGCAGCTCGGCACGGGCCTGGTAGCGCGCGCGCTCGGCCGGGTCGGGGTGACGCGCGGCCTGGTCCATGTAGGCGGCCGTGACGTAAGCCAGCGCCCGCATCGCCTCGGTCTGCGACTTCATCAGCATCAACATGCGCCGCACGTCCGGATGGCGGATGATCGGACCCGCGCTTTCGTGGCCCAGCGCCCTGCCCTGCACCCGCTCGCGGGCGTAGTCGCGGGCCTGCTGGTAGGCGCGTTCGGAAATCGCCACCCCTTCCAGCCCGACCGCCAGCCGCGCGTGGTTCATCATGGTGAACATGTATTCCAGGCCGCGATTGGCTTCGCCGACCAGATAGCCGATGGCGCCCTGGCTCTCGCCGAAGGCCAGCACTGCGGTCGGGCTGGCATGGATGCCCAGCTTGTGCTCCAGCGACACGCACTGCACGTCGTTGCGTGCCCCGAGCTTACCGTCCTCATTGACCAGATACTTGGGCACCACGAACAGCGAGATGCCCTTCACCCCGGCCGGCGCGTCCGGCAGCCGTGCCAGCACCAGGTGCACGATATTCTCGGTGACGTCGTGCTCGCCCCAGGTGATGAAAATCTTGTTGCCGAAGATCCGGTAATGATCGCCTTCCGGCATGGCGCGGCTGCGCACCGCCGAGAGATCGGAACCGGCCTGCGGCTCGGTCAAATTCATGGTGCCGGTCCACTCGCCCGATACCAGCTTGGCGAGGTAGACGCTCTTTTGCTGTGCCGTGCCGTGATGCAGCAGCGCCTCCAGCGCCCCCTGCGTCAGCATCGGGCACAACGAAAACGCCAGGCAGGCCGATTTCCACATCTCGGTCACCGGCTTGGCCAAGAGCTGCGGCAGACCCTGCCCGCCGAACTCGTCCGGCGACGAAATGCCGCCCCAGCCCGCCTCGACGAACTGGCGGTAAGCCTCGGCAAAGCCGGTGGGCACCACCACCTTGCCGTCGACGAGACGGCTGCCTTCGCGATCTCCCACCACGTTGAGCGGGGCGATCACCTCGCCGGCGAAGCGGCCGGCCTCTTCCAGTACGGCTTCAGCCAGCTCGGCTCCCGCCTCCTCCCAGCCCGGCAGGGAGGATACTTCGGCCAGGCCGGCCAGCTCCTGCATCACGAACAACATGTCCCTTACCGGGGCGATATAGTGACTCATCGGTCATTCTCCTTTGCGCCTGCTCGCGAGCGCCGGGCATGGGTGTCCGGTGGCTCGGCGATGGCCGTGGCCACGGACGCCGCACCGGGCCAGGCGGCCCGCGCGGCACATCGCGAACAAGCTGTGAACGGTTATTGGTCGAGTGCCGAGATCAACGCCGGCACGGCCTGGAACAGGTCGGCGACGAGGCCGTAATCGGCGACCTGGAAAATCGGCGCCTCCGGGTCCTTGTTGATCGCCACGATCACCTTGGAGCCCTTCATGCCGGCCAGATGCTGGATGGCGCCGGAAATGCCGACGGCGATGTAGAGCTGCGGGGCGACGATCTTGCCGGTCTGGCCCACCTGGTAGTCGTTGGGCACGAAGCCCGAATCGACCGCCGCACGCGAGGCACCGATGGCCGCCCCCAGCCGGTCGGCCAAAGTCTCCAGCAGCTTGAAGTTCTCGCCGCTTTGCAAGCCGCGCCCGCCGGACACCACGATCTTGGCCTCGGTCAGTTCGGGACGGGCCGAATGGGTCAGCTCGCGTGCCAGCAGCCGCGACAGCCCCAGATCGGGACCGGGGGCGATGGTCTCGATCGGCGCCGCACCGCCCTGCCCGACCGCCTCGAAGGCGGTGGCGCGCACCGTGATCACCTTGATCGGCTCGTCGCAGCGCACCTTGGCGAGCACGTTGCCGGCATGGATAGGTCGCACGAAGCTATCCGCCCCTAGCACCTCGACGATGTCGGAAACCTGCCCGACGTCGAGCTGGGCCGCCACGCGTGGCAGCACGTTCTTGCCGAAGGTCGATGCCGGGGCCAGCAGATGCGAATAGGCCGGGGCCAGGGAAATGACCAGCGCCGCTAGGTTTTCCGCCAGGCCGCCCTCGTAGTGCGGGGCATCGGCCATCAACACCTTGGCCACGCCCTGCAGCCGGGCCGCCTGCAGGGCGGCGGCGGAACAGGCGCTGCCGGCCACCAGAACGTGGATATCGACGCCCAGCCGCCGCGCGGCGGCGATGGTGCTGGCCGTCGCGCTCTTGAGCGCGCCGTTGTCGTGTTCAGCGATAATCAGGGCCGTCATTCAGATCACCTTTGCCTCGTTCTTCAATTTGGCCAGGAGCTCGGCCACGTCGGCCACCATCACCCCCGCGCTGCGCGGCGCCGGTTCGGACAGCCCCAGCGTGACGAGCCGCGGCCGGACATCCACGCCGAGATCGTCCAGGGCGACGACATCGAGCGGCTTCTTCTTGGCCTTCATGATGTTGGGCAGCGTGGTGTAGCGCGGGCTGTTGAGGCGCAGGTCGGTGGTGGTCACCGCCGGCAGCGTGACCGAGACGATCTCCAGCCCGCCGTCGATCTCGCGCGTCACCGTGGCGCTTTCGGCGCCGAGCTCCAGCTTCGAGGCGAAGGTAGCCTGCGGCCAGCCCAACAACCCCGCCAGCATCTGCCCGACCTGGTTGGCGTCGCCGTCGGTCGACTGCTTGCCGCAGATCACCAGCCGCGGCTGTTCGCGCTCCACCACCGCGCGCAGCACCTTGGCCACGGCCAGCGGTTCCAACACCGCATTGGCCTGGATCAGCAAGGCGCGGTCCGCCCCCATCGCCAGCGCCGAGCGCAGCACGTCCTGGCAGGCGTCGGAGCCGATCGAGAGCACCACCACCTCGCTGGCGATGCCCGCTTCCTTGAGGCGGATCGCCTCCTCCACCGCGATCTCGTCGAAGGGGTTCATCGACATCTTCATGTTGTCGGAGTCGACGGCGCTGCCGTCGGACTTGAGACGCACCTTGACATTGGCGTCGATGACCCGCTTCACGGGTACCACAATCTTCATTTCCTCACTCCGCAACGAGGGCCGTCATTCGATGGCCGAGGACGATTTCATCTCCTGGCGCAGCAGGAATTTCTGGATCTTGCCGGTAGAGGTTTTCGGGATCGGGCCGAACACCACCTGCTTGGGCGCCTTGAAATGCGCCAGATGGGCGCGGCAGTAATCGATGATCTCGCGCTCGGTGGCCACGGCGCCGTCCTTCAGCTCGACGAAGGCGCAGGTCACCTCGCCCCACTTATTGTCCGGCTTGGCCACCACCGCAGCGCTCATCACTGCCGGGTGGCGGTACAGCACATCCTCCACCTCGAGCGAAGAAATGTTCTCGCCGCCAGAAATGATGATGTCCTTGGAGCGGTCCTTGATCTTGACGTAACCGTCCGGCTGCAGCACCGCGAGGTCGCCGGTATGGAACCAACCGCCGGCAAAAGCTTCGGCGGTGGCATCCGGATTCTTGAGGTAGCCCTTCATCACCAGGTTGCCGTAGAACATGATCTCGCCCATGGTCTCGCCATCGGCCGGCACCTGCTGCATGGTCTCGGGGTTCATCACCGTCATGCCCTCCTGCATGGCGTAGCGCACACCCTGCCGGCCATTGCGCTCGGTGCGCTCCGCCAGGGACATGCCCTCCCACTCCGGCTGCTTGGCGCAGACCCCGGCCGGCCCGTAGGTTTCGGTGAGACCGTAGACGTGGGTGATGTTGAAGCCCAGGCGCTGCATGCCCTCGATCACCGCCGCCGGCGGCGCCGCACCGGCCACGAGACAACTCACTTCGTGTTCGATGCCCTTGCCGCACTCGTCGGCCACATTGATCAGCATGTTGTGCACGATCGGCGCCGCGCAGTAATGCGTGACCCGGTGCTCTTTGATCATGGCGAAGATCTGGCGCGGATCGACCCGGCGCAGGAACACGTTGGTGCCGGCATTGGCCGCCATGGCCCAGGGGAAGCACCAGCCGTTGCAATGGAACATCGGCAGCGTCCACAGGTACACCGAATGGCGCGGCACGCCCCACTCGAACAAATTGCACACCGCATTCAGATAGGCGCCACGATGGTGGTAGACCACCCCCTTCGGGTTGCCGGTGGTGCCCGAGGTGTAGTTGAGGCTGATGGCGTCCCACTCGTCGGCGGGCAGCGCCCAGGCAAACTCCGGGTCGCCCTCCCGCAGCAAGGCCTCGTAGTCCATCTCCCCCAGCAACTCGCCGCCGACGAACAGCGGATCGTCCACGTCGATCACCAGCGGTTTCGTGTCCAGCAACGCCAGCGCCTGGGCCACCGGCTCCGAGAATTCGCGGTCGGTGATCAGCACCTTGGCCTCGCCGTGGCGCAGCATGAAGGCGATCGACTCGGCGTCGAGGCGCGTGTTCAGGGTATTGAGCACCGCGCCGCACATCGGCACGCCGAAATGGCATTCGAACATCGCCGGAATGTTCGGCAGCATCACCGCCACGGTATCGCCGGCGCCGATGCCCCGGCACTGCAGGGCCGAGGCCAGGCGGCGGCAGCGCTGGTACACCTCGCGCCAGGTTATCCTCCACTCGCCGTGGATGGCGGCGAGACGCTCCGGGTACACCGTGGCGCTGCGCTCCAGAAAGGTCAGCGGAGACAGCGGGACGTAATTGGCCGGCCCCTTGTCGAGGCCGATGCCGTACGGATTGGTCGAGTTCACTGCAAGCTCCTCCTCTATGTGCACGATTGTTGTCACCGGCTTGCGCTCCGGCTGTGCCTCATGGCCGCGTACCGGTGTTTCGGCGGGCGATACGCCTATGGTGCAAGAGAAGGTTTAATGAACTTTTCGCGAAATGTACTGAATTGTAACGAGGACCGGTTCGGGCGCTGACCGGCCGCCGGGCATGGCACAATAGGCCTACCGCCATCGCAGGAATGGAAAGAGAACGCCATGGAGTCGGGAAAGCCAACACCCGTCACGGATGAAGAGGGATTCAGCGCCGCGCTGGAGCGCCACGCCTTGCTGCACGCCGGGCTCGACCTGATCGACCAGGGTCTCACCGTGTTCGACGCCGACCTGCGCCTGGTGGCGTGGAACCAGGCCTTTCTCGACCTGCTCGAGTTTCCGGACGATCTCGCCCGCCTCGGCACCCCGTTCGAAGCCTTCATCCGCCACAACGCCGAACGCGGCGAATACGGACCGGGCGACATCGAGCAGCAAGTCGCCGAAAGGGTCGAAGTGGCGCGCCAGTTCCTGCCGCACACCATGGAGCGGGTCCGGCCGGACGGCCAGGTCCTGAAAATTCATGGCGTGCCGCTGCCCGGCAAGGGCTTCATCACGATCTACACCGACATCACCACCCAGCGCAATTACGAGCGCCTGATCGAAAACGAGAACGCCGAACTCGACCGCCGCGTGCGCGAACGCACTGCCGAACTCGAGGGCGCCAACGCCGGCCTGCGCAAGGCCAAGGCCAACCTCGACCTGGTCGCCGCCGACCTGCGCCAGAGCGAGGCGCGGCTGCGCCTGATCACCGACACCGTCCCGGCCTTCATCGCCTACATCGACAAGCACCTGGTCTATCGCTTCGCCAACAAGGGCTACGCCGACTGGACCGGGCGCACCAAGGAAACGGTGATCGGCCAGACCGTGGAAACTGTCATGGGCGGCGAACTGTTCCAGACCCTGCTGCCGCACCTGCACAAGGCGCTGTCCGGACAACAGGTCGGCTACGAATACTCGCGGGTGCGTGCCGATGGCCGCACCGTTTACGCCCGCAGCACCCTAGTGCCGGAGATCGGGGCGGACGGCCAGGTGATGGGCTTCTTCTCGCTCTCACTCGACATCACCGAGCAGGTGCTGGCGCAGAACGCCTTGTTGCGCGCGCAGAAGATGGAAGGGGTGGGCGAGCTCGCCGGCGGACTGGCGCACGACTTCAACAATCTGTTGACCGTGGTGTTGGGCAACCTCGTGGCCCTGCAGGAAAAACATGGCCACGCCCCCGCGCTGATGGAATACGTCGACCCGGCGATCCAGGCCGCGCGGCGCGGCGTCGAAGTGATCCGGCAGTTGCTGACCTTCTCACGCCAGCAGCCGCTTGAACCGCAGAGCATCGACGTCGGCCGCCTGGTGCTCGACCTCACCCGGCTGTTGAGGAGCTCGCTGCCCTCCACCATCACCATTACCACCCAGCTGCCGGAAGAAGCGCTGTACGCCTTCGCCGATCCGCACCAGCTGGAAAACGCCCTGCTCAACCTTGCCCTCAACGCCCGCGACGCCATGCCCGACGGCGGACAACTGCGCATCGAAATCGCCCCTGAGCCTATCGTCGCCGTGGGCGTCGGCGAGCGCCCGCTGGTGCCGGGCGACTACGTCCGCATCACCGTGCGCGACAACGGCTCCGGCATGGACGCCGCCACCGTGTCGCGCGCCTTCGAGCCCTTCTTCACCACCAAGCGCTTCGACGGCGGCAGCGGGCTCGGGCTCAGCATGGTGTACGGTTTCGTCGAACAATCGCACGGCATGGTGCACATCGAAAGCGCCATCGGTTCCGGCACCGCCGTGGTCCTGGCCCTGCCGGCGGCGAGTCCGCCACCTGAGCGCGTACGCTCGCCGGCCTGCTTGGCGATCCGCAGCGCCAGCGGCGAGCTGATCCTGCTGGTCGAGGATGAAGCCGAAGTCCGCAAGATCATCCGCATGCAGCTCGTCGACCTGGGCTATGCCGTGCTCGAGGCCGATAACGGCGTCGAGGCGCTCGCCATGATCGAGCAGGTGCCGGAAATCGCCTGCGTCGTCTCCGACGTGGTGATGCCCGGCGGCGTCAGCGGCTGGCAGCTCGCGGAAAAGACGCGCCGCCTGCGCCCGGAACTGCGCGTGGTGCTGATCAGCGGCAACGCCCAGGACGGCGCAGCTGGTCTCGCCGCTGAGCTCGGTATCGACCCCTTGTACAAGCCGTTTTCCAAAGAACAACTCGCCCTGGCGATCAACCCCGGACCATGATGAATCCAGCGAATACGCCCATCGAAGCGGTGGCGGAGTCCCGCCACGACCTGATCTTCGTCGTCGAGGACGAACCGGAAATCTCCCGGCTGATCTGCCGTACCCTGCAGGAATACGGCTTCGACGTGCGCAGCTTCCGTACCGGCCAGGAACTGCTTGGTGCCCTGGCATCGGCCCGGCCCAGGCTGTGCCTGGTCGACCTCGGCCTGCCCGACATCGACGGCATGGAACTGGTCGGCCGCCTCTGGAAGACCCACGACTGCCCGGTACTGATCCTCACCGGCCGCAGCCACGTCGCCGACCGCGTGGTGGGCCTGGAGACCGGCGCCGACGACTACATCGTCAAACCCTTCGAGCCGCGCGAGCTGATCGCCCGCATCCGCGTCATCCTGCGCCGCTACGCCCGCAGTACCGAGCCGGAACCGGCCACGGCGGCGCGCTGCGCCCGCTTTGCCGGCTGGCGCTTCGATCCCGACAGCAACCGGCTTACCTCGCCGGCCGGGCACGCCGTCGAACTCAGCGTCTCCGAGGCCCGGCTGCTGGCGGCCTTGTTGCAACGGCCCAACAGGATACTGACCCGCGAACAGCTCGCGGGACGCTCCGATCTCGACCCGCTCGACCGCAGCATCGACGTGCGCATCTCCCGTTTGCGCCAGAAGCTGGAAGACTCCCCCGCGAGCCCGACCCTGATCAAAACCATCTACGGCGCGGGTTATCTGTTCGCCGCCGGCGTCGCCTGGGACTAGCCGGCCCTCGTTTCAGCCCGCTGGCCGGATGCGGCGGAGAGAGCCCGCACTACCCGTCGCGCACGCAGCCCGAGCAAGTCATTCAAACCCTTGTTTGTGGTGCTTGACACGTTAAGTCGACATGTCTAAATATATCGACATGAAAAACGACTATACCCAGGCCATTCCTCCCGAGTGGTACGCCATGTCCAAGGTGTTCGTCGCGCTGGGCGACGAACATCGGCAACGCATCCTGCTCTTGTTCGAGCCGGGGGATCGCCTGACCGTGGGGCAGATCGCCGAAGTATCGACGCTGTCGCGCCCCACCGTATCCCATCACCTCAAGATCCTGCGCGAAGCGGGCGTGCTGCAGTCCGAAAAGCAGGGCAAAGAAGTGTATTGCTGGATCAACAAGGCTTTTCTCGAGGAAAGCCTGTCCGCCGTCCTCACCTACCTGCGCGAGGCTACCTGATGTCGTCACAGTTCGGTCTGCTCAAAAGCCGTCGTTTTGCGCCCTTCTTCGGCACGCAGTTTCTTGGCGCCTTCAACGACAACCTGTTCAAGAACGCCCTGGTGGTCCTGCTCACCTTCCAGACCAGCCAGTGGACCTCGCTCAAGGCCGAGGTGCTGGCCAATCTGGCGGCGGGCATCTTCATCCTGCCCTTCTTCCTGTTCTCGGCCACGGCCGGACAGTTGGCCGACAAGTACGACAAGGCCAGGCTGGCACGGCTGGTGAAGGTGCTGGAGATGGTCATTATGGTGGTGGCCGCCGCCGGTTTCTGGCTGCACAGTCTCGCGGTGCTGCTGTCGGCTCTGTTCCTGCTGGGCCTGCATTCGACGCTGTTCGGTCCGGTCAAGTACGCCATCCTGCCGCAGCATCTGCATGAAACCGAACTGGTGGGCGGTAACGCCCTGGTCGAGGCCGGCACCTTCGTCGCCATCCTGATCGGCACGCTTGCCGGCGGGCTGCTGGCTGGGGCCGTCGAGCATCCGGCATGGATCGCCATGGGCGGCTTGCTGGTGGCCTTACTGGGCTTTCTCACCAGCCTGCGCATCCCAGCTGCCCCGGCGCCCGATGCCGGCCTGCAGGTCAATCCCAATCCCTTCACCGAAACCTGGCGCAACATCGGCTTTGCCCGGCAAAACCGTACCGTGTTCCTGTCCATTCTCGGCATCTCGTGGTTCTGGCTCTATGGCGCGCTGTTCCTCGCGCAGTTTCCGGCCTATGCCAAGAACGTGCTGGGCGGCAACGAGTCGGTCGTCACGCTATTGCTCGCCACCTTCACCGTCGGCATCGGGGTCGGCTCCCTGCTGTGCGAGCGGATGTCCGGCAAGCGCATCGAGATCGGCCTGGTGCCCTTCGGTTCCATCGGCCTGACCCTATTCGGCATCGACCTCGCCTTCGCGTCGCCCTCGGCCCTGCCCGCCGGCGCACCGCTCGGCCTCGGCGCGCTGCTGGGCGAGCCATGGGCCTGGCGGGTGCTGTTCGACCTCGTCATGCTCGGCATGTTCGGCGGCTTCTTCATCGTGCCGCTCTACGCGCTGGTGCAGTTGCGCAGCTCGCCCGCGCACCGCGCACGCATCATCGCCGCCAACAATATCGCCAACGCCCTGTTCATGGTGGTGGGAGCGCTGGCGGCGGCTGGCCTGCTCGGCGCCGGGCTGTCCATCCCTGCCCTGTTCGGCATCGCAGCGCTGTGCAATGCGGCAGTGGCGATCTACATCTATGGGCTGGTGCCCGAATTCATGCTGCGCTTCCTGGCCTGGCTGCTGATTCATGCCGCCTACCGGCTCGAGAAGAAGGGGCTGGAGCACATCCCTGTCGAGGGCCCTGCCCTGGTGATCTGCAACCATGTCAGCTTCGTCGATCCGGTCATCATCATGGGGGCTTCGCCGCGGCCGATCCGCTTCGTGATGGACCACCGCATCTTCAAGACGCCGATACTCAACTACATCTTCCGCCATTCGGGCGCCATTCCCATCGCCCCGGCCAAGGAAGACCCGGAGATGATGGAGCGGGCCTTTGCCGAAGTAGCCAAGGCGCTGGAAGCCGGTGATTTGGTCGGCATCTTCCCCGAAGGGCGCATTACCGATAACGGTGAGCTCTACCCCTTCCGTCCGGGCATTACCCGCATCCTGGAGGCCAACCCGGTGCCGGTGATCCCGCTGGCTCTGCAGGGCTTGTGGGGGAGCTTCTTCTCGCGCATCGACGGCCAGGCGATGAAGACGCCGTTCCGCCGCGGCTTCTTCTCCAGGATCGCCCTGATCGGGGCGCCGCCGGTGGCACCGGAGGATGCCGCACCGGACCATCTGCAGACGCTGGTCGGCGAGTTGCGCGGCGAACGCCGCTAGGGGGCGACTATGGGATGGTTTGGACTTCTGTTGTTTCTTGCCATCCTCATCGTGCTATCTCGGCGAGGTAGGCAGAGCGCTGTCGAGCGGCGTTTGCAGTGGCTCGAAGCACAAGTGTTCGGATTGCAACGCGAGACCGAAGCGTTGCGCCGGGAACTGGCGGCCTTGAAGGGACAGGCGGTTGAGACCGAAGAACCCGCTGAGCCTGTCCCGGCTGTGGAAGCCACCATCGAAGCCACGCCTCCGTTCATCGAAGAAGAGGCTGCGATGCCGCCCGGCGAGGCGGTCGCGCCGAAGTCGCCCCCACCCACACCGGTTGCCGTATCGGTAGAACCCGAGGCGATCAGGGAGCCTGTAATCCCCCTCTGGCAGCGCCTGCTCGCCGGCAACCTGCTGGCCAAGATCGGCGTGGTGCTGCTGTTTTTCGGCGTTGCCTCGGCCTTGCGCCTGGCTGCCGATTACGGCTTGCTGCCGGTGCCACTGCGCCTGTTGCTCGGCACGCTCGCTGGCGGAGCGATGATCGGCTTCGGCTGGAACCGCGTGCACAAGGGCGTGCAACCCACCTTCGGCATCGCCTTGCAAGGAGGCGGCTTTGCCATCCTCTACCTGATCGTCTATTTCATGCACGTGCGCTACGGCATGTTCGGGGCCACGTCCGCCTTCCTGCTGTTCGCCCTGCTGGGTGTGGCTTGCGTATTGTTTGCGGTAGCTCAGGATGGCGTGGTGCTGGCGTCCTTCGGTCTGGCCGGGGCCTTTGCCGCCCCGGTGCTGGCCGCCACCGGCAGCAATAATCCGACGCCGCTGTTCGCCTACTTCGCCCTGCTCAACACCTTCATCGTCGGCGTCTCCTGGTTCAAAAACTGGCGGCTGCTCAACGTCACCGGCTTTCTGATGACGATAGGCGTCGGCATGGCCTGGGCCATTGAGCATTACCGGGCCGACTATCACGGCATCAGCCAGGCCTTCCTGATCTTCTTCTGGGGGCTCTATTCGGCCATGCCGGCGCTGATGGCGCTGTTCCGCGCACCGGGCTGGGCCGGCTGGAGCGACGGCACGCTGGTTTTCGGCACGCCGCTGATCGGCTTCGCCCTGCAGTCGCAACTGGCCGCCGACCGTTACGAGCTGGCCTGGGCGGCGCTGGCGGCGGCGCTCTATTACCTGGCGCTGTGGGCGCTGCTATTCCGTCGCCGGGACGAAGCGCTACGCCTCCTGGAGCGCTGCCAGCTCGGTCTGGGCATCGCCTTCGGCACCCTGGTGGCACCGCTGGCCTTCGGCGTCCAGGTGACCGCCGCCTTCTGGTCTCTGGAAGGCGTGGCGGTGTTGTGGTTCGGCGTGGTGCAGCGCCGTCGGCTGGCGATGGTCAGTGGTAGCGGGTTGCAGGTGGCCGCCGCGGCTTACTTCCTGTATGGGCTGCCGCAGATGCAGACGGGCCTGCCGGTGATCAACGACATCTTCCTCGGCTTGGTCATGTTGGCCGGCGCCGGTTTGGCCAGCGCCCGCCTGCTACGGCGCTTCGACGAGCGAGTGGCGGCACCGGTGCTGCTCTGGGCCTTTTTCTGGTGGGGACTCGCCGGCTGGAGCGAGAGCGAGCGTCACTTGCCGTTAGTTCACAGCATCCCGGTGACGCTGACCTATATCGCCTTGTCACTGATCGCCCTCGAGATATTCGGACGACGCTCGGCGTGGAACGCGGCGCGCCATCTGTCGCTCTTGCTGCTGCCGGTGCTGTGGCTGGCGGCGGGTGCGGCCTGGCTGCACGGCCAGCACATGCTGTCCGGGCTGATGGTGCTGGCCCTGCCCTTGTCGCTGGCCGGGCATTATTGGCTGCTGGCCAGACAGCAGACGGACGGGATGGCGCTGTGGCCGGCGGTACGCCACCTCGGCGCTTTCTGGCTTGGCATGCTGCTGGTATCCGTCGAGCTGGCCTGGCTGGGTGATCGCCTGGCCCCCGGCGTGACGCTTTGGCCGGTATTGGCTTTGGCTGTCGGCCCACTCGGCGGTGTGTGGCTGGCGGTGGCCGGTGCCCGTCGCGGTCTGCCGCCGGTCGCTGCCGCGCCTTTTGTTTATCGTGGTCCGGGGGCTCTGTTGCCGGTGGCCTGGCTGGTCCTCTGGCTGTTGTGGACGGGCTTCGCGCATGACGGCGGCGGCTCCGGCCTGCCCTACGTGCCGCTGCTCAACCCCTTCGACCTGGTGCAGCTCGCCACACTGGCGACGCTCTACCGTTGGCTGCGGGGTTTCGAGGCGGAGCCTTGGCCCGGACTGCCGCTGCCGCGCGCCAACTGGGTCGGTGTCTTGGCCTTTGTCTGGATCAGTTGCCTGGCCGGGCGCATCGCCCATCACTGGGGCGGCGTGCCGTTCGAGCCGGACGCACTCTGGCATTCCACCCTGCTGCAGGCGATGCTGACCCTGCTCTGGACGACGACCGCCATCGCGGCCATGATCCGCGCCGCCGGCATCGGGCTGCGCTGGCTATGGCAGCTTGGCTTCGCCTTACTGGCGGTGGTGGGAGCCAAGCTGCTGTTCGTCGATCTGGCCAATGCCGGCACGCTGCTGTGGACCGGCTCGCTGATCGGCGTGGCGCTGCTGGTGCTGGCGGCCAGCTATTTCGCGCCGGTTCCTCCCGCCGGGGAAAAACGAGGTGGCACGGCCGATCAGGATGGCCGGCTGGGCGGCTAGGCGGTTCGGGACGGGTCGGACTCGCGCGCTTCGCTTCCCGAGCGCATCAGCACCTCGACGGCGCTGTGCTGCAGCTTGCGGCGGTTGGCGATGGCGTAGTAATGCTCAAAGACGCCACTCACCTCCCCCGCCACTTCGACCTCGAACTGGCGCGTGATGTCGTCCACCTGAAACGAGGGTGCCGGAAACAGGCCGACGCCCTGGCGACCGAAGGTCTTGAGCAGGGCGCCATCCTCGAATTCGCCGACGATGTCGGGCTTGATGTTTTCCGCTTCGAACCATTGCTCGAGCTGGCTGCGCAGTACGTTGTCCCGCGTCGGCAGCAGCATCGGCGCGCGCGCCAGGCTGCGCGGGAAGTCGTGCCGGTAGCGGCCGCACAGCTCGGCCGTGCCGAAGATCATCACCGGGCAGCGCGCCAATAGCGTGGAGACGAAGGGCTGCTGCCCTCCCGCCGGCACCGGACGGTCGGCCAGCACCACGTCGAGGCGGTGCAGCGCCAGCTCGGCCAAGAGTTCGTCGAAGGCGCCCTCGGTGCAGATCAGGCGCACGCGCTGTTCACCCGTCAGCACCGGTTCCAGCAAACGATAGGACACGGTCTTGGGCAGCACGTCGGTGATGCCGGCCGCGAGCCGTATCGTCGAACCCAGCGTCTCGTCCTCCAGGGTTTCCTGCAGCGTCTCCCCCAGCATGAAGATCTGATCGGCGTATTGCAGCGCCACGCGGCCGGCTTCGGTCAGCACCAGGTTGCGCCCCTGCTGCGTGAACAGCGCCTTGCCGAGCGCCCGTTCCAGTTTCGATATCTGGCCGCTGACGGTCTGCGCGCTCATGCCCAGGCGCTCGGCCGCACGGTTGACCCCGCCCTCGCGGGCGACGGCCCAGAAGTAATGAAGGTGCTTGTAGTTGAGGAGCTCTCTCATGTCGTTTCGAATAAATCGAATTGTTCATGTGATTTTATTCGATTTTATCTTTCCCTGTCAGGGCCTATGCTGTCAGCACGATTCAACAACCCCGGATAACCATCATGAAACGTGTCCTGTTATTCCTCGTGACCAACCTTGCCGTGATGCTGGTGCTGAGCATCGCGGCCCATCTTCTGGGCGTGAACCGCTTTCTCACCGCCAACGGGCTGAACCTCGGCATGCTTCTGGCGTTCGCTGCGCTGATGGGCTTCGGCGGTTCCTTCATTTCGTTGCTGATGTCCAAGACCATCGCCAAGTGGAGCACCGGCGCCCGCGTCATCGACAATCCCTCCCACCCGACCGAGCGCTGGCTGGTGGCCACGGTGCAGAAGCTGGCCACCCGCGCCGGCCTGCCGATGCCGGAGGTGGCGGTGTACGAGGGCGAACCCAACGCCTTTGCCACCGGCGCCAGCAAGTCGAGCTCGCTGGTAGCGGTATCGACCGGGCTGCTCGCCTCGATGACGGAAGAGGAAGTCGAGGCGGTGCTGGCGCACGAGATCGCCCACATCAAGAACGGTGACATGGTCACCCTGACGCTGATTCAGGGTGTGGTGAACACCTTCGTGTTCTTCCTGGCACGCGTGGTGGGCTATCTGGTCGATAGCTTCCTGCGCCGCAACGACGACGAGGAGGCCTCTTCCGGTCCCGGCATCGGCTACATGGTGACCGTGATCGTGTGCGAGATCGTGTTCGGCATCCTGGCCTCTGCCATCGTCATGTACTTCTCGCGTCAGCGTGAGTTCCGTGCCGACGCCGGGGCCGCCCAGTTGATGGGGTCGCGCCAGCCGATGATCGCCGCGCTGTACCGCCTGGGCGGCATGGAACCGGGCGCGCTGCCTCAGGGTATGGCCGCCTCGGGCATTTCCGGCGGCAAGGGCGGGCTGATGGCGCTGTTCGCCAGCCACCCGAGCATTGAAGAGCGCGTCAGCGCGCTGCAGACCCGCTCGTAACGATTAAGGAATACTGATGGACTGGATTTTCATCTCCGTTATCGGCTACCCGCTCTGGGTCTGGCTGATGTTCATGACGCTGGTGGTGGCGCTGCTGGCCTTCGACCTGGGCGTCTTGCACAAGGACCAGCATGAAATCAGCGTGAAGGAGAGCCTGAAGCTGTCGGCTTTCTACATCGCCATGGGGCTGGCGTTCGGTGGCTGGATCTGGTGGTACAGGGGTTCGGATGCCGGCATGCAGTACTTCACCGGCTATCTGATCGAGAAATCGCTGTCGATGGACAACATCTTCGTGATGTCCTTGATCTTCACCAGCCTGGCGGTGCCGCGCATCTACCAGCACCGCGTGCTGTTCTGGGGCATCCTGGGGGTGATCGTGATGCGCGCGGTGATGATCGGCCTGGGCGCGGCGCTGGTGGCCGAGTTCCAGTGGATGCTGGTGATCTTCGGCCTGTTCCTGGTGGCGACCGGCGTCAAGATGCTGTTTGCCGACGACGAGCATCCGTCGCTGGAGAAGAACCGGATGTACCGTTGGCTGAAAGGCCATATGCGCCTGACGCCGACCCTGCACGAGCAGCATTTCTGGGTGCGCGGCGAGCAGCATGGACTGGCGCGCGGCTGGTGGGCGACGCCGCTGTTGCTGGCGCTGATCATGGTGGAGTCGGCCGACGTGGTGTTCGCGGTGGACAGCATCCCGGCGATCTTCGCCATCACCCAGGACCCGTTCATCGTCTACACCTCGAACATCTTCGCGGTGCTGGGGCTGCGCGCCTTGTACTTCGCGCTGGCGGCGATGGTGCATCGCTTCCATTACCTGAAGTACGCGCTGTCGCTGGTATTGGTGTTCATCGGCAGCAAGGTGGGTCTGGTCTACCTGCACGATATCGGCTGGACCAGCTTCAAGATCCCGACCGCCCTGTCGCTGTCGGTGACGTTTGGGCTGCTGCTGTCGGGCGTGCTGTTCTCGCTCTACAAAACCCGTAACGACGCGACGCCGAGCGCCTGATCGGCGCTTTGTGCCGGCCCCTTTCAATGGGGCCGGTGCGGCAGGCGCGTGACGGGCGTGCCCATCGCGGGGAACCCTGGCGGATTATGACGGTCGTATCAGACCTTGGCGTAAAACGCCAATTCTGGACAAGGAGATTCGCATGACTACCAAGACTACGCTGATGTCGCTGTGCGTAGCCCTGACGCTAGCCGCTGCCCAGAGTGTTTTGGCTGCAAACGACCATGCCGGTGGCGAACATGGCGGGAAGGGTTCCGGAGGCTCGGGCGGGGGTGCCGGCGGTGTGTCGGCCGACCACATGAGTTCCAACGGCCTCAGCAACACCAACTCGCAGTCCCTGTCGACTTCAACCCGCGGTCTCGACCGTGCCCAGTTGCGCATGAGTGCCACCGGCCTCAGCAACACCAATGCCCAGGCGCTTCCCTCCTCGACCCAAGGCCTTGACCGTGCCGCACTGCGCAGGAGTGTCACTAGCCAGGAGAACGAGCGCACCAACCTGAAAACCGAAACGGAGACCGAAACGGAGTCGGGCACGACACGCTGACCCGGGTTTCCTTCCCATCCACGACGGAGGGCGCCACTACGGCGCCCTCCGTTTTGTTTTGCGGCCGGTTCAGCCAGCCGTGGCCAGGGCGCGCAGCAGTGCGCTCGCCGGATGCGGCAGTGTCACCCCGTCGATCAGCGCCGTCTGGCAGCGGCAGGAGTAGCCGGTGGCGAGCAGGCGCCCTTCTTCCTGATGTTTGGAAACAATGCCCTTCCAGCTCAACTCGTAGAGATGCTCCGACATGGCGCGCTTGTCGGCTTCGTGGCCGTAGGTGCCGGCCATGCCACAGCAGCCGGCGGACTGGGTCTTGAGGGTGAGGCCGAGCGCGGCGAAGACCTTCTGCCAGTCACCCACTGCGGCTGGCGCGTTGGTCTTTTCGGTGCAGTGCGGCAGCAGGGTGTAGGCCATGTCCTCTCCGCTCAGGACAACAGGCAGCCGGTCCGACTGGCCTGCCAGCCATTCCTGCAGCAGGTGCACCGCCGGTACGTTTTCCTTGCCCAGGGCCTTGGCGTACTCGCTGCGGTAAGTCAGCGTCATCGAGGGGTCGATGCCGACCAGCGGCACGCCGCCGGCAGCCAGTTCGCCCAACGCCGCCACGTTGGCCGACGCCACGCGCCGGAAGCGGCCGAGAAAGCCGTGCACGTGCAGCGGCTTGCCGTTGGGGCGGAACGGCGCCAGCAGGGGCACGAAGCCGAGCCGGCGCAAGAGCTCGAACACGTCGAGTACCAGCGGCGTCTCGAAATGGCTGGTGAAGGCGTCCTGCACCACGATCACGGCACGCTGCTGGTCTGCTTCCGTCAGGCCGTGCAGTGCCGCCGGCGTAGCGACGGCGAAACCACGACACCGTAGTTCGGCCTGCAGGTCGATACCGGTGAGCAAGGGGCTTTCGACCAGGTTCAGCTTTTTCAGCAGCGCCCGGCCTGCTCGGCTGCCGACCACGGCGTTGTACAGCCACGGCGCGCGCGCCGCCCACGGCAGCAGGCTTTCCAGAGAAGCGATGAAGTGGTCCTTGAGCGGGCGCAGGTAGCGGCCGTAGTAGAGCTCGAGGAACTTGGCACGGAATTCCGGCACGTCGACCTTGATCGGGCACTGGCCGACGCAGGATTTGCAGGCCAGGCAGCCCTGCATCGCTTCCATCACCTCGTGCGAAAAGTCGGCTTCGCCGCGCTTCTTGGCCAGGGTGTTCTTGAGCTTGCCGCCCAGGTTGGCGAATAGGCCGGAACTGCGCAGCCGTGCGCTTTCCGTCAGCGGGTCGACGCCGGCGGCAGCGAGCTGGCGCAGCCATTCGCGCAGCAGCGAGGCGCGTCCTTTCGGGGAGTGGCGCCGCTCGCGCGTGCCCTTCCACGACGGGCACATGGCGTCGTCCGGGTCGAAGTTGTAACAGGCGCCGTTGCCGTTGCAGTGCAGCGCTTCGTCGAAGCCCTGGCGCACGGCGATGGGGATGGTGCGGTCGTGCTGGCCGCGCGTCGGCACCTGATCGATCTTCCAGAGTTCCGCGCCGGCCGGGGTGGCGATCTTGCCGGGATTGAGCTGGTTGTGCGGGTCGAACGCCGCTTTGATCTGCTGCAGGCAGGGATAGAGCGGGCCGAAGAATTCCGGCGCGTATTCCGAGCGCACGCCCTTGCCGTGCTCTCCCCACAGCAGGCCATGGTACTTGCGCGTGAGCGCCACCACGCCGTCGGTAATGGTTCGTACCAGCCGTTCCTGCTGCGGGTCCTTCATGTCGATGGCCGGGCGCACGTGCAGCACGCCGGCGTCGACGTGGCCGAACATGCCGTAGCTCACGCCGTGGCTGTCGAGCAAGGCGCGGAACTCGGCGATGTAGTCAGCGAGGTGCTCCGGCGGCACGGCGGTGTCCTCGACGAAGGGAATCGGCCGCGCTCCGCCCTGCTGGTTGCCGAGCAGGCCGACCGATTTCTTGCGCATGCCCCAGATGCGGTTCACCGCCGCCGCGCCGCGTGCCACGGTGTAGCCGAGGCGGCCGTTGGCCTTGCCCTCGGCGGCGAGCCGGCTTTCCACGGCGGCGAGCTGGCGCTCCAGTTCCTCCTCGCTGTCGGCCAGGAATTCGACCAGGTTGATGCCCTGCGCCGGCGTGGCGTCGTCGGGGAAGAACTCGCGCACGCCGTGCCAGACGATGTCCTGCCGAGCCAGACCCAGCACCTTGGAATCGACCGTTTCGATCGAGGCCGCACCCAGCGCCATCAGGGCCGGCGCATCGCGCAGCGCGGCGTCGAAACTGGTGTAGCGCATGTTGACGAGTGCGCTGGCGCGCGGAATCGGCAGCACGCCCAGCTTGGCCTCGGCGACGAGGCCCAGCGTGCCCTCCGCGCCGCACAGGATGCTGTTGGGATTGAAACGACCTTGTTCGTCGCGGATATGGGCGAGGTCGTAGCCGGTCAGGCAGCGGTTGAGCTTAGGGAATTTCTCCGCGATCAGCGCGGCATGGTCGCGCTGGATGGTATCGAGCAGCTGGTGCACCGCGCCGATCTTGTCGTCGCGCTGCTTGATCGTGTCCAGCTCGGCCTCGGTCAGCGGGGCGGAATGCCAGACCGTGCCATCGAGCAGGACGGTGTGCAGTTCCAGCACGTGGTCGCGCGTCTTGCCGTACAGGCAGGAGCCCTGGCCGCTGGCGTCGGTATTGATCATGCCGCCGATGGTGGCGCGGTTCGAGGTCGACAGCTCCGGGGCGAAGAACAAACCGTAGGGCTTGAGTGCCGCGTTGAGCTGGTCCTTGACTACCCCGGCCTCGACCCGCACCCAGCGCTCTTGGGCGTTGATTTCGAGGATACGGTTCATGTGGCGCGATACGTCCACCACCAGCCCGTCGGTGAGCGACTGGCCGTTGGTGCCGGTGCCGCCGCCGCGCGGGCTCAGCTTCAGCGAGGCGAAGCGCGGCTCGGCGGCGAGGCGGGCGATCAGGCTCAGATCGTCGACGTTTTTCGGAAACGCCACCGCTTGCGGCAGCAACTGGTAGATCGAGTTGTCGGTGGCCAGCACCGTGCGGTCGGCATGGGACGAGCTCACTTCGCCGCCGAAGCCGCGTACCTGCAGTTCGGCGATGAAGTCGAGATAGAGCGAGGTGGAAGGCTCGGCGGTCAGACGGGGGATCATGGTGTAACTCTGGGTGTGGGTGGTCGTCTGGGCGAAAAAAGAGCCCGCGCCGAAGCGCGGGCCGTACGGGCTTCCGGTCCAGGGAAGTTCTTTGCTGCGCTACGGCCTTAACGCGTAGGATGGGTGGAGCGAAGCGTAACCCATCGGTCGATGTCGATGATGGGTTCCACCCCTCCTACGAATGTTCAAGATGCAAAGGCATAGCCGCCTGATGGAACAGGTTTTAGCAGGCGGCCGCGGTCATCTTGAAGATGCCCTGCGCGTTGGAGCTATCGAAGCGCAGGTCGAGCTTGCTCTCGCCGGTGGCCGGGTCGACGATGCGGTCGCGGGTGATGAACTCGTAGAACGAACCCGGCACTACGCGCGTCACGCGCGAGCCGTCGGCGGCGATGAACTCGCGCTCGACGCGGGTGGCCTTGAACGCGGTCTGGCGTACCGAACCGGCGGCCGAGACTTCGACCTTGTCCTTGATCGGCAGGCCCTGGGCGCGCAGCGCGTCGGCCACGGCAAACACGTCGTCGACGTGATCGGTGGCGTGGTTGAAGGCGTTGCCCTCGGTGGAGATCCAGGCCATTTCGGCCGATTCTTCCAGCAGGGTCTGGTAGGCGGCGAGGGTCGGGGTGGCGTGCTGCACGTCGAAACAGCCCACCAGTTCCGGCAGCAGCTCGACGGCCTCGGCGAACGGCAGGGCGCGGGCGTCGGCGAGCTTGGCCAGCAGTTCCTTGGCGCGCTCGGACAGCGGATCGCGCGAGGTGCTCAGCACTTCGTTCACCGCCGCCTGGAAGGCCGGCGAGAACTGGTCGGCGTGCAGTTCGGAGACGAAGAACTGGGCGACCAGCTCCGGCGCGTCCTGGTGGCAGTAGGCGCGGCCGGTCATCTTCAGGCGGGCCAGCGGATAGACGCCGGCCACGGCAAAGCCCAGCGGCTTGAGGAAGCGCTTGAACGCGAGCTCACCCATCGGCAGCGCGCCGGTGTCGGCGGCGGTCACGGTGCGCAGCGCGCCGTGGTCGAACACCACCTTGCCGCCCTCGGCCATCTTGGCGGTGACGTAGGTCTTGCCTTCCGGCACGGCTTCCAGGTTCTTGGCGAACAGCAGCATGTTCATCGCCTGCGCCAGCACCACGCGCGGCACCGTCGCCGGGCGCACCGGGGCGGTGAGCAGGGTGTCGTCGACCTCGATCATGTCGAACAGGGCGCGGGTGCCTGCCTGGCCGGCGACGGCCTCGAGCAGTTGCCACAGTTGGCTGGTTTCTACGTTCGCGTTGACTTGTGCCATTCCGGAATACCTCTGGTTCTGTTTCCGGCAGTCCAGGGCAGCGGGCCCACCCCGCTGTCGCTGCCGTGCGTTAAGCAAAGTCTCGATTTTTTTACGGTTTGGCTCAAGCGATGTATTCTGCTGACTTCATGCTAAAAACTCATCAACTATCATGCGCCGTACCCTCCCCTCGCTGATGGCCTTGCAGTGTTTCGAGGCCGCCGTCCGCCACTTGAGCTTCACCCGTGCCGCCGAAGAGCTGAACCTGACGCAAAGCGCGGTCAGCCGCCAGATCCGCGCGCTGGAGGATTTCATCGGCCGGCCGCTGTTCGAGCGCGTCAAGCAGCGCCTGGTGCTGACCGTGGCGGGCGAAGCCTATGCCGCGGCGGTACAGGACGTGCTCGACCGCGCCGAGGCCGCCACCTTGCAATTGATGGCGCACAGCGGCGAAGGCGGCGTGCTCACCATCGCCATCCTGCCCACCTTCGGCTCGCGCTGGCTGGTGCCCCGGCTGGGCGATTTCACGGCGCACTATCCGGATATCCAGCTCAACCTGGTGACCCAGGTGCGGCCGTTCGATTTCGACAAGGTGGAGGCCGACGTGGCGATCCACTTCGGCCCCGCGCTGTGGCCGGGGGCGATCTGTCATCGGCTGATGGGCGAAGACATCGTGCCGGTGTGCGCGCCGGCACTGCTGGGCGGCAAGGCGCCGCTGTCCGACGTGCGCGAGCTGTTCGGCTATACGCTGCTGCAGCACACCACGCGCCCGCAGGCGTGGAACGACTGGCTGCACGCCGCCGGGGTGGAGGGCTTTACCGGTAATGAGGGCGGGCTGCTGACCGGACCGCGCTTCGAGCATTTCTTCATGGTGATCCAGGCCGCCGTGGCCGGGCTCGGCATCGCGGTGCTGCCGCAGTTTCTGGTGGCGGAAGAGCTGCAGAGCGGGCGCCTGGTGGTGGCGGTGGACAGGCCGGTGCAGAGCCAGCATGCCTACTACCTGGTGCATCCGGCGACCAAGGCCGACCTCTACAAGGTGCGCGTGTTCCGCGAATGGCTGCTGGAGCAGGCCGCGCGGGAGGGGGCAATGCAAGCGGCGGGCTGACCGCGCATTTCAACAGTCGACCGCGCCCACGCCGCCGACTGATGAAATGGGCCCATCAGTGCATGAAAGTCAGGTATCCCCACAGCACTACGATATTCGACATCAGGGCAAAACCGACCGAGAAACTGATGCCGGAAAACAACGCCCAGGCGCGGAATACCTCGTACCAGTCCGGCACCACCTCCGCCAGCGACTTGGCCAGGTGGTGGCTGGCCAAGAGCAGCGCGCACAGGATCGCCCACTTGATCAGATAGCCCGGCAGGTATTTGCGCTGCTGACGGTTGTAGCGGTAGTTCTGCTCGCGCAGCATGTGGTCGCCCTGCGAGACGTCGCGGAACAGCCAGTAAGGAATGAAATACAGATACAGCAGGTGGAGCAAGCCGGGTTCCGTCGTGTTCTGCATGACAGTCCCTCCCCCTTGTCTAAGTCTAGTGGTGAACTTTCCCCCGGTTCTGACCGGGATGGCATCTCGAACGTTCCTGCTCCGAACTATAGTCGCTGACGCCGGGAGGCCCCACCCTCATCCCCGCCCGAAACGAAAAAAAGGCAGCCCGGTTTGCACCGGACTGCCCAACACCGACGGAACTTCCCCAGACAAAACTTAGAACGACATCCCCGGCGCCAGTTGTGCCGGCATGGCCAGCGTCGGCGCTTCCACCGAGGCCATCGGGTAGGCGCAGTAGTCGGCCGCGTAATAGGCGCCCGGGCGATGGTTGCCCGAGTAGCCGACGCCTCCGAACGGCGCGGCGGACGAGGCGCCGTTGGTCGGCTTGTTCCAGTTCACCACGCCGGCGCGGATGTCCTGGTTGAAGCGCTCCCACAGCGCCGCATCATCGGCCAGCAGCGCCGCCGACAGGCCGTACTCGGTGTCGTTGGCGATCTCGAGCGCGAGCTCGAAGTCGCGGTAGCGGATGATCTGCGTGAGCGGGCCGAAGTATTCTTCGTCCGGCAGCTCGGCCACGTCGGTGACGTCGATAATGCCCGGCGTGACGAAGGCCTTGCCCTCTTCCAGCTGGCGCATTTCCAGGATCGGCTTGGCGCCCAGCGCGATCAGGCGCTGCTGGGCGGCTAGCATGCCCTGCGCGGCCTTGAGCGACACCATCGCCCCCATGAATGGCTGCGGCTCGGCGTCGAAGGCGCCGATGGTCAGCTTGCTGGCCACTTCGGCCAGGCGCGCGACGAAGCGGTCGCCGAATTCGCCGTGCGGCACCAGCATGCGGCGCGCGCAGGTGCAGCGCTGGCCGGCCGACAGGAAGGCGGACTGGATGGCGTGGTGCACGGCAGCGTCGAGGTCTGCGCACTCGGCGACCAGCAGCGGGTTGTTGCCGCCCATCTCCAGCGCCAGCATGAAGCCGGGACGGCCGGCGAACTGGCGGTGCAAGGCGGTGCCGGTCTGCGAGCTGCCGGTGAAGAACAGCCCGTCGAGATCGGTGTGCTGCGCCAGGGCGATACCGGTATCGCGCTCGCCTTGCAGCAGGTTGATCACGCCGGCCGGAACGCCGGCTTTCTCCCACAGCTTGATGGTCAGCTCGGCCACCAGCGGGGTCAGTTCGGACGGCTTGAACAGCACGGTGTTGCCGGCGATCAGGGCCGGCACGATGTGACCGTTCGGCAGGTGACCGGGGAAGTTGTACGGCCCGTACACCGCCACCACGCCGTGCGGGCGATGGCGCAGCACGGAGCTGTCGCCGGCGAGATCGGCGCGGTGTTCACCGGTGCGCTCGTTGTAGGAGCGGATCGAGATCTCGATCTTGCCGATCATCGCCGCCACTTCCTGGCGCGATTCCCACAGCGGCTTGCCGGTTTCCAGGCCGATGGTCTGTGCCAGTTCTTCCTTGTGCTCGCCCAGCACTTCGGCAAAG
Source organism: Pseudogulbenkiania sp. MAI-1 (assembly GCF_000527175.1). Taxonomy (NCBI): domain Bacteria; kingdom Pseudomonadati; phylum Pseudomonadota; class Betaproteobacteria; order Neisseriales; family Chromobacteriaceae; genus Pseudogulbenkiania; species Pseudogulbenkiania sp. MAI-1. The sequence goes on along the minus strand of NZ_AZUR01000001.1, from coordinate 2,076,084 downwards.
CGGCGCACCAGGGCCAGGCGCTCGGCGAGCGCGGTGCGGCGCCAGCCGGCGAAGGCGCGGCGTGCGGCGATGAAGGCGGCGTCGATGTCTTCGGCCGCAGCGGCGCGGCCTTCCCAGACCGGCAGGCCGCTGGCAGGGTTGAGCGAGACGAAGGCCGGGCCGTGGCCGGTGGTCCAGGCGCCGTCGATGAACAGTTGGCTCATGTGGTTTCTTTCCATGTGGTGGGCCGGCAGCGCACGGGGCTGCCGGCGGCAATCATTTGACGGGATAAAGCGTCATGGCTCGTACGGTGTCGCCACTCTTCACGTGCAAGGCCTGGGCTTGTTCGGCAGATAGCGCGATGACCTTGTCGACCGGGTTGGCCGAAGCCAGGATCACGCGGAAATCGGCCAGTTCGCCGTTGGCCACCAGATAGCGCTGGTCGCCGCCAGCAACGGCGTCGGAGACGATCTCGACGCGGCACAGCCGGCTGTCGCGCATCACGCGCAGGCTGTCGATGCGGGCTTCCAGCACCGGGCCGCCTTCGAAGATGTCGACATGGTGTTCCATGCGCAGTCCTTCGGCTTCCAACAGGCGGCGCGCCGGCTCGGTGTCCTTGTGCACCTTGCCGATGCACTCCTGCGCTTCGGGCGGCAGAAAGTCGATGTACACCGGGTAGCGCGGCATCAGTTCGGCGAGGAAGGATTTCTTGCCCAGCGCTACCAACTGGTCGGCCTCGTGGAAATCGATACGGTAGAAATGCGCGCCGAGCGCCTTCCAGAATGGCGATTCGCCGTTCTCGTCGAAGTGGCCGCGCATTTCGGCGCAGATGTGTTCGGCGAAGCGTTCCGGGAACTGCGCCAGGAACATGAAACGCGCCTTGGACAGCAGGGCGCCGTTGCCGTTGACGCGGTAGTCCGGGTCGAGGAACAGTGTGCACAGCTCGGAGTAGCCGGTCAGGCCGTGCGACATGTGCAGCTTGTCCATCTTGGTCCACAGACCCAGCTCGCGGCTGGCGTGCACGAAGGTGTCCATGCGGTAGGTGTAGAACGGCTGGTCGAGGCCGACCGCGACTTCGAGGCCGCATACGCCGACCACCTTGCCGCTGGCGCTGTCTTCCAGCACGAACAGATAGCCCTGCTCGGCCAAGGGCGCGCTGCCGTCGAGGGTGCGTTGCACGCGCTCGAGGCGCGCGGCCAGCACGTCGTGGTCGGGCTTCAGCGTGGTCATGCCGGGGCCGGCCTTGTGCGCCAGTTCCACCAGCGCATCGACGTCGGCCGGACGGCACAGTCTCATCACGATCATGGGCGGGCTCCTTCGGTTTGCAGGGGCACGCAACACACTTCGTCGCCGTCGGCGATCTCCAGCACGTCGGCCACCTCTTGCGGCAGCACGATTTCTGCATCGAGCCGGGCCGGCAGCTCGACCACGGTGGCGCGGAAGTCGCGGGTCTGGGTGTTGCTGACGAGGTACGGCACGGTCGGTCCGCTTACTTCACCGCGCAAGGCGCTGTAGAGGTCGCTGTGGCGGATCGTCCGGCAGACTTCCAGCGGCGCGGTCAGCACCGGGCCGGCATCGAACAGGTCGACGAATTTGTCCGGCTCCAGCCCTTCGGCCAGGTGGCAGCGGTAGTTGAGGCGGGCGCCGACGTGCGGCTCGCCCATCACGCGCTGCGCCTCTTCCGACAGCAGCGGCACGTAGAGCGGGTCGACCTGCATCATCTCGGCGATGAAGGTGCGGCTGCGCCCGCCCGAGGCCAGCTCCATCTGGGTGAAGTCGCGGCGGAAGAACTTGTAGCCGACGTTTTCCCAGAACGGCGAGCGACCCTCCTCGTCCGCCACGCCGGGCAGCACCGAGAAGATGTCGTCGCTGAAGCGTTCGCGGTGCTGGGCGATGAACAGCATGCGCGAGCGCGACAGCAGTTGCGGTGCCACCATGGCGCTACCCAGCGCGGCTTCGTCGAAGTAGAAGCCGGTCAGGCGGGTGCGGCCGGTGAGCTCGTGCGACATCATCAGCGCGTGCACGCGGTGGTTGACCTTGAGCTCGCGCGAGGCGTGCACCAGCACTTCGTTGCGGAAGGCGTAGAACGGCTCGGAGTACCCGGCCATCGCCATGATGCCGGCAGTGCCGTAGAGACGGCCGCTGGCGGAGTCTTCCAGCACGAACAGATAGCTCTCTTCGCCGGGGCACTCGACCTCGCTGCGCAGCGAGTTGAGCGAATCGTTCACCCGCTGTTGCAGACGCTGGCGGTCGGGCGGCAGCGAGTGCAGTACCGGCCCGCCGGAGCGCGCCATGCGCTCGATCTGGTCCAGATCGGAAAGCTTGCTCGGTCGGACAAAGAGCATGACAGTCCCTTCCAAAGTTTTCATGTCGTAGGATGGGTGGAGGCGCCGTCCGGGCGCCGCAACCCATCAGAAAGCATGATGGGTTGCGCTACGCTCCACCCATCCTACGTTGATTGCCGATATCAGGCCGGCTGGGCTTCTTTGGCCGCCTGGGCCTTCTCCATGATCTCGGCGGTCACCGCCTCCAGGCGCTTCAAGCCTTCTTCCAGATCGGCTTCCGGAATCACCAGCGACGGCGCGATGCGCACGATGTTGGGGCCGGCCACCAAGAGTACCAGGCCGTGGCGCGCCGCGACGGTGAGGAAGTCCTTGGCCTTGCCGGCGAGTTCGTCGACCAGCTCGGCGCCGACCAAGAGGCCCATGCCGCGCACGTCCTTGAACGCCTGATGCTTGGCGTTGATGCGTTTGAGGCCATCTACCAACAACTGGTGGCGATGCTTGACGCCGTCCAGCACCTCGGGGGTGTTGATGATCTCGATCACCTTGTCGGCCACGGTGCAAGCCAGCGGGTTGCCGCCGTAGGTCGAACCATGAGTGCCCACCACGAAGGAGGCAGCCACCTTGCTGGTGGTCAGCATGGCGCCGATCGGCATGCCGTTGCCGAGGGCCTTGGCGCTGGTCAGGATATCCGGGGTCACGCCGTAGTGCATGTAGGCGAACAGCGAGCCGGAGCGGCCGACGCCGATCTGCACTTCGTCGAAGATCAACAGCGCGTTGTGCTTGTCGCACAGCTCGCGCAGCTTCTTCAGGTATTCCGGGGTGGCCGGCAGCACACCGCCCTCGCCTTGCACCGGCTCCACGATCACGGCGCAGGTGCTGTCGTCGATGGCGGCCTCGGCGGCGGCCAGGTTGTTGAACTCGATGTGGTTCAGGTTGCCCGGCAGCGGCGCGAAGCCTTCGGTGTACTTGGGCTGGCCGCCCACCGACACGGTGAACAGGGTGCGGCCGTGGAAGGCCTGCTTGCACGACACGATGCCGGTCTTGTTGCCGCCGAAGTGGTCGAAGGCGTAGCGGCGCGCCAGCTTCAGCGCGGCTTCGTTGGCCTCGGCGCCGGAGTTGCTGAAGAACACCTTCTCGGCGAAGGTCACCTCGGTCAGGCGGCGCGCCAAGCGCAGCGCCGGTTCGTTGGTGAAGGTATTGGACAGGTGCCACAGGCGGTCGACCTGCTGATGCAGCACGGCGGTCAGTTCCGGATGCAGGTGACCCAGGCTGGTCACGGCGATGCCGCTGGCGAAGTCGACGTATTCGTTGCCGCCCTGATCCCACAGGCGCGAGCCCTTGCCGGATACCGGGATGAACGCGGCCGGGGCGTAGTTGGGCACCATGACTTCATCGAAGGTGTGGCGGGTGACTTGAGCGGTCATTCTATTCTCCTTGGCTGTCGGTAGAGATGGGAGCGTTGAGCTGGGACCCATTCTAAAGAGGCTTTTTTGTTTTACCTTCCAGAAAAACGACAAGGCCATTTCTGTTTGAGCCAGCCTCTGGACAGGCTGAGGCGCGGCGTTCCGGAAAGAGCCCGGACCCTCACGCCTCGTTGTTGAAACGCTCCTCGCGCGGGGCGATGCCGAAGTGGGCGCGGTACACGGTGGAGAAATGCGGGCCGGAGGAGAACCCGCACAACAGCCCGATCTGCACCACCGACTTGCCGGTGTTGCGCAGCATGTCGCGGGCTCGCTCAAGCCGCAGTTGCAGATAGTAGCGCGAGGGCGGCACGTCCAGATGCTGCTTGAACATCCGCTCGAGCTGGCGGCGCGATTGCCCGGTGAGCTGGGCGATCTCGTCGGTGGTGAGCGGTTCCTCGATATTGGCTTCCATCAGCATCACCGCCTCGGTGAGCTTGGGCTGCTTCTCACCCACCCGCGCCAGCAGCGGCACGCGCTGTTTGTCCTCGCTGCTGCGGACGCGCTCGGCGCACAGCGCGGCGGCGATCGACTCGACCAGCTCGGTGCCGTGCACGCGGCCGATCAGCGCCAGCGCGCCGTCGAGCACCGCCAGCGCCCCGCCGCAGCTGAAGCGGTCGCGGTCGAGCTCGAACACGCGCTGGCTCGCCACCACCTTGCCGAAGCGCTCGGCGAACGAGGCGTAATCCGGCCAGTGGATGGTGGCACGGTAGCCGTCCAGCACGCCGGCGCTGGCCAGCCACCAGGCGCCGGCGTGCACCCCGCCCAGCAGCGACACGCGCGGCGCAAGACGTGCCAGCTCACCGGTAAACAGGGCCGTGTCGGCAAACGGAGTGACCGCCTCGCTCAGCACGAACAGCTGGTCGAAGCCCTCCGCCTCGCGCAGCGCGCCGGTCACCGGGTAGCTCATGCCGCCGCTCAAGGGCAGCGGCTGGCCGTCCCAGGAGTAGACGTCGAGCTGGTAGAGCTTCTTGCCGGCCAACCGGTTGGCCAACGCGAACGGTTCGAGGAAGCAGCCGATGCCGAACATCGAGCATGGCGGCAGCCCCACCACCGCCAGCCGCAACGGGATATCCATCAGTGCGCTCGCTTTCTGCATCGGGCCTACTCGATCATTTCAGACTGCCGGCGAGGAACTGCTGGAGGCGCTCGCTCTTGGGACGGTTGAACACCTCGTCGGGATGCCCTTCCTCCTCCACCCGGCCCTGGTGCAGGAACATCACGTGGTTGGACACTTCGCGCGCGAAGCCCATCTCGTGCGTCACCACCAGCATGGTGCGGCCTTCCTCGGCCAGGGTCTGCATCACCTTGAGCACCTCGCCCACCAGTTCCGGGTCGAGCGCCGAGGTCGGTTCGTCGAACAGCATCACCTCCGGCTCCATCGCCAGCGCCCGGGCGATCGCCACGCGCTGCTGCTGGCCGCCGGACATGTGCGAGGGGTACTTGCCTTCGACGCTTTCCGGCAGGCCAACCTTGGCCAGGTATTTGCGCGCCCGCGCCACCGCCTCGTCGCGGCTCACTCCCAGCACGTGCATCGGCGCCTCGATGATGTTCTCCAGCACCGTCATGTGCGCCCACAGGTTGAAGTGCTGGAACACCATGGCGAGTTTGGTGCGCATCTGCTGCAACTGCTTGGCGTCGCTCACGCGCAGCGCGCCGTGCTTGTCCTTCTCGGTGCGGATCGGCGCGTCGTTCAGCGTGATGCTGCCAGCGCAGGGCTGTTCGAGGAAGTTGATGCAGCGCAGGAAGGTGCTCTTGCCCGAGCCGCTCGACCCGATGATGCTGATCACGTCACCGGCCTTGGCCTTGAGCGACACGCCCTTGAGCACCTCGTGGCTGCCGTATTTCTTGTGCAGGTCGTCGACCTTCAATTTGTACATGGTTATCTACTCCGTTTCGGCCACGCGGGGACCATCAATGCGCCTGGGGTTTCATGAACGCCAGCCAGCGCAGCTCGCAGCGGCGGAACAGCCAGACCAGCGCGAACGCGATGGCGGCGTACAGCGCGGCGGCGATGCCGAAGGCCTCGAACGAGGCGTAGGTGGCCGAGTTGACGTCGCGCGCCACTTTCAGAATGTCCGGCACCGTGGCGGTAAAGGCCACCGTGGTCGCGTGCAGCATCAGGATCACCTCGTTGCCGTAATACGGCAGTGCACGGCGCAGCATGGACGGGATAATGATGCGGCGGTAGAGCGTGAAGCTCGACATGCCGTAGGCACGCGCCGCCTCGATCTCGCCATAGGGGGTCGATTTGATCACCCCGGCGAAGATCTCGGTGGTATAGGCACAGGTGTTCAGCGCGAAGGCCAGCACCACGCAGTTGAAGCCCTGGCGGAAGAACATGTCCAGCAGCGGCTGCTCGCGCACCAGGTCGAGGCTGTACATGCCCGAATAGAACACCAGGAGCTGGATGTAGAGCGGCGTGCCGCGAAACACGTAGGTGTAGAACCACACCGGCCCGCGGATTATGGAGTTCTTCGACACCCGCGCCACCGCCAGCGGCACCGACATGACGAAGCCGATGGCCACCGACAGCACCAGGAGCCACATCGTCATGGCAAGTCCGGTGAGCTTGTAGCCGTCGCTCCACAGATAGGCCTGCCAGTATTCCTGAAGAATCTCGATCATAGTTCAGCCTTTCTGACGCCGACGGAATAGCTGCGCTCCAGCCACATCAGCACGAAGCCCGACACGGTGGTGATCGCCAGGTAGATCAGCCCGCCGATCAGCGTGAAGTAGAACAACTGCAACGAGCCCTTGCCCGCGTCCTGGGTGGCCTTGACGATGTCGGACAGGCCGATGATCGAGACCAGGGCGGTGGCCTTGATCAGCACCTGCCAGTTGTTGCCGATGCCGGGCAGCGCAAAGCGCATCATTTGCGGGAACAGCACGCGGCGGAACACCTGCCACGGCTTCATGCCGTAGGCGGAAGCAGCCTCGAGCTGGCCGCGCGGCACCGCCTGGAAGGCGCCGCGGAAGGTCTCGGTGAAATAGGCGCCGTAGATGAAGCCCAGCGTCACCACCCCGGCGAGAAACGGATTGATGTCGATCTGGTCCATCTGCAGCCACTCGGTGACCTCGTTGAGCAGCATCTGCAGGCTGTAGAACAGCAGCAGCATGATCACGAGGTCGGGAATGCTGCGGATCAGCGTGGTGTAGCCGGTGGCGAGGCCGCGCAGCACGCGGCTGCCGGACAATTTAGAGCTGGCGCCAATCAACCCGATCAGCACCGACACCGCCAGCGACAACAGCGCCAGCTTGATGGTTTGTATGGTGCCGTCCAGGATCAGCGGGCCATAGCCTGCCAGGAACATGAGTCTCTCCTTGAGAAGCGGTGGTCGAGCGGCATGGTGCTCCCCTGCCGTTCGATGGGACTGGCCCTCTTATGCTTTGAGTGGGGCCGTTCTCCCCTGCCTGTCCGCCGGCATGATCACCGGGCCGAACCCGGCCCAGCGGCGGAGAAGCAGGAAAACCGATGAGAGCCGGACCCGTCATGAACACGGCGGGCCCGGCGAGGGGACTTAGTTGTAGATGTCCACCGAGAAGTATTTCTTCGACAACCGCTGGTAGGTGCCGTCCTTGTGCATGTCGGCGATGGCCTTGTTCACCAGCTGGCGCAGATCGGTGTCTTCCTTGCGCAGGCCGACGGCGGTGCCGGTGCCGAGGATCTTCGGATCGTTCAGGTTGCCGCCGGCAAAGGCGAAGGCGCGGCCCGGGGCGGTTTTCAGGAAGGCGCTGTCGGCCAGCACCACTTCCTGCACACTGCCGTCGAGACGGCCGGAAGCCAGATCGGACAGCACCAGGTCATTGTTCTGGTACGGCACCACCTCGACACCCTTCGACTCCCAATGCACCTTGGCGAAGCTCTCCATCACCGTACCCTGCTGCACGCCGATGCGCTTGCCGCGCAGCGACTCGGCCGTCGGCTGCAGCGGCGAGCCTTTCTTGGCCACCAGGCGCACCGGGGTATTGAACAGCTTGTCGGAGAAGGCGATCTGTTCCGCGCGCTTCTCGGTCACCGACAGCGACGACAGGATGCCGTCGAATTTCTTCGCCTTGAGTGCCGGGATCATGCCGTCGAAGTCGTTCTCGACCCACACGCACTTGGCCTTGATCTTCTCGCAGATGGCGTTGCCGAGGTCGATATCGAAGCCGACCAGCTTGCCGTCGGCCGCTTTCGATTCAAACGGGGCGTAGTTGGCGTCGACGCCAAAACGAATGACTTTCCAATCCTTCGCGGAAGCGCCGACGGACGCCAGCGACAGCATCAGGCACACAGCCAGTTTCTTCATGTTTTCTCCTCGGCCAATCTTGGCTCTTGTTCCACGGCGACCGCCGTGACGTAGTGGGTGGTGAAGGGAACGCTACGGTCAGGGGGGAGCATGCCTCTCGATCTCTTGCCCTCGACCGCGCGACGATCATTTCAGTAAATCGCTGTGCCTTCAATCGACCCCAGGAGGGTGCCCCTTGCCACGATGCAGCGCACAAATCAAGGAAATGACGGCGAAAAATTGACGAATATCAATGGCTTGGCGCTGGCGGCATGACCGCCCTCTTAGCTTGCTCCACGGCGCGCCGCTTCCCGCATCTGTACGCCGTTGTCGCGATTACGAAATCCCTCCGGCCACAGTACGGGGAGAGCACAACGGCGGACTTTCCGCTATACTCGCGCGCCTTCCAGAGCAAAGCGGAGTAAGAGCAGCATGACGACCAACGCCTGCGGCGTGGATTTCGGCACGTCCAATTCGACCGTCGGGTGGTATCGCCCCGGCCAACCCAGCCTGCTGGCGCTGGAAGACGGCAAGGCGACGCTGCCGTCGGTGGTGTTCTTCAACGCCGACGAGGATACGGTGGCGCTGGGCCGCGCCGCGCTGGCGGAATACCTGGAAGGCTACGAAGGCCGGCTGATGCGCTCGCTCAAGAGCGTGCTCGGCACCGGCCTGATGAGCGGCCAGACCGAGGTGCAGGGGCGCGTGCTGCGCTTCCTGGATTTGCTGTCGATGTTCATCGACGGCCTCAAGACCCGCGCCGAACGCCAGGCCGGACGCTCCTTCCGCCAGGCGGTGTTCGGCCGCCCGGTGTTCTTCGTCGACGACGACCCCAAGGCCGACAAGCTGGCCGAAGACACGCTGGGCGAGATCGCCCGCCGCGCCGGCTTCTCCGACATCGAATTCCAGTACGAGCCGATCGCCGCCGCCTTCGACTACGAGAGCCGCATCGACCGCGAGGAACTGGTGTTGGTGGTGGACATCGGCGGCGGTACCTCGGACTTCACCCTGATCCGCGTCTCGCCGGAACGCGCCGGCCAGCTCGATCGGCGCGACGATATCCTCGCCAACTGCGGCGTGCACATCGGCGGCACCGACTTCGACAAGCAACTGAGCCTGCACGCGGTGATGCCGCTCTTGGGTCTCAAGAGCCGGCTCAAAAGCGGCGCCGAGATGCCGTCGAGCTACTACTTCAATCTCGCCACCTGGCACACCATCAACTTCGCCTACACCCGCCAGGCCCTGGCCGGGCTGAAGGACGTGTACAACGAGGCGCTGGAGAGCGACAAGCTCGACCGGCTGTTCTCGCTGGTCAACAAGCGCGCCGGCCACTGGCTGGCGATCCAGGTGGAGGCGGCCAAGATCGGGCTGTCGTCGGCGGAACAGGTCGCGTTGCCGCTCGACGAGATCGAAGCCGGACTGAGCCACGACATCACGCGCGCCCAGTTCGACCAGGCCATCGCGCAGCAGGTCGACACCATCGAGAACACGGTACGCCGCCTGCTCGCCGACGCCAACGTCAAGGCCGGCGAAGTCGACACCGTGTTCTTCACCGGCGGCGCCAGCGGTGTGCCGCTCTTGCGCCAGCGCATCGCCGCAGTGCTGCCGACGGCCCGGGCGGTGGAAGGCGACCTGTACGGCAGCATTGGCTGCGGGCTGGCCTTGGACGCGGCGCGGCGCTTTGCCTGAGATCGGGCGAATAAACCTGCGGTACTCCCCAGCCTGTCTTGAGGCGTGGCGCTGACCGCAGGGAATCCCCGTGGGACGATTCCTTGAAAGCGCGTCACCCAAGGTGCGGCAGGCCGATACATTCTGTCAGAAGACAGGAATATCGCCGTCGATCAGTTGACGCGACAGGGCCGGCAAATCGTCCAGCCCGGCTGCGACCAACTTTTTAATCCAAGCGCGTTGCGCCTGCCCGAGGGGTGCCGAGGTCGCCACATCGACAGCCGCGAGATGCGGCTGGTCGACCGGCATGCCGATGGTCGAGAGCAAGCGCACGGTGACGCCATTGAGCCCGGCGACATGCTCGTATATGTCGCGCGCCAGCTTATGGGCCAGCACGTTGTAGAGTTTGCCGACATGCGCGGCAGGGTTCTTCCCGGCGGCGGCTTCCAATGACATCGGCCGATAAGGCGTAATCAATCCGTTGACACGGTTGCCGCGGCCAACCTGTCCGTCATCCCCCTGCTCCGCCGACAAGCCGGTCACCGTCAGATAGATACTGCCTTCATCCGTTGCATCCGGATTGTCGAGCGTATTGATTCGCAGCGAGAAATGCTCGTCAAGCCTCTCGTGCAAGAAGCTGCCGACCCGCTCCTTGATGGCGAAATACATTCCGGCGTCCCCGACCTCGCAATCGAGGATGGCGAGCGCCACCGTCAAGGAAAGCTTGTTGCCATGACGGCTTCCCATGACCTTGAAATCCTTGCCGGCTCCCGGTATTTGGGTGCGCAATGCGTCGCTGCGCAGAACGGCCGCCGCATCCAGCACCAGCCGCTCCAATTCGGAATGAGGGGCGTATCCGACGCCGAACGACGTATCGTTGGACAGCACCCCCGCCGGCATGTCGAGCACATGCGCCAGACTGGGCGTGCAGGTCCGCACCCGCGGCTCGATGACAATCGCGGCCGGGTCCAGCCCGATCGTCGAATCGATGTATGTTCGGACGGCTTGCTCTACAACCTCCCTTGCCGATGGCGAAGGCAGCTCCGTCACCGGGCCGGAAATAATCAGGCGCATCGGCTGCAACAACCTCCCGCCGCCGAAGCGCGGCTTGCTGACGCCACCGATCAGCAGAGCCTTGTCGAGATTGAAGGGCCGTATCGCGCCATAGTTCTCGAGATAGGCGCGACCGAGGGCGCGCGCCGCCGCTTCCACAGCACCGTCACACAAGGAATCGGGATGGCCGATGCCTTTGTGCTCGCACATTTCCGTCGGCAACATCCAGCTCGACGCGGGCAACGCCGAAACAATGCAGCAACCATCGCTCATCCATGGTCTCCTGTAAAAATCCCTGGCCGCCCGCTGCATGCCGAACGAACAACAAGGTATTACGCATAAAGTCGCCGGCGCAAACGGGCGACGCTCCACGCGCTCAGTGCTCCTCCGGTGACGAAAAGCGCGGCGAACTGCGGCCACAAGACCTCCATGCCCACTCCTTTCAACAAGATACCCAACGCAATTTGCATGTAATAGCGCACCGGGCTCAGCGATGAAAGCCACTGCATCAACGCCGGTGTGCTTTCGATCGGTGCAATCGTCCCGGAAAGAAACATCAGTGGGAAAAGAATGAAGAAGGCCAGCAGCAGCGCTTGCTGGAGGTTTTCGGCGAGCGTGCCGATGAAAAAACCGATCGCCAGGAACGCGGCCAGCGCGATTGCCGAGGCGGCGATGAAGAGAGCGAGATTGCCGGCCAGGGGCACACCGAATGCCTTGGCGATGAGGATGCTGGGCGACAGCGCGAGCATGCCGATGGTAAACGGCGGCGCCGCCTTGGCGATGATCAATTCATGGCTGCGCAAGGGCGTCACCACCAATTGCTCGATGGTGCCCGATTCCTTTTCGCGTACCAGGCCGGCGGCGGCCGTGATCACGCCCACCATCAGCGCGGCGACGACGATCATCGACACCGCCATGAAGTGCGCGAATTCGAGTTGCGGGTTGTACCAGATGCGTACGTCGACCCGCACGGACGGCAAATCGACGGCGATGCCGTGCCGCGCCGCGTGGTTTTCCAGCAAGTCGCGCGCAAAGCCGCCGACGATGGTTTGCGCATACCCGCGCGCCGCATTCGCGGTATTGGCGTTGACCCCGGCCAGCAGCACTTGCACCTCGGTCGCGCGGCCGGCCGCTGCCTGTTGGGCGAAACCTGGGTGAATCACCAGGGCGAGGTCGGCTTGGCCGGCGTCGAGCAAGCGGTCGATGTCGGAAATGCGGCTGGTGCGAATCAGTTTGCCGAAGTAGTCGGTGGCGGTGAAGCGCTCGACCAGCCGCGCGCTCAACTCGCTGCGGTCGCCGTCGTACAGCGCAAGCCGCAGGTTGCGCACGTCGAACGATAGCGCGCTGGTGCAGATCACGAGATCCGCCGTGTAGATGAAGACCACGAGTACAACCAGCAGCCAATCGCGCAGAAACTGGCGGAACTCCTTGCGGATCGCTGCGGCAAGGCGCCTCATCGCGCCACCTTTTTGCGCAGCGTCAGGCTGGCCGCAGCGAAGAGGACGACGGCATACAATGCCAGCAGCGCGATATTCCCCCACAGGTACTCGATGCCGACGCCCTTCAGGAACAGGTCGCGGCTGATGTCGTTGAAGTAGCGCGTCGGGAATGCGTAGGTGTAAAGCTGCAACAGGTACGGCATCGTCGCGATCGGAAACAGAAAGCCCGAAAACAGGAATGAAGGCATCAGCGTGCCGACCGACGAAAGCAGCACCGCCGCCACCTGCGTCCTGGCAACCGCCGATACCGCCACGCCCAGCCCCACGGTCACGAAAACGTAAATCAGCGAAGCCCCGAGCAGCAAGCCAAGACTGCCGCGCAAGGGGATGTCGAACCAGGCGGTTCCCACTGCCAGCACCAGCAGCATCTCGCCGAAGGCGAGGACGGCATAGGGAATGATCTTGCCGAGTATGAACATGGCTGGACTGACCGGCGAGACATAGATTTGCTCGATGGTGCCGCGCTCGCGTTCGCGCACGATCGCCAGCGCGGTCAGCATCGGCGGAAAGGCCATCAGCAGCACGGCGAACAGGCCGGGCACGATGTAGTTCACGGTCTTCAGCGGCGCGTTGTACCACACGCGCGACTCCAGCCGCACCAAGCCGCTCGCCGTCAAGCCGAACTCGGCCAGGCGCTCCTCGGCAAGCCGCGTCGAAAAGCGGTTGACGACGGCGGCAGCATAGTTCGACACGATCAGCGCGGTGGGCGAAAACGAACCGTCGATGAGAATCTGCACGGGCGCCTCCGAACCGGCCGCCAGGCGGCGCGCGAAGCCCGGCGGAATGACGATGACCATGGTGGCGTCGGCTCGGTCGAGGGCGGCATCGACCTGTCGCGGCGACCAGAGGTTGCGATGGTGTTTGAAATAGCCGCTCTGCACGAAAGTGTCGATGAATCGCGCGCTTTGCGGCGTGCGGTCCTGGTCGTAGACCGCCGTCGGGACGTTCTCGACATCCATCGACACGCCATAGCCGAACAAGAACAGCATGATGAGCGGCAGCACCACCGCTACCGCCAGCGTGATCGGGTCGCGCAGGATTTCGATGGTTTCCTTGCGAAGGAGCGCCGCCAGCATCATTTTTCCTGCCCCGGATGCTTCATCAACGCGATGAACACATCCTCCAGGTCTACCCCGCCATGGCGCGCGCGCAGCACGGCAGGAGCATCGACCGCCAGCAGCCGTCCGCGGTCGATGAATGCCACCCGGTCGCAGCGCTGTGCCTCGCGGATGTAATGCGTGGTAACCAGCACGGCGGTGCCGGCGCGGCCGATCGCGGTAATCAGGTGCCAGAACCCCTCGCGTGAAACCGGATCGACGCCGGACGTCGGCTCGTCGAGAAACAGGACGTCCGGCCGGTGCAGCACGGCGCAGCCGAGCGCGAGCCGCTGCTTGAGCGCGCCTGACAGCGACCTCACCAAAGCGCGTTCGTAGCCGGCAAGGCCGGCCAGCCGCAATACCCAGGCGCGGCGTTCGGCGAGCGCGACGTCGGACAGGCCATAAATCGAGCCGAAGAACTCGATGTTTTCATCGACCGTGAGGTCGACATACAGCGAGAAGCGCTGCGACATGTAGCCGATGCGCCCTTTCACTGAGCCGGGCCGTGCGGCAACGTCGATGCCCGCCACTTCCATGCTGCCTTCCGACGGCGGCAGGATACCGGTGAGCATCTTGATGGTCGTGCTTTTGCCCGAACCGTTCGGGCCGAGCAAGCCGAAAATCTCGCCGCGCGCAACGCTGAAGCTGAGCCGGTCGACCGCTGTGAAATTCCCGAAGCGGCGGCTCAAGCCCGACACCCGGATCGCGTCGCCCTTTGCCTCTTCTGCCGCGAGCAGTGCAGGCGGCGGTTCGGGCACTGCGGCAGCAGGCGCCAGCAGATGCTTGACGGCTTCTTCAAGATCGCCGAATCCGGCGGGTGGCCCGCAGGCGAGCACGCGGCCCCCGGCCAGCACCGCAACCCGATCGCAGCCTGCCGCCTCGTCCATGTAGGACGTCGCGACGATGATGGTCTTGCCGCGCGCATGGAACGCCCGCAGCATGGTCCACAGTTCGCGCCGCGAGATCGGATCGACGCCAAGGGTCGGCTCATCCAGCACCAGGATCTCCGGCTCATGCAACAGGCTGCAGCACACCGCCAGCTTTTTCTGCATGCCGCCGGAGAGGGATTTCGCCCGCCGGTCGAGAAACGGCGCAAGGCCGGAAAAGCGTAGCAAGGCTTCGCGCCGCGCAGCGAACACGGAAGACGGCACGGCACGGATCGCGGCGAAAAACGCCAGGTTCTCGGCCACCGTCAGGTCGCCATACAGGGAATAGGATTGGGCAACGTAACCGAGTGCCGCCTGGATCCTGCCCGCCTCGCGCACGCTGTCGCGGCCGGCCACGGCCACGCTGCCGGCGCTCGGGTCGAGAATCGCGCAGATCGACTGCAGCAGCGTCGTCTTGCCCGCGCCGTCGGCGCCAACGATGCCGAACATCTCGCCCGCTTGCACCTCGAGCGTCACATCGTCGAGTACAAGGCGCTTGCCGAAACGCCGTGACACGGAATGAATGGAGATCGCCGGGACCGATGCCGGCGTACGTGCGACCTTGCCTTCACCAGGCTGCATTCGGGTCCACCTTGATCTTCGCATCGGCAAACATGCCGGGCTTGAGCAGCCCGTCCGGGTTGTCGATAGCCACTTTGACGCCGAAGACGAGTTTTTCACGTTCATCCTGCATATGCACATCCTTGGGCGTGAATTCGGCCTGCTGCGCGATTTCCGTCACCTTGCCGGAAAAAGCGCGGCCGCGAAACGCATCCACCGAGATACGCGCCGGATTGCCGAGGCGAATCTTGCCGATGTCCCGTTCCGGCACGAAGACGCGCACGTACAAGTCCTTGAGATTGGTCAGCGTGGCGAGCGGCCGCCCCGGCGCAACCAGCTCTCCGGGTTCCACCAGCTTTGCCATCACTGTCGCATCGACCGGCGCCAGGATGCGCGTATCCGCCAGTTGCGCCTCGATCTGGGCTACCCGTGCACGCGCCGCGTCGGCCTGGCTTGCAGCGGTAGCCCGCGCCGCCTGCGTGCGTACGCGCTCGGCCGCGATGCGTTGGACGTCCTTTGCCTTGATGGCGGCTTCGCCGGAGGCGGCACGCGCTTTTTCCAGTGCGGCCTGCGCCTCCTCGCGCGCTCGGCGCGCGGCCAACAGCCGGGCTTCGGAAACACGCCTGCGGGTCGCCACTTCGTCGAAATAATTCTTGCTGATGAATCCTTGTGCAAGCAGCTTCTCGAAACGGTCATGCTCGGCCCCATCCCGGGCGGATTGCGCTTCGGCGGCGGCGACCTCGGCATTGGCGCGGGCCAGTGCCTCAGACTCGCGGTGAATTTCATGCAAGGAGGCGCCCGCCGTCACATCGGCGCCGGCCTTGGCTTGCTCCGCGGCGATGTCGAACACCTTGAGCTGCGCATCGAGCTCGGCCAGCAAATTCTCGGAGGCCGCCGCCTGCGCCCGCATCTCGCGGAGCCGGGCTTCCAGCTCGCGTGAGGCGATTGCTGCGATCAAATCGCCGGCCTTCATCGCCTGGCCCTCGCGAATCGCGACAATGTCGGCCACGCCGCCAATCTTTGCGCTCACCGTCACTTCGGCTCCGCGCACCTGGCCATTCCCTTCCAGGATGCCAAGTGCCTGCGTGGGGCGTTGCGCAAGGTATACCGCTGCCAGAATCGCTGCGATCAGGATCGCTGCGGCGCCGATCCCGTATTGCAAATGTCTTCGCTTCACCGCGTCCCTCCAGCCGGATCAATGGTGATCGCGTCGCGATTGCCCGGAACCCGCTTCGCCGCGTGTCGACATCTCAGGGCGAGCCGGGCTCCGGCAAGGAAAATGTCTTGAATCAACATTACCTTGATAGCACACCGCATGACCGGCCGGTTCTCGGCCGACACGATGAAAGCTTCGAATCTGCCATAACATGAAGAACGAGACGGGTATGACTGCATTGAGTTACGGAGGTGATCATGAACTGGCTTTTACAAAACCGGATTTGGATCGTGTCCGCCGCCGGCGTTTTCTTGCTGCTGCCGTGGCGCGGGTGCATGGGGCACGGATTCCCCCATGGCAGCCACTCCGACCATTCCCACGACGGTTCCGGTCATACCGGCGATCACAGCCGCCCATGGAAATATCCTGTCACATGACAGCGAGGCATTCATGCATGTGCTGCTTCGCCTATGGCAAGTCAATATCGCGCTGTGGGGCTATCTCGCGTGGCGCGCCTGCGTCCATGTGCGCTTGATCCGTCCGAGGGTCGCGCCGGCGTTGCGCTTTGCCGGAATGCTGGAAAGGCTCGGCACCACCTTCGTCAAGCTCGGACAGGGATTGAGCCTGCACGGGGAGCTATTGCCGGACGACTACATCGTCGCGCTGCGCAAGCTGCAGGACCATGTCGCCGTCTTTCCGGCCGAACGGGCGCGAGCGGAGATAGAACAATCGTTGGGCTGCTCCGTCGAGACCGTCTTTGCCCGTTTCGATGCGCAACCCATGGCTGCCGGTTCGATCGCGCAAGTGCATTGGGGTGTCCTGGCAAGAGCGGACAGCTCCGATTCAAGCGGCCTTGGCTGAATTCCAGTACTTCCGGGTAAATTCAGCCGGCGCCAAGTAGCCAAGCCGCGAGTGACGGCGTTGGCGGTTATAGAAGATTTCGATGTACTCCCTGATCGATGCCTCCGCCTCCGCCCGCGTTGCGTAACGGCGATGGTGGACGAGCTCGTTCTTCAACGTTCCCCAGAAGCTCTCTATCGGCGCATTGTCGAAACAGTTCCCCTTGCGTGACATCGAGCTATGCATCCTGAACTGCGTCAGCAAATCCCCGTAGGCCTTGGCGCAGTATTGGCTGCCACGATCCGTATGGTGGATCAAGCCGGCCGGCGGCCGCTGGTGCTGGACCGCCCGGAACAGCGCCTTGCTGACCAGTTCGGTCGTCATCCGCGCGCCCATCGCATAGCCAACGATCTCGCAGCTAAACACATCCTTCAGTGCCGCTAGGTACAGCCAGCCCTCGTCCGTCGGGATGTACGTTATATCACCCGTCCAGACCTGATTCGGGCGGGTCGGCTCGAACACCTGACCCAAGACATTCTCCGCGACCGGCAACGAGTGGGCCGAATTGGTGGTCGCCTTGAACTTGCGCTTCTGCCGGCACCGGATGCCTATCTGGCGTCGTAAACGGTCGATGCGATCACGCCCGGCCTCAAAGCCCATCGCCGCCAGTTCTGGCTGCAAACGGCGTACGCCATAGGTTTCCCGTGTTTTGGCATGTGCCGCCCGGATCGCCACTTTCAGCCGCTCGTCCTCTTGTTCTCGCTCAGATGGAGAACGTCCACGCCAGCCATAGTACCCAGCACGGGACACCGCTAGAACCCGGCAGGCCACCACCACCGGGAATAGGTTTCGGTGCTCTTCTATCCACGCGTACCGGGCAGTGATGCCTGAGCAAAGTACGCTGCAGCTTTTTTTATGACGTCTCGCTCCAGGCGTGCCTCTGCCAACTCCTTGCGCAGCTTGGCGTTCTCTGCTTCCAGCTCCGTGACACTGCGCGCCCCCGGCGCCGGTTGGTCACCGCCAGACCTCGCCGCTACAACCCAGTTAGCCAATGTACCCTTGGGGATACCCAGCCGCCTGGCCGCCCCTTCAAGGCTGAGCCCTTGCTCAAGTACCAGCTTTACCGCCTCAGAACGGAACTCTACTGGATATGTCTTTCTGGTCTTCATTTCACACTCCCGATTGTCAATGGTAACAATCGGAACTGTCCGCGGGAATCAGGCTACCCCACATCGCGCCGTATTGCGGGACGGACGTGCGGTCATCGTCAAGGTGCGTCGTCCCGGCATCCAGCGCCAGATCGCCGAAGACATCCGGATATTGCGCTGGGTCGTGAACAGTATCCTGCTCGTGCTGCCCGGCCTGCGTCGCCTGGAGCCGCTGGAATTGATCGATGAACTGGCGCGCAACCTGCGCAAGGAAACCGCCTTCCGGCAAGAGGCGTCGAATATCGCCCGCTTCGTCGAGGTATTTCGCGACTCGTCCACTGTGTACGTGCCCGGCGTGATCAAGGAGTTGTGCACGGACTGGGTGCTGGTGCAGGAAATGAGCATGGGACGCCGCATCGACGATCCTGCCTTCCAGGCCGACGGCCCGCGCCTGGCGCAGAACCTGGTCGATGCCTACATCCACCAGTTCTTCCATGCCGGCATATTCCATGGCGATCCGCATCCCGGCAATGTCTTCGTATTGGAAGACGGGCGCATCTGCCTGCACGATTTCGGCTTGATCGGCTCTCTCGATCGCGCCACCCGCGCCAACCTGGCCGCGCTGATGCAGGCCTTCGTGCAACAGGATGCCGACTGGCTGCTTGACGCCTACCTCGACCTCGGCATCCTCGGCGGCACGCTCGACCGGGCGGCATTTCGCAACGGACTGGAAGAGTTGATCCAGGACTATGCGCGGCTGCCTCTGCAGGATTGGTCGTTCGGCGAGGCCTTCCTGCGCATGGCCCGAATGGGCCGCGGGCATAACGTGCGCATACCGCACCACCTGCTGGTACTGTTGCGCGCCGTCTTCCTGATGGAAAGTACGGTGCGCGCGCTCGATCCTGACTTCAATCTGATGGAGGGCTTGTTCGTCCGGGCGGGCGCCGCCTTGAAAGCGACCGTCCAGCCGGCCGATCTGGACAAATTGACGGCGCGCTTGAAATACGAATCGCTGCTCTCGCTGAGCGACCTGCCCGACAGCATCAGCCGCGTGCTGCGCCGCGCCCGCTCCGAAGGCATCGTTGTCACGCATCACCATTCCGGGCTGGACGTGCTGCCGGCCGAGGTCGGCAAAGCCAGCAGCCGGATCGCCCTGGCCTTGATCACGCTCGGCTTGTACATCGCCTCCTCGCTGCTGATGCAGCACGGCATCGGCCCCCTCGTCGGCGGCATGCCGGTGTTGGCCGTCTTTGGCTATGCATTGGCATTGTGGCTGACGTTTCGCGTGGTGCGCAGCGCGACCCGGCGCCGATAGCCGATCGGAACGCCGGAAATCCTTGGCCCGGCTCATGCCGGCGCAGCCGCTGGGTGGTCGGATCGCGGTAGAGCTGCGGCCCCACCGCGCTTACTTCAGTACCATCAAGAAACAGAACGCTACGCTGACATGGTCGTCGCGGGCTGTTGTTTACGCGCTGTTTACAAAAAGCGCATCACTCTCTACAACTTTTTTGCAAGCTCCGCCCTATCTTTAACATCATTCAGATATCAGCGAGAACATCATGTTGACCGGGCAATGGTTTTCAAAGTCGCGCGTCTCACCCGCAGGTCGCTATGGCTTGGTGGTGCTGTGCTGTTTGCTGGTTACCGGGTTGACGGTCCCGTTCCGTGACACGCTGGAGTTGGCCAATGCCGTCATGCTGTTTCTGTTGGTGGTCTTCCTAGTGGCACTTCGGCTCGGGCGTGGTCCCGCCATCTTCGCCGCCTTCCTGGGGGTAGCACTGTTCGATTTCTTCTTGGTTCCCCCTCACTACACTTTCGCTGTCCGTGACGGCATGTACGTGATCACCTTTGCCGTGATGCTGGCGGTCGGATTGCTGACCACTCAACTGACCACCAGCCTTCAGGATGAAACCGAACAGGTCCGGCAACACGAACGCGAGACGCGGGAACTCTACGATCTGGCGCGCACCCTCACCGGCGCGGCGACGTTGGACCAGGTCGAGGCTGCCGTTGTCACCTATGCCCATTACCAGCACTGTAGTGTGCGCTGCTTCTGGCTGACTGAAGCCGGCCAACTGGACGTCCGCCACGCGGACGTGCTGGAAAGCCATTTATTGCAAATGGCGCTCACGCGGCAGGAGCCGGTGCTGGGTGATGCCGAGACAGGCTTGCCACCTCTCTACCTGCCGTTGAAGGCCCCCATGGGAATGCGTGGTGTCTTGGCCGTGTATCCTGACCCTTCCGTCAGCGACTTGCCACAGTTAAAGGCGAGGTTCGTCACGCTGGCCTCGTTGTTGGCCATCGCCGTCGAGCGCTTGCACTACGTCGATGTGGCGCAACAGACCGAAATCCAGATCAATGCGGAAAAGCTGCGCAGCTCCATTCTGTCCGCGCTGTCACACGACCTTCGCACCCCGCTCACCGGCTTGGTCGGCATGGCGGAAGACCTCGCCGGGCGTGAATTGCCGGCGGCCGAGCGTGAAACCGCGCGTCTGATCCGCGATCAAGCCGAGGCCATGCACAAGCTGATGACCAACCTGCTGGACATGGCAAAGCTGCAGGCCGGCAAGATGCGCCTGCGCCTTGAATGGCAGTTGTACGAGGATGTGATCAGCACCAGCCTGCAACTGTTGAAGCCGGTGCTGGATGCGCACCCGCTCGAGTTGCGGATCGAGCCTGGCCTGCCGCTGGTGCAGTTCGACGCTGTCCTGATCGAACGGGTACTGTGCAACCTGCTGGAGAATGCCGCCAAGTATTCACCCGCGGGCAGCCCGATCAGTATTCGCGCCTACACCGACAGCGGTTTTGCCTACCTGGCGGTAAGCGATCAAGGGCTCGGTATCGACCCGGCTCATATCCAACGTCTGTTCAACTTGTTCGAACGCGGCGAGACCGAATCCAGCACGCCGGGTGTCGGGCTGGGACTGGGCATCTCGAAGGCAATCGCCGAGGCTCATGGCGGTAGCATCACCCTGTCCAGTTCGCCAGGGGGCGGTACCACGGCACAGCTCCGCCTGCCCTTGGGCAACCCGCCCATCGTTGTGACGGAGGATGACCATGACCGCGTCTGAAGCTTGCATCCTGCTCATCGAAGATGAACCCCACATCCGCCGTTTTGTCCGCAGCACCCTGGAAGGCCAGCAATGGACGGTTTACGAGGCCGACTGTGGCCACCGGGGGCTGGTGGAGGCCGGCAGCCGGCAGCCCGATCTGCTGATCCTCGACTTGGGGTTGCCGGACATGGATGGGGTGGAAGTGATCAAGGAGTTCCGCCACTGGTCTCAAGCACCGGTATTGGTGCTGTCCGCTCGCAGTGACGAGGCGGACAAGATCGAGGCGCTGGACGCCGGTGCCGATGATTATCTGACCAAGCCATTCGGTGTCGGCGAGCTGGTAGCGCGGGTGCGCGCCCTGACGCGGCGCCACGCCCGACAGTTGGAAGCCTCGCCACTGGTCAGCTTTGGCGATGTGACCGTCAACCTGGCGCAGCGCGTGGTGCTGCGCGGCGGCGAGGCCGTCCATCTCACGCCCGTGGAGTACAAGCTGCTATGCACGCTGCTGCGCGATGCGGGGAAGGCGCTGACCCACCGCATGCTGATGCAGGCGGTGTGGGGCCCCGGACATACCGAAAACAGCCACTACCTGCGTATCTATATGAGCCGCCTGCGCCAGAAGCTGGAGCAGGACCCGGCGCAACCGGCCCATTTCATCACCCTGTCTGGGGTGGGTTACCGCTTTCAGTTCTGACCCTTGGAAACATTGCATGAGTGCTACTCAACCCTCCGGCCAGTTGGCCGCATTGACCCTGGCTGCCTTGGGCGTGGTGTACGGTGACATCGGCACCAGCCCGCTCTATACCATCCGGGAAATCTTCGCCAACCCGCATTACCCGGTGCCGATGACGCCCGACAACATTCTGGGCATGCTCTCGCTGGTGCTCTGGTCTTTGGTGATCGTGGTGGCGCTCAAGTACGTCACCGTCATCATGCGTGCCGACAACAAGGGAGAAGGCGGCATCATGGCGCTGATGGCGCTGGTGATGCATCACGCCAAGAGCCGCCAGCAGACGGCGTTCCTCATGGTGTTGGGCTTGTTTGGTGCCGCCCTGTTCTATGGTGACAGCGTTATCACACCGGCGATCTCGGTGCTGTCCGCCATCGAGGGCCTGGAAATCGCCACCCCGGCCCTCAAACCCTACATCGTGCCGTTGTCCTTGCTGGTGCTGATTGCGCTGTTCATCATGCAGAAACACGGTACGGGACGGATGGGATCGCTATTCGGGCCCATCATCGTCGTCTGGTTTGTCACGCTGGCCTTGCTTGGCCTCGTTTCGATCTTCCAAACGCCGCTGGTGCTGGGGGCGCTCAATCCATGGCAAGCGCTGGACTTCTTTCTGAAGCAGCCACTGCTTGGCTTCCTGTCGCTTGGCGCCTCGGTGCTCGCCATTACCGGTGGCGAGGCGCTGTACGCGGATATGGGGCACTTTGGACGGCGGCCCATCCAGCTGGCATGGTTCGGCCTGGTGCTGCCATCGCTGGTGCTGAACTACTTCGGCCAAGGTGCGCTGTTGCTGCGCGAACCACAGGCCATCGCCAACCCGTTCTATCTGCTGGCACCGGATTGGGCGTTGATTCCCATGGTGGTACTCGCCACACTGGCGACGGTGATCGCTTCGCAGGCGGTGATCTCGGGCGCGTATTCTCTTACCCGTCAAGCCATTCAGCTGGGCTACGTGCCGCGCATGGACGTGCAGCACACATCGAGCGAGGAGATTGGCCAGATTTACCTGCCCGCTATCAACTGGACTCTGCTGGCCGCCGTGGCGCTGCTCGTTATCGGATTCGGCTCGTCGGGCAAGCTCGCCGCCGCTTACGGCATTGCCGTCACCGGCACCATGGTGATCACGACGATTTTGACTTTCATCGTGGCAAGGCAGCGGTGGCACTGGCATCCGCTCAAATGCAACCTGATCCTGGGAGGGTTCCTGTTGGTGGACATCGTCTACTTCAGTGCCAACAGCCTGAAGGTGTTCGATGGCGGCTGGTTCCCACTGGCTATGGGCCTGATGGTATTTATCGTGATGACGACGTGGAAGCGAGGGCGCCAACTGGTGCACGACAAGCTGGCTGCAGACGGCATGCCGTTGGAACAATTTGTCGAATTGATGGCGCCTGCCGTTCCGCGGGTGCAAGGCACCGCTGTCTTCATGTCTTCTGATCTGCAAAGCACTCCGCATGCCTTGCTGCACAGCATGAAGCACTACAAGAGCCTGCACGAACGCGTGGTTATCCTGACCGCCGAAACAGCGGATATTCCCTACATCCCCATGCATGAACGTGTCACTGTCGAAGCCATGGGCCAGCAGTTCTACCGGGTCAAGGTGGTATTCGGTTTCATGGACGAGGCAGACATCCCCGCCGCGCTGGCGCAATGCGAGCAGCAGGGCCTGAGATTTGACATGATGGACACATCGTTCTTCCTGGGCCGGGAAACCTTGATTCCCAAAGTGGGGGCCGGGGTAATGGGCATCTGGCGGGAGAAACTGTTCCTGGCCATGTTCCGCAATGCCAGCGCCGCTTCTGCCTATTTCAAGCTGCCTACCAACAGGGTGGTGGAGTTGGGCTCGCAGCTGGCTCTATGAAGGGAGTGTGGCGGTAACCATTTCACCCAGGGCCACAAGATCATGGGCACACAGAGCAGTAACAACAAGCGAACTTGGGGGCTTCGGCCCCCGTTTTTTTTTAAAATCAGCGTCTGGCCTCTTCATTGCCTTTTCAGCTTCATTAATGAGGCAATCCGCTGCTTCAGTTCGGTTATGATCATCCGGTCTTCTGAAAACAACAAGTACCGGGTATTGGGTCAATGAACCCATTTCAATTCGACATCCAAAGGGGGGTCTGTGACACCTAGCATCATCCAGATCATTGGCGCAATGCTATTCGCTGTTGCCATTCTGCATACGTTCTCGACCAAGTTTTTTGAGCGGCTGGCACATACCCGCCCCGCTCATGCCGGGCTGTGGCATCTGCTGGGCGAAGTCGAAGTCGTGTTCGGCTTCTGGGCCATGATCCTGATCTTGTGCATGTTCGCCGTCGAGGGTCGCTCAACGGCCACCCAGTACCTAGATTCGCGTAACTTCACGGAGCCCATGTTCGTCTTCGCCATCATGGTGATCGCCGGGACGAAGCCTATCTTGCAATTCGCCAGGTTCTGCGTCCGCACGGTGGCCCAGTTCATTCCCTTGCCCAGTCCCATGGCGTTCTATTTCGCGATTCTCGCCCTGGTTCCCTTGCTGGGTTCGTTTATTACCGAGCCCGCGGCCATGACCCTCGCCGCCTTGATTTTGCGCGATAGCTATTTTGCCAAGGGACTGTCGACCCGGCTCCGCTACACCACGCTGGGAGTCTTGTTCGTCAATATTTCCATCGGCGGCACCTTGACGCCCTTCGCGGCGCCGCCTGTCCTCATGGTGGCAGGCAAATGGGGATGGGATATCTGGTTCATGATCACTTCTTTGGGCTGGAAAGCCGCCATTGCCGTCATCGTCAATGCCCTGAGTGCAACGTGGCTGTTCCGGCAGGAGTTGTCGCGGATTTCATCCGGTATTGATGCTTCTGAAGATGAAGAAAACAACGTGCCGGCAATCATGGTGGCGTTGCATCTGCTCTTCCTGGTTGGGGTGGTCGCCTTTGCCCATCATCCCGCCGCTTTCCTCGGCCTGTTCCTGTTTTTTCTGGGGGTCGCACACGCCTACCAGGGTTACCAGGATCGTCTGATCCTGCGTGAAGGCCTGCTGGTCGCTTTCTTCCTGGCGGGGCTAGTGGTGCTGGGCGGGCAGCAGGAGTGGTGGCTGCGGCCGGTATTGTTGGCCATGAGCAGTGATGCCGTATTCTTTGGTGCGACGTTATTGACGGCGATCACGGACAATGCCGCGCTGACCTATCTCGGCTCGTTGGTCGAGGGATTGTCCGATTCATTCAAGTATGCGCTGGTGACGGGGGCCGTCACGGGGGGCGGGTTGACGATCATTGCCAATGCGCCGAATCCCGCCGGTGTGGCGATCCTGCGAGGCAATTTCGAGGATGAGGCGATTCATCCGATGGGGTTGCTTGTTGCAGCAATCCCTCCAACCATCGTTGCCATTCTGGCGTTTCGCTTGCTTTGACAATGCGATGACCACCCCTGATGTGTACAACGTGACAACAATATCGTTGCTGCTTTGGATGCAGTTCTTTGTGTGTGCTGCGGTGATCGGCTTCGCTGGCGCACGCCTATCACGCTACGGCGATGTAATCGCGAAAAAGACAGGATTGGGAGGACGATGGATAGGCTTGATCCTGCTGGCGACGGTGACATCCCTCCCCGAACTGGCAACGGGTATCAGTGCCGTGGCCATCGTGAAGGCTCCCGACCTGGCGGTAGGCGATGCGCTGGGTTCCTGCGTATTCAATCTGGCGATGCTGGCCGTGCTCGATGTCCTGTATCGCGGCAAGTCGATCTACACCGTAGTAGGCCAAGGCCATATATTGTCTGCGGCTTTTGGCATCATGCTGATTGGTTTTGTCGGCTTTTGCTTACTACTTCCGGACAAGTTTGCAGCATGGTCACTTGGGCACGTTGGGCTGTATTCACCATTGTTCGTGCTGATGTACCTGCTGGCGATACGGGCGGTGTTCAGCTTCGAGAGGCGAACGATGGCGGTATTCGTTGGCGATTTGGCTCAACAGTATCCCGATATTGCCTTGCGGCAAGCGGTAATCCGCTATCTTGTCGCAGCGTCCGCCGTGGTGGGGGCCGGTATCTGGCTGCCCTCGATTGGCCAACAGCTGGCCCACCTCCATGGCTGGCACGCTTCGTTTGTCGGCACCCTGTTCATTGCCGGGGCGACGTCCTTGCCGGAACTGGCGGTCACGATCTCGGCGCTGCGGCTGGGTGCGTTGGAGATGGCGCTCGCGAACCTGCTTGGCAGTAATCTCTTCGATGTACTGGTCCTGGCAGTCGACGACCTGTTTTACCTGCCCGGCCCCATTCTGGCTCACGTCTCACCCTTTCATGCAACGTCCAGCCTGTCTGCATTGATCATGACCGGTGCCGTCATCATCGGGCTGATTTACCGGGCTCAATCCCGGCTTAAAGGGGTGATCGGCTGGGTGAGCCTTGTTCTTATCGCCATTTACCTGGCCAACACGTTCCTACTGTCCCAAGTGGATCAAGCAAGCCATTAAATCAAACCGGCATGCAGGCTAACGGGCTGTGATTCGGGTTTGTTGAGATTGCCACCATCTACCAATGCGCCAGTCCGGCATTAATGCGTCGGTTATGATTTGTTCGGGAGGCCGACTTCACCGCAGTTGGCCAAGGTAGACAACACTTCAACGATTCTTGTATTGTTGAATTATGGAAAAGCACACCGCCACCCAACTCTTCGAATCGCTGTCTTCGGGCAGCCGGCTCGACATCTATCGCCTGCTGGTCAAGCTCGGCCTGGACGGGATGGTGGCCGGCGAGATCGCCGCCACCCTCGACATGCCCGCCAATGCCGCGTCCTTTCACCTGAAGGACATGACCCATGCCGGCTTGCTGACCGTTCAGAAGGAAGGCCGCTTCCAGCGCTACCGCGCCAACCTGCCGTTGATGCTGGAACTGATCGCCTACCTGACCGAAGAATGCTGCGCCGGCCACCCGGAACAGTGCGGCGACCTGCTGAGCGCCTCATGCTGCCCTGATGCCGCCCGGCCCCCGTTCTCCACCACACAAACCGAAAATTGAAACGATGAATGTCCTGTTCCTGTGCACCGGCAACTCCTGCCGCTCCATTCTGGGCGAAGCCACCTTCAACCACCTGGCCCCGGAGGGCTGGCACGCGATGAGCGCCGGCAGCAAGCCGACCGGCCAGGTCCACCCGCGTTCGTTGGCGCTGCTGGCTCGTGAAGGGATATCGACCGAGGGTTACTACAGCAAGTCTTGGGACAACCTGCCGGCCACGCCCGACATCGTGATCACCGTCTGCGCCAGCGCCGCCGGCGAAACCTGCCCGGCCTACCTCGGCCCGGTACTGCGTACCCACTGGGGTGTGGAAGACCCGGCCCATGCCACCGGCACCGACGAAGAAATCGATGCCGCATTCATGACGGCCTACCGCATCCTGCGTGCCCGTATCGAGGCGTTCCTGGCCCTGCCGTTGGACACCCTGCGGCACGACAAGGCCGCGTTGAAGGCCGCGATGGACAAGATCGCCACCCTGAACGACGCAAACAGGGGGGAGAAGTAAGTCATGGATCTACAACGTCGTTTAGTGGCCGAGTGGCTGGGAACTGCCTTGCTGCTGGCCACCGTGGTCGGCTCCGGCATCATGGCCGAGCGCCTGGCGGGCGGGAATGTCGGCGTCGCCTTGCTGGCCAACGCCCTCGCCACCGGAGGCGGCCTGGTCGCGCTGATCCTGACCTTCGGCGGCATCTCGGGCGCCCACTTCAACCCGGTCGTGTCGCTCGCGGCGGCGCTACGCCGTGAGCTGTCCGGCCGTGAAGCGGGGCTGTACATGCTGGCGCAAATCCTGGGCGCGTTCTGCGGCGTGGCGGCGGCCCACGGCATGTTCGGCGAGCCGCTGTTCTTCGCCTCGCAGCATATCCGCACCGGCCCGTCGCAATGGTGGAGCGAGTTCGTCGCGACCTTCGGTCTGCTGGCGGTGATCTTCGGCTGTTCGCGCAGCCGGCCGGATGCGGTGCCCTACGCGGTGGCCTCCTACATCGTCGGCGCCTACTGGTTTACCTCGTCCACCTCGTTCGCCAATCCGGCCGTCACGCTGGCGCGTGCTGCCACCAACACGTTCTCCGGCATCCGCCCGGCCGATGCGCCGGGTTTCATCGTGGCGCAACTGGCCGGCGCAGTGGTGGCCACCGTGTTCTTCGGCTGGCTGCTGCGCGACAAGGCACCACTGGCGCTGGACCTGATGGCCAACGCCGGCGAGGACCGCGCGGTCAAGCCGCTGCACGACTGACCATTCCTGAATAGGACGGGGTGTATTACCCAAAGCACCCCTGCACGACTGAAAAAGTAGTGGGCTCAACGCGGTGCGGCCAACTCCGGAAACGCCTCGTCCACGGTCAGAATGGACAAGGAAAATCCGCAGCAAAAATCCACTTGACCCTGGCGTTTACTCCAGGGTTTATCCTTCAAGCGTGGGGAACGTGGCATCTCCGCGTGGCCCTGCCCCATGATTGAAGGAGCCTGAAAATGTCGATGAAACACAGGGTGGAAGTGTTCAGCGCCGGTTGCCCGGCCTGCACGGATGTCGTGTCTCTGGTGCAGGGGCTGGCCTGCCCGTCGTGTGAGGTCGATGTGCTCGACATGCACGACATGGAAGTGGCCAAGCGCGCCAAGTCACTCGGCGTACGCTCGGTGCCGGCCGTGGCGATTAATGGTCAACTGGCCAGCTGTTGCGCCGGACGCGGCATAGACGAAGCGAGTCTGCGCGCTGCCGGTCTGGGTCAGTCTTGAGCGCTGCGTTATGTTGACCATTGGCAAGCTGGCCCAGGCGGGCGACATCAGCGTGGACGCACTGCGCTACTACGAGCGCGAGGGGTTGATCGCTCCCACCGCCAAGACCGACAGCGGGTACCGACTGTATGGGGAGGACGCGGTGCGCCGCGTCCGCTTCATCCAGCACGCCCAGGCCTGCGGTTTTACGCTGGCGGAAATCCGCGAGTTGCTGCATCTACGCCAGAGCGACAGTGCCTGTTGCAACGATGTGCGGCAGCGCGCCATCGAGAAGAAGCTTCAACTTTCAGCCAAGATTCGCGCCATGCAGGTGATGTCAGCCGCGCTCGACCGGCTGCTCGCCGAATGTGCCGACGGCGAGCAGTCAGTCGATGACTGCCCGATCCTGGCCGCCTTGGAGCAGGTCGATGACGACAGGGAGCGTGCATCGTGAAAGTCGAACTGTTCTATGCGCCGGGTTGCACCAAGTGCACCGCCGCGAAGGCCGATCTCCAGGCTGCCGCCGATATGGCCGAGACAGGCGTGGAGTGGTGTGAAATCAACGTGCTCGACTCGATCGACCGCGCGGTCGAACTGGGAGTGCTGACGCTGCCGGCACTCGCCATCGACGGCCAACTGGTGTTCACCACACTGCCCACTCCCACACAGCTCGCAACCGAATTACGGCGTCGCCGGGGAGCGCATGGTCATGGAGCTTGAAGCCCTGCGGCAGGCCGTGGCACAGGGCGTCTGGGGCGCAAGCGGCGTCAGCCTGCTGGCGGGCCTGTTCTTCAGTCTCAACCCCTTGGTGCTCGCGGCGCTTCCGGTGCCGCTCGCCTATGTGATCCGTGCCAGGTCACCGAAGGATGCTGCCCGCTACGGCCTGATGTTCCTCGCCGGCATGATCGGCGCGCACACGCTGCTCGGTCTGCTGGCCGGTTTTGGCGGTCAGTGGGTGCAGACGCTGGTGGGCCGTTACTGGGGGCTCGTTCTCGGACCGTGGCTGATCGGGCTGGGTCTGCTGTGGACCGGATGGATCAAGCTTTCCCTGCCTGCCTTCGGATTCAAAGCCGTGCGTGCCAAAACGGCATGGGGAGCGTTCGCCTTGGGTGTGCCGTTCTCGGTTGCCGTCTGCCCAGCGTGCACGCCGGCGCTGGTCGTGCTGTTGGGCGCTTCGGCCGCTGGGGGCTCACCCGTTCTGGGGATGGCAATGCTGGCGAGCTTTGCCGTGGGCCGCGCCATTCCGCTTGCGCTCGCGGCCTCGGCGGTGGGATGGGTGGAACAGCTGAAACCGCTGGGGCGTTTCCGGCGAGCTTTCGAGCTGGCAGGGGGCGTCCTGCTGATGTTTACCGGCCTCTACTTGCTCAACGCCTATTTTGTTCTTGTGCCGGCGCTGGCGGGATGGAGCGGATCATGAAATCTGGCCGGGCGCACGCATCCAGCTCCTCCTCCTCCTCCTCCTCCTCCTCGGAATCCACTGCGCGGGGCACGACGCTGCACTGGTTTGCGCTGCTGTTGTCGTCGGGAACATTGGTCTGCTGTGCACTGCCGATCCTGCTGGTTTCCATCGGGCTCGGCCACGCCGATACAGGTCGTGGACATCGACGTGCAGGGCCTGACCTGCCCGTTCTGTGTTTACGGCTTGTCAAAGAACCTCGGTAAGACGGCGGGGGTCGCCAAGGCGGAGGTCAGTCTCGATGCACACCGCGCCCGGATCGAACTCAACCCCGGCCAGCAGCCCGACATCGAGCAGTACAAGAAGATCATCCGCGAGGCCGGCTTTACGCCAGGCGACGCTCGCGTGCACGGTGACGAATGACACACCGCTTGACCGATTCAATCTTAATCACTACGATTAAGTTAAAATCGGATCGCCTAGAAAGAGCTTCTGATAGACATCTTTCGCCCGCCCGTCACAAACGACCGCTGCTTCACCTCAATGAATGTGGTGCCATCATCACGATGAACGGCTGCTACCCGCATCAGCTTAGCGTACGATTTTTCCGTTTAGTGAGCTGACCCCATCTATGACGGGGAAGACCGCTATTTTGTATTGACCGACATTGACTACGTGCTCCCTGGCCTTATTGGGGTTTCGTCGGTCCAGTCGCAATCCCCGCCGCCTAACCAGGAAGGAAAACTGAATATGGCTCAGACCGAAACCAAAGTCATCACGGCCCATGTGCCGCTCCCGCTGGCCGAAAAGGTCGATCAGATCGCCAACCGGCTGGAACGGTCGCGCGGCTGGATCATTAAGCAGGCGCTGTCGGCCTGGATTGACCAGGAAGAGGAGCGCAACCGCCTGACCCGCGAGGCCCTGGCTGATGTGGATGCCGGCAGTGTGATCGATCACCAGGCCGTGCAGGCCTGGGCGGATAGCCTCGGCACCGACAACCCGTTGCCGGTGCCGCGCTGATGGAATTGAGGTGGACCAGCAAAGCGCTTTCCGACCTGGTGCGGTTGTACGAATTTCTTGCGCCAGTGAATAAGCAAGCTGCCGCCCGTACCGTACAAGCGCTGACGACAGCACCGAATGATACCCTGCTGAGAAATCCGCGCTTGGGTGAGCAGCTGTTCGAGTTCGATCCGCGCGAGGTGCGCCGCATTCTCGTGGGGCAGTACGAAATGCGCTATGAGATTCAGGGTGAGACCATTTACGTGTTACGCCTATGGCACACTCGGGAAGAGCGGTAATGGTTTTTTTTATTTGGACGGGAGTTGCCAAATGGGGGAAGCAAAGCGGCGTGGCTCTACCGCAGAACGAGCAAAACAAGCCAGACAGCGCAGGGAGATTCCGGTCGCCAACCTGATCCAGGAACTGGGCTTGCCGCCGGACAGTAAGTATATGGGCTACGTCATCCACAACCCGGATCAGGACGACTACTCGCTCATCTCCGGGTTGAACACTGCGCCACCAGCTGTGGTCGGCTGACACCAATGTCGGCACCGCGCGCTGGTTCTTGCGTGGATAGGGTCCGTATGCGGCACCGTAGCCGGGAGAACACCTGACTGTGCCCCGCTTCGTGCGGCTACGGCACATGGCCGGGGAGAGAGCCGAACGCCTCCCCCACCATCAAGATCTGACCTGACTGTGCCGCATCATAGCCCGGCAGCTTGCCGATCTCGGCGCGGAATTCGGCCGAACCCAACGTCGCAATCATCGCCTGAACCGCCGGATGCTCCAGCGTAGCGCGGCGCACCAGGAAGAAATAGCGCTCGGTCTGCTGTGGTAGGAAATCCAGGTCGAAGCGGCGCGCCGCCGTCTCGATGCCCAGGCCCACGTCCGCCATGCCGCTGGCGATGTAGGCCGCCACCGCGGCGTGGGTCAGTTCCGCCTGCTCGTAGCCATGGACCTGGGCCGGCGTCACTCCGGCCTTCTGCAGCAGCTTGTCGAGCAAGAGCCGCGTCCCCGAGCCGGGTTGACGGTTGACGAAGCGCACCTCGGGGCGGGCCAGGTCGGCAATCTCGTAGATCTTGCGCGGATTGCCGCGCACCACCATCAGCCCCTGGCGGCGTGTCACGATATGGATGACACGGTGCTCCTGGCGGTCGAAATGCTCGGCGTAGCTTGCCGTGATCGTGTTCTGGAACTCGCCCAGCGGCACGTGGAAGCCGGCCACGTCGCACTCGCCCGCGTGCAGCGCCGCCACCGCGTCCTGGCTGCTGCGGTACTTGAGATCGATCGCCATGCCCGCCTCGCTCAGGGTCTTCACCAGCATCTCCACCGCGAAACCGTGACTGGCATGCAGCCGCAGCGGCGCGCTGGCCGCCTGCAAGGCGTGGCGCAACTCGGTTTCGATCTCCGAGGCCAGCGTCTCCAGCAGCGGGCCGATACGTGCCCGGATACGGCGGTTGGCCCACACCAGTTTTTCCGCCAGCGGCGTCAGCTTCGCCCCTTTGCCGCGTGCCATCTCGAGCAGCGGCACGCCGAGCGCATCCTGTGCCTGCTGCACTAGCCCCCAGGCGTGCCGGTACGAGGTGTCGCTGGCCTTGGCGGCGGTCAGCAGGCTGCCATGCGTCTGCACCGCGGTCAGCAGTTCGATCAGCCGGAACGGGATCTCGTCCCCGTCATCGGCGGCCAGCCCCCACACCAACTGGCTTTGCACGCGTAGTCGTGGTGTCGATTTATGTTTTTGTTGCATATGTATCCGGCAATTCGGTTCATATTGAAAAGCTCCCAATAACCTAGCACACTGCGGCCAATCGCGGCTTTCATTATGTTTTTGGAAGCATATGAGGCGGTGTGTTCTCAACTATTTATGGTCGGATTAAGACAGATTGGCGGTGCCGGGCTGTCCGACAATAGACCCGCAGGCCGGGCTGCCAAGCCCAATACCCGCACGATCGGATCGTGTCGGGCTTGGCAGCCCCACCTCCATGAATGCTTGAGGACAGGCTCTCGACAGGGGATTAAGCAATGACGACTCAGCAAGACCTGGAGCGCACGCAGCTCCAAGGCATTCTTCAAGCGCACCACGACCAGCCCGGTGCCCTGCTGCCCATCCTGCACGACGTACAGGACGCGCTGGGCTTCATTCCCGATTGGGCGGTGGCCGACATCGCCAAGGCGCTCAACCAGTCGCGCGCCGAAGTGCACGGCGTGATCACCTTCTACCACCATTTCCGCACCACGCCGCCGGCCAGGCACACCCTGCAGATTTGCCAGGCCGAGGCCTGTCAGTCGCGCGGCAGCCGTGAGCTGACCGCGCACGCCAAACAGGTATTGGGCTGTAGCCTGCACGGCCGCAGCGCCGATCAACGCATCGGGCTCGAGCCGGTGTACTGCCTGGGCCTGTGCTCCACCGGCCCGAACATCCAGTTGAACGACAAGATGGTCTCGCGCGTCGACGCCGCCAAGCTCGACCGCCTCCTGGCCAGCGTGAAGGAGGCCCAATGAGCATCCGCCTGTTTGTCCCGAGAGACTCCGCCGCCCTCGCTCTGGGCGCTGACGACACCGCCGTCGCCCTCCTCGCCGAGGCTGCGCGTCGCGGCGTCGACATCGAACTGATCCGCAACGGCTCGCGCGGGCTGTTCTGGCTCGAGCCGCTGGTCGAGGTGCAGACCGAGCGTGGCCGCGTGGCCTACGGCCCGGTCGAGGCCGACGACGTGGCGGAGCTGTTCGACGCGCTGATCCAGGGCGCGTACCATCCGCTCGGCCACGGCCTGACCGAGGAAATCCCCTATCTGAAGAACCAGGAACGCCTGACCTTCGCCCGTGTCGGCATCACCGACCCGCTGTCGCTGGCCGACTACCAGGCGTACGAGGGCTTCGACGGCCTCAAGCGCGCCCTGGCCATGAGTGGCGCCGAGATCGTGCAGGAAGTGCTCGACTCCGGCCTGCGCGGACGCGGCGGCGCGGCCTTCCCTGCCGGCATCAAGTGGCGCACCGTGGCGCAGGCGCAAGCCAGCCAGAAATACGTTGTGTGCAATGCCGACGAGGGCGACTCCGGGACCTATTCGGACCGGATGGTGATGGAAGACGACCCCTTCATGCTGATCGAGGGCATGACCATCGCCGGTATCGCGGTGGGTGCGACGCAGGGCTACATCTACGTGCGCTCCGAGTACCCGCACGCCTTCGACGTTCTGAACGAGGCGATCCGCCTCGCCGAAGACGCCGGCTTCCTCGGTGACGACATCCTGGGTTCCGGCAAGACCTTCCGCCTCGAAGTGCGCAAGGCCGCCGGCGCCTACGTCTGCGGCGAAGAAACCGCAATGCTGGAGAGCATCGAAGGCAAGCGCGGCGTGGTCCGTGCCAAGCCGCCGCTGCCGGCGCTGTCCGGCCTGTTCGGTCAACCCACCGTGATCAACAACGTGATCTCGCTCGCCAGCGTACCGGTGGTCCTGGCGCGCGGTGCCCAGTACTATGCCAACTACGGCATGGGCCGCTCCAAAGGGACGCTGCCGTTCCAGCTGGCCGGCAACCTGAAGTACGGCGGGTTGGTGGAAAAAGCCTTCGGCCTGACCCTGCGTGAACTGCTGCACGATTTCGGCGGCGGCAGCGCTTCTGGTCGTCCGATCCGTGCGGTGCAGGTCGGCGGGCCGCTCGGCGCCTACCTGCCCGAGTCGCAGTTCGACACCCCGCTGGATTACGAAGCCTTTGCGGCGCTCGGTGCTGTGGTCGGTCACGGCGGCATCGTGGCGTTCGACGACACCGTCGACATGGCCGAGCAGGCACGCTACGCCATGGAATTCTGCGCCATCGAATCCTGTGGCAAGTGCACGCCCTGTCGCATCGGCTCGACGCGCGGCGTCGAGGTGATCGAGCGCATCCAGAAAGATGAAAACCGCCCGCAGCAGATCGCCCTGCTGCGCGACCTGTGCGACACCATGCTGCACGGCTCGCTGTGCGCGATGGGGGGTATGACGCCCTACCCGGTGTTGTCCGCGCTCAATCATTTCCCGGAAGATTTCGACGCCATCGGCGCTGCGGACCAGACGGCTTGAGGACACTCACGATGAATACCCAGATCCACGACACCGACTTCGGCACCCCGGCCCGCGTTTCCGACAAGCTGGTCACGCTGGAAATCGACGGCCAGGAGATCACCGTGCCGGAAGGCACCTCGATCATGCGCGCCGCCGCCGAAATGGGCTCGATGGTGCCCAAGCTGTGCGCCACCGACAGCCTCGAGCCGTTCGGCTCATGCCGCCTGTGCCTGGTCGAGATCGAAGGCCGGCGCGGTTTCCCGGCCTCCTGTACCACCCCGGTCGAAGCCGGCATGAAGGTGCGCACCCAGAGCGACAAGCTGCAAGACCTGCGCCGTGGCGTGATGGAACTCTACATCTCCGACCACCCGCTCGATTGCCTGACCTGCTCCGCCAACGGCAACTGCGAGCTGCAGACGCAAGCCGGCGTGGTCGGCCTGCGCGAGGTGCGCTACGGTTTTGCCGGCGAAAACCACCTCGACAGCCAGAAGGACGAGTCCAACCCCTACTTCAGCTACGACCCGTCCAAGTGCATCGTCTGCAACCGCTGCGTGCGCGCCTGTGAAGAGACTCAGGGCACCTTCGCGCTGACCATCTCCGGCCGCGGCTTCGAATCCCGCGTCTCGCCGGGCCAGAGCGAAGCCTTCATGGACTCCGAATGCGTCTCCTGCGGCGCCTGCGTCGAGGCCTGCCCGACCGCCACCCTGCAGGAAAAGTCGGTCATCCAGTTCGGTCAGCCCGAGCACAGCAAGATCACCACCTGCGCCTACTGCGGCGTCGGCTGCGGCTTCAAGGCCGAGATGAAGGGCAACCAGGTCATCCGCATGACGCCGTGGAAGGACGGCAAGGCCAACGAAGGCCACGCCTGCGTCAAGGGCCGCTTCGCCTGGGGCTACGCCACCCACCCGGACCGCATCACCAAGCCGATGATCCGCAAGCGCATCACCGACCCGTGGCGCGAAGTGAGCTGGGAAGAAGCCATCGCCTACGCGGCCGGCGAGTTCAAGCGCCTCCAGGCCAAGTACGGCAAGGATTCGGTCGGCGGCATCACCTCCAGCCGCTGCACCAACGAAGAAACCTATCTGGTGCAGAAGCTGATCCGCGCCGGTTTCGGCAACAACAACGTCGACACCTGCGCCCGCGTCTGCCACTCGCCCACCGGCTACGGCCTGGGCCAGACCTACGGCACCTCCGCAGGCACCCAGACCTTCAAGTCAGTGGAGCAATCCGACGTGATCATGGTGATCGGCGCCAACCCGACCGACGGCCACCCGGTGTTCGCCTCGCGCATGAAAAAGCGCCTGCGCGAGGGCGCCAAGCTGATCGTGGTCGACCCGCGCAAGATCGACCTGGTCGATAGCCCGCACATCAAGGCCGACTACCACCTGCCGCTCAAGCCCGGCACCAACGTGGCGATGATCACCGCGCTGGCGCACGTCATCGTCACCGAGGGCCTGCTGGCCGACGACTTCATCGCCGAGCGCTGCGAAGAGAAATCCTTCCACGACTGGAAGTCCTTCGTCGCCAAGCCGGAAAACTCGCCGGAAGCCACCGCCGACATCACCGGCGTGCCGGCCGAACTGGTGCGTGGCGCTGCCCGCCTCTACGCCACCGGCGGCAACGCGGCGATCTACTACGGTCTCGGCGTCACCGAGCACAGCCAGGGCTCGACCATGGTGATGGGCATCGCCAACCTCGCCATGGCCACCGGCAACATCGGCCGCGAAGGCGTCGGCGTCAACCCGCTGCGCGGCCAGAACAACGTGCAGGGCTCTTGCGACATGGGTTCGTTCCCGCACGAACTGCCGGGCTACCGCCACATCTCCGACGCGGCGGTGCGCAGCCTGTTCGAAGCCGACTGGGGCGTCAAGCTCTCGCCGGAGCCGGGCCTGCGCATCCCCAACATGTTCGATGCCGCCCTGTCCGGCAGCTTCAAGGGCCTCTATTGCCAGGGCGAGGACATCGTGCAGTCCGACCCCAACACCCAGCACGTCACCGCCGCCCTCTCGGCGATGGAATGCATCGTGGTGCAGGACATCTTCCTCAACGAAACCGCCAAATACGCGCACGTGTTCCTGCCTGGCTCCTCGTTCCTCGAGAAGGACGGCACCTTTACCAACGCCGAGCGCCGCATCTCGCGCGTGCGCCAGGTGATGAAGCCGCTGGCGGGCTATGCCGACTGGCAGGTGACGCTGATGCTGGCCGATGCGCTCGGCCTGAAGATGAGCTACAAGCATCCGGCCGAGATCATGGACGAGATCGCCCGTTTGACCCCGAGCTTCGCCGGCGTCAGCTACGACAAGATCGAGCGCCTGGGCAGCGTGCAGTGGCCGTGCAACGATGAGGCGCCGGAAGGCACGCCGACCATGCACATCGACGGCTTCGTGCGCGGCAAGGGCAAGTTCTTCGTGACCCAGTACGTCGCCACCGACGAAAAGGTCACACGGCGCTTCCCTCTGATCCTGACCACCGGCCGTATCCTGTCGCAGTACAACGTCGGGGCGCAGACGCGCCGTACCGCCAACAGCCTGTGGCACGAGGAAGACCGGCTGGAAATCCACCCGCACGATGCCGAAGAGCGCGGCATCAAGGACGGCGACTGGGTCGGCATCCAGAGCCGCGCCGGCGAGACCGTACTGCGCGCCGAAATCAGCGAGCGGATGCAGCCGGGCGTGGTGTACACCACCTTCCACTTCCCGGAATCCGGCGCCAACGTCATCACCACCGACAATTCCGACTGGGCCACCAACTGTCCGGAATACAAGGTCACGGCGGTGCAGGTGCTGCCGGTGACGCAACCGTCGGAATGGCAGCAGAACTACCGGCGCTTCAACGAAACCCAGCTCGAACTGCTCGAGCAGGCCGGCCGCGGCGAAGCATGATGGGCGCCCCCGAGTCCCCGCCCTGCCCGAGCGGTGGCGCCTCGACCCGCCGGGTGCAAACCTGGCAGGACGGAGCCGCCGCCGACGGCCTCGACACCCTGGCCGAAGAGGTGCCGGTGGCGCTGGAATTCAATGGCATCTCGCACGCGGTGATGCTGGCCACCCCGCTTGACCTGGAAGACTTCGCGCTCGGCTTCGCCCTCAGCGAAGGCATCGTCGACACGCCGAAAGAAGTGTTCGACATCCAGGTCGAAACCGGCTGCAACGGCATCACGGTCAGGCTCGAGATCGCGGCGGGCTGCTTCGCCCGGCTCAAGGAAATGCGCCGCAATCTCACCGGCCGCACCGGCTGCGGCCTGTGCGGTACCGAGAGCCTGGCGCACGCCATCCGCCCCCTGCGCCCGTTGGCGCAACCCTGCCCGCTGCAGGCCGACGCCATCGGGCGGGCCCTGGCCGGGCTGCGGCAGCACCAGCTGCTGCAGCAGGCGACCGGCGCGACCCACGCCGCTGCCTGGTGCAGCGACGACGGCACGCTACGGCTGCTGCGCGAAGACGTCGGCCGCCACAACGCGCTCGACAAGCTGATCGGCGCCGCACTGGCCTCCCGCCCGACGGAGCTCGACGGCTTCGTCGTGGTCACCAGCCGCGCCAGCATGGAAATGGTGCAGAAGACCGTCACCGCCGGCTTCTCCAGCTTGGTGGCGATCTCCGCCCCGACCCGGCTGGCGGTCGATCTGGCCGAACAGGCCGGGCTCTGTCTGGTAGGATTCGCCCGTCCCGAACGCTGGGTCGCCTACAGCCACGCCGAGCGCATCGACCGCCCGGCCGGCAACCCTACTCCGAACCCCGATTGAACCCGAGAACGAATCATGGATACACATCACCTCGCCCGCATGGCCAACCAGATCGGCGGCTTCTTCGAGGCCATGCCGGACCGTGAAGAGGCGCTGGCCGGCATCGTGCAGCACATCAAACGCTACTGGGAGCCGCGCATGCGCCGCGAGCTGCAGCTATGCCTGCAACAAGGCGGCGAGGCGGAACTGAAGGAGATCGTCACCGAAGCGCTGGCCAAGGACGAGGGCTGGAAGGTCTGACTTGTGTATTGAGTAGCAGATGCCGAGCCTGCCTGCCCAGGGTTCAGGCTCAGCCGGCAAGCAAGTGGGCGTAGAGCGCATAGGAAAACCAGCCAAGGGCGGCGCCAGCCGGGATGTCCACCAGGTAATGCTGCTTGGTGAACAGGCAGCTCAATCCGATCAGCGCCGGGAAAGCGAAGGCCGTCAGGCCGAGTTCGGGCACGAGATGCAGCGCGGTCAACATCGCCACCGAGGTGTGCATGCTCGGAAAACTGTTGCTCTCCGCGTCGTAGCGTTGAACCAGCGCGAGGAAGCGCTCGGACCAAGAGCCGGCCGCGTTCGCCATCCGCCAATGCGGCGGCGTGCGCACCGGCAGCAGGACGAAGAACGTCATCTGCAGCGCCAAGAGCGCCAGATAGCTGAAGGCGACCCGGGTAAACTGCTCGGCGGACTGCAGCACGACGTTCACGTAGAGGATCGCCGGGTAATAGAGCAGACTGTAGATCCAGACCCACTGCGGCAGGTATGGAATCCGCTCGTCGAGCGGCGAAGCAAGCTGGCGCGGTTCGAACAGCGGATTGCGCTGGCACCAGAAATAGAACTGGTAGGCACCGACGATCAACACGCCGCTGAGGATCAGGTGGATGGTGAGGGTCGAGAGGTTCATGACAGTCTCCATGGATGATCAGCGCAAGAGGCCTGGCAGCGCGAGCGACAGCCACGGCAGGTAGGTGATTGCGACGAGGCCGGCAAGCAGGAGCGGCAAGAGCGAGACGACCGAGCGGT
Organism: Pseudogulbenkiania sp. MAI-1; assembly: GCF_000527175.1. Taxonomy (NCBI): domain Bacteria; kingdom Pseudomonadati; phylum Pseudomonadota; class Betaproteobacteria; order Neisseriales; family Chromobacteriaceae; genus Pseudogulbenkiania; species Pseudogulbenkiania sp. MAI-1. Next base: position 2,036,498 of record NZ_AZUR01000001.1, on the reverse strand, counting down.
GCACCTCGAACAGAGGCTTGCCGAAGCGCGACGAGGCGAAGAACAGGTTGATACCGACCGGCGGCGTCAGATAGCCGATTTCCAGATTGGCCAGGAAGACGACGCCGAGATGTACGGGATCGAGGCCGAAGGCGTGGCCGATCGGCACCAGGAGCGGCGCCAGCACGACCGTCGCCGAGAAGATGTCGACGAGGCAGCCGGCGACGAGCAACACGACGTTCAGCGCGAGCAGGAAGGCCAGCGGGCCGCCGACCGTTGCCTGGATCCAGGTGGCGAGCCGTTCGGGAATGCCGGCGTCGACGAGGTAGCCGGTCAGCCCGAGGGCGACGCCGAGTATCAGCAAAAGACCGCCGACCAACAGACCGCATTCGCTAAAGACGCGCGGCAGATCGGTGAGGCGCAGGTCGCGGTGGATTACCACCTCGACGACGAAGGCATAGACGGCGGTGATCGCCGCCGCCTCGACCGGCGTCGCCAAACCGGAAAACAGCGGTCCGATGGCGATGAGCGGCAACGCCAGTTCCCATTTGGCGCCGACGAGTGCGGCGCGCAGCGGCACCGGCTCGCATGCGACCGCCGGCAACGAGCGCTGCCGCGCTCCCCACACGAGCGTCAGCGCCGCCATCAGCAAAGCCGGCAGCAAGGTGCCGAGAAACATCTCGCGGATGTCGACCTCGGCGACGATCGCATACAGGATGACCGGCAGGCTCGGCGCGAACAGCACGCCGGGTAGTCCGGCCGCGGTGACGAGCCCCAGCGCACCGCGCTCGGGAAAACCGGAACGGAGCAAGAGCGGCAGCAGCAAGCCGCCGAGCGCCAATATCGTCACCCCTGACGCACCGGTCAGACAGGTCATCAGGCTGCTGGCGGTGATGGCAGCCAGTGCCGGGCCGTAACGAAAGCCGCCGAGGCAGGCACTGCAGGCCGTCAGCAGCCGCTCAGGTGCGCGGCTTTCGGCAAGCAGGTACCCCGCCAGCGTGAACAGCGGCAGCGCCGGTAGCGTCGGATTCACGACCGTCCGGTAATGATCGATGGCCAGGCTGGCGAGTGGTTCGCCGGCCTGCCAGAAGAGCAACAGTGCCACACCACCGACGACGGCAAACAGCGGGGCGCCGAGGAGCGCGGCAACAGCGATTCCCGTTGCGGTGACGGCAAAAGCCGCCCTTGGCAACACTCCGTTGAAGCTGGCGATGACGGCGAGCAGCCCGCCGCAGGCCAACGCCACGACACGGCTGCCGGTGCCAGGAGCCGCGGCGCCGATGAGGCGCCAGCCGATCCAGGCGAAGCCCGCCGGCATGGCCAGTTCGATGACCCAGACCGGCACACCGTAGGCGAGCGTCTTGGCGGCAAGACGTTCGGCAAAGACGAACTCGGCGCCAGCGACGGCGAGGACGGTACAGACGGCAGCGGCCACGAGCCCGGCAAAACGATGTGCGCCGGCCTGCAGGCGGGGCGGCAACAGGAAGAGCAGCGTGCTCGCGGCGAGTAACTGCCCCTGCCGCGCCGCGACAGCGCCGCCGAGCATGCCGACGACGAGGCCGAGGTGCTGGGTGATCGCCGCCACCCCGAAAACACCGGTATCGAACGTAGCGCGCAACAGCAGCTCGGCGGCCGGCAGCAGCGCCATCATGCCGAGAACCAAGGCGAGCATCCAGTCTTCCGGATGCCGGCCCGCGGAGGGTGAAGCAAAAGAGGTATGCATCGCTCTCACCTCACGGGCGAGCACCGCCACGCCGGTATTCGGCAATGCGGCGCAAGGCTTCGTCGAACATCGGCGCCGGCACGGTGCGCCCACGGATCAACGGGTAGGCCTGCTCGGCAAGCCGCTGCCAGGCGGCCTCCTCAGCCGGTGTTGGCCGCTGTACATGCAGGCCGCGTCGAACCATGGCCGCCACCGCCTCGGCGTCGGCCCGGTCCGTCTGGCTGACGAGCTCGCCTCGTGCCGCCTCGGCGGCACGGCGCAGCGCTGTGCGCGCGGCGGGTTGCATCCCCTCCCAGGCGCTTCGCGTGACGACCAGGGCGCCGACGATCGGAGCCCATTTGACATCGATCATGTACGGTGCCTGGCGATCGACCTGGGTAGCCAGCGCCCACACCGGCATCACCGGCACGGTGTCGATCAGTCCGGTCTGCAGCCCCGGGATGATGTCGGCGGTTTCGAGCACGACGGGTCGATAGCCGAGACCCTTCATCATCTCGACCTGATCGGCATCGCCGGCCCAGGCGAAAATCCGCCGTGCCTTCAGCGCCTCAGGCGAGGCGCCGGGCTGACGCGAGAAGAAGCGCACCCAGCCGATCTCGGCCCACATCAGCGCGATGAAACCCTGCTCGGCGAAACGCCGCTCGATCTCCGGACGCAGTGCCCGCCCGACGTAACCGACCTCATCGACCGAGCGGAACAGCATGGGGATTTTCTGCAGGGCCGCCGCCGAGGCATCGATTTCGGTCAGCCCGACGACCGACAGCATCGCCGCGTTGAGCTGGCCGACGCGCATGCGCCGAACAATGTCGGCCTCGCCACCCTGGATACCATCCGCATAGACGACAAAGGCGGAGCCGCTACCTTCGGCGGCACGGAAAGCGTCCCCGATCCGCAGCGACAGACGGTGGAAGATGGAGCCCTTCGGGGCAAGCATGGCGAGCTTGAGGCGCACCGGCTCGGCAATGGCTGCCGGCGGCAGTACGACCAGCCAGGCAAGCAGAATGAGCAGGAAGAAACGCAAACGGCGCATGGTCGGGTTCCTTATCGGGTCAATCGGGGAAAAACTGCTCGGCCTGACCGAGCAGCCAGCGGGCTCGGCGCTGGAAGACGGCGTTGGCGAGCCGAACGTCGGGGGCCGCCGCCACGTCGACACGCAGCGCCGCGTCGAGCAGCCGGGTAAATTCGTCGCGCCGGCCGGCTGGCAGCGCGACGCTTTCGGCGTAGACGACGAAAGGCGCCGCCTGCCGGTTTCCTGCCAGCTCCATGGCGCGCTCGAAGTGTCTCCGCGCGGCAGCGGCACGCTGCCCGGCGGCACCCGGCCTGACCATGGCCAGGCCGCCGGCGAGTACTTGCAGCGCCCCCTCCCCCCACGCTTCATCCAGTACCAGCGCTCGATCGACAAGCCGCTCGACCTGCGGCAATCCGGCTAACAACACCGGATCGTCGCGACCGAGCGCGATCGCTGCGGCCCAGGCGGCGGCAGTCCAGTAGAGCAATGCCACGTCGGCGCGATCGAACTCATCCAGCGCCGCTTCCGGCTCGTCGGCAAAGTGGACGAAGCCCGGGTGTGTCACCGCCAGCCCCCGCAGGCCGTAATCGCGGGCGCGCAGATAGAGGCGGCGCGCCCGCTGCCGGGCGGTGTCGGCGGCGGCGCCATCGTGCGCTTCGGCTTCGTCGGCGGGCAGTTCGACGTAGGCATAGGCGTACTGCGTGAAGCCGCGCGCAGCGGCGAGCAGCAGGCCGCGATGACCGGGCGATTCGACCAGCAGGCTCTCGGTCAGCTTGAGTGCGAACGGTGTCGCGGCACCGACCAGTTCGACGTCGTCGTCACGGCCATAGGCGGTGCCGCCGGCAGCGAGCGCATCGCCGACTCTGTCGACGGCCAGGCGCTGCAGCGAACAGCCGGACAGCAATGCGACGGCGGTGAGCCAGGCGAGTGGCAGTGAATAGGGTTTCATTGGCGTACTCCACGGGCGAAGGGAACATCACGGCGATTGGTTGCGGGAGCAGAAGCGGCTGAAGGTGAGAATGTCTGGGTCCGTCGACGCGGCATCGGCGAGGTAGCCGCCGGTGCCGACGCGGCAGGCGGCCGCGGCCCGGGCCAGCAGGCTATGCAGTGCCGTCGTCGGGTGCAGATCGTCGGAGTACAGCGAGACGCGGCAATCGGCGCCGGGTGATCCGGCGAAGCCGGCCAGGCATGGCACCGTCGTGTTGGTGAGGCCGAAGGCTTGGCCGCCATGGCGGGTGGCGTCCGCATGGACCGCATCGAGCAGGCCGTACAGGTCCAGGCGCAGCAACTGCACGCCCTTGTCGGCTTCGAGACGCGCCAGCAGTGGTGTCAGCGCGGTGTTGAAGGAATGCGTCGCGTCCGATGCAGCGGCGGCATTGTGGCGGACGAAGAGCGCCTCGGGTGTCTTGCCGAGGTCGCTGGCGTTGGCGACGAGGATCGTCCTCGCCCCTCCGTCGATCAGCCGGGCGATGGCGTCGCGGTAGGCTGTGGCCGCGTTGATGGCCACCGCGTCACGCAGTGCCTTATCAGGCATGAGCGCCGCGTCGCGGATGTTGTTGCCACCGGCGACGACAACGTAGAGCGCATTGCCATCCGGCACGGTGCCGCCGTTCTGGCCGAGGAACAGTCCGACCTGGGTCTGCAGGCCGGTCGGCACCGGCAGGCCGAAAGACTCGAACAGGCCGGACGTGCCGGTACGGGCAGCGGCCACGGCGAAGTTGCGGCCACCTGCGACCGGTACGAAATGATCGCCGAACAACGGGCCGAGCGACGCTCCCGACGCGCTTGCATCGAAGCCGAGACGCTCGGCAAGCTGCTCGATCCACACCGGGCCGTTCGAGAAGCGCCCCTGGACGTACGGCGGGTCGGGCGGGTATGGCGTCGGGAAGACGCCGAGGGAGGTCAGTCGGCTGGTCAATGCAAGCAGGTTGCCGGTATCGGACAGGCTGTCGCCGAAGACCACCAGCCCGGAAAACTGGCCGCTCTGCGCCGGTGCCGGCAGCCAGGCCACGGCGGTGGCGAGCAGCGCGGTACAGAACCATCGCTGCAGCAAGCGGCGGAGGGATACGAGGGTCGGCATGATCGTTCTCCTTTCATGGTTAAAGGCTCGGCACCGGTGCCGCTACGTCAGGAAGCAGACTGTGCCGAGAGTCCGAAGTGGAAACCCTGTGGTTTCCACGCATGTATCCAGATGCTGTCGTTGTAGTGCCGGCCTGACCTGGCGGGGAGTGACGGATCGCTTACAGATGTGTGACGGCGGAGTTTGTGATCGACCCGGCGATGAGGCTATAAAAACAGCATAGGGATGCCCGGAGCGGACAAGGGCAAGGGAAAAGCGGCGCAGCTCGAGCCCTGGCGGAGAACAATGACAGACAGCGCTTATCCTGATGCACTGCCGGCCAGGTACCGCTTGCACTGGTATGTGCTGGAACGGGTACTCGGTCAGGGCGGCTTCGGCATCACCTACCTGATGCACGACACCAACCTCGACCGGCTAGTGGCGATCAAGGAATACCTCCCCTCCGAGATCGCGCAACGCGGAGCCGGCGCCACGGTGCGGCCCCGGAGCGAAGCCTTGGCCGAACGATATGCAGAAGGGCTCAAGCGCTTCATTGCCGAAGCGCGCACGCTGGTGCGCTTCGATCATCCGAACATCGTCCGCGTTTATTCGGTGTTCGAGGCCAACGGCACCGCCTACATGGTCATGCGTTTCGAGGAAGGCGAAGACCTGGCGCATCGGCTCACCCGTTGCGACCGGCTCGCCGAGGACGAGCTGCGGCGTATCCTGCTGCCGATTCTCGACGGACTCGAACGGGTTCATGCCGCCGGCTTCATCCATCGCGACATCAAGCCCGAAAACATCCATTTGCGTGACGACGGCAGCCCGGTCCTGCTCGATTTCGGCTCTGCGCGCCAGGCGCTCGGACACTCGCGGACGGTGACGATACTCGTCGCACCGGGCTACGCACCGCTAGAGCAGTACTACAATGACGCGGGCGTGCAAGGACCGTGGACCGACATCTACGGACTTGCCGCAACCTGTTACCGCGCTATCGCCGGCCACGCGCCGGTCGATGCGATTGTCCGGGCCAAAGGCGTGCTCGGCAGCACGCAGGAAGTGCTCGAACCGGCGGCGGTCGTTGGTCGTGGCCGCTACGCCGATAGCCTGCTCACGGCCATCGATCACGGTCTCGAACTCGCCGAAAAGGATCGGCCGCAGACCCTCGCCGCGTGGCGAGCCGAGCTGGTCGGAGAAGCCCCGGTCAACGTGCGGCCAGCCGGGACGAACCGGCCGCGCACTACCTCGGCGATTAAGCGCGTGCGCCGTGCCCGTATCCTGTGGGCCACCGGCGGTGCCGCCGTCGCGGCGGTCGCCATCACGCTGTTCATCGGGCTGCAGAGCCTCAACACCACCGCGCCGAAGCTGGCCGACAAGAGCCATCAGATCGCCACCGAACGTGAGGCGATCGCGGCAGAGCGCCGCCGCTGGGAAACACTCCAGCACGAGGAGCGGCAGCAGGAACAGCAACTACAGCAAGCCGCGCAGCCGGCAGCGGCTCCACCGGAAGAGCCGCCCCCGCCTGCCCGGCCGCTCCCTCCGACCAAGGCTACCGTGTCACCACCCCGCCAAGCGCTGGCAAAAGCTCTTCCATCCCGGAAGGATCCCGCCAAGAGCGAAGCGGTGCAGGCCGAGCCGCCCAAGAGCGAGCCCACAAAAAGCGAACCGGCCAGGATCGAGGCCACGGCCAAGCCGACGCCGGACGATAGTCTTGGCAATGCCGAGCGGGCCATGGCTCGCGGCGACTACGGTGCGGCGCTGGCGCTCGTCAAGCCTCTCGCCTACGGCGGGCAGCCGCGCGCCCAGGAACTGCTCGGCCGGTTATACGAGGAGGGACGCGGTGTCCGGCAAAGCCATAACGAGGCCTACATGTGGTACAGCCTTGCCGCCCAGCACGGCAGCAGTGTGGCCCAACTGATGCGGGAGCGCGTCGCGGCGCGCCTGCAGCCGGCCGAAATCCGCCAGGCCGACCGCTTGGTCGAGGCCTGGCGGCCGTTGCCGGGCAACGACGCTGAGGTGCGCTAGCAGAAGAGAGAGAGGATGTCATGACAAGACGGCACGCCCAGGGGTGGAGGGCGGCACTCGCGACGGCACTGGTCGTCACCGTTACCGGCTGCGCCAGCGACCGGGAGCGGATCGAGGCGATCCGCGCCGTCAATGGCACGTTCCGTGCCGAGTACGAGGCCATCCTCGCCGAGCACGGCAGCAAGACGTTCAAGCTGAGCCGCCACGATGCCTTCGTCGCGATGCGCGTGACGCTGGCCGGGCTTGGGCTGCACACCGAGGCCCAGGATGTCGCGCTCGGTTATCTCGTTGTCGCCGGCCCTGCACCGCTGCCGCTCTCCGCCGATGAATGGTCGCGCGTGGCCACGGCCGACCTGCCTTTGCTGCGCAGGCTTGCCGAGCCGCACGTCGGCTTTGCCTCGCACTTCGTCCGCTTCGAACCGCAAGGGCTGGACGTCGTCATCAGCGCAAGCTTCGTCGAAACGACAGCCGGCACCGAGATCGCGCTCACCGTTCGCCTGCGTGAGACGGTACCGCCGCGCTCGCAATGGCCGCGCCGCGAATACCTGTCGCCAAGCGCCGTCCGTGCCGGCCTCGACAAGATCTGGGCGGCGTTTGCCGACGAGCTGCGCGCCGGTCCGCAGCACTTCTAGGAGAGGGGAGGGCCCTGCCCCGCCAAGCTCGCATAAACCGCCTCCGTCTCTGGCGACGGCGTGCTCTTCAGCCGGGCTGCGAGGACCGTGCGTAGGTGCTGATAGATGGCCAACGCTTCAACTCGATCACCGTGGCGCTGGTAGCAAAGCATCAACTGGCGGTAGAAGGCCTCGCCGAGTTCATCGGCGGCGATGCAGCGCAAGTAACTGGCGGCGAGCTCCTCGATACGGCCAGCCCCCTCCCGGTGTCGCGTGAGCCCGTTCAATACCCGCAGCAGACGGGCGCGGAGCTGTTCACGGCAGGCAACGTAGATGGCTTGATCGGTCTCGTCGGCGAGGAACGGCCCCGCGTAGAGGGTGAGACACTCGTCGAAAAGCGCCTGCAAGGCCACATCGGTCGCCGGGCCGCCATCATTCACTTGGGCGTCGAGGTTGGCGAGGCAGCGATCGAGGACCCACAGGTCGATCCGGAAACGCGCAGGGTTGAGGCTCAGCCGACCGTCGCGCAGGATCAGCGCCTCGTCGTCGTCCAGGATGCGACGCAGCCGATGCAGCGTCGCGGTGAACGATTTGTGCGCATAGTCGGCATCGATGTGCGGCCATAGCGCATCGGCGAGGTGGTCGGCGCGGACATTCCGGCCGCCGAGAGCGACCAGCACTTTCAACAGCTCGACCGGCCGGCCCGGTCCCTTCGCCGAGAATTCGACGGCTTCGCCGTCGCGGCGTAATGCGAAGCCGCCGAGTGTGACGATCTCGAACGGCCAGGGCCAGGCGGCGAGGCGCAGCGCGGCGGGGGGAGGTGCGAGACGGCTGGCACGCACCAGCGAGCGGGTGAATTCAGTCTCGACACCGTGGGTCAGTGCCGTCGCACACAATTCGGCAACGAGTCTTCTCTGGATGCCGACAATGTGTTGCAAACCATGTTCGCGGGCGAGTGTGAGCGCCGCGCGCAACGGCACCAGTACTGCCACACCCCCTCCCTCCAGCTCGACAGCGGCCTCCGCAAATAACGTCGGCACGCGCAATAACGGACTGGCCAGCCGCTCGGCAAGAGCGGCGGCGGCCCGCACCTGAGCCGCCGCCCCGTGTCGGTCACCGGTGGCGCAGATGAACTGCGCGACGGCCAGACGAGCGAGACATTCGACCCATGGCAGACCGGCCTCGACGGCCAGAAGCAGTGCGCTCTTCGCTTCGCGCTCGGCATGCACCCGCTCTCCGTCGGCATCGGCCAGCCAGCTACGCAGGTAATGAGCGATGGCCCGGTCGCCACGGCGCCGAGCCATCGTGTCGAGCGCGGTGATGGCGCAACGCGCACCACCTCGGTCACCAGCGCCGAGGGCCGCCGCTCCATCGAGCATCGTCAGCCAGATGTCACAGGTATGAATCGCCTCGGCATCACCGACGACGCGACCGGCACGTGCCGCCGAACCCGCGCCGATGTAATCGCCATCGAGGAAATGACGCAGGGCGGCGGAGAGGGCGGCGCCGATCCGCATCGCCGGGTCGGCGGCGGCGATGCTGTTGGTAATCGTTGCGGCGCCCGCGAAATCACCCCGAAGCATGGCGGCCATCGACCGCACCAGAGCCTCATCCGGCAGAGCGCGGCCGCTCGCGGAGCCGCCGAGCCAGGCGGTCAATGCCGGGTGAGTCGGGTCACGCAGCAACAGAGCCCGACCCAATGTTGCGGCAATAGCGGTGCCTGCTGCCGGGCTGCATGCGATCAATTCGACAAGCCAAGGGTCGAGCGAGGCGAGGTCGTCGAATTCGGCGACGATGGCGTCGATGATGCCGGCACAGCTTTTGGCGAGGCCGTCGGCGTCACCGGCACGTTGGCAGCCGGCAAAGGCCCGCTCGAACTGCTGTCGGGCTGTCCGTGGGCTGGCATGCAAGCGGCAGGCGGCCGAAGCGAGCAGAAGCCGGGGGTGTTCGTCGAGTAGTTCAGGCGGCAGCAGATCGAGCCAGCCGGCCAACGTGTCCCACCTCCCCTGCGTGAGCATCGTCTCCGCGAGTTCACTGGCCAGGTCGGCCAACCCTGGCCAGTCGTGGCTCTCAACGAACAATGCGACGGCCTCCTCGAACTGGCCGGCGGCGTGCAGCAGCTGTGCCGCTCGGCGCAGTGCCGGCGCAGCGACCGCCTCGGGCAGTTCGACGGTGGCACGGCTGTGCAGAAAGTCGCGCAATAGCGGATGGATATGGAAAATGCGACCGGTATCGCCGATGACTTCGCGGACGAAGTAGTCGTTGTGCGCGAGATTGAGCAGCAAGCGGCCGGCCTTTTCTTCGCCGGACAGCGCGGCGGCGACGTCGGCCGTCGTGCGCGTCAGGCAAGCGATGCGCAGCAGGAAGCGCTGCGTCTCAACCGGAAAACGTTCAAAGATCTCGCCGGCGAGATAGTCGAAGACAACCTGTGGCGGTGTGTCGTCGGATAACTCGGCGAGGTGGCCGACGATTTTGGCGTGTTCGAGCATCAACACCACGCCGGCAGCCCAGCCCTGGGTACGCTGGTGCACACGCAGAGCCGTCTCAGCACCGAGAGGCTTGCCACGGAGGGAGGCAACGGCGGCGAGCTCGTCAGACGTCAGGCGCAGTTCGTCGGCTCCGACGTAGACCAGCTCGCCGCTGACCCGTCGCCGAGCCAAACTGGCAGGTGGTTCGCTACGGCTTGTGATGACCACGCAGCAGTGTCGCGGCACCTCCCCCAGGCCGGCCTCGAGAGCGATGCGCAAGGCCCCGTCGGTCGGTAGCGGCGGCAATCCGTCGAGGACCAGCGCCGACGGGGCGGAGAGCCGAGCGAACAACTGGCGAAAGAAATGCCGAGAGAAGCTGGCGAGGTTGTCGCCGTAGCGAGTGTCGAAAGCCGGCAAGGGGCCGGTGGCTAGCCGTCGTGTGGCATGGCCGAGATAATGGAAGAAGGTTGCAATGTCGACGTCCCCGGGATCGACCTGATACCACGCCGACTGGTAGGCTCGCGCATCGACATAGCTCGCCGCCAGAGTGCTTTTTCCCGCCCCGGCCGGCCCCGAGATCCACACGGCGATACGCCCCGGCAACCCGTCGAGACGGGAGAACAGTGCTTCACGACGGAGGATGCCGCCGATTTCCGGCCGCGTCGTCCTGGCAAAGGTCGTGTTCGCTGCACCTGCTTCATCGTGCATGCCCCACACTCCTTCCGCACAGTCACCCTTTCCTGTTCACTGTAGCAGTTCGCATGGCAGGCAGTGGTTGGGAGGTCAGGCCACGGAATGGTATGCTCTCTGCCGGAGGCTACCCCTGCCGTCCTCGTACCTCCGTCGCATTCGCGCACACCTCCTGCGCCCAGCGGCGGAAACGTCCGATCATCCCGGTCAGCCGGGTCGACTCCCTCAGCACCAGAAAATAGCCGCGCTCCGTGGTGACCGGCGCATCCGCCAGGCTGACCAATTGGCCACCTGCCAGCAGATCCTGCACCAGAGGCAGCCAGCCCAAGGCCACGCCCTGCCCGCTCACCGCCGCCTGAATCACCAAGGGATAGTTGTTGAAGGTCAGATCGTGGCCGGGATGATGCTCGGGCAACTGGTGCATCTGGAACCAGTCCGGCCAATCCATCCAGCGCGCCGGGGCGGGCCGTTCCAGGTGTAATAGCGGCACCTCGGCCCAGGGAATCGTCTCCCGCTGCCAACCCGAGGCGGCCAGAAAGGCCGGGCTGCACACCGGCACGACGCGTTCCGGCAACAGTTTCTCGGCCACGCATCCCGGCCAGTGCCCCTCGCCGAAGGCAATGGCGATATCGATGACTTCGTCGCGCAGGTCGATCGCCTGCTGCGAGGTGATGATCCGCACCTCCAGCTCGGGCATTTCCTCTCTCAAGGCATTGAGTCTCGGCATCAGCCAATAGGCGGCAAAGCCGAAGTCGGTCGCCAGGGTCAGCAGGGGCTGACGCCGGCGGGCAAGAATCTCGCCCATGACTTCGCCGATCAGGCCCAGCCCCTGGTGTACCGCCTCGAAGAGACGCGCCCCGTCCGCCGTCAGGCTCACTCCGCGATGACGCCGCGTGAACAGGGGGACGCCAAGCTCGCTCTCCAGTTGCCCCACCCGCAAGCTGACGGCGGGCTGGGTGCTGCCCAACTCGGCCGCGGCGGCGGTGAAGTTGAGGTGGCGTGCAGCCGCCTCGAAATAGACCAGGGTGTGCAAGGCTGGGAGGCCGGATGGTTTTGCCATATCGTTTTCTTATGCCTTCATATCATTTTGCAGCGTTCACATGCTCATTCTCAGACGCTACATTGTTTTCAAGCATAAGCCAACCCAATGACTAGGGAGCGAGTCATGAGCAAGAAGCCCAACATCCTGATCCTGATGGCCGACCAGTTGACGCCCGGTGCGCTGGCCGCCTACGGCAACACCGTCTGCAAAACGCCGAACATCGACAAACTGGCCAGCCAGGGGGTGGTTTTCGATTCGGCCTATACCAACAGCCCGTTGTGCGCGCCGGCACGCTATGTGTTCATGTCCGGCAAGCTGCCCTCGCGCATTCGCGGCTACGACAATGCGTCGGAACTGCCGTCGGAGGTCCTCACCTTCGGTCACTACCTGCGCCATGCCGGCTACCACACCATCCTCTCCGGAAAAATGCACTTTTGCGGGGCCGATCAGATGCATGGCTTCGAAGAGCGCCTGACCACCGACATCTACCCCGCCGACTTCGGCTGGACCCCCGACTGGGCCCAACCCGAAGTGCGGCCCAGCTGGTATCACAATATGGGTTCGGTGATCGATGCGGGTGTCTGCGTGCGGACCAACCAACTGGATTTCGACGAAGAAGTGGTCTTTGCCTCACGGCAGAAGCTGTTCGACCTGGCCCGCGACGATGACGGGCGCCCGTTCTGCATGGTGGTTTCGCTGACCCACCCGCACGACCCCTATGCCATCCCGCAGCGCTACTGGGACCGCTACCTCCACGCCGAGATCGACATGCCCAAGCTCGCCGCCGCTGACGTGGCCGCCGATCCGCACACCCTGCGGCTGCGTCACGTCAGCGATATGGACGGCACCCCGGTCACCGACGAGCAGATCCGCAATGCCCGTCATGCCTACTACGGCGCGGTCTCCTTCGTCGACGACCAGATCGGTGAGATCCTCGATGCCTTGCAGCAGTCCGGCCAGTCCGACGACACCGTCATCCTGCTGCTGGCGGACCATGGCGACATGCTGGGAGAGCGCGGCCTCTGGTACAAGATGAATTTCTTCGAGGGTGCCGCCCGCGTGCCGCTGATCGTCAGCGCCCCCTCCCGCTTCGCTGCCGGCCGTGTCGGCACCTCCGTCTCGCTGGCCGACATCCTGCCGACGCTGGTAGACCTGGCGCACGACGGCAACAGTCCTGCCCACCCGGAAACCCTCGACGGCCGCAGCCTGTGGCCCCATCTCACCGGACAAGACGGGCACGACGAAGTCATCGGCGAATACCTGGGCGAAGGCGCCATCGCCCCCTTGCTGATGATCCGCCGCGGCAACTTCAAGTTCATCCACAGTCCGGTCGATCCGGACCAGTTGTACGACCTGCGCGCCGATCCACTGGAGCGCAACAATCTGGCCGACGACCCGAGCCAGGCGGACCGGGTGCATGCCCTGCGCCGGGAAGTGGCCGAGCGCTGGGATCTGCAGACGCTTCATAGCGATGTGCTGGCCAGTCAGCAACGCCGGCGTTTCCACTACGAAGCGCAAACGATGGGGCAGCGCAAATCCTGGGATTTTCAGCCCTTCCAGGATGCCAGCCAGAAATACATGCGCAACCATATCGAGCTCGATACGCTCGAAGCCATGGCGCGCTTTCCGAAGGTTCATGGACACGGTGGCTGAATCCATCGCCCAAACAAAGGAGCAGGTATCATGCGTCACTCACACACGTTCACCCTGTCGTTCGCTCTGTTCTCGTTGGCCGCCGGCCATGCCGCCTGGGCTGCCGATCCCGAGTCCTGCACGACCATCCGCATGCCCGAACCCGGCTGGGCGGATATCTCGGCCACCAACGCCATGGCCGGCATCGTGCTGGAGGCACTGGGATACCATCAGAAGGTCGACACGCTGTCGGTCCCCATCATCTATCGCGGTTTGCAGATGGGGCAGGCCGACGTGTTTCTCGGCAACTGGATGCCGGCGCAGAAGCCGATGGTGGAAGGACCTATCCAGGACGGTTCGATCGTGGCGCTGCAAACGAACCTCGATCAGGCGAAATTCACCCTGGCCGTGCCCTCTTACGTCGCCGCAGCGGGCGTGAAGAGTTTTGCCGATCTGCAGAAACACGCCGACCGGTTCGGGCGCAAGATCTATGGCATTGAAGCGGGGGCTCCGGCCAACCGCAACATCCAGAACATGATCAAGGCCAAGGACTTCAACCTGGGTGATTGGCAGCTGGTGGAATCCAGCGAAGCCGGCATGCTGAGCCAGGTCACCCGCAAGGTGGCGGCCAAGGACTTCGTGGTGTTCCTCGCCTGGGAACCGCATGCCATGAACACCAAGTTCAAGCTGAACTACCTGGCCGGTGGCGACGTCTATTTCGGTCCCAACTACGGCAGCGCCAGCGTGCATACCGTCACCCGCAAGGGCTTTGCCAGCCAGTGCCCGAATGCCGGCAAGCTGTTTTCCCAGATGAAATTCAACGTCGATCTGGAAAACCGCATCATCACCGACATCCTGGACAAGAAGCAGGACCCCAAGGTGGCCGCCAGAGCCGCGCTGAAGCAATCGCCCCAGCTGTTGACGCGCTGGCTGGCCGGCGTTCAGACCACGCGGGGCGGCGACGGCCTGGCGGCGGTCAAGCAGGCCTTGCAACTCAAGTAAGCCGGCATGAGCACGTATCGTCCCGCCGGCTTGAGGCTGCCGCTGCTGCTGGCGGCGGCCGCCATTACCGGCTGCCTGGGGGCCTTGGCCACCCACGGCTTCCGCCTGCTGCTCGATGGCATGAGCCGCTGGCTGTTCGGCGAAGCCGGCGGGCCGGTCCAGGTGGCCGGAGGGCTGCCCCCGGAGCTGCGGGTGCTGACGCCGGTCATCGGCGGCATCGTGGCGGGATGGCTGCTGCAGCGACTGCCGCCTGCCCGACAGCATAGTGCCGACTACATGGAAAGCATCGCCCTGGGCAATGGCCACCTGTCCTGGCGCGCAACCTTGCTGCGCGCGGCATCCTCGGCCTCGTCCATCGTCTCGGGCAGCTCGATCGGGCGGGAAGGCTCGATGATCCAGCTCGCCGCCCTGGCCGGCAGCCTGTCGGGCCAACTGGCCCGGCTGACCGCGCCCCAGCGTCGCCTGTTGCTGGCGTGCGGCGCGGCCGCCGGCGTCAGCGCGGCCTACAACACGCCCATTGCCGGCGCCCTGTTCGTCGGTGAAATCATCGTCCGCTCCGTCGCCATCGAAACGCTGGGCCCCTTGCTGCTGGCCGCCGCCTGCGCTCAACTGGTCGGCGCCGGCCTGTTCGGCGATGCCGCCATCTACCAGTTGCCTTCCCTGGCCTTGCATGGCGGTACAGACTGGCTGTGGTTCGGGGCGCTGGGCGTGGTCGCCGGCCTCGTCATGCCGGGTTTCCAGCGGCTGCTGCAACTGAGCAAATCCTTGTTCGGCCGGCTACCCTGCCCGCTTTGGCTCAAACTGGGAATCGGCGGCGCCATCGTCGGCGGCTTGTCCCTGCTCACGCCGCACGTCTGGGGCAATGGCTACAGCACCATCGATCACATGCTGCACAGCGCATGGCCGGTTGGTCTGCTGCTGGGCGTACTGATTTGCAAGATACTGGCCACGGCTGCCGCGACCGGCTCAGGGGCGGTTGGCGGCATCTTCACCCCGACCCTGTTCGTCGGCGCGGTATTGGGAGCGATTTTCGGCCATGCGGTGCAGGCGCTGACCGGGCAGCCGGCGGGCCCATTGTGGGTGGTCGCCGGCATGGGGGCCTTGCTGGCCGGGGCGACCCAGGCACCGCTGATGACCATCATCATGCTGATCGAGATGACCCGCGCGCCGCTGATGGCCGTGCCGCTGATGCTGGCGGTGGCCACCGCTCACCTGACCGTGCGCATGCTGGGCTGCCGCTCGATCTATGCGCATGCCTTGCCCGATGAGGAGAATGTCCGCCAGTCTGTCCTCGACGTCATGTACAAGGACACGCCGCAGCTAAGCTATCCGGTCAGCTTGCGGCAACTGGCCGACACCTTCGCCACCTGGCGCTGGCAGCATGTGTACATCACCCACCCCCGGCAAGGCTTCATGGGCGCAGTGCCGATCCACGATTTCCATCATTTCCAGCGCCAGGAAAGCGACCCCGACAGGCCGATTCCCGATGCACTGATCCGCCGCGACTTTCCGCGGGTCAGCGCCGGCATGAGCCTGTCCGAAAGCCTGGAGTTGATGATCGCCCATCACGGCGAGCGCCTGCCGGTCGTCGGGGATGACGGCCGGCTGCTGGGGCATTTGAGAAAGAGCGACCTGTTGAAACGGCTGGGAAGCCGTTGGCGGTACTTATAGCTTCTGACCGGATCGCCACATCAATCGGCAACGGAATCCACGTCCACCACACTGACCTCGCCCTGGTGATCCAGCACCCGGCGCAGGAAATCGCTCATGCTGCCCGCGTCGGCGGTGGTCACGAAACGATGGGTAGGGGCATGGCTCGATGTCGTGGCGAGGCCATGCCGGTGCAGCAGGCGCTCGGCCTGCTGGCTCACCGCCCGCGCCGGATCGACGAGCTTCACGCCGGCGGGCAGCGCCGCTTCGATCAGGTGTGACAGGAAGGGGTAATGGGTGCAGCCCAGCACCACCTGGTCGACGGCGTGTGCCTGTAAGGGCTGCAGCTGGCGCCGGACTACCTGGTGCGCCTCGTCACTGCCGAGATCCCCGTTTTCCACCAGCTCGACGAAGCCGTCGCCCGGCAACGGCAGGATGTCGACGCTGTCGTCGTATTGCGCTTTCAGATCCAGGAACTTGTCGCCCTTCAGCGTGGCCCGGGTCGCCAACACGGCGATCTGCCCACTGCGCGAGTGCAAGGCGGCAGGTTTCACCGCCGGTTCCATGCCAACGATGGGCAACTCGGGATAACGCCGGCGCAGCTCGCGCGCGGCGGCGCTGGTGGCGGTATTGCAGGCGATGACGATCAGCTTGGCACCCTGGCCGATCAGATAGCGGGTGATCGCTTCGGAGCGTGCCAGGATATCCTCGGCGCTGCGTCCGCCATAGGGGCAATAGGCCCGGTCCGCCAGATAGATGACCGGTTCCTGCGGCAGCAGCCGGGTCAGCTCGCGCCACACCGACAATCCGCCCAGCCCGGAATCGAACATGCCTATCATCGCGGCCCCGCGTCGTTAACGTTGTCGATATGGCTCATGCTCATGATGGCTGTGTAAACCTGTTTTCCAATCTGCATCTCTCCCCGGCCGCATTCGAGCTTGCTCAGGAAAATGGAGCCGGGCATCGTCATTCCAAGAGGCAAGGCATCGAAAAACGCCGCCTCCCTCATGGAAAGCGGCGTTCTCGTTTCGCCGGCCAGCATGCCGCCGACCGGCCTCCCGGAGCATCCCCCTCAGGAGAAGCGCGCCCGTGCCAGGGTGTCGGCCGCCCGGCTGGTGGCGATGCCGTCGCGCTCGGCCATCTGGAACACTTCGTCCAATGTCTGGGCGATGGCGCGCACGCGCCCTTCCACGCTGTCGGCCGGCTCGCGCAGGTACTCGGCACACACCTTGATGATGCCGCCGGCGTTGATGACGTAGTCCGGTGCGTACAGGATGCCGGCGTCGCGTAGCATCTCGCCGATGTCGTCGGTGGCCAGCTGGTTGTTGGCCGCCCCGGCGACGACGGAGCATTTGAGTCGCGGCAAGCTCTGCCGGTTCAGCACCGCACCCAAAGCGCATGGCGCGAACACGTCGGCCTGGGCGTCGACGATCTCGTCCGGAGCCACCACCCGGGCACCGAATTCGGCCGCAGCGCGTTCCACGTTGGCGCGGTCGATGTCCGCCACCACCAGTCGGGCGCCTGCCTCATTCAGGCGTCGGGCCAGATCATAGCCGACATGCCCCAGCCCCTGCACCGCCACCGTCAGATCCTTGACCGAATCGACGCCGAGGCGATGGCGCACCGCGGCCTCGATGCCGACGAACACCCCCAGCGCGGTGGCGGGGGACGGATCGCCGGTGCCGCCCAGCTCACCCGCCAGGCCGGCAACGTAGCGTGTCGTCTCGCGCACGTAAGTCATGTCAGTCGGGCTGGTGCCGACGTCTTCCGCCGTGATGTAACGCCCGCCCAGTTGATCGATCGCCCGGCCCAGCGCGCGGAACAGTTCGGGAGACTTGCTGGTGCGGGAGTCGCCGATGATCACCGCCTTGCCACCACCGATGGGGAGCCCTGCCATGGCGTTCTTGTAAGTCATGCCGCGTGCCAGGCGCAAGGCGTCGGTTGCGGCGGCGGTGCTGTCGGGGTAAGCCCACATGCGACAGCCACCCATGGCCGGGCCGCGGCGCGTGTTGTGGATGGCGATGATGGCTTTCAGGCCGGACTGGGAATCGGAGGCGAAAACGACTTGCTCATGCCCGTCGAAATCGGGCAATTCGAAAAGACTCACGGTGTCTGCTCCATAACGTGTGGTTATTGGGCACCCTTGTTGCCTTACGGAGGGTGCGGTCCGTCAGCCTGGCGATTGTGTCACCGGGCCGTAACAGGATACCTCAATGATAGAGCGCCTGTGTACCGTGATCTTGGTAGCGAGCCTGGGTACATCGAAACCTGAATCGCACGAGGCCGTCGCCTCTCGGATTGCCCTGCAATGCCTTTGGCAATGCGACCATGTCAAACAATTAAAATGTGATGCCGCATTGCGTCAAGAACGCGACAATCGGTAATAATTCATTCGGCAATGATATATGTCATTGACTATGATATTCGGATGTCAATTTGGAGAAGGACCATGGCAGAAAAGGCAACGACGAAGAAACACAAGAAAGCCCTGCTGATCGGCGGCGGCGCCCCCAACTCCACCCTGATGGCGGGCGCCCTGGTGGCCTTCCTGGAGCGCGGCGTGGAGTTCGACGTGATCTCCACCTCGGGCGCCGGCGCGCTGATGGGGCTGCTCTATGCTGCCCCCAAGGAAGGCGATCCGGCGGAGGCTCTGCGCCAGTGGGCACAGATCGGCGTCGCCGACCCCATCTACGGCCTGCTGCCGGTCAACTACAAGGTGTTCATGAAGCCAGGGCCTCAGGCCGCGGCGTATCGTGACTGGCTCGCCCGCAACCCGTTCACCGCGCCGTTCTTCGACCCTGACTCCCCATTCGGCAGCGGGCTGTTTTCCGATTGGGTCAAACTCGGGCTCGCCACCTTGTCGCCCAGCAACCTGTCCCCCTCCAGCCTCGGCATGTGCGCCCACCTGCCGTTTGCCGAACAGGTGATCGACTTCGACGCCATTTCGTCCATCGAGCCGGAGTTCTACATCAACGCCTACAACATGAACCGCGAGAAGATGGTGATCTGGGGCAAGAACGAGATCACGCCGGAGCATCTGAAAGCCGCCTTCGCCTTCCCGCTGATCTACCCGCCCTACACCCTGGACGGCGAGGACTACATCGAAGGCGCCTCCATCGACACGCTCAACTTCAAGGCGCTGGTGAACGACGATCCGGCCACGCCGGGCAAGCACTGCGACATCGACACCCTGGTGGTGTTCGACATCCTCGGCGCGGACAAGCTGATCCGCAAGCCGCGCAGCCTGTACGACGCCTGGGTACACTCGATCATCACCCCGCTGGTGGAAATCGCCAAGGACGATATCCGTCTGTTCGAGTACAAGTACAACATCGACCCTGCCTCCGGCCAGCCCAAGCGCCGGCTGCTCAAGGTGGACCTGATGGGCGGTATCCCGGACGACCACTGGCCGCAGGTGATGGACTGGTCGAACTCGAACTTGGAGCTGCTGTTCGACGTCGGCTACCGTGCCGGCCAAGCTTTCTGCCGCGATCACGCCGAGCAGCTGGATCTTGGCGAGCCTCCCCGCCGGCGCGCTAAAGCCACCGCGACGGAAGGCGACACCGAGCTCGCCTGACCATACACGGTGACAAGGGACCAAAAGTAGTCAAGAGTTGCCGACAGAATTCCATGGTGTCGTCGTCCTCCCCGGCCGTCTTCCGCGCAAGATTGGCGGCGGGATGTTTGGCACCGGGGTCTGTTGGCGCCTCTTAAAACAACAAAAGAACGATAAAAGGGAAAACAATACATATGAAGCGCATTTTCATTGGGGTGGTGTTGAGCCAGTTGGTCGTGGCGGTATTCGGCAGCCTGCTGCTGGCTTATCAGGGGGCCACCACGGCTGCCATAGGTTTCGCGCTGGCGGCGGTGCTGGTGCTGGTCGCCAGTGCCAGCTGGCTGGCGAGCCAGGTATTCCGGCCGCTCAGCCGTTTCGAAGGGGCCATCCATCACGTGCAGCAGAAGCATGCGCGTAACCTCACCTACCAGTACCCCCCTGTCGGAGGCGCACTGCGTATGGCGGTGGAGTCGGCCAACAAATACCGTGGCACCGTCTGCGACACCTTGGTGGGGGTCCGGCACAACAATATCGTGCTGTCGATCAAGGCGGCCCAGATCGGCAAGCAGATCAAGGACGCCGACAACAAGGCGCGCGAACAAGAAACCCTGGCCGAGGGCATCTTCTCCAGAACCGAGCGCAGCAGTGCCGAGATGGAGAACGTCAGTACCAGCGTCAACGTGATTTCCGGCGTGGCCAACGAGCTGACCCAGGGAGCCGAAAGCACCAGCCAGGAAATGGCCGTGGCGAACCAGAACGCGCGCGAGGCAGCCCAGATCATGACCGGTTTCACCCAAAGCATCGACAAGCTGCTGGAAGACACCGAGGCGATCATCTCCAGCGTGGCGCAGATTCGCGGCATTTCCGACCAGACCAACCTGCTGGCGCTCAACGCCGCCATCGAGGCGGCCCGTGCCGGCGAAGCCGGGCGCGGTTTCGCGGTGGTGGCGGATGAAGTGCACCAGCTCGCCGAGCGCACCAATACCCTCGCCTCCAGCGTCACCGGCAAGGTACAGGAAATCCACGAGCAATCGAGGCAGACGGCGGGGGCGGCGCAGTCGATCGCCGAGAGCATCCTCAAGGCAAGCAGCGTGCTGGACACCGCGACGAACCAGCTCAACCAGTTCGTTGCGGGTAGCCAGCAGGTCAACCGCGAGATCGGCGCCATCCAGGGCGCCATGGCCACCCTCAGCGAGAACAATCGCGACATCCACGGCAACGTCGGACGGATGCGCCAGCTCTCGGAGCAGATGTCCACCCTCATGAAAGCCAGCTTGGGCCCCTCCCAGGAGCTGATCGGCTCGGCCGAACAGGTGATGGCCAACCTTGGCCTGTTCCAGGTGGCCAACGCTTCGTTCGACCGTATCACCGCCCAGTTGCGTCAGAGCAAGGTGGAATGCGAAGCCATGCTCGACCAGCTCGCCGCTCAGGGTCTCGACCTGTTCGACAAGGCCTTCCAGCCGATTCCCGGCACCAACCCGCAGCAGTACCACACCAGTTACGACAAGGCTTACGAACAGCTCTTCCGCCCCTATTTCGACCGGCTGGCGTCCAGCATACCCGGCTGCGACCTGGCGGTGATCTGCGTCGGCGACGAGGCTTACCCGCCCACCCACGTCAGCAAATACTGCCAGCCGCAGACCGACGACGTGGCGCGCAACATGCTGGTGAGCCGCGACAAGCGCTTCCACAAGGGCAACCCGATGCTGCACCGGACCAGCACCGACAAGAGCGAGTTCCTGTTCCAGGCCTACGTGCGCGACGTCGGCGACATCTTTGCGCTGGTCTCGGTGCCGATCTACCATCAGGGCCGGCACTGGGGCGGCCTGATGTTCGGCCTGCAGCATGAGGCCTTGCTGCAGAGCTGAGATAAGCTGCCCCGCCGAAAACCAGCGGTGCCCTGCTCCATCTGAACCTGCCTTGTAAGCGATCTGTTAGCCATCTGTGAGCCGTGTCTGAGCGTGGCTTGCCTACGCTATTTCCATCGACAAGTTGTTTTGGGAGATGGACGCCATGGCACGGGACGAGGCTGATGCAACAGGCTGGGTGAACGATATCCACTCGGGGCTCAACCCGACCCCAGTCAGGGACGTCATCGCGGTGCGCTCGCAGCGGGACATCGAGGCGGCGATCGCACGGGCGCACCGCTTGCGGTTGCCCCTGGCCATCGCCGGCGGCCGCCATGCCATGAGCGGCCAGCAATTCGCCCGGAACGCTCTGCTGCTCGACATGCGCGGGCTCGACCAGGTGCGGTCATTCGACCGGGTCAACGGCTTGATCGAGGTCGAGGCCGGCATCCAGTGGCCCACCCTGTTTGCCTGGCTGCAGCGCATCCAGCAACGCGACGCGCGGGCGTGGGCCGTGGCGCAGAAGCAGACCGGGGCGGACGGCTTTACCCTCGGCGGCAGTCTTGCCGCCAATATCCACGGACGCGGGCTCGCGATGCGGCCGATCATCGCTGATGTCGAGTCCTTCACATTGCTGGACGCGAATGGCGACGGCTTGCATTGCAGCCGCACCGACCACCCGCAGCTGTTCCGGCTGGCGATCGGAGGTTACGGCCTGTTCGGCGTGATCGCCAGCGTCACGCTGCGTCTCGCGCCACGGCGCAAGCTGAGGCGGGTGGTGGAGATCACTGACATCGGCGACGTGACGGCCAGCCTCGAGCAGCGAGTGGCGGAGGGCTACCTCTACGGCGACTTCCAGTTCGCGATCGACGAGCGCAAGTCGACCTTCCTGCGCCGTGGGGTGTTGTCGTGCTACCACCCGGTCGCGGACGACACCCCGATGCCCGCCCAGCAGCTGGCCTTGTCGGAGCGGGACTGGTCGGAGCTGGTACGGCTGGCGCATACCGACAAGCAGGCCGCCTTCGACCGCTACTCGCAGTTTTATCTGGCCACCTCGGGCCAGTTGTATCACTCGGACACCCATCAGCTGAGCGTGTATCTGAACGGCTACCACGGGGCGTTGGACGAGCGCCTGGGTCACACCGGTTCCGAAGTGATCACCGAGCTGTATGTGCCCAGAGAACAACTGGTTGACTTCATGACGGCCGCCGCCGAAGGGTTCCGCCGCCACGCTGTCGACCTGATCTACGGCACGGTGCGGCTGATCCGGCGTGACGACGAAAGCTTCCTGGCCTGGGCGCGGCAGGACTACGCCTGCGTGGTGTTCAACCTACACATACGGCACAGCGCCGCCGGCGCCACCCAGTCGGCGGTCGCCTTCCGGCACCTCATCGACCTCGTCATCGGCTACGGCGGCAGCTTCTACCTGACATATCACCGGCACGCCACGGCGCGCCAGCTTGAGACCTGCTATCCCCAGTTTCGCGAGTTCTTGGCCTGGAAACTTGCCTACGACCCGCAAGAGCGGTTCCAGAGCGACTGGTATCGCCATTACCGCAGGCTATTCGTCACGCTCGATTGAAGCGTGCCGCCAGGCGTTACGAGCTCAGGGGCGTCATGCGACAGCAGGAACCGCTCGAAGCCTTTCTCCATATCCGCGATCAGATCCTCCGGTGCTTCCTGGCCGATATGCAGCCGTATCAGGTGGCTCGGCACGCTCAGCGCGCCCCCTCATACCCCCGCAGCACATTCACCGCGTTGACGCCGATGTCGTCGACCATGTAGCCCCCTTCCATCACGAACAGCGTCGGCCGGCCGATCTTGGCGATGGTTTCGCCGATGCGCAGGAAGTCCTCGTTATCGAGCTGGAAGTGGCTGATCGGGTCGTCCTTGAAGGTATCCACCCCCAGCGATACCACGACGGCGTCCGGCACATAGGCAGCGATGGTGCGGCAGGCGTGGAGGAGCGCTGTGCCATAGCCGCTCCAGTCGGTGCCGTGCGGCAGCGGGTAGTTGTGATTGAAGCCAAGCCCGGCGCCGGCGCCCTGCTCGTCCTTGTGCCCCAGGAAATAGGGATAGGACTGTTTCGGGTCGCCGTGCAGGGACACGAACAAGGCGTCGGCGCGCTGGTAGAAGATGCTCTGGGTGCCGTTGCCGTGGTGGTAATCGACGTCGAGCACCGCTACGCGTTTGGCTCCGCCGTCGAGGCAGGCCTGGGCGGCGATGGCGGCATTGTTCAGGTAGCAATAACCACCCATGTATTCGGCGGCAGCGTGATGGCCGGGCGGACGACACAGGGCGAAGGCGCTGTATTCGCCCTCTTCCAGTGCGGCCATGCCGGTCAGGGCCAGGTTGGCGCTGGTGCGCACCGCTTCCCAGGTGCCGGCGGTGATCGCCACGCCGGCGTCCATGGCGTAAAAGCCCAGCTTGCCATCGATGTACTCGGGCTCGATGTCGCTGCGCAGATCGCGCACCGGCCAGATCAGCGGCAAGGCATCGTGGGTGCGGCCCAGTGCGCTCCACTCGGTCCAGGCGTTTTCGAGGAACCGGACATAGCGCTCGCTATGCACGCGGGCATAGCGCGAGGTGTCGTAGTCGCGCGGGGCGATCACCTCACCCAAGCCGACCGCTTGCACCCGGGACAGGATGGTATCGGCCCGGCTGGGCATTTCGAAGCACGGCTTGATCAAGCCATCTTTTAGTTCGGTGGCGTGGTGCAGCCGGTGGGCTGGGCTGTAGACGGTCAGCATGGTGGGGGTAATCCGGGGAAGAAGATGACGGGAATAAGTATGTGATCTTCCAGCGGGATTTGTTTTGCTTTATCGACTCTCGAACGGCTAGTATTTGAGAAAGATATACTCAGCAAACAGGAAAAATGAGCGTAAACAAACTAAAGAACGGGCTGGACAGCACGGATCGGACTATTCTGCGTCTGTTGCAGCAGGATGGCGCCCTGTCCAACCCCAAGCTGGCGGAGCAGCTGTCGCTAAGCGTGACGCCGTGCTGGCGCCGGCTCAAACGACTGGAAGACGAGGGGTATATCAAGGACTGCCAGGCCAACCTCGATCGCCGCAAGCTGGGCTACGACGTGCTGGCCTTCGTCAATGTGAGCTTCGCCGTACATGGAGACGAGGCGCCCAATCGCTTCGAGGAAGTGATACAGGGCCACCCCGAGGTCCTGTCCTGTCACAAGATCACGGGGGCGGCCGATTACCTGCTGCAGGTGGTGGCGGAAAATCTGGATGGCTACAGCGATTTCGTCGAGAACGTGCTACGCAAGATTCCTGGCATCCACTCGATCCAATCGAGCCTCGCGCTGCGGGAGGTCAAATCTTCCAGCCGCCTGCCGGTGCCGGATTGAACCTGTCACGCTGAAGTGCTGGACCGGGTCGGCCCCAGCGAAGAGGGCCAGCACTCACTGATGTCGATTGGCTTTGGGCGATGCAAAACAGCGCGGACAAGGACGCATTTGCGATGCAATACCTTGTCCGCGCACGGCCAATCAGGACTGGATATAAGGCGGGAAGTCCGTGTAGCCACGGTCATCTCCGCCGTAAAAGACGGCGTGCTCCGCAACCGCCAATGGCCAGCCGTTGCGGAAGCGCTCCACAAGATCCGGGTTCGCGATATAGGGCCGCCCGAAGGCCACCAGATCTACGACTCCGGATTCAATGGCTTTTTGAGCTTTTTCCTGCGTGTACTCGCCGGCGATCATCAATGTACCGCGATAGACGCGGCGGATACCCGCCAGCAGCTCGGAGCTGACGCCCATGTCATTGATATGAAGGTAGGCGAGGCTCCGTTTCGACAGCTCCTCGGCCAAGGTCAGGAAGGTCTCACGCTCGCTCGGATAGGCGGGGCCATCGTGGATGCGCGCCTCGGGCGAAATGCGAATGGCAACCCGCTTGCTGCCGATGGCCTGGGACACGGCATCCACCGTTTCCAGCACGAAGCGCAGGCGGTTCTGGATGCTTTCTCCGCCATACTCGTCATCGCGGGTATTGATGCCGCCATTGATGAACTGGTCCAGCAGATAGGCTCCGGCCGAATGCAATTCGATGCCGTCGAAACCAGCGGCCATGGCATTGCTGGCGGCGCGGACGAAATCTTCCGTGATGCGGTGGATCTCCTCCACGCTCAGCCGCCTGGCCGGACTGGCAGGGACCTGGCCGGGATTGCCCGCCTCATCATAAGCGAAAACAGGCCAGTTCACCACCTGCGTGTCGACAGACGAGACCGGCGCTTGCCCGTTCTCCTGCAAGGTGACATGAGACATTCGGCCGGTGTGCCAGAGCTGGACGAAAATCCTGCCGCCAGCCTGATGGACCGCATCCGTCACCTTGCGCCAGCCATCCAGCTGCTCTTGCGTGTAGATGCCGGGAGTCCAGAGATATCCCCGTCCTTGAAGTGAAATCGGCGCGCCTTCGGCGATGATGAGACCAGCGGAAGCGCGTTGTGCGTAATAGGTCGCCGTGCTCTCGTTCGGCGCATGGTTCTGGGACCGCGAGCGGGTCATCGGGGCCATGACGACCCGGTTCGGCAGGGTGAGGTCGGCAAGCTGGTAGGGTTCAAGCAGAGTGGTCATGTTGTGTCCTGTCGTAATCTTTGGTTAGCCGCCGGAAGACGGCATCTTCATGCGAATGGTTAGAGATGAAGAATCACCGAGCCGACCGCCTGCCTTGAGGTCAGTCGGCTGTATCCCCGTTCGAAGTCCTCGATGGCATAGGCGCTGTCGATAACCGGCTTCAGCAGCCCCTTCGCAGTGAGGGCGGCGAGCTCGTCTAGGGCCGATGCCAAGTCTTCATCCGAGTCGAAATTCACACTGAAGCCGACCGCGGATTTCTCGTGGACGACGACATTCACGAGATCGATCTGGGCTTCTTTCCCGGCGGTGAAACCGATGGAAACCAAGCGTCCCCGGTGCGCCAATGCGCGCAGCATCTGCCCGGCAAGCCGGCCGCCGACGGGATCCATGGCAATGTCCGCTCCCCGGCCGTCGGTGAGCCGCTGCACCGCCTCGACCAGATTCTCCGCGGACAGATCGATCACCGATTCGGCTCCGGCCTCTTTTGCCCGCAGCGCCTTTTCGGGCGAAGACACCAGCGCAATGGGATGGCCGCCGAGGGCCTGCGTCGCCTCCATGAGCGCATGCCCGACCCCCCCTGTGGCGCCGGATACCAGAACCGTCTGACCGCTCTGCAATTTCGCTGATCTCTTGAGGGCCCCGAGAGCGGTGAGGTAATTCACCGTCAGGGCCGCACCCTCGTCCCAATCGAGCGTATCGGGGAGTTCCACAAGCCTCTTGTCCTCGACCAGGGCCCATTGCTGAAAAAGGCCATCTTGCGTAACGCCAAGTGTACCGCCGCCGAAGATGGCGACCCGCGTACCCGACTTGAATCGGCCACTTTCCTCAACCATACCCGAGCCTTCGTTGCCCAGGACGAGCGGAGCCTGCGCAGTACCCAGTTCGCCCCGACGCAAGAAGTTGGAGAATGGATTGATTGTTGCGGAGTGCATCCGAACCAGGGAGAAACCCTTTTTGAATGTGGGTTTGGGGCGCTCCTCGACGGTCATCTCCGGAGGATTTCCGAATGTCTTTGTCACAACTGCTTTCATGCTGATTGCTCCGTTTGTCGGTTCAGCAGATTTTGCAGTGCGACAACACGAAGAAAAAGCCGACAAATTTGCCAACTTTATCCATCAATATGGATAATTGTATGGGCGTGTTCTTGCAGGGAAAGGTGGCCAGCGGTGAACCAGCTTTTGGCGATGCGGGCTTTCGTACGTGTTGTAGAGACAGAATCGTTCAGCCGAGCTGCAGACCAGCTGGCGCTGCCGCGCTCGACAGTGAGCAAGTTGGTCACCGATCTCGAAGCCCACCTCGGCATCAAGCTGATGCATCGGACCACGCGCACGGTCACCACAACGGCGGAAGGGTCGGAATACTACAGCCACGCAGTGCGCCTAGTGGCAGAAGTCGACATGGCGGACAATGCAGTACGCGGTAAAAAGCTCAAGCCGCGCGGACACCTGAGGGTCGACGCGCCGGCATTATTCGCCAATCGCCTGCTCATACCGGCATTGCCGGATTTTCATCGCGAGTATCCCGACGTGACCTTGGCTTTGGGGATCAGCGATCGGACCGTAAATATCGTCGGCGAGGGAGTGGACTGTGCTATCCGTGCCGGTGAGCTGCGCGATTCGACGATGATCGCACGCCGAGTCTTCGAACTTCCGTATGTGACGTGCGCCTCGCCATCTTATCTGGAGCGAATGGGCGCCCCTGCCTCCCCTGCGGATCTGAGGGCGAACCACGTTCAGGTCGGCTATTTCTTTGCCGCGACAGGCAAGCTGGAGCCTTTGATTTTCGATAAAGGAGTGGACCGTTTCGAGATCGACGAGTGCGAGTTCTCGGCCAACGAGGGTAACGGCCACATCGAAATGATGCTCGCTGGCCTGGGCGTCGGGCAGACCCTGCGGCGTTTTGTCCAGCCATACCTGGACTCTGGCGAACTTGTGGCTGTTCTGGATGACTGGACCCGGCCGGCAATTCCGTTTCACATTGTCTATCCGCCCAATCGGCATCAAAGCGCGAGGTTGAAGGTATTTGTCGACTGGATACTTGGCAGATTTGAAGAGGAGCGGTTGCAAGCGTAACCGCCCCGGGAAGTCCAGTGCTGCCGGGGGTGGTGCCACACAGCATCGAGCATGTCGGTGAGACGACAGGCTAAAGCCATCTCGCCGCAGCCAGGATGCCCATGCCGCTGATGAACGGTAGCCAGGGGTTTCTGAAGAAAAGGATAGTGCCGACGGCGGCTACCGCGGCGAAGAACTTCGGATTCAGTGCGTGGAAGCTGCCCTCAACCGTCAGAACGTCCGGTGTCACCAAGGCCGCCAAAGCGGCGGCCGGGGCGTAACGCAGGGCTTGCTGCAGCTTGGGCGGTAGCTGCAGGCGGTGGCCGGCGACGATAAAGCTGCTGCGCGGCAGAAACGTGGCGGCGCCCACCAGAACGAACGTCACCCACAGAAGCAGTTTGTCACTTATCATCGTCAACCTTTTGTGTTTGCCAGCGCTCAGCCAACACGCCGGCGGCCATCCCGGCCAGAATCGCGGCAAAAATCCCCATGCGCAATGGCAATCCGCGCAGTGCGATGGCGACGACGCCCCCCGTCAACGCCGCCAGCAGCATGGGCTTCTGCCGGACCATGGAGATGAGAAGCGCCAACAGCGCGATGGTGGCCATGAACGCCAAAGGCCAGTTCTGCGGGACGGCGTTCGCGGCGAAAATGCCTATCAGGGTACTTACCTGCCATACACCCCAGTTCCAGAGCGATGGCCCCAGGTAGTAGCCCAAACGCCGTTGGGGGTTGTCTTCCGTCAACAGCCGGCTGGCACAAGCGGCAACGACACCGTCACTCAACAGATAGCCGGACAACCAGCGCTGCCACCGCCCTACCCCCTTGAAAGCCGGGGCCAGGGTGGCGCTGAAGATCAGGAACCGTAAATTCAGCACCAATGCGGTCACAACGATAAGCCATGAAGGTGCCCCGCTGACAATAAGGGGCAAGGTGCCTAGCTGGGCGGTAGCCCCGTATACAATGACACTCATGCCCATGGCTTCGATAGGGGAAAAGCCCGCACCTAGCATCGCAATGCCGGTCGCCAAGCCCCAGGGAACGAGGCCGGGGGAGAAGGGAAAATAATGCCCAAACCCTTCTTTGAGCCCCTGCCGGAATCGTTCATTCATGCGTGGCAAATGTGGAATCGCCAATTCGAATTTCATACAAACATGGACTCTGCCGATCGCTCCACGGCGAGGCTCATGTCGTTCGTATAGTTTTCCTTCATGAACTGGATGAAGTTGTCCCTGAACTGTCTGGTGTGCTGAAGCGCCAGTTGGTCGGCCAGTTCCACATCCTGCACACGGATCGCTTCCAGCATCTGGTTGTGCTCGTCAGTCAGCAGATACCCATCGTTCGTACGTTCCAGGTACTCGAAGTGCATGTGAAGCATGCGGCGACCCTGGTCCAGAAGCTTCTCATAGAAGGCGGCCAAGTACGGATTCCGCCCGGCATCGGCAATCGCCATGTGGAAGCCTTTGTTGGTTTCCGACATGGCCAGGTGATCCCCAGTGGCCACAGCGGCTTCGAACTCGCGCTGTCGCTGCGCGATGATGGCGAGATCGAAATCGGTTCTCAGCTCTGCCGCGAGACGCGTATTGATGCGTTGGGCCACACTCAGCGCCTCGACGTATTTGGGAAAAGCGGAGATTTCGATCGGCGCGACGATGGTGCTTCGATTCGGCAACGTCACGACTAGGCCATCGGCAGACAGCCTGATCAACGCTTCGCGAACGGGGGAGCGTGACATGTCGAACCGTTCGGCCAGTGTCGTTTCATCCAGCATCTGGCCTGGGCTCAGCTTCAGTTCGAGTATTTCGGTTCGAAGGGTGTCGTAGACATTTTTCGAACTCGATCCTTTGGTGCGTTTCGTATCGGCTTCCACACTAGCCTTCTTCATATTTCGTCCTTCCTGCCAACGAGGCCATGCCGGGGGCCCGACTGTCTTGCTTCTATAGTACCAAAACCCAATCTTGTCGACACTGTGTATTTTCGTGTTGACACCCCAGGGGTGGCAGTGTACAAAAACACTGTCGCCACAATGTCGACAAAGACAACAAGCACAAACTGGTGGATCACCCCAGTTACGCCATCGGGCGTACATCTACATAACGATGTCAGGAGAAACTCTTATGTATCAGAACGTTGCAAGTAAATTTCTGAAGCGTGCTTCGGCCATTGCCGTGGCAGCCGTAGCGTTGTCGGTGACCACTTCCGGCTTTGCCAACGCCGAAGATGCCGAGCCCCTGTGGGCGAACGTGAAGAAGGAGGGAGTCCTGCGCTGTGGGGCGGCCGTCGCCCCGCCGTACGTGATGCGCGATCCCAAGACCGGTGCCTATAGCGGCTTCTTTGCCGATCTGTGCCGTGACTTCGGCCAGAACGTTCTGAAGGTCAAGGTTCAGTTTGTCGACACGACCTGGGACAACATCGTCGCCGGTCTCCAGGCCAACAAGTGGGATTTGTCGATGGCGCTCAACAACACCCCTGAGCGCGCCAAGGCGATCAGCTTCTCGACAGGCGCCTCGAATTACGAGATTTCCTTCGTCTACAACAAATCCAACCCGAGGATTCCAAAAAACCTGGTCACCATCGGCGATCTCGACAAGCCAGGCCTGACGCTGGCGGTGATGTCGGGTACCGCCCAAGACAAAGCGGTGTCGGCTGTCATCAAGCAAGCCCAGATCATGCGCCTGCCGGGCATGGATGAAACCCGCCTCGCCGTGGCCTCCAAGCGTGCCGATGTGCTGGTCGACGCCTCCGATAGCAACTGGCTCTTCATCGAATCCCACCCGGACTGGGCCAAGGCTTTCACCCCCAAACCTGCACTGGCTCAGCAGGAAGTGGCCTTTGGCCTGCGCAAGAACACTCGCCAAGAAGACATTGCCGAGCTCAACACCTACCTCAAACAGAAAGTCTCCAGCGGTGCTGTGAATGCCCTGATCAAGAAGGCGGTACGCCAGACCCTTGACTCGGGCAAGTAATGCCAGCCGGGTCAATGCCATGGCTCGCCAAGGCATTGACCCTGATGTTTCGCAGCAGAGAGGTAGCCATGACCATGAACAAGACCATGAGCAATATTTTCAGCGAGAAGTCGTTGAGCTCCATCCAAAACACACACAAAACATCGATCGTTTCGGGCAATGATCAAGCACTCGTGAAGATCAGCAATCTTCACAAGAGCTACAGCCCCACCATACAGGTATTGAAGGGCCTCGACCTCAATATGGCCGCCGGTGAGCGCCTGGTGGTCATCGGCCCGAGCGGCGGGGGTAAAAGCACCCTGCTCCGGGTCATGATGGGCCTGGAGGAAATCGACAGCGGTTCCATCACCTTTGCCGGCCAGCCCTACATCACCGCCAACGGCGGCAAGGCGAAGACCAAGATCAACCTGGCCGTACGTCAGCAGATCGGCATGGTGTTCCAGCATTACACCTTGTTCCCGCATCTGAGTATTTTGCAGAACTTGACGCTCGCTCCCCGCAAAGTGAGAGGCGAAAGCAAAGCCTCGGCAGAAGAGCGTGCCATGACGCTGCTGACCCGTTTCGGGCTCGCGGCCAAGGCAGGGGCTTACCCCAATCAGCTTTCCGGCGGCCAGAAGCAGCGTGTCGCCATCGCTCGCGCCTTGATGCTCGATCCCAAACTGATGCTGTTCGACGAAGTGACGTCGGCGCTGGACCCCGAACTCGTCGCTGAAGTGGAACAGGTCGTCCTGAGCCTCGCCGAGCAAGGCATGCCCATGATGATCGTGACGCACGACATGTGGTTCGCCAAGAACATTGCTTCCCGCGTGGTGTTCTGCGCCGGCGGAGTGGTCGTCGAAGACGGCCCGCCCGAGCAGGTTTTCAATGCCCCGAAGCACGAGAGAACCCAGGAGTTTCTGAATCGGGTTTTCCATATTTAGACGCAATGGGTGATTGATATGTCTTACAGCTTTGATTTCACCGGTCTGCAACAAGGGTACGACAGCCTGCTGGAGGGCCTTAAGGTCACGGTGCAGCTCACCCTGGCCGCCAATCTGATGGGTATCACCCTCGGATTCGTTGTCGCCCTCCTGGTCATGAGCCGGATAAAAATCATTCGGACTCCGGTCATGCTGTTCATCGAGTTCTTTCGATGTACGCCAGCCATTATCCAGATCGTCTGGTTTTTCTATTGCGTGCCGATTCTGTTCGATGTCTATCTGGATTCGATCACGATGGGCGTTCTGGCTCTGGGCTTGAACCTGACGGCATTCAATGCGGAAGCGTATCGCGCCGCAATTCAATCGGTGCCCAAGGAACAGCACGACGCGGGTATTGCACTCGGCCTCAGTCCTTTCCAACGCATCATTTATATCGTCTTGCCGCATGCCTTACGCGCTTCCCTGCCCGTCTTGATTACCAACGGCATCGGGATTTTCCAGCAGACGGCATTGGTGGCGATCGTGGCGATTCAGGATCTGATGTACCAGGGCAAATCCCTGGCTACGACGACCTACCGTCCGATTGAGACCTTTACGCTGATCGCGGTGATTTATTTTGCGGTGTCCTTCCCTATCGCCCAGCTCGTGCAATTCATCGAGCGGCGACGCGAAGTGGCAAGCCGTTGAAGGAGCAAATGCCATGACTTACGACTTTGCTGTGGTATTGGGCTATTGGGAGGCTCTTTTGCAGGGGCTGGAGGTGACGGTAAAGCTGACCTTGCTTTGCGCCGCCCTGGGAAGTGCGCTTGGTTTCGTAACCAGCCTCGCGCGCGTGTCGCCTGTAAGGGTTTTGCGCTGGGCCAGTACCGTGTATGTCGAATTCTTTCGCGGCACGCCGGTATTGATTCAATTGTTCTGGTTCTTCTTTTGCCTGCCGATTGTGCTGGGGACGGATATTTCGAATTTTACCGCCGCCACCGTGACACTGACTTTATATACCGGAGCCATTACCAGCGAGACCTTCCGGGCATCGTTAAAGTCGATCCGGAGGGAGGAAATCGATGCCTGCATCGCCCTGGGGCTGCCTCGGATAACGCAGATCATCTATATCGTGCTGCCACAGGCTTTGCTGCGGGCCGTACCGACGCTGCTCTCCAATTTTGTGAGCCTGTTCAAGGAAAGCGCCCTGGTTTCCGCAGTGGGTATGGCTGACCTGATGTTTATTGGCCAGAACATCTCCAGCAATATTGCCAAGCCGGTGGAAGTACTGACGGTTGTTGCCGTGATTTATTTCGTTGTCGCTTTTCCGCTTACCCGAGCCGTCACGGTCATCGAGCGGAAAATGCTGGCGAAACTCGCAATCTAAAAAACCTTGAATGGTCAAGGTGGATTTGCTTCATTACTTATACATCAGGAGTTAAATAGAATGGAACTGAAAGGCATCATCCCGGCTCTCGTTACGCCGTTCGACGCAAAGGGCAATATTGACTTCAAAACTTTCGAGAAACTGCTTGAGTTTCAGCTTGCTCGTGGTGTTAGTGGCTTTGTGCCATTGGGCACCACCGGCGAGTACTACGCCATGTCCGACGCTGAGCGAGCAGATGTGCTCCGTTGTGTGAAAGAGGTCGTGGGTAACCGGGCACTCTTGATCGCTGGCACCAACTCCAGCTGCACGCGTAATGTGATCGCGCACACCGAAACGGCCAAGAAACTGGGCTACGACACGGTGCTGCTCGCCCCACCTTACTACGCCCTGCCGAGCCAGGAAGAACTGATCGCGCATTACCAGGCGGTGCTCGATGCGGTCGATGTCGAAATCGTGCTTTACAACTACCCGGTGCGTGCCGGTGTGGAAGTGGGTTTCGAAACGATGGATGCGTTTGCCGACAATCCTCGCGTCATCGGTATCAAGGAGAGCAGCGGCAACCTGCTGCGCGCTATTGAAATCAACAAGCGCTATGGCGACAAATACCAGTTGTCTTGCGGCAGCGACGACCAGGCGCTGGACTTCTTCATGTGGGGCGCCAAGAGCTGGATTTGCGGTCCGGCCAACTTCATGATCGATCCGGTCATCCGCTTCTACAACAAGTTCAATGCGGGCGACCTGGTGGGTGCACAGGAAGAAATGCGCAAGATGTTCCCGGTCATGGCCAATCTTGAGTCGGGCAAGTTCGTCCAGAAAGTGAAGTACGGCTGCGAATTGGCTGGCGTGCCTGTCGGCGATACTCGCCTGCCGCTGCTTCCTCTTACCGAGGGTGAAAAGCTCAGTCTGGCGGATGCCTTTGCCGGCATCTCCGCCTGATCTCTTGTGGTGGGCGGCCCATCTCGGGCCGCCTTTTTCATAAAGATCGCGGGTAGCACTCCATGACACGCCATACTTTTTTCTGTATCGATGGCCATACAGCAGGCATGCCCGTGCGCATGGTCATCGGTGGAGCTCCCTATTTGAGAAGGACAATCAGCTGATGAATCGGACAGTGGTTGTCGGGGCGGGCATTGTCGGCGCCGCCATCGCTTTCGAATTGCAGCGCCGGGGACGCTCCGTCGTGCTCGTCGACCGGGATCAGCCGGGACGTGGCGCATCCTTTGGCAATATGGCGAGCATCGCCGTGACCGAATTCATGCCGATCTCGCGCCCCACGACATGGCTCAAAATCCCGGGCTGGCTGGCGGACCCGGAGGGCCCGATTCGGCTGCGCCCCGGCTACCTGCCCAAATTGACGCCGTGGCTGCTGCGGTTTCTGGCGGCCGGCCGTCCATCCCGTGTGGCCAAGCTGGAGCAAGCAGGGGCGGCGCTGTGCCGTCGGGTCTACGACGATCTGTTGCCTATGCTTGAGGCCGCCGGCGTGCCGGACGTCTTGAGCGAGGAAGGCTGCCTCAGCCTTTACGCCAGCGATGCCGAGTTCGAGAGCGACCGTGAGCATATCGACATTATCGAGAAGTTCGGATTTCACTGTCCGGCACTCTCCCGGGATGAGTTGCAGGAACGAGAACCGGCGATCGCGCCCATCATCAAGAAGGCGATTCTGTTTCCGCAGAACAAATCCATCCGCGATCCCTACCGCCTGGTCCTGACCTTGGTGGAGCGCTTCCGTGAAATGGGCGGAGTCGTCGAAACGGGCGAGGTGGCGGCCATCGATTGCCAGGATGGCGCGGTGAAAAGCATCGCCTTCTCTGACGGTCGCCGTATTGCCTGCCAGGAGGCCATTCTGGCGGCGGGCGCCTACACCGGCAGATTGTCTCGCCTGATTGGCGAGAACATTCCGCTGGAGACCGAGCGGGGTTATCACACCCAGATCATGGCGCCGAGCATTTCTTTGCGCCATTCGCTGATCTGGCCGGCCAAAGCCTTCATGGTCACGCCAACCGCAGGGGGAATCCGGATCGGTGGGACGGTCGAAATGGCCGGCCTGGATGCTGCGCCAGATTATCGCCGCGCACGTGTGCTGGTGGGTCGAGCCAAGCAGGCCCTTCCCTCTTTGCAAGTCGAGCAAACCTCGGAATGGATGGGGCATCGCCCTGCTCTCCCGGATACCGTCCCCATCATCAGCTGCTCGGCCAAGGTGCAGGGGGTCTTTTATGCGACGGGCCATGGTCATCTCGGGCTGACTTATTCGGCAACCACCGCCAGGCTGATTGCCGACCTGGTGACGGGACAGACTCCGCCGCTCGATCTGACACCCTATCGCGTTGATCGTTTTTAAAAAATCAGGAGGAAAAACCATGACGGCTATTTCGGACAAAGCCGACACCGCCCAGGCCCCGGTCGCGGTGATTACCGGTGGAGGCCGCGGCATGGGGGAAGCCATCGCCAGGGAGCTGCATGCCCGCGGCTATCGCCTTGCCCTGATGTCGCCGTCGGGCAGCGCGGAGCAGCTCGCCGCCGAGCTGAATGGTCTGGGCCTGCGCGGGTCGGCCGGCAATGAACAGGATCTGGAAAACCTGGTGAACCGTACCGTCGAGGCGTATGGCCGCATCGATGCCGTGGTCAACCATACGGGCCATCCTCCCAAAGGCGATCTGCTCTCCCTCTCGGATGAAGAGTGGCTCGCGGGCCACGAGCTGATGATGTTGAGCGTGGTGCGGATGGCTCGTCTGGTGACGCCCCTGATGGAAGCTCAGGGCAAGGGTGCCTGGGTCAACATCACCACCTTCGCCGCCTACGAGCCGACGCTGAAATTTCCGATTTCCTGCGCTTATCGATCTGCGGTGGGGGCCTACACCAAGCTCTATGCCGATCGCTATGCCGACAAGAACATCCGGATGAACGCCCTGCTGCCTGGCTATATCGACAGCCTGGATCACAAACCGGAAACCGCCGAGACAATCCCGATGCGGCGCATCGGTTCCGTGATCGAGATCGCCAAAACAGCGGCGTTCCTCCTGTCCGACGATGCCGGCTATATCACGGGTCAGAACATCCGTGTCGATGGCGGCATTACCCGGCATGTTTAATCAATTCAATTATTTCAAAGACTTTACGGAGAAAACGATGAGAAACAAGCTGTTCATCAACAAACTGTATATCAACGGTGTCTGGAAATACCCCGTTCACGGCGGCACCTTCGACGTGATCAACCCGGCAACCGAAGAGGTCATTCACCAGGCACCTGCCGCCTCGGAGGAGGATGTGGACGAGGCCGTGCGGGCTGCCCGCAACGCCTTCGATCAGGGGCCCTGGCCTCAGATGTCCGGCCGTGAACGCGCCTATTACCTGCGTGCCATAGCCAATGGCATCCGGGCGAAACTGAGCGAGCTCGCCCGTATCGAAGTCATCGACAACGGCAAGCCGCTGCCCGAGGCCGAGTGGGATATCGGCGATGCGGCAGGCTGCTTCGATTACTATGCGTCGCTGGCGGAAGAGCTCGACGAGAACCCAGTCGAGCCGATCGCCTTGGCCGATGGCCGTTTCACGTCCAAGGCGGTGCGGGAACCGCTGGGCGTGGCTGGCGCCATCATCCCGTGGAACTACCCGCTGCTGATGGCGGCCTGGAAAGTGGCACCGGCGCTGGCCGCAGGCTGCACCGTGGTACTCAAGCCCGCCGCACTGACTTCCCTGACCGCACTCGAACTTGCCGCGATTGCCGACGAGGCCCGCCTGCCCCCTGGCGTTCTGAACGTGGTGACGGGCTCTGGTGCAAAGGCAGGCCAGGCCCTGATCGATCATCCCGGCGTGGACAAACTGGCCTTTACCGGCTCGGGCCCCGTCGGTTCCACGGTCATGGCCGCTGCGGCTCGCGATATCAAGAGGGTCAGCCTCGAACTAGGCGGCAAATCGCCTTTCATCGTCTTTGCCGACAGCGATATCGAGAAGGCGGTCGAGTGGATCATGTTCGGGATTTTCTGGAACCAGGGCCAAGTCTGCTCGGCCACCTCGCGTGTGCTGGTCCAGGAAGCATTGTATCAGCCGCTGTTGGATCGTCTCGCCGAGGAGAGTCGCAAGATCAAGATCGGCAACGGTCTGGAAGAAGGCGTTCTGCTGGGCCCCCTGGTTTCTCAAGGCCAGCTAACCCAGGTATTGGCGGGTATCGACGAGGCCCGCCGTGACGGTGCCAAGGTTGTCACTGGCGGCAACAAACCGGCCGGTTTCGACAAAGGTTACTTCCTCGAACCCACAGTCCTGGCCGACGTCCCGCTGGATAGCCGCGCCTGGACCGAGGAGTTCTTCGGGCCGGTGGTGTGCATCAAGCCGTTTACCGACGAGGTCGAAGCCATCCGCTTGGCCAACGATAGCCGCTTCGGCCTGGCTGCCGCCGTGATGTCGGCCGATGACGAGCGCTGCGAGCGCGTCGCGGCCAAGCTGCGGGCGGGGATCGTCTGGATCAACTGCTCCCAGCCCACGTTCACGGAAGCGCCGTGGGGCGGCTACAAGCAGTCCGGTATCGGTCGCGAGCTCGGCCGCTGGGGGCTCGATAACTATCTCGAAACCAAGCAGATTACCCGCTACACCAGCGACGAACCGTGGGGGTGGTACCTGAAATGAGCCAATTCGATCTCAACTGGGAAGGCGCTCTGGACCTGATCGAGGTGCACTGCCAGGGCGAAATCGGCAAGGTCATCGTCGGCGGCGCGCCAGAGATTCCCGGCACGACGATGCTGGAGAAGATGAACCACATCAACCGGGTCGATGACAGTTTGCGACGTTTCGTGACGTTCGAACCGCGCGCCTCGGTGCAGATGTCGGTGAACCTGCTGCTCCCGCCATGCCATCCCGACGCCGATGCCGGCTTCATCGTGCTGCAGGCCGACCGGGCTCACCCGATGTCCGGCAGCAACTGCATCTGCGTGGTGACGGCCTTGCTCGAGACCGGGCGGGTGGCGATGGTCGAGCCGGAAACCATCGTGACGCTGGATACGCCCGCCGGCCTGATCAAGGCACGCGCCCAGTGCCAGGACGGCCGTTGCATGTCGGTCAGCCTCGACAATGTGCCCTGCTTTGTCGAGGCCCTGGACAAGCCGATCGCGACGCCCCTCTGGGGCGAGGTGCGGGCCGATATTGCGTTCGGCGGGGTGTTCTACGCCATCGTCGATGCCGAGCAAGTCGGCCTGACGATCGAGCCGTCGCGAGCACGGGAGTTGATGGAAGCCGGCATGGCGCTCAAGTCGCTGATTAACGAGCAGGTACCGGTGAGCCATCCCGAGCTTCCGGGTCTCGACGAGGTCGCCTACGTCATGTTCCGGGGCTGGGAGACCGATGGCGCGGTACGGACCTGCACCACGCTCAAGCCGGGCCGCGTGGATCGCTCGCCCTGCGGAACCGGCAGCTCGGCCAATCTCGCCACGATGCACGCCCGCGGCCTCATCGATGTTGGTGGCAAGCAGCAGTCGCGCTCCATCATCGGAGGGGAGTTCACGGCTGAAGTGCTGGGGGTGACGGAAGTGGCGGGCCGCCCGGCCATTCTGCCTCGCATCACCGGTAGGGGGTGGATTTATGGCAGAGAGCAGCTTCGCATCGATAGCCATGACCCCTTCCTGAACGGCTTTGCGCTGTCGGATACCTGGGGGCCTTTGGTCGATCAATTGGGTTAACCGCCTAGTAACCGGAAGCCATCCCTCCCCGAGTTTCGCTCAGGGGGATGGCTATTTTCACCGGTTCATCAGCAATACCCCATCAACTCTAGAGTGGAAGTTTGCGCAGAGGCAAGGCTTACATCTTGGCCAGGTTCGGTCTTGGTATAACAATGTACAGGGGGAATAATGACAATAGCCAAGCGTTTGATGATCCTGGTTGCTGGAGCACTGATCGGCTGTTTGTTTATTGGTGGCGTCGCCATCATCCAGACGGCCAGTGTCAATAACTCCTCTCTCAGGATAAGTGAAGACACCATCCCCAGCATCGTGACCATCAACAAAATATCACGAGAGTTCGATTCGATCAGGGGGCTGACCTATCGGCATATCATCCAGGCGGACCCAAGCAAGAACCCTATCATTGAAGAAAAAATTGCCAGCACCAGAGAAGAACTGAATGGCGCAGTCAAGGCTTACTCCCGATTTGTCCATGACGCCAGAGACAATAGCCTGTTTCTGGTGACAAAGGCACAGATCGGAGACTACCTGGCCGAGATGGATAAAGCGCTCGACTATTCCAGGAACAACAAGATTCTGGAAGCCGGGGCGAGTGCGGAGAAGTTGGCGACCCTCGGCGACAAGGCCGTTGCCGCCATCAAGTCGAATGTGGATTACAACCTCCAGCTTGCCGCGGCCAACAGAGCCTCGATGAGCTCGGCCGCCACCAGGGCATGGTGGATCATAGGTGCGGCCATCGCGCTGATGGTGCTTGTACTGACCCTGTCGGGCATGCTGATTTACCGGCAGATTTGCGGCAGTTTGCACAATGCTCAAAAAGCCATAAAGGCCATCGAGTCCTCCCTTGATTTTACTATTCGCACGGAAGCCAAAGAGCATGATGAAATCAGCCAGACTCTGGCCGTCTTCAACCTGTTGATTGAACGCCTGCAGTCCAATCTGCTTGCCTTGAAAGAGGGCGTGAAGGAGGTGTCGCTCACATCGGCAAGCTTGCTCGGCGCGTCACAGCAGGTAGCGCAGAGCTCTAGCCAGCAAAGTGCATCCTCCTCTCATATATCTGTCTCGGTAGAGCAAATGACAGCCAGTATCAGCCATGTCGCGACGCGGGCAAACGAGGCAAGCGAGCTGTCCAGTCGGGCTGGCCGTAATGCTCAGAATGGGCAGAAAATCATCGATGTGACGGTGGGCAATATCCATTCGATTGCCACTGCCGTGGAGGCAGCGGCGAGTGATATCCAGGAGCTTGGGGCCAAAAGCAAGGACATTACCACCATCGTCAATGTCATCAGCGATGTCGCGGAGCAAACCAATTTGCTCGCCTTGAATGCGGCGATCGAAGCGGCCAGGGCCGGCGAGTCTGGGAGAGGCTTTGCGGTTGTGGCCGACGAGGTGCGAAAATTGGCGGAGCGAACCGCGGCCTCGACACAAGAAATCAGCCATATCATTCAATCTATCCTGCGCGCGTCCGAAAGTGCGGCTGACCGGATGGAGAATGCGGTGAATCAGGTCGAACAGGGAGTGAAGGGAGCGAGCTCGGCACAGCAGTCGATGGCGCTTATTTACGATTCGTCGAGCCAAAGCCAGAAAGTAGCAACCGAAATATCCGATGTATTGGGAGAGCAAAGGCTTGCTGCAAGCAATATCGCGTTGCAAGTGGAGAAATTTGCCGGCATGACGAATGAAAACAGCAGCGCTGCGGGCCAGGCAGCGTCGATTGCCGAAAAACTTGAAAAGGTGTCTGGCAAGATGAGAGGAATTGTGGACGCCTACCGCCTCTAAGCAGGAAATGTTCGTAGAACATCACTGGATTGATACGATGCGTTTTTCATCGCATCAACCCAGCGGGAAAGCTCACATAATAAAGCTATGGCTATCAAATCACCTTGCATCGATCTCTGTAAGTTTGACGGTAAAACTGGGTTTTGCCATGGATGTCTGCGGACTCGTGAAGAGTGCCGGGAGTGGCGAAAGATGAAAGACTATCGCCGCCACCAGATCCTGCAAGATATGGAGCGGCGAAAGGATAAGTTATCAAAAAAGGTTAAGCCATAACCGAATCAGGACGTGTCATGCGCTCTCGATCGGCATTAGGATTTCAGCGATGGCCGTCGTTAGGGTAGTCAGGCAAATATCATCCCTGATAGTGATGTATACGTCAGCCCTACCGCCTCAATAGCCGACGGTAAAGCGACGGCGCGGGCGCTGCGGCGTTTCCAGTTCGTCGACCAGGGCGATGGCGTAGTCTTCCATCGAGATGTGGCTCTTGCCGGCAGCATCGATCAAGAGTTCATCGGCACCGATGCGGAACTGGCCGGTGCGCTCGCCCGGCTCGAACAGTGCGGACGGTGACAGGAAGGTCCAGTCCAGCATCGACTCGCCACGTAGGGCATTCAGGAAGTCGCGGCCGGCGCTCGCCTCGGCCTTGTAGATCGCGGGAAATTCCGGGGTGTCGATCAGTTGCACGCCCGGGGCGACTTCCAGACTGCCGGCGCCGCCGACCACCAGCAGACGCGGCACGCCGGCGTCCTTGACCGCCGAGATCAGGCTGGCGGCATTGCTCGACAGGAACATCGAAGCGCTGATCACGGCATCGTGGCCGGCCAAAAGCGGGGCCAGGGCTGTCGGGTCGGTGGCGTCGGCCTGCTTCAGGGTCACGCCGGCACGGGGCTCCACCTTGCCGATATCGCGGGCGATGCCGGTCACCTTATGGCCGCGTTGCAGCAGTTCGTTGGCCAGCCGCGAGCCGACGCGACCGCTGATTCCGATGATGACGACGTTCATGGTGTTCTCCTTGAGGGAAAGGGTGCCGTGCCACTATGGGCACGGCGGAAAGTGGGATAAACAACGGAAATGTTCCGGCTTGCGGGCTCGATGGGTTGCGCTGCGCTCCACCCATCCTACGGCTCGCCGGTGACTGATCGTGAAAGCTCGCTCAAATGGCACAGCTACCGTTGGCACAGCCTTCCTGGGCTGCCGATTCCGAGTCCTCGGCCTGCGCCGGCTGCCCGTGCTGTTCGAGGAAGGCACGCCAGGCAGCGGGTTGACCCAGGAAACGGCCGGCATCGAGCACCGTCAGCGTTTCGCCCAGTTGCAACGCGAAGGTCGGGAAGCCCCGTCCGCCGACGCGACTCAGCAAGTGACGGCTTGCCGTGATGTGAGCTTGGGTGGCCGCGCCATCCTGACGGGCGAACTCGGCGGCAAAGGCCGCCGGGTCGAGACCGATGCCGGCCGCCAACTGGCCCAGCACCTCGGTATCGGCGATGCGCCGGCCTTCGACGTAGTGGGCTATCTGAATGCGTTTGAGCAGGTCGGCGCCACGTCCACCGAGGGCTTCGGCGGCGAGGATGGCCGTGGT
This sequence comes from Pseudogulbenkiania sp. MAI-1, assembly GCF_000527175.1. Taxonomy (NCBI): domain Bacteria; kingdom Pseudomonadati; phylum Pseudomonadota; class Betaproteobacteria; order Neisseriales; family Chromobacteriaceae; genus Pseudogulbenkiania; species Pseudogulbenkiania sp. MAI-1. The sequence continues at coordinate 1,994,299 of NZ_AZUR01000001.1, read as the reverse complement.
CGGCGGCGCCGAGTCGAACACCGCGCCGCTGTCGCGCAACAGGCCGTCGAAGTAGTCGGCGCCGAACGCTTGCCCGGTCAGGGCGGCGATGCGGTGGTCGTGCGGCATCACGTAGTTGCGCAGCGCCTCGCTGGCCGGCTGACGATTGGCGCCGGCCATCATGCCGCCGCCGTGCAGCTCCACGCGCAGCCCCGGGATAGCGCGGGCAGCCTCGATCAGCGGCGCGGCGCCGTAGCACCAGCCGCACAGCGGGTCGTAGAGGTAATGCAGTACGGCCGTGGTCATTTCTGTGTCCTTGCAGTGGGTTACGGGATGAGCAGCATATTAGTTGTTCGAAACGATGCAAAAAACCGCATAATGGCGATTAGTTTGTTGCATGGATCGAGCAAATCATGGATCGATTGAAAGCCATGCGCGTGTTCGTGGAGGTGGCGGAGCGCGGCAGCCTGTCCCACGCCGCCGACAGCCTGGACATGTCGCGCGCCATGGTGTCGCGTTATCTGGCCGAGTTGGAGGAATGGGTCGGCGCCCGCTTGTTGCACCGGACCACGCGCAAGCTGAGCCTGACCTCGGCCGGCAGCGAGATGCTGCCGCGTTGCCGCCAGATGCTGGAGATGGAAGACGAGATGCAGGCCGCCGTCACCGCTCCCGAAGCCGCGCCGCGCGGCATCCTGCGCCTGACCTGCAGCGTGTGGCTGGGGCAGTCTTACATCGCCCGGGCGGTGGCGGACTACGTCAAGCGCTACCCGGCCACCGCCGTCGATATGCAGTTGCTGAATCGGGCGGTGAACCTGGTGGAAGAAGGCATTGATCTGGCCATCCGCATCACCAACGACCTCGACCCCAACCTGATCGCACGCAAGCTGGGGCTGTGCCGCTCGGTGGTGTGCGCTTCTCCCGGCTATCTGCGTCAACACGGCACGCCGCAGCGCGCCGAGCAACTGGCGTTGCACAACTGCCTGACCTATTCCTACTTCGGCAAGAGCTTGTGGGAGTTTTCCCGCGACGGGCAGCCGGTCTCGGTGCCGGTGGGCGGCAACGTCACCGCCAACGAAACCGCCGCCTTGCTGGAGGCGGCCTGCCAGGGTGTCGGCATCACCATGCAGCCGCTGCAGGCGGCGGCGCCCCTGCTTGCTTCCGGCCAACTGGTGGCCGTGCTCGACAGCTACCGTCCCCGCGACATGGGCATCTACGCGGTCTATGCCTCGCGCCGGCACATGCCGGCGACGCTGCGCACCATGCTGGATTTCCTGGCGGAGTCGTTTGCCGACGACGCGATGTGGCAGGAGGGTTAAACGAGGGAGGCCAAAGCGCTCACCTAGACCGACAAAACCGCAGCCTCACCGCACAACAGCCGGCTGAAATCCGACGAAGGCATGGGCTTGCCGAACAGATAGCCCTGCATCTCCACCGCCCCCAGGCTGCCCAGATAGTCCGCCTGAATATCGGTTTCCACCCCTTCGGCGACCAGGCTCAGGTTGAGCCCGGTGGCGATGGCGACAATGGCGCGGACGATGGGGGAGTCCTCCTTACCCGCTTCGATCTCGCGCACGAAGGACTGATCGATCTTGAGCGTCGTCACCGGCAGGTGGCGCAGGTAGCTCAGCGACGAATATTGTGTGCCGAAATCGTCGATGGCCACGCGAATCCCCTGTTCGGCCAACCCGGCCAGTTTCAGTGACATGGCTTGCTGGTCGGCGATGAACGCATTTTCGGTGATCTCGATCTCGAAACTCTGACGATGGATGCCGTAGCGGTCGACTGTGGCGATCAAATACTCGTAGAAATCGTCATCGGCCAGGACCTCGGGCGGCACGTTGACCGACATGCGCGACAGATCGAGTCCGGCGCGTTTCCATTCGCACAAGGTGTGGCAGGCGCGCTCGATCACCCAGTAGGTGAGCGGCTTCATCAGCCCGATCTCCTCGATCACCCCCAGAAACGCCCCCGCCGGCACCAGCCCCCGGCTAGGGTGCTGCCAGCGGATCAAGGCTTCGCAGCCGATGATGCGGCGGCTGTCGAACTCCACCTGCGGCTGATAGTGCAGCTCGAACTGCTCCAGCTCCAAGGCCCGTCGCACCTCGTTTTCAAGACGCAGCCGACGGCTGGCGGTGTCGTCCATCACCGGCAGGAAGAAGCTGAAACCATTCTTGCCCTGGGCCTTGATCTGGTACATGGCGATATCGGCATGGCGAAGCAGGGTCTCGATGTCGTCGCCATCGCTGGGGAATACCGCGATGCCGATGCTGACGGTCAGAAACACATCGTTGCCGTCGATGCTGAACGGAGCGGCGATCGCCTTGACCAGGCTTGCCGCGATGGCGGCGGCATCCTCCTTGCTGCTCAGATCCGGCAGCAGGAGGGTGAACTCGTCGCCGCCCAAGCGGGCCAGCGTGTCGCTCTCGCGCAAGACGCCTTGCAGCCGCTGGCCCACTTGCTTGAGCAGTTCGTCGCCCTTGATATGGCCGAAGGTATCGTTGGCGAGCTTGAAGCGGTCCAGATCGACAAACAGCACTGCCACCTGGCTACCCTTGCGCTTGGCCTGCATGATCGCCAGGCCGAGCCGGTCACGAAACAGGGCGCGGTTGGGCAGCCCGGTGAGCAAGTCGTGGTAGGCCAGATAGGCCAGGCGGTGTTCTGCATCCTTTTTGTCGGTCACGTCCCGAGCGACGCCATACAGGCGGCTCGACAGCTGCGGCAAATCCAGCTCCACCGGCACCAGGCTAGCTTCGAAATGCCGCTCGGTGATCTCTGCACCCTTGCAGGCGATACGAAACTCGATGGTCCGCTGCCCCGCCCGATGGTCGAGCACGTAACGGACTCTTTCGGCATCCACCGGCAAGATCAGGTCCAACAGCGATAGCCCCAGCAGTTCCTGCGGGGAATAGCCGATCAAGTTGTGCGTGCGCTCGTTGACAAACGTGAAGCGAAAGCGCTCGTCCAGCGTAAAGATGAGATCGGGCGAAGCCTCCACCAGTGAGCGGTGCATGCGTTCTGAGGTATGCAGCTGCTGTGCCATGCACAGGTTGGCATGCATCAAGCTCCGGCGCTGCAGGGCCAATTCGACGCGGTGCATGAGTTCCTCTACGGCATAGGGCTTGCACACATAATCGCTTGCCCCGCTGCGCAGCGCGCACACGGCCGAATCGAAAGCGGTATCGCCGCTGACCACCAGCACCTCGGTGTCGATGCCGGCACGCCGGATCATCCCGAGCAGGTCGAGCCCGTTCATGTCGCCCAGGTGGAGATCCAGCAGCATCAGATCCACGCCGCCCGCCATGAGCTCTTCCAGGGCCGACTGGCCGTCCTGGCAGCCGCGCACGTCGTAATTCCGGCCCTGCAACAGGGTGCACAGGCTTTCCCGCATGCGCGGCTCGTCATCCACGACCAATAGTTTCGCGGTCATTCCGAAGTGATTCGCTGCCACTTTATCCCCCCTTGCCTACCCTCACCGCATTGACGCGGTTTGAAAGCAGTCCTGCGCGGCTTCACTGCCGGTCGAGCGGCAGCAATACCTGGAAACGCGTTCCCTGCTGGTCCGAGCGGCAGTTGATCAAGCCGTTGAGATCACGCACCAGTTGCCCCACGATGGCCAGCCCAAGTCCTTGATGAGTACCGGGCTTCTGGCTGGTTACCGGCTGATAGAGCTGGCCGAGCACCTCTTTGGGGATGCCGGGGCCGTTGTCTTCGACCCTGATTTCGACATGGGACGCGCCCGCTTCGCCCAGGCCCCAAGCCGCCGTCGAAATGGTTACCTGCCCACCTTGCGGCATGGCTTCGACCGCGTTCTTGATCAAATTCACCAACAACTGCTTGAGCCGGTCACGGTCAGACATGATGTCCGGCAATGCCTCGGCCAGATCGAGGTGGATGTCAACCGATCCGCCAAGCGGAATCGACCCGCGGAATAAGGCGGCCAGATCTTCCACGATGCGGTTGAGCCTGACCGGCCCCTTCGCGGGTGTCGTCTCGGCCTGTTGTTCCCGCGTGGCGCGCAGCATCTGCGCGACCCGGTCGATCTCCTCGCGCACGATGGCGAGCTCAGGTTGCGGTGCCCCCTTGCCGGCGCTGGCTGATTCGAGGATGGAGACATAGTTCCGGATGATCGCCAGCGGGTTGTTGAGCTCGTGCACCAGCCGGTTGAGCCGGCTATCCACGCCGGCCTGTACCTCGGCATGACCGAGCCGGCGCTGCGCGGCGATGCGTTCCGCGCTCATGCGCCCAAAGACAGCGAGGCAGGGCAGTCTGGCGGTCAGGGTGGCGCCCCGCTCCGCGCTATCGACAGCGGCCACCAGCACCCCAAGACGGGCAGACGGCGTACGCAAGGGCAACAGCAGCATGCCCTCTCCGCCAAGACTACGCAGCACTTGGTCGTCGAGCACGGGCAATTGTCCACCGCGCATGACCAGCTGCGGCTCCCCATCCAGTGCGCGCGCCAGTATAGAGGTGCTGCTGCCGCGCACGAATTCCAGTTGCGCCAGCTTGGCAGAATGGCTGACTAGGGGTTTGGCGCGGAACCGCTCGTGCTCCCCGTCGACCGCTTCGAAGCACAGCACCGCGTCCAGATCGAACAGTATCTTGAGCGCCTGCACGGCCGTTTGCATGGCCGAGCCGTTGCCGTCGGCAGCGCCGGGCGACTGGCTCAGGGCCTGATTGACCAACAGCATGTCCTGAAGGCGCGTGGCGAGCTCGACATCGGCCTGCCGGGCCGGTTCGCTCGCCTTGGCATCGGAAAGGCGTATGCCCAGTTGTTCGGCGATGCCCAGCAGGTCACGCTCGACGGCGGCGAGCAGGGTGGCCGGATCGTCGAGCGGCGCGCCGCATAGTGCCATGACTCCGGCATCGCCCTGCGGGTGGTCGGTATCGTGCAAGCCCGCCAGGTATTCCGCCAGCAAGACGATGCGAACCAGCGGTGGGGCCGACACCATGCGCTCGAACGGTTCATGGTGATACAGCACGCTGTCGCCCAGAAACGAATCCAGTTGCCACTTTTCCACCAGCCAGGCGCCCACTTCGACGTGGGTCAGCCCAAAGGCGGAATGCTCGGCGGCACACAATGCTTCGCCATCCCGGCATTCGCGGAAAATGCTTTGGTAAACCTCGGGGACCGTCGCCAGCAAGGCCAGGCGGCCAATGTCATGGACCAAACCAGCCAGGTAGGCTTCGTCCTGATTGGGGTAATGCATCCGGCGGGCCAGTTCGCGGGCGATCAGCGCGGTGCGCAGGGAATGCGCCCAGAACTCGCCCAGATCCACTTCCTGCCAATCCACCAGGCGATTGAACACCTGCATGACCGACCCGTTGATGACGAGCGTCTTGATGGCATTCATGCCCAGCAGGGAAAGGCATTGATCGAGCGTGGCGGGACGGGTACGCCCATGGAATGCCGCCGAGGTGGACAGCGCGAAGACCTGGGCCGCCATGCCGGCATCACGGCTGATCAACGTCGATAGATCGGACAGGTTCAGATCATCGCGCTGGCACAAATCCAATAGCTGAACCAGGATGGGTGACATCGCGGGCAAGCGCGCCAGCATGAGCTTGCCGCGGATGTCACGCCGCACCGGGCCGGCTGCGGCCGGGCCTCCCCCCTTGGCGGCGAGCAGTCTATCCATTGTCGTCACGACCTCCATTGGCCGCAGCCCAACCCGCAGCTGCTCACAGACTCGAACACGCACCAGGCTTCGAATTACATTCGTGTCTTATTTGTCATAATTCGCGACTTCAAGCCCAGTCGCACGAGAACAGCATAGTCGATTGTTATATTTATACACATCGCAAATTGACTTGCATGGGTTTTGATCGAATCCATTCGAATGCTTGAGTTTCACATGGCAGCATTACCAACAAAAACCGAAAGGACGTATTGCGCGATGAGGGCGAAGCCTAAGCGCAAGCCGGCTTCGGGGCGATTGCGGTTCAAGGCGAGCGACCGCGTCGTCAGGAATTTCCTCTCATCCTCCTGACGCTGCCTGCTTCCGCACAGTTTTTCGTCCTTGTAAACTCAAATAGCGTCTTTCGGCTTCTTCGTGCAGCCGCCGAGCGTGTCATCCGGCCGACCTCAAGGATAGCGACGGGAAAGATCATGAGCAGTAGTCCCCCAATGAAGTTCGATACCCTGGTACTAGGTGGCGGCATTGTCGGCGTATCCGTCGCCGTGCACTTGCAGCAACGCGGCCTGTCCGTCGCGCTGGTGGACCGCAAACCACCCGGCAACGAGACCTCGTTCGGCAATGCCGGTCTGATCCAGCGTGAAGGCGTCTACCCGTATGCGTTCCCGCGTGACTTAGGCAAGCTGCTCGATTATGCGCGCAACCGTTCACTCGACGTGCGCTATCACCCCACGGCGATGCCGAGCCTGGCGCCGTTTCTTTACCGCTACTGGTATCATTCGCGTCCGGACCGTCACGCGACGATTGCGCGCTCTTACGCCACCCTGATCGAACATTGCGTGAGCGAGCATCGCGCCCTCGTCGAGGTGGCCGGCGCGGGCGCATTGCTGCGTTCGGGAGGCTGGCTCAAGGTGTTCCGCACCGCCAGGAAGCTGGATGAAGAGACTCGGGCCGCCGAGCGCAGTCATGCAGAGTACGGTGTGACGTTCGAAACGCTCGACGCTGTTCAACTGCGCGCGGCCGAGCCATTCCTGAGCCATGCGCTGCTGGGCGCGCTGCGTTATACGGGGTCCGACTCGGTGAGCGACCCCAATGCGCTCGTGATGGCCTATGCCCGGCTTTTCGAGCGGCTTGGCGGGCACATTCTGATTGGCGACGCCGAGACACTCGAACCGCAGTGGGCCGTCCACGCGCAGAGCGGCCGGGTCGAGGCGCGTTCGGTGGTGGTGGCGATGGGGCCCTGGTCGGACACGATCACGGCCAGGCTTGGCTATCGGCTACCGCTCGCCGTCAAGCGCGGCTACCACATGCATTACGCCGCAGAACCGGGCGCACGGCTGAATCAGCCGGTGCTCGATGTGGAGAGCGGCTTTCTCATCGCGCCGATGGTGCGCGGCATCCGCCTGACCACCGGGGTCGAACTGGGGCTTCGCGACACGGCGGCGACGCCGGTGCAGTTGGAGGCCGTCGAGCCCATCGCGCGCCAACTGTTTCCCCTTGCCTCGCGCCTCGACGCTACGCCATGGCTGGGGCGACGACCCTGTACTCCCGACATGATGCCCATCATCGGGCCGGCTCCGCATCACAAGGACCTCTGGTTCGCTTTCGGGCATGCTCACCACGGGCTGACGCTCGGCCCGATTACGGGGCGGCTCATTGCGGAAATGATCACCGGCGAGCAGACCATCGTCGATCCCTATCCATTTCGGGTTGATAGATTTTGATAAACCGCCGTCATGTTGCAGAAAGGGCCGATGGCGACGAGTGGCGGTAGAGCAATCGTCAGGCAGGCCACTCCCTCCAGCTCGCGCAGCCCGACAATCAATCGAAATCCTGCCCCAGCGTTTTCGCGTAGCGCTCGGTTTCGTCGGCCGGCATGCCGGCCTCCACCAGGTACTCCCGCCACCGGCCCCGCACCAGCGCGCGCATTTCTTCGAACGTGGTTTCCGCCTCGGGCGATTCATAGCCATAGTGCAGCGTCGCGGCCAGAAGCAGGTCTACCCGACTGGAGGCGGTGACGAGCCGGCGCTGCGCAAGCTTTCTGCCCCGCCGGGGTTCTTCGAACAGATAGCCCATGGCATGGCCCGGCACGATGCCGGCGGAGCGCTGCGCCACCATGTCGAAGGCCGGGGACAGGGACCATTGATGCGGCTCCATGCTGCCGCATAGCAGGCCGTGGTTGCGCGGGTGGTCGTCGGTGTTGCGGATCAGGGAGTTGAATACGATCCTCCGCCAAAGTTCGCGAAGGTTGGCGCGGTAGCGCTCGGTGCCGCCACACCAGCGCATCATGTGGTTGGCCAGCGCCACGTAGCTTCGCGCATACATGGTGGGGGTAAAGCCTTGGGTGGCCAATAGGGCCTGGTCTTCCCTCTTCTCCTGATGCTGATCCAGGCGAGCAACCGACCAGGCGCTGACATACCCGGTGCGGGCAAATCCCGCTCCCAGTGCGTGGCGGTCGAAGCGTTTGACCAGCAGCGCATAACGATGCGGCGTCGGCTCGATCACTTCCGCCTTGCAGGCATCGATGCCGCAGTCGCGCGCCATGCGCAGCATGGCCAGTTCCAGTTGGGGCAGGAAGGGATCATCGCCGCGCTCGGGAAACTTGGCGATGTATTGCACGCCGTCCCGCTCCAGGGTCAGTTTCGGTTTGGCGCCGCCCAGACTGGTGCCCTGGAACACGGACTGCATGACGCGCTCCCGATGCCGCTGGCTGGCGGGGTCCTGCGCGTCCGGCAGGTCCGCCAGCACGGCCTCGAACGCTTCGAGCGACATCGTCTCGAAGCGTTCCGGCGTCAGGTGACCGAGCACGATGTTGCCTGCTCCATCGGCCGGCCCCAGGGTCAGGGCGTCGAGGCGCGATACTTCTCTTTCCAGGCGGCGTTCGAGCAGCATGTGCCCCCAATCGTCGGGCCCCGTGTCGAGCATGATCGGAAAAATCGGGTCCTTGCCGGCGATCTTGTGGGAGACCTTGCTGACCGGCATGTCAGGCGCCAGCGAGGGGCAGCCTTGCTCGCGGTAGCCGTCGTCGTAGTGAAACCGAGAGACCTTGGCATCCAGCGTGAACGTTCCTGCCAACGTGGAGGCGGCCTGATCCGGCAACCAGATATGAACCGGCGCGTCGCTCATGACCTCCCCCGCTCCAACGCGAGGACACCGTCTTCCGGCACCGGCAGGAAGGTGCCGGGCACGTCCAACAGCCAGACCGCCCGGGCGTAGTGCCCGATCTGCGCCGAATCGCGGCCGTGCTCGATGGAGACGTAGGTGGTCTTGGAGATGCCGAGCATCTCGGCGACTTCCCGCTGCGAGAGACGGCGTTCCTTTCGGGCACGGGTGATGCGCTCGCCCAGGGCTTCCAGAGCGAACTGGGCCTCTATCGGTAACGGACTCAGCTTGAGCAGGTTACGTTTTGGCATGGAGTTCAACCTATTGGTCCAATTGACCCATTATGGACTAATAGGTTGGTCTTTTCCATGTATGGCGACGATACGGCACCACATCCGGCCATTGATTGGAAGAGCCTTACCCGGAAAACACGTGGATCAATCTATTGTCCCAGATTGCCGCGGTTGGGCCAATAGTTTGTTCCTCAGGCCATCAACAGGCGTAAAAAACGCCCCACGAAGGGGCGTTCTGTCGCATCGGATGATGTGGACTCAGACCCAACCGCCCAGCAGGGCCACACCGGTGGCCGAGATCGCTACGCCGGCACCGCGCACCAAGAGGCGGCTGGCACGTACGCGGGCTTGGCCCGCACCCAGCAGCAGACCGGCAGCGTGCAGCAGGCCGGAGGCCAGCACGAAGCCGGCGGCGTAAGTCAGACCCGAGGCATTGCCCGGCATTTCCAGGCCGTGCGCCATGCCGTGCAGCACGGCGAAGGCGCCGATCACGGCGAGCGCGGCGAGGCGGCCGGGCTGCATGGCGAAGGCGATCAGCATGCCGGTGGCCACCACCGAGGCGGCGATGCCGGTTTCCAGACCCGGCACGGCAAAGCCGGCCCAGCTCAGCGCACCGCCCACGGCCAGCATCAGCATGAAGGTCAGCGGGCCTTGCCAGCGTGCGGAGCCGCCCATCTGCCACGACCAGAGACCGACGGCCAGCATCGTCAGCAGGTGGTCCAGGCCCGAGAACGGGTGGACGAGGCCGCTTTCCAGGCCGCTGACGCCGTGACCGGGGTGAGCCTGGGCGGCGGCGCTCAGGGCCAGCAGCAGCGCTGCCGGGATCAGGGTGTGTTTACGCATGGGTGATTCCTTCCTTGTTAAGTGTCAACATGCCTTTGTCTTCGATGAAGCGGATGATGTCCTGCAGTCCCTGCCCGCTCTTGAGATTGGAAAACACGAACGGCCGCTCGCCGCGCATCTTCTTGGCGTCCCGGTCCATCACGTCGAGCGAGGCGCCGACCAGCGGCGCCAGGTCGATCTTGTTGATCACCAAGAGATCTGACTTGCAGATGCCCGGCCCGCCCTTGCGCGGAATCTTGTCGCCGGCCGAGACGTCGATGACGTAGATCGTCAGGTCGGACAGTTCCGGGCTGAAGGTGGCGGCCAGGTTGTCGCCGCCGCTTTCGATGAAGATCACGTCTAGGCCGGGGTGGCGGGCATTGAGCCGCGCCACGGCTTCGAGGTTGATCGAGGCGTCTTCGCGGATCGCAGTGTGCGGGCAGCCGCCGGTTTCCACGCCGATGATGCGGTCGGGTGACAGCGCTTCATTCTTGACCAGGAATTGCGCGTCTTCCTGGGTGTAGATGTCATTGGTGACGGCGGCGACATTATAGATATCGCGTAGCGCCTTGCACAGCGCCCAGGTGAGATGGGTCTTGCCGGAACCGACCGGTCCGCCGATCCCGACGCGCAGCGGGGCTTTTTGCATGATGCTCTCCTCAGGGTTTATCCAACTGTTCAGCGATGGGTTTCGCTGCGCTTCACCCATCCTACGTTCATGACTAGGCAGGTTCTCAAGACCGGAACAGCCGGCTGTATTGCGTTTCGTGTTTCATCGCCACCCAGGCCAAGCCCGGGGCGAAGTTGCTCAGTTCGTCTTCGGGCAAGCCACGCGCGGTGTCGACAGCGATGGCGAGTTCGGGCAACAGGGCCGATAGCAGCTGCTGGCCAGCGGTCTGTCCCATCGGCATCGCCTTGAGCAGCACCATGACCTGGTTTTCCAGCCAGCCCCACAGGTAACCGCTCACAGCCGCCTCTTCGGTGAGATCCAGCGCGCGTGCCGCCACCGCCCAGGCCACCGGCACCGCCACGGGGGCGTTGCCCAGGCTGGCAGGCCACGGATGGCGGCGGCTTTCCGGCAACGCGGCGAGCAGCTGGCGCAGCGAGTAGCCCATCTGCTCGGCTTCCTGCCGTAGTTCGCGGCTGTCGCGGCTCGCCAACAGACGCTGGTTGATGGCGACAAGCCGTGCCTCGTCGCCGGCAGCCAGCGCACGGCAGGCTTGCGCCAACAGTGCTGCCTCGAAGCGGCTGAGCGGCCCGTGCAGCACGTCGTGGAGCCACTGGCGGGCGCTAGTGGCATCCGTCACGAGCCCGAGGTCAAGCGCGCTTTCCAGGCCCTGTGAGTAGCTGTAGGCACCGATCGGCAGCCCGGGGCTCGCCAGGCGCAGGAGCTGCAGCTGTGCCATGCCGCCGTTCATGCGCCGGACCCGTACTGGTGCAGCTTGGGGGCGTACTGGAAGGCGGCCTCCTTGCCGTGCGAGTGGTGATGGCCGCCACCGTAGGCACCGTGCTCGGGGTTGAACGGCGCCGAGAGGCGTTCGACCTGAGCGCCCAGTTGCAGCAGCATTTGCGCCAGCACCTCGTCGTCCAGCAGGCGCAGCCAGCCCTCGCCCACTTCGAGGTGGACGTGGCGGTTGCCGAGATGATAAGCGGCGCGGCACAGTTCTCGCGGGTTGGCGCAGCTGACGTGCAGCAATGCTTCTGGGGCGGCGGCGACGCGCACGCGGCGGCCGTCTTCGGCCTGCAGCACTTCGCCGTGGCGCAGCGGCTGGCCGGCTTCCAGGAACAGGCCGACGTCCTCGCCGCTGCTCGCGGTGGTGCGCAGCCGGCTCTTGCTGCGCAGTTCGAAGGTCATGACGAGCTCGGCATCCCAGTGGCTGGGGTCGTCGGCTCGTCGGGTAATCACCAGCATGATCAGTCTCTCTTCTATCAGAACAGGAAGTAGCGCTGCGCCATCGGCAGCACGTCGGCCGGCTCGCACCACAGCAACTGGCCGTCGGCCTTGACTTGGTAGTTCTGCGGGTCGACCTCGATCTTGGGCAGGTAGTTGTTGTGGATCAGGTCGGTCTTCTTGACGTTGCGACAGCCCTTGACCGCCACCAGCCGCTTCTGGAGCCCCAGTTCCTCGCCCACGCCGGCCTCCAGTGCCGCCTGAGAAACGAAGGTGACGCTGCCTGCGGCAATGGCTCCGCCGTAGCTGCCGAACATCGGCCGGGAGTGCACCGGCTGCGGCGTCGGGATGCTGGCGTTGGCGTCACCCATCGCGGCGGCGGCGATGATGCCGCCCTTGAGGATCAGGCTCGGTTTCACACCGAAGAACATCGGCTTCCACAGCACCAGATCGGCCAGTTTGCCGACTTCGATGCTGCCGACTTCGTGGGCGATGCCGTGGGTGATGGCCGGGTTGATGGTGTACTTGGCGAGGTAGCGCTTGATGCGGGCGTTGTCGTTACCCGAAGCATCGCCGTCCAGCGGGCCGCGCTGGCGCTTCATCTTGTCGGCGGTCTGCCAGCAGCGCAGGATGGTTTCGCCGACGCGGCCCATGGCCTGAGAATCCGACGACATCATGGCGAAGGCGCCCAGGTCGTGCAGGATGTCTTCGGCGGCGATGGTCTCGCGGCGGATGCGGCTCTCGGCGAAGGCCACGTCCTCGGCGATGGCGGGGTCAAGGTGATGGCACACCATCAGCATGTCGAGGTGCTCGTCGATGGTGTTGACGGTGTACGGCCGCGTCGGGTTGGTCGAACTCGGCAGTACGTTGAGTTCGCCGCAGGCCTTGATGATGTCCGGCGCGTGACCGCCGCCGGCGCCCTCGGTGTGATAGGTGTGGATGGTACGGCCCTTGAATGCCGCCAGCGTGGCTTCGACGAAGCCGGATTCGTTGAGCGTGTCGGTGTGGATCGCCACCTGCACGTCCATTTCGTCAGCGACACTCAGGCAGTTGTCGATCGCCGCCGGGGTGGTGCCCCAGTCTTCGTGCAGCTTGAGGCCGATGGCGCCGGCACGCACCTGTTCGCGCAGCGGTTCCGGCAGGCTGGCGTTGCCCTTGCCGGTGAAGCCCAGGTTCATCGGGAAGGCCTCGGCGGCCTTGAGCATCTGCGCCATGTGCCACGGCCCCGGCGTGCAGGTGGTAGCGTTGGTGCCGGTGGCCGGGCCGGTGCCGCCGCCGATCATGGTGGTGACGCCGGACATCAGCGCTTCTTCGATCTGCTGGGGGCAGATGAAGTGGATGTGGGTGTCGATGCCGCCGGCGGTGACGATCATGCCTTCACCGGCGATGATCTCGGTAGCGGCACCGATGACGATGTCGACGCCGGGCTGGATATCCGGGTTGCCGGCCTTGCCGATGGCGGCAATGCGGCCGTTCTTCAGCGCGAGGTCGGCCTTGACGATACCCCAGTGGTCGAGGATCAGGGCGTTGGTGATGACGGTGTCGGCCACCTCGGCGGCGAGCTTCTGGCCCTGCCCCATGCCGTCGCGGATCACCTTGCCGCCACCGAACTTCACTTCTTCGCCGTAGACGGTGTAGTCGCGTTCGACTTCGACGAACAGCTCGGTGTCGGCCAGGCGCACCTTGTCGCCGACGGTGGGGCCGAACATTTCGGCGTAGGCTTGTCGTGTAATTTTCATAGTCTCCCCATCACCTTGCCCTGGAAGCCGTACACCTCGCGCTCGCCGGCCAGCCCCACCAGCTCGACGGTGCGCGTCTGGCCCGGCTCGAAGCGCACCGCGGTGCCGGCCGGGATGTTGAGGCGAAAGCCGCGTGCAGCTTCTCGGTCGAAGGCGAGCGCGTCGTTGGTTTCGGCGAAGTGGTAGTGCGAGCCGACCTGGATCGGGCGGTCGCCGGTGTTGGCCACGGTCAGCGTGAGCGTGCGGCGGCCGACGTTGAGCTCGATCTCGCCGGGGGCGGCGAGGAGTTGTCCGGGAATCATGCGGCTCCCCTGTTGAATAAAGTCTTGTAGTAGATCGCGTTGGGGCGGTAGTGGCCGGCGGGCCCACAGGCGTAATCGGGCAAGCCGCCGGCGTAGTGATAGCCCAGTGCGCGGTAGAAATCCTCGGCCGGCGAACCCGCCTCGGTGTCGAGGTACAACAGCCCCCGTTCCAGTTCCCGCGCCCGTGTCTCCAGCGTGCTCATCAGCTGGCGGGCGATGCCGCCGCGCCGGGCATCGTTCAGCACCAGCAGTTTTTGCACTTCGGCCCGATTGCGGCCGTTTTCCCGCAGGCACAGTTCGAGCTGGACGGAGCCGACCAGGTGCCCGTCCCGCAGGGCCACCCAGAGGAGTCGCGCGCCCTCGTCGATCGATGCTCGCAAGCCATCGACATAAGCTCCGGCCGTCGCTTCGTCCAGAGGCCAGAGAAAGCCGACTGAAGCGCCGTGCTGCACGGCATCGCCCAGTAGCGTCACCAGCCCGTCCCGGTGCTTGTCGAAGCCGGCGGAGTCGAGTAGCAAGATGTCCATGGCGACCTCACACGATGGGTTGATGGACGGTAACGAGCTTGGTGCCGTCGGGAAAGGTCGCCTCGACCTGGATTTCGCCGATCATCTCCGGCACGCCTTCCATCACCTCGTCGCGGCGGAGCAAGGTGGTACCGTAGTGCATCAGCTCGGCCACGGTCTTGCCGTCGCGCGCGCCTTCCATGATGGCGGCGCTGATGAAGGCCACCGCCTCCGGGTAGTTGAGCTTGAGGCCGCGCGCGCGGCGCCGCTCGGCCAGCAGGCCGGCGGTGAAGATCAGCAGCTTGTCCTTCTCGCGGGGGGTCAGTTCCATGTTGTTTTCCGTTTCGGTTCAGGTCGCCCAGATGCGCGGGGATTGCGCCTGGCGGCCGTGGGTGAAGGGGTGGAGCAAGGCGCGCAGCTGGCGTAGCCAGTGGTGGGCCGCCTCGGCCGAGTCGCCGATGAAGCGTGCCAGCCAGACTTCGGGCAGTTGTGTGGCGGCGGCGCGGCCCGTGGTGGCGACCTCCAGCGCGGCTTGGTGCAGTTCGTCGGGCAAGGCCGGGCCGGCCCAGACCAGGGTGGCGACCACGCTGTGACCGGCGAGCCCCACCGGCGAGGCGAGCAAGGGGCTGGCGCCGGGCAGCACGGCGTGCTCGCACCAGATCAGCCGGCCATCGCGCTCGATCTCGGCGAGCTGACGCCATTGACCGCGGTCGAAGCGCTCGCCGCAGGCAGGGCGGCCGAGGCAGACCACGTCGCCGTACAGCAGGCAGGCATCGCCCGCGAGCCGGATGCGGCTTTCCAGCCGCACGTCCG
Source organism: Pseudogulbenkiania sp. MAI-1 (assembly GCF_000527175.1). Taxonomy (NCBI): domain Bacteria; kingdom Pseudomonadati; phylum Pseudomonadota; class Betaproteobacteria; order Neisseriales; family Chromobacteriaceae; genus Pseudogulbenkiania; species Pseudogulbenkiania sp. MAI-1. Next base: position 1,979,219 of record NZ_AZUR01000001.1, on the reverse strand, counting down.
CACCGGCGTAGAGGATGGTTTCCAGTGGCAGCCATTCCAGCCGGGCACCGTTGGCCAAGGTGAGCGTGACCGACTGGTTGGCGGGTCGACCGAAGCCGTCGTACCACTTGGCCGCGCCGGGGCTGGTGATCAGCACGTCGGCCCCCTCTTCCAGCGTGACGTCGATGTGCAGCTTATCGCCGCCGGCGATGCCGCCGGGCGGATGCACGATGATGTGCTGGCAAACGCCTGAGGCATCGATGAAGTGCTTTTGCACTCTTAACGGGCCGACATGACGGCGATGCACCGGAATCGTGCAGCCGTGATCCACGGCATAACCCAATTCCAGTGCCGCATGCCAGCCGGCCGACAGGCTGGCGGGCAATAGCGATGACAAGGCAGCAGGGGCTCGTTCCATATTCATTTCAATCAAGCAGCGTTCAAACTGGTAAGACCAGTAAGACCACAGACGCAATTTTCATGCCGATGCACTGAAAAATTTCTTGGTCTGGTTACACGAACTAGCCGTGCAGCGTGCGCCGCCTGCGGCGGCGGCTCGGGACATGTCTGCACTGCCAGATGACATAGTGCTCTATACCGCCAAGCACGAGGGCCGCAACCGGGTGTGCCTGCTTGAACCGCTGACCGAGTCCATCAGCTAGCAGTCGTACTATTAACCCGGCCCTTAAATTGGCTGTCATGGTATCATGTTTGCATGGACAAGATCGATGCACGCAAGCTGGGTTCCGAGGGACGCGAAACGTTGCGCAAGATGGTGCTGCGTTTGCGCACGCAATCGGGTATGAACGGTGTTGAACTGGCGAAGATCGCCGGGGTGCATGTACGTACCGTACAGAAATGGTTGAGAGTGGCGCGTGCAGAAGGGGCCGGGGCGCTGGTCGAGAAACCGCGTGGGCGCCCCCATGGCGCCTGCCGCAAATTGACGATGGCACAGGAGGTCTGGGTGCGCCAGCGCATCGTCGGCGCCGTTCCCGAGCAACTGAGCCTGCCCTTTGCACTGTGGACCCGGCGTGCGATCCAGGCTTTGGTGGAAATTCAGTTCGGCCTGCAATTATCCGATCGCCTCGTCGGCAAATATCTGCAGCGCTGGGGCTATACCGCACAGAGGCCAGTAAAGAAAGCGATTGAACAACGAAGCGAGTTGGTCCAGGCTTGGCTGCGCGAGCAGTATCCCGCCATCGCTGCGCGCGCCAAGGTGGAAGGGGCGCTGATCTACTGGGCCGATGAGACGGCGGTCAAGGAAGACACGAACTGGGTGCGCGGCTTTGCCCCAGCCGGACGCACGCCGGTGTTGGAGGCGTCGGCGCGCTGGCCCAAGCTGTCGATGATCTCGGCCATCACCAACCGGGGTGAGATTGCGTTCCAGATCGTCGAAGGTACGATCAATGCGGAACGCTTTATCGAGTTTCTCGCGCGACTGATCGACGGCGCCCCCGGCAAGGTGTTCCTGATTGTCGATAACTTGCGGGTCCATCACGCCAAGCTTGTCCGTGCTTGGGTCGAACCGAGGAAGGACAAGATCGAGCTGTTCTACCTGCCGCCTTATGCACCGGAGTCCAATCCGGACGAATACCTGAATCATGACTTCAAGACATCGCTGCGCCTGGAACCAGCCAGTCGTAACGACTTGGATCTCATGGAAAAGGCGATGCGGATCATGAATCGCATCGCCCAATTGCCGGAACGCATCCGGTCATACTTTCGGCACCCACATGCAACTTACGCGGCAATATAAGTGTATTTAAGGGCCGGGTTAATAGATCGCCAGCAGTTCGCGCACACCGTCGGCCGGCATATCCGCACCGCGTCCCGCCTTGACTACCTCACCCCGCGCCATCACGACGTAACGGTCCGCCAGGGCCTCGGCGAAGTCGTAGTACTGCTCCACCAGCAGGATCGCCATGTCGCCCCGTGCTGCCAGCCTTTTGATGACTTCTCCAATCTGTTTGATGATAGACGGCTGGATGCCCTCGGTCGGTTCGTCGAGGATCAACAGCGAGGGCTGACTGACCAGAGCGCGGCCGATGGCCAGTTGCTGTTGCTGACCGCCAGACAGGTCGCCGCCACGGCGATGCCTCATCTCGCGCAGCACCGGGAACATTTCGTACACGCTGTCCGGTATCTCGCGCCCGGCGCGGCCGGCGAAGCGCGCCAGCCCCATCTTCAGGTTTTCTTCCACGGTCAGACGGGCGAAGATTTCGCGTCCCTGCGGCACGTAGGCGATGCCACGCTGCACGCGCTGGTGCGGCGCCCGCCGCGTGATATCTTCGCCCTGCCAGCTGATCTGCCCGCTCTTGGCCGGAATCTGGCCCATCAGGCATTTGAGCAGGGTCGATTTGCCGACGCCGTTGCGGCCCAGCACGCAGGTGACTTCGCCAATGGGGGCATCAAAGCTGACTTCGCGCAGGATGTGGCTGCCGCCGTAGAACTGGTTGAGTTTGTCGACTTTCAGCATGGTTCAGCGCCCCAGATAGACTTCGATTACCCGCTCGTCGGCCTGGACTTCGGCGAGCGAGCCTTCCGCCAGCACGCTGCCTTCGGCCAGCACCGTCACGTGTTCGGCGATGCTGCCGACGAAGGCCATGTCGTGCTCCACCACCATCAGCGAGTGCTTGCCCTTCAGGGTCAGCAGCAGTTCGGCAGTCTTCTCGGTTTCGGCATCGGTCATACCGGCCACCGGTTCGTCGAGCAGCAACAGCCGGGGATCCTGCGCCAGCAGCATGCCGATCTCCAGCCACTGTTTCTGGCCGTGCGACAACAGTCCGGCCGGACGCTGGCGTTCGTTGCCGAGGCGGATCAGCGCCAGGAGTTCGTCGATACGATCGCGCTGCGCCCCGGTGAGGCGAGCCTTCAGACTGGCCCAGACCGATTTGTCGCCAGAGAGCGCGAGCTCGAGGTTCTCGGCCACGCTCATCGCTTCGAACACGGTCGGCTTCTGGAACTTGCGGCCGATGCCGAGCTGGGCGATTTCCGGCTCGCTGTGGCGGGTCAGGTCGATGGTCTGGCCGAAGAACGCCGTGCCGGAGTCGGGCCGGGTTTTGCCGGTGATGACGTCCATCATGGTGGTCTTGCCGGCACCGTTGGGACCGATGATGCAGCGCAGTTCGCCCACGCCGATCGACAGCGTCAGCTTGTTGAGCGCCCGAAAACCGTCGAAGCTCACGGTGATGTCGTCGAGATACAGGATCTGGCCGTGCGTGGTATCGACTCCTGCGCCCACCGGGCGCGCCAGGCCGCTGGCTTCGCCCGCCCAGTTGGGGCGCGCCGGCGATGCGTCGGTTGCTGTCGGAACAGGTGTGGCCATCAGCGGCTCTCCTTATTGCGTTGCATGAGCCCCATCACCCCACGCGGCAGGAACAGCGTTACGGCGATGAACAGGAAGCCCAGGAAAAACAGCCAGTATTCGGGAAAGGCCACGGTGAACCAGCTCTTGGCGCCGTTGATCAGCGCCGCGCCCAGCACCGGCCCGATCAGCGTGCCGCGCCCTCCCACCGCCACCCAGATGGCGATTTCGATGGAGTTGGCCGGCGACATCTCGCCTGGGTTGATGATGCCGACCTGCGGCACGTAGAGCGCCCCGGCCAGTCCGCACAGCACGGCCGAGATCACCCAGATGGCGAGCTTGTAGTAGAGCGGGTTGTAGCCGCAGAACATCAGGCGCGATTCGGCGTCGCGAATCGCCGTGAGCAGCCGTCCGAAGCGGCTTTTCACCAGCCAGAAGCTGCCCGCCAGCGCACCGGTGAGCAGCAGCACCGTCAGCGTGAACAGCACGGCGCGTGTTCCCGGCTCGGCGATGCCGTAGCCCAGGATGCGCTTGAAGTCGGTGAAGCCGTTGTTGCCGCCGAAGCCGGTTTCGTTGCGGAAGAACAGCAGCATGGCGGCGAAGGTCAGCGCCTGGGTCATGATCGAGAAGTACACGCCCTTGATGCGCGAGCGGAAGGCGAGCCAGCCGAACGCCAGCGCCAAGAGGCCCGGCACGGCCACCACCAGCAGCAGAGCCCACAGGAAGTGCTCGCTGCCCTGCCAGAACCACGGCAGCGCCTTCCAGTCGAGAAACACCATGAAGTCCGGCAGGTCGCTCTGGTAGTTGCCGTCGCGGCCGATGGCGCGCATCAAATACATGCCCATGCCGTAGCCGCCCAGGGCGAAGAACAGTCCGTGCCCCAGGCTCAGCAGGCCGGTGTAGCCCCAGACCAGGTCGAGTGCCAACGCGACGATGGCGTAGCAGAGGATCTTGCCGACGAGGGTCAACGTGTAGGCCGAGACGTGCAGCGCGCTGCCTTCCGCCGCCCACAGGTGCAGTGCCGGCAGGGCCAGCAAGACTACCAGCAGCGCGCCGCCGACCAGCTTGCCTAGCGACGGCCCGAGTGCGGCGCCCAGTCGTAATGAAATCGGTTGATGCATGTCGTGCTTCCTTATCAAGAGCCGCTCACACATCCTTGCCTGCTAGGCGCGCTGCCGCAGACAGTACAAACAGTACGGCAAGGCAGAGCAACAACGCAGGCGAGGGTTTGTGAGTGGCTCAGTCGATCACCCGGCCCTTTAGGGCGAACAAGCCCTGCGGACGCTTCTGGATGAACAGGATGATGAAGGCGAGGATCAGGATCTTGCCCAGCACCGCGCCCAGCGACGGCTCCAGAATCTTGTTGACGATGCCGAGCCCCATGGCGCCCAGCACCGTGCCGGCCAGCTGCCCCACCCCACCCAGCACCACCACCATGAAACTGTCGACGATGTAGCTCTGGCCCAAGTCCGGGCCGACGTTGCCGATCTGGCTCAGTGCTACTCCGCCGAGACCGGCGATGCCGGAACCCAGGCCGAAGGCCAGCATGTCGACGCGGCCGGTCGGAACGCCGACGCTGTCGGCCATGCGGCGGTTCTGCGTCACGGCACGCACGAACAGCCCGAGCCGGGTTTTGTTGAGCAGCAGCCAGGTCAACAGCAGCACACCGCCGACGAAGGCGATGATGGCGATGCGGTTGTAGGGCAGCGTCAGCGCCGGCGTGAGCTGCCAGCCGCCCGAGAGCCAGCTCGGGTTGGCCACTTCGACGTTCTGCGCGCCGAACAACACGCGCACCGCCTGGATCAGCACCAGGCTGATGCCCCAGGTGGCGAGCAGCGTCTCCAGCGGGCGGCCGTAAAGGTGGCGGATCACCAGCCGCTCAAGTGCCATGCCGACCACGAAGGTCACGCCGAAGGCTACCGGCAGCGCCGCCAGCAGGTAGCCGTCGAAGGCTTCCGGCCAGTACGTCTTGAACAGGTTCTGCACCACGTAGGTGGCGTAGGCGCCCAGCATCAGCATCTCGCCATGCGCCATGTTGATGACGCCGAGCAGGCCGTAGGTGATGGCGAGCCCCAAGGCCGCGAGCAGCAGCACCGAGCCCAGACTCAGGCCGCTGAAGGCGTGGCCGAGCAAGTTGTAGGTGAACTGGCTGGACTGGATCGAGGCGATGGCCTCGCGGGCGGCGGCACGCACTGCGGCATCGGCCTCGCCGGCGGGTTCGGTGAGCGGTGTGAGCAGCGTCACCAGCGCCGGATCGCGGCTGTCGGCCAGGGTGTTGGCGGCGGCGAGCCGGGTGGCGGCGTCCGGGCTCGCCAGTTGCAAGGTGGCGCGCGCGGTGTCGAGCGCCGCCTGCACGCCGGCATCGCCTTCCTGTTGGCGGCGCGCTTCGAGCAAGGGCAGCAGCGCCGGGTTGGCGGCTTCCTGGATCGCCTTGATCGCAGCCAGGCGTTGCTCGGTGTTGCCTTCGGCCAGCCTGGTGGCGGCGTGGTAGGTCTCGAGCGCCACGCGCAGCCGGTTGTTGACCGGGATGGCATCCACGCCTTCGGGCACCGGGCTCACAGCACGACCACTTTCGGCATCCTTCAGCGTGTCGCCGTTCTGCACATAGAAATGCGTGCCCTCGGCGTCGGCAAGCAGGCGGCCTTCTTCCAGCGCAGAGATGGCGGCGTTGCGCTCGGGGTTCGGCGTGGCGGCCCAGCTTTCGATCAGCTCGGCGCGCCCGGCCGGGTCGGCCTGGGCGAGTTCGCTGGCCGGCGTCAGCGCCCAGCACGAGGCGCTGGCGGCCAGGGCGAATGCCGCCAGCAGACGGGTAGTCGGGTGTGTCATGACGGTTTCCTTGCGCACGCAGCAGTAGGGCGGATGCCCGGCAAGGCCGGGCGATCCGCCGATCAGGTGATACTCGATCCAGAGGCGGCGGAACACCTTTCAGGCTTCCGCCCTACGGCTGTACGAAAATCGATCAGAACCGGGCTCAGGACTTGGTCTTGACCGGGGAGTCGGTCTTGGCGCTGTTGCCGGGGATGAACGGGCTCCACGGCTGGGCCTTGATCGGCGCCTTGGTCTTCCACACCACCGAGAACTGGCCGTTGGGCTGCACTTCGCCGATCATCACCGGCTTGTGCAGGTGGTGGTTCTTGGCGTCCATCTGCAAGGTGAAGCCGGACGGCGCCTTGAAGTTCATGCCGGCCATGGCCTTGCTGACGGCGGCGACATCGGTGGTGCCGGCCTTCTTGACCGCCTCGGCCCACATGTTGATGCCGACGTAGGTGGCTTCCATCGGGTCGTTGGTGACGATCTTGTCGGCCCCCGCCAAGCCCTTCTTCTTGGCCCAGGCCTGGTAGTCGGCGATCCACTTGCTGTTGACCGGATTCTTCACGCTCATGAAGTAGTTCCAGGCGGCGAGGTGGCCCAGCAGCGGCTTGGTGTCGATGCCCTTGAGCTCCTCCTCACCCACCGAGAACGCCACCACCGGCACGTCGGTGGCCTTCAGGCCCTGGTTGCCCAGTTCCTTGTAGAACGGCACGTTGGAGTCGCCGTTGATGGTGGAGATCACCGCGGTCTTGCCGCCGGCGGAGAATTTCTTGATGTTGCCGACGATGGTCTGGTAGTCGCTATGACCGAACGGTGTGTACACCTCCTGGATGTCAGCCTCTTTCACGCCCTTGGATTTGAGGAAGGCGCGCAGGATCTTGTTGGTGGTGCGCGGGTAGACGTAGTCGGTGCCGAGCAGGAAGAAGCGCTTGGCGCCGCCGCCTTCCTTGCTCATCAGGTATTCCACCGCCGGGATCGCCTGCTGGTTGGGCGCGGCGCCGGTGTAGAACACGTTGGGCGACAGTTCCTCACCCTCGTACTGCACCGGGTAGAACAGCAGCCCGTTGAGTTCCTCGTACACCGGCAGCACCGATTTGCGTGACACCGAGGTCCAGCAGCCGAAGGTCACGGCCACCTTGTCCTTGGTCAGCAGTTGGCGCGCCTTTTCGGCGAACAACGGCCAGTTGGAGGCCGGATCGACCACCACCGGTTCGAGCTTCTTGCCCAGCACCCCGCCCTTGGCGTTGATTTCGTCGATGGCGAACAGCGCCATGTCCTTGAGCGAGGTCTCGGAAATGGCCATGGTGCCGGACAGCGAATGCAGCACCCCGACCTTGATGGTGTCGGCGGCGAAGGCCGGCAGCGAGGCGAGGCCGGCGGCGGCGAGCGAAACGGTCAGGACAGCGGATTTCAGAACATGACGGCGAGTAGGCATGACGGGCTCCCTGGTAGCTGATAGTGGTTTTGTTGCGTTGCGGGATCAGCTTAGGTTGCCGGGTATTTAGCCGGAATACGTCATCTTACGTAGCTTCGCCCCGATGGGCGCAGGCCGGCCCCAGTTGAGCGGGATGAAAAAAAGCCAGCCCGGAGGGGCTGGCAAGTGTGGACAATCGCTAGGGTCGATGGTCGCAGGAGGAAACAGCTCAGATCGCGCCTTCTGCATTGAGCTGGTCGATCACGCTCAGGACTGCCTTGTGTGCGATGCCGACGATCTCGTCGACTTCCTTCTCGGTGGTCACCAGCGGCGGCGCGAAGCCGAGGATGTCGCCGTGCGGCATGGCGCGGGCGATCAGGTTGCGGTCGCGCGCGGCCTTGGAGACGCGGGCGCCGACCTTAAGCGCCGGGTCGAAGCGCTTCTTGGTGGCCGGGTCGGCGACGAACTCCAGTGCCGCCATCAGGCCCACGCCGCGTACCTCGCCCACGATAGGCAGCCCGGAGAAGGTTTCCTGCAGGCTCTTCTGGAAGTAGGCACCGACACGGCCGGCATGGCCGGGGATGTCGTCGCGCTCGACGATGTCGAGCACCGCGTTGGCCGCCGCCACGCCGATGGGATGGCCCGAGTAGGTGTAGCCGTGCGAGAACGAGCCGACGCGATCAGCGCCATCTTCCAGCACCTTGTACACCTTTTCGCCGACGATGGCGGCCGACAGCGGCGCGTAGGCCGAGGTCAGGCCCTTGGCCACGGTGATCAGGTCGGGCTCGATGCCGTACTTCTCGCAGCCGAACATGGCGCCGGTGCGGCCGAAGCCGGTGATCACCTCGTCGGCGATGAGCAGGATGTCGTATTTCTTCAGTACCGGCTGGATTGCTTCCCAGTAACCCTTGGGCGGCGGGGTGATGCCGCCCGTACCCAGCACCGGCTCGGCGATGAAGGCGCCGATGGTGTCCGGGTTCTCGCGCAGGATCATTTCTTCCAGCTCGCGGGCACGGCGCGCCGAGAACTGCTCTTCGGTCTCGCCCGGTTCGGCGCCCCAGTAGTGGTGCGGTGCGCCGGTGCGCAGGATGCCGGACACCGGCAGGTCCATGTGGTCGTGGTAGAAGCTCATGCCGGTCATCGAGCCCGATACCACCGAGCAGCCGTGGTAGCCGCGATCGCGCGCGATGATCTTTTTCTTCTTCGGCAGGCCGCGCAGGTTGTTGTAGTACCACACGAGCTTGGCCTGGGTTTCGTTGGCATCGGAACCGGACAGGCCGTAGAACACCTTGCTCATCTTGCCTGGGGCCATTTTCACCAGGCGGTCGGACAGGCGCGCCAGTTCCTCGGTGGTATGCGCGGCGTAGCTATGGTAGTAGGCCAGCTTGTAGGCCTGGCGGGCGATCGCCTCGGCCACTTCGGTGCGGCCATAGCCCACATTCATGCAGTACAGGCCGGCGAAGCCGTCGATGTACTCGCGCCCGGTAGAGTCGGTGATGCGGATGCCCTTGCCGGTTTCGACGATGGTCGGGTCGCCGGCGTTGCCGCTGGCGAAGTCCTTGAGCTGGGTGAACGGGTGCAGCACCGAGGCGCGGTCGAGGGCGGCGATCTGGTCGTGGGTATGCTTGTCCATGATGTTCTCCTGGGATATCGGGTCGTTACAGGTTGCCGAAGCAGACGTATTTGAGCTCCATATACTCGGCGATGCCGTGCTTGGCGCCCTCCCGGCCGAGGCCGGATTGCTTCCAGCCGCCGAAGGGAATCGGCGCGCCGGTGAATTTCGGGGTGTTGAGCGCGACCATGCCGTACTCGAGGCGATCCGAGAGGCGCATGGCGCGGCGCAGGTCGTTGGTATAGACGTAGGCCGCGAGCCCGTACTCTGAGGCGTTGGCACGCTGGAGTACTTCGTCTTCGCTGTCGAACGGCAGGATCGCCGCCACCGGACCGAAGGTCTCTTCGTGGGCGATGTCCATGTCGTCAGTCACGTCAGCCAGCACGGTCGGAGTGACGAAATTGCCGCCCAGTGCGCAATCCATGCCGCCTGTTACGATACGGGCGCCGCAAGAAACGGCGTTGCCGATGTGATCGCGGCTCTTGGCGGCGACCGAGGCGCGCGTCATCGGGCCGATGTCGATGCCCTCCTCCAGCCCGTGACCGACCTTGAGCCTGGCAGTGGCCTCGGCGAAGGCGGCGACGAAGGGCTCGTAGAGGGCGCGCTGTACGTAGATGCGGTTGGCGGCCAGGCAATCCTGCCCGGAGGTGGCGAACTTGGCGCCGATGCAACCGGCCACCGCCTCCTCGAACGAGGCGTCGTCGAACACGATGAACGGCGCATGACCACCCAGTTCCAGCGAAACCTTTTTCACGGTTTCGGCAGATTGCTTGAGCAGCAGGCGGCCTACTTCGGTGGAGCCGGTGAAGCTGAAGGCGCGCACCTCGCTACGCTGGAGCAGACGCTCCGACAGCTTGGGCGCATCGCCCGTCACCACCTGGAACACACCGGCCGGCACGCCTGCCTCCTCAGCCAGTTTGGCCAGGGCCAGGGCCGACAGCGGCGTTTCCGGCGCCGGCTTGATCACCATGGTGCAGCCTGCGGCCAGCGCGGCACCGGCCTTGCGCGTGATCATGGCGCTGGGGAAGTTCCACGGCGTGACGGCGGCGGACACACCGATGGGCTGCATGCGGGTGACGAGCTGGCTGCCCGCCAGGTGGCTCGGGATGCTCTCGCCGTAGCAGCGCTCGCCTTCGGCCGCAAACCAGTCGAGAAAGGCGGCGCCGTAGGCGATCTCGCCCAGCGCTTCCTTGAGCGGCTTGCCCTGCTCGGCGGTCATGATCACGGTGAGGTCATGGGCATGCTCGCGGGTGAGCGCGGCCCAGCGGCGCAGGATGGCGCCACGCTCGGCCGGCAGCCGTTCGCGCCAATCGGCAAAGGCTCGCGCAGCCGCGTCGACGGCAGTGTCGATCCAGTTCGCGTCGCAGTGCGCGACCCGGGCGATCGTTTCACCCGTAGCCGGGTCAAGCACCGGCAAACGCGCTTCGCCGTCGACCCAGCGGCCGTCGATATAGGCCCGGGTTTCACACAAATCAGGGCGCTGCAGCTTGGCCAGCGCGGCTTTGGCAATGAGTTTCATGGCAGGTGCCTCCAACGTCTGGTTGACAGGTTGATGGGCACAGTTTATGTGTGAGTGTGTATTGTGAATCGGCGTAAAAATATCTTGTTACGCCGTATTTCTGCTTTTTATAATCAATTAACGCAGGAAAACTGCACCATGGAACTCGACCGCATCGACGTGGGCATTCTCAATGCCGTACAACGCAATAACCGCCTGACTTCGGAGGAAATCGGCTCCCAGGTCGGGCTATCGCCCACTGCCTGCCAGCGCCGCCTGAAAACCCTGCGCAGCGCCGGCGTGATCGAGGGCGATGTCTCCATCGTCTCGCCTAAGGCGGTGGGACGGCACGTGTTCATGCTGGTGCTGGTTTCGCTGGAGCGCGAGCGGGCCGACATCATCGATCGCTTCAAGCAGGCCATCCGCACCACGCCGGAAGTAATGAACGGCTTCTACGTCACCGGCGATGCGGACTTCGTGCTGGTGATCACCGCCAAGAACATGGAAGACTACGAGCAGTTCACCCGCCGTTTCTTCTATGAAAATCGTGACATCAAGAGCTTCAAGACCCTGGTGGTGATGGACCGGGTCAAGGCCGGCTTCGTGATCCCGATCGAGCCGACGGAAAGCTGATCCGGCAAGCAAAGAAAACGGGCGGAACACTCTCCGCCCGTTCAGGGATAGCTATCATTTGATGACGAGGGTTCAGGCCGCCTCCATCACCGCACTGAGGAAAGCCTGGGTGCGTTCGTTACGCGGCTTGCTGAACATCACCTCCGGCGTGCCCTGCTCGGCGATGCGCCCCTGGTAGAAGAAACACACCCGGTCGGCGAATTCGCGGGCAAAACCCATCTGGTGCGTCACCATCAGCATGGTCAGGCTGTGCTCGTCGCCGAGCCGGCGGATGACGTTGAGCACCTCCCCGCACAGTTCCGGGTCGAGCGCCGAGGTTACCTCGTCGAACAGCATCACCTTGGGTCGCATCGCCAGGGCGCGTGCCATGGCCACGCGCTGCTGCTGACCGCCGGACAGTTGCGACGGATAGTGATCCTTCTTGCTCCCCAGTCCCACCATCTCCAGCAGTTCCGCAGCGCGTTCCACCGCCTCCTTCTTGTTCAGGCCGAGCACGCGGATCGGCGCCTCGATCACGTTCTGCAAGGCGGTCATGTGCGGGAACAGGTTGAAGTTCTGGAACACCATGCCGATCTTGCTGCGCACCTGGCGGATGTGGCGCTCGCTGGCCGGCACCAGCACGCCGTTGCGCTCGACGTGGGTCAGCGATTCGCCATCGACGATGATCTGGCCCGAATCGATAGGCTCCAGCGTCATCAACACCCGCAGCAGGGTGGATTTGCCCGAGCCGCTGGGCCCGATAATGGCCACCTTCTCGTTGGGGGCGATATCCAGGTCCAGGTGATCGAGCACGGTCAGCGAACCGTAGCGCTTGGTCACCCCTTTGAAGCTCACCATGGGAGTCGTCATGTCAATTCTCCTCCACGGCATCGGGACACGGCGTTGCCGCCCCGGCCGTTTATGTCACGTTAGCGCAGGGCGAGCCTGGCTTCGATTTTCTTTACCAGCGCGGCCGCAGCCAGGCTGAGCACCAGGAAAAACACCCCGACCATGGTGATCGGCTCCAGGTACTGGAAGTATTCCGAGCCCAGATCCTTGGCCTTCTGCATGATTTCCACCACCGTGATCGCCGACAGCACCGGCGTGTCCTTGAACATCGCCACAAGGTAGTTGCCGAGCGACGGCAGGATCGGGCGGATCGCCTGCGGCAGAATGATGTCGCGATAAGCGTCCCAGCGGCTCAGGTTCAGCGCTGTCACGGCTTCCCACTGCCCGCGCGGCACCGAATTGAGGCCGGCACGATACACCTCGGCGGTATAGCAGGCGTAGTGCACCGCGATGCCGATGGTGCCGGCGGTGAGTGCGGTCAACGTGATGCCGTAGGACGGCAGCACGTAGAACAGGAAATACACCTGGATCAGCAGCGGCGTGCTGCGCACGAATTCGATGAACAGCCCCGTCGGCCAGGAGATCCAGCGCAGGTGGCTGCGTCGCAGCATGGCCAGCACCAGCCCCAGCACCACGGCGACGGCGAAACCGACCAGAGTGATGCCGATGGTGTAGAGCGCCGCCTGCAGCAGAGTGGGCAGGATGTTCCAGGCAAACTGCCAGTCGAAGAAGGTTTTCATTTCAGACTCCCGCGCAGCAGTCCGCGATGGAAATGGCGCTCCAGCATACGCATCGACAACGCAATAGCCTGAGCCAGCACGAAGTACATCAGCAGCGTGAGCGAGAAGATAGCCAGGGTGCGGAAGGTCGCCTGGTCAAGCTGGCGGGCCCGGAAAGTCAGGTCCGACAGGGTGATCAGCGATACCAGCGATGTGCCTTTCAGCAACTCGATCAACAGGTTGGTCCCCGGCGGAATCGCACTGATCAGTGCCTGCGGCAGGATGATGCGGCGAAAACGCAGCATCGGCGACATATTGAGTGCCGTGGCGGCCTCGTACTGGCCCTTCGGCACTGACTTGATCGCGCCGCGCATTACTTCCGCGCCATAGGCCCCGATGTGCAGCCCGAGCCCGATCACCGCCACGGTGTAGGGACTGAGCTCCAGGTTGAACGGCGGCAGCGGTAGCACGAAAAACAGCCAGAACAATTGCACCAGCAGCGAAGTGCCGCGGAAAATCTCGACATAGGTGCCGGCAAGCCACTTGAGCGGGCGCCACGTCGACATTTTCCCCAGTGCGGCGGCTAGGGCCAGCGCCACCGCCAGCAGCGAGGCCAACAGCGTGATCTGGACCGTCACGTACGCGCCCTGAAGCAACAGGGGAAGTAATTCGCCCATGGGTTTCTCCTGAGATTCGGTAAGCCAAGGCGCCGCCGAAACCGCCTGGGCGGCTAGGGCAGCACCCTGCGCCGTCTTAGCCCTTGCAGAGTTCGGCGGCCGTTTTCTTGGTCACGTTGGAGTTGTCGAAACCGAACGGAGCGACCGTCTTCAGATGATCCTTGCTGCCGAGCCAGCCTTGCAGATGCTTGTTCACGGCATCACGCAAAGCCTGATCGTCCGGGCGGAACGCCAGGGCGCCGTAGCCCATGTGTTTCGGATCGTCGCTGAAACGGGCGATGGCTTCCACGTCGGCGCCGCCCTTGGCAGCCAGCCCCTTCATGGTGAGCTGCGTGCCGATCGCGGCATCGGCACGCTTGGTACGCACCGCCTGCAACTGGGCGGTGGTGTCGGGAACCTGCAGAATCTGCTCATCCTTGAGACCGGCTTCGCGGGCGTACTTCAGTTCGACGGTGCCGGACATGATGGCAAGCTTGAGCGAGGGGTCCTTGGCCACGTCGGCGTAGCTGCCCAGCTTCTTGGGATTGCCCTTGCTCACCAGCAGGGTATCCCCCAACTGATAGTGCGGGTCGGTGAACACCACTTGCTTGCAGCGCTCCGGGGTGATGTACATGCCGGCGGCGATGACGTCGAAGCGGCCGGCGCGCAAGCCCGGGATCAACGCACCCCACTCCGTCAGCACGGGCTCGATCTTCTTGACCCCCATCTTGGCGAAGATGGATTTGACTACCTCGGGCGACTCCCCGGTGACCTTGCCGTCCGGCGTGGTGAAGGCGAATGGTGCTTCGTTGGCATAGCCGATGCGAACCACGCCGGTACGCTGGATGCGCTCCAGGGTGTTTTCCGCCTTGGCCGGTAAGGAGGCCATCGCGGCCATGACCGCCACGCTCGCGGTCAGGAGGGATACGGGCAGGCGCTGTTGGGTCGATACAAGCTTCATCTAGTTTCTCCTTTGTAGGGCTGCTGAATCTGAGCAGGGCCGCAGTGTCCGGTTGATCGGCAAGATGCTCTTGTCTGGTGGGCGTCCTTTGCATTCGTGCCGGACCACTGCGTCGAACACAGCATAAAAGCCGCTTTTCATGGTTTGGATTGAACTAGGACAATAATTTGCAATGTGCTCGGCCGGGTAAGCTTCGTACAAGCGGAAACGATGTTTCCGAGATCGGAACGCTGCCCCGAAAGCATCGCCACCCGCTGGAAATCCATACATTCATTATTATAAAACAGTGGGTTGCGATTAATTTCATTGTCAAGCATTGTCCTGAGGCAGGCCCACTCGCGATGCGGACGCCCGGCACGACAGATGAGGCATTGGCAGCCTCCCTTATTCAGTAGAGGAAAGCAGGTACGGCAAATGAAACAATGGCGCCATGCCTTGGACGCGGTCCAAGGCTCCGAATCGAAATATAAGGTGCTGGTACAGGCCATCGCCACCGATATCGAGAGCGATGTGTTGAAGGATGGCACGCGTCTGCCGCCTCAGCGCGACGTGGCGTCGGAGCTGGGCATCAGCGTCCAGACCGTGACCAATGCCTACAAGGAACTGGAGCGGCAAGGGCTGATCCGCTGCGAGGTGGGGCGAGGCAGCTTCGTGTCGCGGCGCATGACCGAGCGCATGGCGAGCTACATGCTCGATCGCCCGGAACGATCGCTGGTGGACTTTTCCATCTCGCGCATCATCCATACCCCGGAGCATGACCGGGCGTGGCGGCAGGTATGCACTTCGCTGGCGGAACAGGAGGACGCGCCATGGATACGCAATTTCCGTCCCATCGCCGGCCTGGAAAGCCACCGCGAGGCGGCGGCGTTGTGGCTGGCTCGGCTTGGCATGATGCCGGAACTCGATACGCTGCTGATCACCAACGGCGCCGCGCACGGCATTTTCCTGGCCCTGGCCTCGCTGGCCGGGCCGGACGATATCGTGCTGACCGAAAGCCTGACCGACCACGGCGTGATAGGCTCATCCAATGTACTAGGATTCACCCTCAAAGGATTGGAAATCGATGAATTCGGCATCCATCCTGACCACTTCGAGGACATGTGCGCCAATGAGCGGGTCAAAGCCCTGGTGTGCACGCCCAACCTGAACAATCCGACGGTGGCGCTGATGCCGGAATCTCGCCGCCGTGCGATCGCCAAGATCGCCGCACAGTACGGGGTCTACGTGATCGAGGACGACGTGCACGGCCCCCTGCTGGAAAAACGGCTACCGCCAATCGCCAGCCTGATCCCTGATCTGGGTTTTTATTGCACCAGTTTTACCAAGTCGGTGCTCACCGGCCTGCGCATCGGCTATCTCGCCATGCCGCGCCGCCTGGCGCTGCGCGCCGAAAGCATTCTGCGCGTCACCACCTGGATGGCCGCCCCCCTGCTGGCCGAGATCGCCACGCGCTGGATTCACGATGGCACCGCCGAGCACCTTGCCGCCATCCAGCGCTCGAGGCTGGCGGTGCGCCAGACCATGGTGCGCGATGTGCTGGGTGACTACCTGCTCGGCCATCACCCAACGGCCCTGAGCGCCTGGCTCGGCATTCCCGATCACTGGCCACTCGACAGCCTGCTCAAGGAACTACGCCGACGGCTGGTGATGGTTACCGCGCCCGACCCCTTCCTGGTGCGCGGGGCGAAGCGGCCCAATGCGGTGCGTCTGTGCGTCGGTGCCGAAATCGATGATGCAGGGGTGCTCGACGCGTTGAAGATCGTCCGTGAGGTATTCGAGCAGTACCCGACCGTGCACGATTTCTGACCCCGTCCCAAGCGCCGGCGCCTTGCCCGGCGTGGCATTTCTCCCGGGCCGCTGCGGCGGCCCGCGCCTCATCCCGCCAGCCTTCCCGCCCGAATCGTCCCTTGGCCTCCTGCCCCGCCACAGGGCAAAAAGCCGCCTCTCGGGCCGGAATATCCCACCCCGTCGACGCCAATGCACTAGGACATTAAGCGCGGCAAATCAGCGCATTACACTGGCTCGCATGGATTATCACCCCTGACAAGCGAGCAAGATCACCATGAGCGCCGTTCTGCTGGACGACATTTTTCAGGCCCGCCGTACCCTGCAAGGCAAGGTACTGCGCACGCCGCTGGTTCCCTCTCCCACCTTGAGCGCGCACTGCGGCCAGCCGGTGTATCTCAAGCTCGAGTCGCAGCAGCTGACCGGCAGCTTCAAGCTGCGCGGTGCCACCAACGCCATCGCCCGGCTCTCCGCCGCCGACAAGGCGCGCGGCGTGGTGGCGGCCTCCACCGGCAACCACGGCCGGGCGCTGGCCCATGCCGCCGCGGCCGAGGGCGTGCGCGCGGTGATTTGCATGTCGGAGCTGGTGCCCGCCAACAAGGTGGAGGCCATCCGCGCCCTCGGCGCCGAGATCCGCATCGTCGGCCGAAGCCAGGACGACGCCCAGCTCGAAGCCGAACGCCTGTGCCGGGAAGAAGGACTGGCCATGATTCCACCGTTCGACGACGCGGCGGTCATCGCCGGCCAGGGCACCATCGCGCTGGAAATTCTCGAAGACCTGCCCGAGGTCGACACCGTTCTCGTACCGCTGTCGGGCGGCGGTCTGTTCGCCGGCATCGCCCGCGGCATCAAGTCCGCCAACCCCGACATCGCCATGATCGGTGTGACCATGGAACGGGGCTGCGCCATGCACGCGAGCCTCGCCGCCGGCCACCCGGTACAGGTGGAAGAACTGCCGACCCTGGCCGATTCGTTGGGCGGCGGCATCGGCCTCGACAACCGCTACACCTTCGCCATGGCCAGTGAGCTGGCCGACAGCACGCTACTGGTCTCGGAAGAGGACATCGCCGACGCCATCGGCCACGCCTACTGGCGCGAGGGCCAGGTAGTGGAAGGCGCGGCGGCGGTGGGCATCGCCGCCCTGCTGAAGAGCCTGGTCCGGCCACAAGGCCCGACCGTGGTGGTGCTCAGCGGCCGCAACATCGATCTGGCGGCGCATCACCGCATCGTCGGCGACGCCCGCCCCCAATAAGACACAAGGAGACCACACCATGCCAACCGTCACCCTGCTCAACGAAGCCGATCTGCGCGCCGCGGTGCCGCTCGATCTGGAGGCCATCAACGCCGTGGAGCACGCCTTCCGTCTGCTCGCGACCGAGAAGGTGGCCATGCCGCCGATCCTGCGCCTCGACATCGAACAAAATAACGGCGAGGTCGACGTCAAGACCGCCTTCCTGCCTGGTCTCGACAGCTTCGCGATCAAGGTCAGCCCCGGCTTTTTCGACAACCCCAAGCTGGGCCTGCCGAGCCTCAACGGCATGATGATGCTGTTGTCCGCCCGCACCGGCCTGCTCGAAGCGCTGCTGCTGGACAACGGCTACCTGACCGACGTGCGCACCGCCGCCGCAGGCGCCGTGGCGGCGCGCTGGCTGTCCCGTCCCGATGCCCGCCACGTCGCCGTGATCGGCGCCGGACTGCAGGCTCGCCTGCAGCTCAAGGCCCTGAAACAGGTACGCGCCATCGAGTCGGTCACCGTGTGGGCACGCGACCCGGCCAAGGCCATGCAGTTTGCCGAAGAAGCCGGACGCGAGCTCGAGCTGCCGATCACCCCGTGCGAAACCGTCAGTGCCGCGCTGGCCGATGCCGACATCGCCATCACCACCACGCCGAGCCGCACCCCGCTGATCGAGGCACGCCACCTGCGCCCCGGCCTGCATATCACCGCCATGGGCTCGGACGCCGAGCACAAGAACGAGATCGCGCCGGAGGTGTTCTCGGCGGCGAGCTACGTGTGCGACCGCCTGAGCCAGGTCCGGGTGCTGGGTGAACTGCATCACGCCATCGCCGCCGGCCGCGTCGCCGCCGACGCCGTCTTCCCCGAGCTCGGGCAGATCATCGCCGGGCAGCAGCCGGGACGCACCGGGCGCGACCAGATCACGCTGTGCGACCTGACCGGCACCGGCGCCCAGGACACCGCCATCGCCACTCTCGCCTTCGCCCGCGCTCGCCAAGCAGGCCGCGGTTTTCCGTTCCAATCCTGATTACCCGCAGAGGATCATCATGCCAGCCGATACCCGACTCCCCTTCTCGCGCCAAGAGTACGCCGAGCGCATCGCCAAGACCCGCCAGGCCATGGCCGAGCGCGGCATCGAACTCTTGATCGTCACCGACCCGTCCAACATGGCCTGGCTCACCGGCTACGACGGCTGGTCATTCTACGTGCATCAGTGCGTGCTGCTCGCCCACGAGGGCGACCCGGTATGGTTCGGGCGCGGCCAGGACGCCAACGGCGCCAAGCGCACCGTGTTCATGGACAACGACGACATCGTCGGCTACCCCGACCACTACGTGCAGACGCCGCTGCGCCACCCGATGGACTACCTCTCGCAGGAAGTCATCGCCGCGCGCGGCTGGCAAGGCAAGCGCATCGGCGTGGAGATGGACAACTACTATTTCAGCGCCGCCGCCTTCGCCTCGCTGCAGAAGCACCTGCCGGATGCCCGCTTCGTCGATGCCACCGCGTTGGTGAACTGGCAGCGCGCCATCAAGTCGCCGCAGGAAATCGCCTACATGCGCACTGCCGCGCGCATCGTCGAGCGCATGCATGCCCAGATCGTGGAAAAGATCGAACCCGGCATGAAGAAGAACGAACTGGTGGCCGAGATCTACGCCACCGGCATCCTCGGCGTGGAAGGCCACGGCGGCGACTACCCGGCCATCGTGCCCTTGCTGCCCACCGGCGCCGACGCTGCCGCGCCGCACCTGACCTGGGACGACACCCCGTTCCAGAAGGGCGCGGGCACCTTCTTCGAAATCGCCGGCTGCTACAAGCGCTACCACTGCCCGCAGTCGCGCACGGTGTTCCTGGGCACCCCGCCCCAGCATTTCCTCGAGGGCGAGAAGGCCGTGGTGGAAGGCATCGCCGCCGGACTGGAAGCGGCCAAGCCGGGCAACACCTGCGAGGACATCGCCAACGCCTTCTTCGCAGTGCTGAAGAAATACGGCATCCACAAGGACAGCCGCTGCGGCTACCCGATCGGCGTTTCCTACCCGCCTGACTGGGGCGAGCGCACCATGAGCCTGCGTCCGGGCGACAAGACCGTATTGCAGCCGGGCATGACCTTCCACTTCATGCCGGGGCTGTGGCTGGACGACTGGGGGCTCGAGATCACCGAGAGCATCCTGATCACCGACACCGGCGTCGAGACCTTCTGCAACACGCCGCGCCAACTGTTCGTGAAGGATTAAACGATGAAACCTTCTCCGATCAAGCCTACCATCGATTTCGAGCGCGACGGGGTGCAGCACGGTTTCCTGCGCCTGCCCTACTCGCGCGACGACTCGGCCTGGGGCGCCATCATGATACCGGTCACCGTGGTCAAGAACGGCCACGGCCCCACCGCGCTCCTGACCGGCGCCAACCACGGCGACGAATACGAAGGGCCGGTGGCGCTGGCCAAGCTCGCCCATACCCTGCGCGCCGAGGAAGTGCGCGGGCGCGTGATCATCGTGCCTTTCCTCAACTACCCGGCCTTCCGTGCCGCGAGCCGCACCTCGCCGATCGACAAGGGTAACCTGAACCGCACCTTTCCCGGCAAGCCGGACGGCACGGTGACCGAGAAGATCGCCGATTACGTCGAGCGCCACCTGGTGCCGCTCGCCGACTACGTGCTCGACATCCACGCCGGCGGCAAGACGCTCGATTTCGTGCCGTTCGCCGCCGTGCACATCCTGCCCGACAAAGGGCAGCAGGAACGCTGCGAGGCGGCGATGCGCGCCTTCGGCGCCCCCTACAGCATGAAGATGCTGGAGATCGACAGCGTCGGCATGCTCGATACCGCGGTGGAAGAAGCCGGCAAGGTCTTCGTGACCACCGAGCTCGGCGGCGGCGGCTCGTCCAGCGCCGCCAGCGTGGCCATCGCCGAGCGCGGCGTGCGCAACTTCCTGGTCCACGCCGACATCCTCAAGGGGGAAGTCGCTCCGCAGCCGAGCATCATGCTCGACATGCCGGACGACGATTGCTTCGTCACCAGCCTGCACGACGGCCTGTTGGAGATGTGCGTCGATCTGGGCAGGGAAGTGGCGGCCGGCGAGGTGATCGCGCGCATCTACGACACCACCCGCACCGGAGTGGTGCCGGTCGAGTATCGTGCCAAACGTGCCGGCATCCTGGCATCGCGCCACTTCCCCGGGCTGGTACAGCGCGGCGACACCCTCGCCGTGGTCGCGGTGGTGGTGAAAGACTGAAACGCCCCCGGCATCCGCTCAGCCGCCGCGCACCCTGGTCACCGCCAACGCCGCCGCCGCGGTGCGCGTCTCCACCCCGAGCTTCTCGAAAATGTGCTCCAGATGCTTGTTGACGGTGCGTGGGCTGGTGCCCAGGATGTCGCCGATGTCGCGATTGGTCTTGCCCAGCATCAGCCAATGCAACACCTCCGCCTCGCGGTGGGTCAGGCGGAACGACGACATCAGCGTGCCAATCAGGGCGGCATTGTTCTCCTCGCGCAGCACCACCAGCCACTCGCCGTCGCCGGTCTGATCGTGAAACGAAGCGCGCAGCCGGCGGCCTTCGTTGGCTTCCAGCAACGCCGGCACCTCCCTTCCCTCGCGGGTGGCCAGTTCGGCCTTGCGCGTCCAGTCCATCAACTTCACCGGCGCGAACAGGCAGCCCGAACCGAAATACGTTTCCAGCAGTTGGCGCGCCAGCGGCGTCTGCCAGGTGATGCGGCCGTTGGCGGCAATCGACAGCGAGGCCTGGCCGAAGGCGTCGAGCGCACTGCTCGCCTGCTGGATCTGGCGCGCACTATTGACGTGGGCGGCGATGCGCGCCAGCACCTCCATCGGCCGCAGCGGCTTGGTCACGTAGTCGATGCCGCCCGCTGCGAACGCAGCCACGACGTGCTCGGTCTCGGTCAGGCCGGTCATGAACACGATGGGGATGGGCTGGGTCGCGGCGTCGGCCTTGAGCCTACGCGCCACCTCGAAACCGTCCATGCCCGGCATCACGGCGTCGAGCAGGATCACGTCGGGCAGGCTCATGCGGGCACGCTGCAGCGCATCCTCGCCGTTGGTAGCCACCAGTACGGTGTGGCCGGCTTCATCCAGCGCGTCGTGCAGCATCATCAGGTTGTCCGGCACGTCGTCGACGACAAGCACGAGATTGTGGCTGGAGGCCTCAGGAGTCGGCGTCATGGGCATGGGAGTCTTTCCGCTCTTGGCTTATCAGGGTTTTCAGTTCGTCGAAGCTCAGCTGGCTGGCCAGTTCACGCGCCGTGGCCACGAAACCGGCATAGAGGGGGTCGAGCACAGCGATCTTGTCCAACTCAGTGCGGATGCCGCGCACGTAGCCTAGCTCCAGTGCCCGGAATAGTTCGGTCAGCGTACTGGCCGGCGGCAGCGCGTCAGCGGCGCGTCCTCCCGGCATCAGGCCGACAGGAGGATGAGCCAAGGCCTCCGGCTCGCGTGTCATCCACTCCAGTTGCAAGGCGCGGCCGATCCAGTCCAGCAGTTCCTCGACCTTGATCGGCTTGAGGATGAAGTCTTCATAGGCGATGCCGGCGTCGTTGTCCTGCCCCTTGTCGAAGGCGTTGGCCGAGATCACCGCGAGCTTGGCGTCGCTCAGGCGCTGGCGGTGGATGCGGCGCAGCGTCTCCCACCCGTCGATACCCGGCATCGCCAGGTCCATGAACACGAGATGCGGCTGGAAACCAGGCAGCTTGTCCAGGCACTCCTGGCCGGACGCCGCCTGCTCCACCTCGAAGCCGAGCGGCTGCAACACAGCGGCCAGCATCTCGCGATCCATCGTTTCATTATCGACCAGCAAGATACGCCGGCGCGGGCCGTGGTAGCCGATGCGCTGGCGGCGCGGTAGGGCTTTTTCAGCCTGGGCGCCGTGTACCTGCGGCAGGAACAACCGCACGGTGAATGTGCTGCCCTGCCCCGGCGCACTCGCCACGGTCAGCTCGCCGCCCATCAGGTCGGCCAGCATCTTGCTGATGGTGAGGCCGAGCCCGCTGCCGCCGCCGGCCGTGCTGCCGCGCTCGAAGGGTTCGAACACGCGCTGGAGTTCTTCCGGACTCATCCCCGGCCCGCTGTCGGCGATTTCGAACACCGCCATATCGTACTGATAGCGCAAGGCGAAACGCACCTGGCCGCGCGCCGTGAACTTGACGGCGTTACCGAGCAGGTTGATCAGGATCTGGCGCAGTCGCTTCTCGTCGGCACGCACCACGGCCGGCAATTCGCCGACCGGCTGGTAATGAAATTCCAACCCCTTGTTGCGCGCCTGCAGCTCGAACATGGCCACGATCTGGCCGATGAAGCCAGCGAAATCCAGCGGCTTGATATCCAGCGTCAGCTTGCCGCTCTCGATGCGGGCGATGTCCATGCTGCCCTCGATCACCGACAACAAATGGTCGCCGCTGCGGCGGATCACCCGCAGCGCCTGGCGGTGCGCCGGCGCGATGCTGTCGTCGCCATCGAGGATCTGCGCGTAGCCGAGGATGCTGTTGAGCGGGGTACGTAATTCGTGACTGATCGCCGACACGTAACGGCTCTTGGCCTGGTTGGCCTGCTCGGCAGCCTCACGTGCCTGCTGCAGCTTGGCGTCGGTGCGGCGGTGCGAGTCGATCTCCTGCATCAGCCGCCGCGTCTGGCGGTTGGACTCCTCCTGCGCCACCTGCCGGCTCTTGTGCGTCAGCACCATCCACCAGGCAATCACGCCGCTGGCCAACAGCAAGGCGGCGAACAGGCGCAGGAACAGCTCGGGCAGACTCACCACGGCGGCGGCATCCTGCTCGACGTAGTACAGCAAGCCCAATAGCAAGGCGAGGCAACAGGCAATGCCGCCCATCAGCAGCAGGTAATGGCCGAGACCACGCTCGAGATACGGCAGCAACGCACGCGGCAACAGCTGTTGCAACAGCCGCGACCACTGCTCGGCCAGCCGGGCGTGCGGCTTGCACAGGTCGTCGCAGCGTGCGTCCAGCGTGCAGCACAGCGAACAGATCTGGCCCTGGTAGGCCGGGCAATGCGCCATATCCTCGGCCTCGTAATCGCGCTCGCATACCACGCAACGGCTGTGCCCAGCTAGAACGGGGTCGGCCCGGCGCGCCAGGTAGTAGCGCCCGCCCGTCCCCCAGGCGATCAGCGGGGCGGCCATCAACGCCACGCCCATAGCCACGAACGGAGCCAAGGGCTGCAGCACCTCGCCCAACAGGCCGACGTGCGCCGACACCGACAGCAGCGAGGCCAGCCCCATCGCCCCGACGCCGACCGGATTGATGTCGTAGAGGTAGCTGCGCTTGAACTCGATGCCATTGGGGCTCAGGCCCAGCGGCTTGTTGATCACCAGATCGGCCACCACCGCCATGATCCAAGAGATGGCGATGTTCGAGTACAGCCCCAGCACCTGCCCCAGTGCCTGGAATACCTCCAGTTCCATCAACATCAGCGCGATCAGCGTATTGAACACCACCCACACCACCCGGCCGGGATGACTGTGCGTAAGCCGGGAAAAGAAGTTGGACCACGCCAGCGAACCGGCGTAGGCGTTGGTGACGTTGATCTTGAGCTGCGACACGATGACGAACAGCGTGGTCGCCGCGATCGCCAGCACGGTGTTGTCGAACACGTGCGAGAAGCCGACCAGGTACATCTGGTTCGGGTCCACCGCCTTCTCCACCGGCACCGCGTTGCGCAACGCGAGCCAGGCCAACAGCGCCCCGCCCAGCATCTTGGCCACCCCCGGTAGTACCCAGCCCGGCCCGCCGACGATGCAGGCCAGCAGCCAGCGCCCGTTGTTGGCGGGCGTGCGCGGCGGCATGAAACGCAGGTAGTCGGCCTGCTCCCCCATCTGAGTGATCAACGCCACGCCTACCGTCAGCGCGGCACCGAAACGGCGCATGTCGAAGTGCATGCCACCCGCATCGGCCCCGCCGTAGTGCCACAAGCCGGACAGCGCGGCGGGCTCGTGCCACAGCACGAACACGTAGGGCAAGACCAGCAGCGTGAGCCACAAGGGCTGGGTCCAGGTCTGCAGGCGGCTGATCACCGTCACGCCGTGCGTGACCAGCGGCAGCACCACCAGCGCACACAACAAATAACCCCACACCGGCGGAATGCCGAAGCCCAGCTCCAGCGCGTAGGCCATCACCGCCGCTTCCAGTGCGAAGAAGATGAAGGTGAACGAGGCGTAGATCAGCGAGGTGATGGTCGAACCGATGTAGCCAAAGCCGGCGCCGCGCGTCAGCAGGTCCATGTCCACGCCGTAGCGCGCGGCGTAGAGGCTGACCGGCAGACCGGCGAGGAAGATGATCAGCCCCGTCACCAGGATCGCCCAGAAGGCGTTGAGAAAGCCGGCCTCCACCATCATGGTGGCGCCGACCGCCTCCAGCACCAGGAACGACGCCGCGCCGAAGGCGGTATTGGCCACGCGCCACGCCGACCACTGGCGAAAGCGCCGCGGCGTGAAGCGCAGCGCGTAATCCTCCAGCGTCTCGCGCGCCACCCAGCCGTTGTAGTCGCGGCGGACCTTGACGATGTGCTGCAGCGGAGCGGGACGATTGGGAGGAGCGGTCACAGGGCATTCCTGACGAGAGATCGCTCAGGAAAATGCAAGAAGCCTGCCAGAGCCACCGCCACCCCACTCCAGCGATGCCTTGCGCACCGCCCAACCGCGGAGCGACCGCTTGTGCCCGGTGTGCACACGGGCGACTCAACCGTTCTGCTCGACTACGCTTAACCAAGAACGTCGCGTTTTCGTATCACCCGTGACCGTCCCACGGGAATAAACCGCGCCGCCCAAACGTTTAGTTTTCAGGAATGCGGCGGCTGCCAGCGCCCCTTCACACAGGACGAATTGCTGACAGCCATGGTGGAGCCAAGCGGCTCCCGACTTCCCTTTCGAGGAGCAAGAACATGAAACAAGCACTGATCCTGCTGGCGCTCGGCGGCACCCTGGCGCTGCCGGCACTGGCCGAACCACCCAAGATGATGAACGGCATGGCAGTCGATGAGCACGGCATGACGTTGTACATGTTCGACAAGGATAGCGAAGGCACCAGCGTGTGCACCGGGGGCTGTACCGAGAACTGGCCGCCGGCACTCGCCGACTCGTACGACAAGGCGATGGGCGACTGGGGCATGATCACGCGCGACGACGGCAAAAAGCAGTGGACCTACAAAGGTCACCCGCTGTACCGCTGGTCGAAGGACAAGAAACCGGGCGACAAGATGGGCGACGGCTTCAAGGGCATGTGGCACACGGTCAAGCCCTGAGCGGGTGACCCGCCCGGCGGGATGCCCAGGCCCATGCCATGAGTTTCGAATCCGATCTCCTGGTCTGGCTGCCGCACCTGCGGCGTTACGCCCGCGCGCTGACCCGTGACCCGGCTTGGGCCGACGATCTGGTGCAGGACACCCTGGAACGAGCCCTGCGCAAATGGCATTGGGGGCGGAGCGGCAACCTGCGCGCGTGGCTGCTGACCCTGCTGCGTCACCGTTTCATCGACCAGCTGCGCTCCCGCCGCGAGGTCGCGGTCGACGACGAAACGGCGCCGTGGCAGCAGACGCCGGCCCCGAACAGCGAAATCGACGGCTTGCTGCTGCGCGACGTGGAGCGGGCGCTCTACCGGCTGCCGCTGGAGCAGCGCGAAGTGCTGCTGCTGGTGGCGGTGGAAGAGCTCAGCTACCAGGAGGCCGCCAAGGTTTTGCAGGTGCCGGTCGGCACCGTGATGTCGCGCCTCGCGCGCGGGAGGGAGCGCATGCGCGCCCTATTGACCGAACCGATGACCGGGGACGCGACGTCGACGCGGACTCCATTGAAAGTAGTAAAGCACGCACCATGAACCCGACTCGCGACACCGCCAGCCCCCCGGAAAACGACGACGTTCGCCGGCTGTGCGCGCTGGTCGACGGCGAATTGTCCGGCGCCGAGCGCGCGGAGCTGCTGGAGCAGTTGGCGCACGACCCGGCAGCGATGGCGCGAGTCGAACACTACCGCAGCCAGAATGCCGCCCTCCGGCAACTGTTTCCTCTGCCGAGCGAAGGGGCGAGTCTGTTCGTGCAGCGTCGCACCCCCTGGTGGTATCTCGGCGCGGCCGCGGTCGGCGGTCTGGTGCTCGGCCTTCTGGCGGGTGCCATGCAGCCGGAACGGATCTTCCCGGCTGAGATGGTGCAGCCCGCCTTCGCCCGGCGCGCGGACCTGGCCTACGCCGTCTACGCGCCGGAACAGCGGCATCCGGTCGAGGTCACCGTTGCCGATCAGGCGCATCTGCTGGCGTGGCTGTCCAAGCGGCTGATGCGCCCGGTGGCGGCTCCACCGCTTGCCGAATACGGCTACGCACTGGTAGGGGGGCGGCTGCTGCCCGGCGAAGCCGGCCCCGCCGCGCAATTCATGTATCAGAACGCGGCAGGCACCCGCCTGACGCTGTACATCTCCCCTTACCCCCAGCGTGAGATCGGCCTGCGGCCCCTGCCCGACGGCGAACGCCGCACCATCTACTGGGCCAGCCGGGGTCTGGGCTATGCCCTGTCCGGCCCAAGCCACGAAACCCGATTGCGGGCGATCGCGGTCGACGCCTGCAACGCGCTCGGCGGCGACGCCGGCTCCTGGTCCGGTTAACCACCGTTCACCATGACGAAGGAAAACACCATGAATGGAAAACACTGGCTGCGTGCCGGCCTCTTGGCACTGCTCCTGGCCGTCACCGGCTGCACCATGATGGGCGACCACATGAGCCGGCCGGCGCCGACACAAGACGGCAGCAAGGGCGGCGGTGGCAGCGGCTACTGATGCCTGCGTGCCATCGAACGAGAAACAGGAGCCGCCATGCACAGATTCAGACTCACCCCGTCCGGGATGGCGCTGGCACTCGGCCTGCTCGCCACCTCCCTCATCGCGCGTGCCGCCGAAGAGCCCTACCGCGTTCCCGTTGCCAGCGATGGCGTCCAGCGTGTGGCCATCGTTGGCGGCAGCTACTTCTTCAAGCCCGATCACCTCGTGGTCAAGGCGGGTATCCCGGTGGAGCTATCGGTCCGCGTCGAAGCGGGGCTGATCCCGCACAGCTTCGTGCTCAAGCTGCCGCCCGACCAGGTCGCCATCGACAGCCGGCTCGTCCAGGAGGCGCGTACCTTCCGCTTCACCCCGACCGTGGCCGGCCGCTACCCGTTCCAGTGCCCGAACAAGCTATTGTTCTTCAAGAGCCACCGCGAGAAAGGCATGGCAGGGGTGCTGGAGGTAGTGGAGTAGCCCATGCTCTGGCCACTGCTCGCCACCGCCCTGCTCGCCCCGGCTGGCGCCAGCCCGTCGGACCCGGTCGCGGCCGCCCGGCAGCAATTCGACCAACTCGACAGCTACCGGGTCACCCTCCATTCGTCCGCGCCACACAGCAAACCCCAGGTCATCCGTTACACCTGGCGCAAGCCCGGCTTCGTGCGCATGGAGTTCGTCGCACCGTATCCGGGAGCACTGCTGATCTATAACCCGCACAGCGGCAAGGTACGATTGTGGCCTTTTGGCCCGCGTGGGCCGGCACTGACGCTGGCCCCGGACAATCCCCTCATCCACGGCCCGCACGGCCGCCGTGTCGATCGCTCCGACGTCGGCGTCCTGTTGCGCACGGTCCAGGCCCTGCAGCAGGGAGGCGACACCGCGCCGCTCGGCCCGGAGACCGTCGGTGTGTGGCAGACACAACGCTGGGCCGTCACCGGTGCGCCGGGCAAAGCCATGGATGGTGTGCACCGCTTCCAGCTCTGGCTGGCCGAGCGCACGCTGTTTCCGGTCAAGGTCGTCAGTTTCGGTCTCGACGACAAGGAGCTGGAAACAGTGTTGATGGACGACGTGGAAATTGACGTTCCGCTCCCTGCGGATTTTTTCCAACCCTGAACCGTCAAACACAGGGAACCCGAACAGCGATGGCCGAATACCGGTTTTCCACCCTGTGGTACCTGGAGGCGCCCATGGAAGCGGTATGGGACGCCATCTACCACTCGAACCGCTGGCCCAGCTGGTGGCGCGGTGTCGAACAGGTACTGGATCTGGAAACCGGCGACGACAACGGGCTGGGTGCCGTGCAACGCTACACTTGGAAAAGCGTGCTGCCGTACCGGCTGACCTTCGACATACGCATCACCCGCATCGAACCGCTGGTCTGCCTGGAAGGCATGGCGAGCGGAGAAGTCGAAGGCTGCGGCTGCTGGACTTTCTCGCGCGAAGGCACGCTCACCGTCGTCCGCTACGATTGGGAAGTGCGCACCACCAAGCGCTGGATGAACCTGCTCGCACCGGTCGCCCACCCGCTGTTCAAGTGGAACCATAACGCCGTGATGAATGCCGGCGGACAGGGCTTGGCCCATCTGCTTGGTACCCGGCTGATAGCCATGGCCCATCGACACCCGGCAGGGTCTAGGAGGGCTTAGGCGGGCGCCAGGACGCTGCCCGCTAACCCGAGTCGTCCGGCAAACGCCCACGGCGCTGTCTGTCCGGCTCGCCTCTGCAAGCAAGGGAGGCCCCACCATGTACATACGCACCCGATCTTTTCTGATCCGGTTTCTGATCCTGATTTTCTCCGTTGCGATGAGTCTGGCCGTGGCTCCCCCGGCCGCCGCCGAAGAAGACCTGTACACGCAGGCGGAACTGGACCAGATGCTCGCTCCCATCGCGCTCTACCCCGACTCGCTACTGTCGCAGGTATTGATGGCGTCGACCTACCCGCTCGAGGTGGTCGAGGCGGCACGCTGGTCACGCGCCCACCCCAACCTGAAGGGTGAGCAGGCAGTACGGTCCGCCGACTACAACGACTGGGACCCCAGCGTGCTGTCGCTGGTCGCCTTTCCCCAGGTACTGCAGATGATGGACGACCACCTGGAATGGACCGAAGAACTGGGCAACGCCTTCCTCGCCCAGGAGGACCAGGTCATGGACACGATACAGCGCCTGCGGGAGAAAGCATGGGAGCAAGGCTATCTGCGTTCCAACCGCTACGTCCGCGTTGCCAGCCACGAACCGGTCATCGTGCTCGAACCCTACGACCCGCTCGTCGTCTACGTACCCTACTACGACCCGTGGGTGGTGTACGGCCCCTGGTGGTGGCCGGCCTATCCGCCGTTCTACTGGGTCTGGCCCGGCTACTACGTCGGGCCGAGCGTGGGTATCTACTGGGGTGTCGGCTTCTCGGTGAGCGTGGGCTTCTTCTTCGGCAGCTTCGACTGGCCGCGCCGCCACGTCACGATCATCAACATCAACAACTTCTACTACCAGCCGCGCATTACGCACCGGGAATGGATCGGGCGCAAAGGCCCGTTCCGCTGGGAGCATGACCCGGAGCACCGCCGCAACGTCCCCTATCAGGGATTCACGCCGCGGCAGGCCGAACGGATGGCCCCCCCCGGCGGCCGTCAGCGCGACCGACAACAACCGTTGCTGTCGCGGCCTGAAGCTCAGGACCGTGCCGGCTCGCGCCGCGACATGCCCGCCATCATCAACCCGTCCCGGCGCCCCGAGATGGATCGCCGTTTCGATCGGCGGCCGGATTGGTCGCGTGGCGACAACGAGAAACGCGACAGGGGCTTCTTCCCGCCCGGCCGTCTGGGCAACCAGGGTGAACGCAAGATCGACATCCCGCGCACGCCTCGTCCGCAGGAGTCGCCCTTCATCATCCGCCCCGAGCAAGGCCGCTCGCGCGCGCCGGACGTCGGCAGCGCCGAACGCCGCGGAGAAGAACGCCGCTTCGAACGGCGCCGGCAGGATGTCGATATTCCGCGCACTCCGCGTTCACAGGAGATGCCCACCATCATCCGGCCCGAGCAGGCACGACCGGACGTCGGCAACGCCGAGCGCCGAGGCGGCGACAACCGTCGCTTCGAACGACGCCAGCAGGACGCCGACATTCCACGCGCACCGCGCCCGCAGGAGATGCCCACCATCATCCGGCCCGAGCAGGCTCGGCCGCCCCGGCCTGACGTCGGCAGCATGGAGCGGCGTGGAGAGGTCCGCCAGTTCGAACGGCATCAGGTCGAACCTCGCCAAGTCCAACCTTCCGGCAGGCCATCCTTCCAGCAACGCCCGGAGGGTGGGCAGCGTGGCGGCTCGTCACAACAGCGCCCCTTCATCATCGAAGACACCCCCGGCCGCGGGCATGGCGGGGGCGATCGCGGACGCTAGCACCAGCCCGGGTGCGCGTGGCCACACCGCGCCCGGGCTTTACCGGCTCCCGCTGAGCCTCCCCGCATCCTGCCCCCGGCATCACCCAAACCAAGGTCTACCCCCGCCCGGCCATGCCGCTTGGAGACATCACCAAGTCGCTTCGAGAACGGATGGCCTCCCTGCCCTACGCCACCATGGATGTCATTCAGCACGATGATGTTCGTCCTGGCATCGTCAATGACGGCGCTCGCGCGTGGCGGGCAACCGACGATCTTTGCGCCAGTGACTATTGATGAAAGGACTGCTGCATGAGCACAACTTACGCCGGCCGCACGCTGGCCGACATCAAGGAAGCGGCAGAGGCCGCCGACCCCTGCGCAGCACGGGAGGTCCTGGCAAGCTCCGACATCGTGTTGGCCATGGTGGCGAGGATCGAGGAGTTGGAGCGCGAGCACCACACGGCTCGTCTCGAAGGTTTCCACACGGCGCGGCTCATGGCCGCGCGGCAATGCGACAGCGTGGCGGCAGAGTTCTACAGTGCGGCCGCCAACCGCTGTGCAAGCGGCATCCGTGCCATGCAGCCGCCGGCGGAATGGAGCGGCGTCACCGATGTCGAGAGCTCCCGCCCTGTGACCAGCCCCACCGAGGCCGACTGGCCCCACCCCGATGGCTTCCCCGCCATCGCCGGCATGCCCTGAGCCTTCGTCACGGAAAGGAACTTAGGTAAGGTGGCTGATTCTAGAAAGTAAACCCCTATAGACGCTGGTGCCGGCCTGGCGCCAGCGAACCCTCGACTCGCCACGCCATCGGCGAAAAGCGCGCCCGAGTCGGCCACGGTGACAGACCCCGGCCGCCCAGAACGCGCTCACCGTCCAAAAACAGCCGTCGGACTCAAGCGCCCGACACCGCCGTGGCCGCCTTGTACACCTCTTCCGCACTACGCAGGCAGACATCTTTCTGGTACTGGCTCATATTGTCGCAATCGAGCTTGGCGGCAATATAACGCTCAGCCGCCGGCTGAGTCCCGCCACCGGCAAAGGCCGGACCAGCCAACATCGCACCAGCGATCAACATCAACGATACGTTCCGGGTCATGATTTTGCTCCTTATTGATTGACCTGCTCCGTACCGACGCATCCCCTGCTCACCTCATGAAACAGTCTTGGCGAGGATGAAAATGCCGCCATGCGGCTTGGCATCGTCGGTCAGTGATGTATAAAGACTAGTTTCAGTGAGTTGGTACGACTAGACGGCCAAAATCGGAAATATTGTTCTACTGACAGAACAGTGGACGTCACCACACCTACGACACCAGAAACGGCCGCATCACCTCCTCGACCCAGTCCATGAACACCCGCACCCGGCGCGGGAGATGGTGGCGGTTGGCGTAGAGCAGCGACACCGGCATCGGCGCCGCGCGGTAGTCCGGCAACACCTCGACCAACTCCCCCTTGACCAGCAGCTCGCGCACCCCGGGCTCCGGCACCTGGATCAAGCCCAGCCCGGCAAGACAGGCAGCAAGATACGCCTCCGAGTTGTTGACGGTGAGCACCCCCGCCATCGGCACAAAACGCACCTCGCCGACACTATCGACGTATTCCAAGCCCGGCGATTTGCCCCCCAGCGTCGGTACGTAGTGCACCAGACGGTGCGCGGCCAGCTCTTCCAGCGTATGCGGCGTGCCAAAGGCGGCTAGATAAGCGGGACTGACGCAGTTGAGCAGCCGGAACTGCCCCAAGGGCCGCGCAATCAGGCTGGAATCGGCCAGTCGCCCTACCCGCAGCACACAGTCGAACCCTTCCTGCACCAAGTCCACACGGCGATCAGTACTGCTGAGCTCCACCTCGATCCTGGGGTGGGCCTGCAGAAACTCCGGCAAGCGCGGCACCACGATGTTACGGGCGATGCCGATCGACATGTCCACGCGCAGCCGCCCCTCCAAGGCTGCCGGTGCACGCTGAAACAGGGTCTGCAACTCGTCCATATCCGCCAGCAACGCCTTGCAGCGCTCATAGAACACCTGCCCATCCTGCGTCATCTGCACCTTGCGCGTAGTCCGGTGTAGCAGGCGTGTGCCCAGGAGGCTCTCCAGGCGCTGCACGGCGGTAGAGACGCTGGCCTTGGGCAGGCCGGCGCTTTGCGCAGCGCGTGTAAAGCTGGCCAGCTCGGCAACGCGCACAAAGATCTGCATGGCTTCCAGTTGATTCATGGCGTCTCACACTATTCGTTTCATACGAACAGTCTAATCAAATTTACGCCGTTTATCTGAATCGTGACGACCAATACACTTCAATCATGTTACCGCCCCGGGTAACCCCGACAACGGAAGGAATGCACCATGAACCAGCACATCGCCCTCATCACCGGCGGCAGCCGCGGCCTCGGCAAGAACACCGCCCTGCATCTGGCCGCCAAAGGCGTCGACATCATCCTCACCTACCGCAGCCAGCAGGCGGAAGCCGAAAGCGTGGTAGCCGAAATCGAGCACCTCGGCGCGCGTGCCGTCGCCCTGCCGCTGGACACGGCCGACAGCGCCAGCTTCGCGGCCTTCGCCGAACAGGTACAAACGGTGCTGCAAAGCCACTGGCAGCGCGACCGCTTCGACTTCCTGGTCAACAACGCCGGCATCGGCATCCACGCCCCGTTTGCCGAAACCACCGAAGCACAGTTCGACCAGTTGATGAACATCCACCTCAAGGGCGTGTTCTTCCTGACCCTGGCGCTGCTGCCGCTGATCGCCGACGGCGGCCGCATCGTCAACCTCTCCTCCGGCCTCACCCGCTTCGCCCTGCCCGGCTACGCCGCCTACGCGGCGATGAAGGGCGCGGTCGAAGTGCTGACGCGCTACCTCGCCAAGGAACTGGGGCCACGCGGCATCGCGGTCAACGTGGTGGCGCCGGGCGCGATCGAAACCGACTTCGGCGGCGGCCAAGTGCGCGACAATGCCGACATCAACGCCTTCATCGCCTCGCAAACCGCACTCGGCCGCGTCGGCCTGCCGGATGACATCGGCGGCGTGATCGCCTCGCTGCTGTCGGAAGACAACCGCTGGATCAATGCGCAGCGGATCGAAGCTTCGGGAGGGATGTTCTTGTAATCTGACCAGGCCCTGTTCGACACAGGGCCTGTTTTTGAACGACTCACGCTTTCCTGGCAACGGGGCGGGCAAATGACTATCTTCACGGGGATACTCAACTCGAACCCCTGGCCTGCCCCGTGAAAATCCCGATCGAATCCGCCCTTACCCTTCTGCACGAATCGACATTCGGCACCTTGGCCACCCATTCCACCCAACTGCCGGGTTACCCCTACGCCACCGTGGTGCCCTATGTCCTCGACGAGAGCCACAGCCCCGTCATCTGCATCAGCGCCTTGGCCGAGCACACCAAGAACCTGCTCGCTGACCCAAGGGTGAGCCTCTCCGTCGTGCAAGCAGGGGCGACGGACGTTCAGGCAACCGCCCGAGCAACCCTCGTTGCCGACGCAGAACGTATTGAAGCAATACCGACACTGCTGGGGAGATACCTGCGTTACGAGCCGGGTGCAGAACAACTCCTCTCCCTCGACTTCATGCTGTTCCGCCTGAAACCTCAGCGCATCCGCTTCATCGGCGGCATCGGTCGCATGGGCTGGATGGAAGAAAAGGAGTGGGGTGAGCTATGCCGCCTGCCGGCAGCAACCGAGGCCGATCTCGTCCAGGAAGTGCTCCCCGTGGTACAACCGGGCATTCGCGTGCTCGGCCTCGACTGCTATGGCATCGACTACGAGGTCAACGGCCGGCGGCAACGGCAGCCGTTCCCGGATGGGCCGCTGCGCGTAGAGACCCTACGGGAAACCGCATTAAACCTTGCGACACGCCTCGCGTGACGGAGCTGGCGCCGAGCGGCTCATGATGGCCGACTCCGGCAAACCTGACCTGTAGCAGGCAGACACAGGCTCGATCAGCAACGCAGCAAATAACCGTAAACTTTGCCTCTGCCCTCTACTTGGTCAACTCCGGCGCAAGTGATATATTTGATGTTGAATTTGATGCCAAATTCCACAGCGCAAGCGCGCTGCCGCTTTTCAACCTCGCAGGAGCGACATCATGGACCTGGTACTCGCTAACGTGGCGGTCAGCGTCACCGAACTCAAGCGTAATTTTGCCGGCGTTCTCCGTGAAGCAGGTGATGCGCCGGTGGCTGTGCTCAACCATAACCGACCGGAAGCCTACCTGCTGTCGGCCAAACAGTATGAGCGGCTGATGAATTACCTTGAGGATCTGGAAGACGCCGAGCTGATCCGCCAACGCCAAAACGAGCCATCGATTTCGGTGAATCTGGATGAGCTATAAGCTCGAATTCAAGGCTTCCGCCAAGAAAGAATGGGACAAGCTGGATAACAGCATCCGCCAACAGTTCAAGGCCAAACTGGCCGAACGCCTTGCCAACCCTCGCATCCCGACGGCCAAGCTGCACAATATGCCTGACTGCTACAAGATCAAACTGCGGCAGTCGGGCTACCGGCTGATCTACCAAGTGGAAGACGAACGTATCACCATCATCGTGCTGGCTGTCGGTAGACGAGACAAAAGCGAAGCCTACGAAAAGGCAAAGTCTCGGCTTGCCTGACCTGATCCCATCCCCGCGAGGGGGTGTTGCGCGTTACGGCCTTTCTACCGATGCGTTTACAGGCATCTCGTGGTCGAAACCAGAGCACTCCCCGCATGGCATTGGAGCTATGGTGATGGACCTTTCATCAGATCGTTTGGAGCTGACATGTCCGATTTCATCACCGTCTTGCGCGAAACCTGCCCCACTCCGGTCGTTGACGCCACCAAGTGGAAGCGCATCGGCGGCGACCCGCACACCGTGAACCTCAACGCCTACCTTTCCAAGGACGGCAGCAAGATCATGGGCACCTGGATCTGCACCCCGGGCAAGTTCGAGGTGAACTACGAGAAATGGGAATACTGCCACTTCCTCGACGGCTACTGCATCATCACGCCGGAAGGCGAGGAGCCGGTGCACCTGAAGGCCGGCGATGTGTTCGTGATCGAACCCGGCATGAAGGGCACCTGGGAAGTGGTGGAGACGGTGCGCAAGTACTTCGTCTTCGCCTGAGCCTTCAAGTCAGCAGGTTGGGCTGAGCCAAGCGAGGCCCAACGGCTGCCCCCTCGATTGACGGGGGAGAATTCGCGAATCGAATGGGCACCCATGCCAGCATCAACCGCCCTCCTCCAGCCTTCTCCCAGAGGGAAGGTGAGCACTCCGTGCGAGCCTTGGCCTCGCACCCTTCACCGAGCACAAGGCCGGGCAAAACAAACCGAATCCACTCATTCCGGCGCGGCTTGATCGGGCAAGCCCACCCTGAACCGCCATGCCACACAGATAGCCCAGCCCACCTCCGGGCACATCTCCTCGTAGCGCCAACGACCAGCAGTTAGCCGTTTCAGCGTCGGGCAATGCTCTACCGCTATGCGCTCACACAAGACCCAGTTGCCCACGGCAGCGGCAGACACCTGACAGACCTGCAACACCACGGCCCGTCCACCCTCGTCAGCAAGCACTTTGAGCATCCGCTCGGTATTCATACGCCAAATGGATTCATAACAACACATAAAGTGTTATCCTAACGGGATAAATGGCCACCATGGAAAAGCAGCCAATGCTGACGCTAGGCAAACACATCAAAGCCCTGCGAGAAGAGCCGCACCTCAGCCAAGTCGAACTTACCAAACGCTGCGGGGGGGCACAAAGCCGCAGCGACAACTACGAACAGGAAACCCGCGAGCCCAAGCTGGCCAATCTGGAGCTCATCGCCAAGGCGTTCGGCATGACATTGAGCGAACTGATGTTCGGCAACGACGGCAGCGCAGCCTCCCCCATGGGGCGCGTGGTGCAGTGGGACGATCAGGAAGAACTAGCGGAAGACGGCTACGTTTTCATCCAGCGCTACGACCTCAACCTCTCGACCGGCTGCAGTTCCATCGCCTGGGTGGTGCACGAAAAAGACCCCCTCGCCTTCCGCGCCCGTTACATGCAGGCCAAGGGCTTCAACCCGGACAACCTCAAGGCCCTCTACGAGAAGGGCGACAGCATGGAGCCGTACCTGATGGACGGCGACACCGTGATGGTCAACATCGAGGACACACAACCC
This sequence comes from Pseudogulbenkiania sp. MAI-1, assembly GCF_000527175.1. Lineage (NCBI taxonomy): Bacteria > Pseudomonadati > Pseudomonadota > Betaproteobacteria > Neisseriales > Chromobacteriaceae > Pseudogulbenkiania > Pseudogulbenkiania sp. MAI-1. The sequence continues at coordinate 1,942,516 of NZ_AZUR01000001.1, read as the reverse complement.
AAAGACGGCCAGGTCTACGCCGTCTGCTTCGACGACGAGTGGTACATCAAGCGGCTGTTCAAGGTTCCCGGTGGCGGGCTGATGCTGCAGTCGGACAACCAAAGGTATCGGGATATCGAGGCAGCGCCGGAGCGGGCGGAGCTGGTAAGGGTATTTGGGTGGATGGTGTGGAGGGGCGGATAAGGTCCCTGTGCTATATAGCAAGCTAACCCCCATAAGGGAAAGATAGAATTTGGAAGGGGCAGCTTAACGGCCAGCTGTTCTCTAACACCAACTCCTAAAATAGATCGCCTGCAACATAGATTAACGCACCAAAAGCGGGATTATTGACTAAGAGTCAATTAAAACGGGCAAATAGCCATGAATACCAAAGAAAAAATTCAAGCCATTTACGAACGTTATGGATTTTGTTTAATCGACGACCTTGAAGATGATCATGTCTTTGTTTTCAGCATTAGCAATGGCTACTTTGAAAACTTAGAAATTGTACCGTAAACGCGTAAGTCATTGATTCTTCTGTGGTGAAGTTTAAAACACTCCACTACAGAAGAGGCTAGGAAAGGTATTTTTGAGAATTAATGCATATAGCATGCACGCTTTATAAAAAAAAGCTTCACCCCATACTATCTGAGCTGTGCCAACAGTCAACATAAGTGCCTTTTTCATGCAGCATGCCATTGCACGAGTTTTGGTGAGAGCCACGCTGGAACCAGCATGGTTATTAGATATGAGGGGTCAAAATAGACCGATTTTGAACGCGAACTGCCGAACTCGGGTTGCCATCGTCCAGTTCTTCCGGAGATGTGGTTCATCACAAAACAGCGATTTTTCCGCGCTTTACACGGCACTGACAATAGCGCAGTAAGTGTCTGGCCATTCGACAACCATGTATCCCCGAGTTCGACAGTTCGCGCCCAAAATCGGCCTATTTTGACTCCTCATATCTAATAACCATGCGGGTTTCAGCGCTGGTTTCACCAAAACTCTTGTGGTGGCACGTTATTGGCTAGAGCTGCCATATTTGACAGTGTATTCATGCATGTTACAGTGGCGGCATGTTCGTCAAAGTCACCAAGTCCGGCAGCCGCCGTTACGTTCAACTGGTCGAGTCCTATCGGGATGAAGATGGGCGCGTCAAAAAGCGCACCGTCGCCACCCTCGGACGGCTCGACCAGATCGGCTCGGAGCTTGAATCCGTCATTTCAGGCTTGCTGCGCCTGACCGGCCGTTCCGTACCTGACCATGTCGCACCGACCTTCGAATCGGCCCGTGCACTGGGTGACGTTTGGGCGCTGACCGAGCTCTGGGAGGAACTGGGCTTTAGTCAACTACGCCAAGCCTTCCGCCGCACCCGCCACAGCATCGACGTCGAAGCACTGCTGCGGGTGATGGTGCTCAACCGGCTGTGCGATCCCGACTCCAAACTCGGCGTGCTGCGCTGGCTGGAGACCGTCAGCCTGCCTGGCATCGTCGCCGAAGAGATCGAGCACCAGCACCTGCTGCGCGCAATGGATGCGTTGATCGAGCATCAAGACGCGGTCGACCAGGTCGTGTCTGCGTTGCTACGCCCGTTGCTCGATCAGGAGCTGGCCGTGGTGTTCTACGACATGACCACGATCCGTGCCGAAGGCCTGTCGCAGCAGGATGGCGACGTGCGCCAGTTTGGCATGGCCAAGGAAGGGCTGATCGCCCGCCAGTTCATGCTCGGTGTGGTGCAGACCGCCGATGGCATCCCGCTTTACCACGAAGTGTTCGACGGTAATACCGCCGAAGTCACCACGCTCAAGCCAACCATCGAGAAGGTGATCCAGCGCTTCCCGATCCGGCGCGTGATCGCGGTGGCTGACCGTGGGCTGCTGTCCACTGACAACCTGACCGAATTGCAGGCGATCACGTTGCCCAGCGGCAAGCCGCTCGAGTTCATCCTGGCGGTGCCGGGACGGCGCTACAGCGAATTCGCCGAACTGCTGGCGCCGTTTCAACAGGCGCACTGTCAGAACGCCAGCCAAGAAGTGGCCGGCGAACTCAAGTGGGATGGGCTGCGCCTGATCGTTGCGCATAACCCGGAAACGGCCGCCGACCAAGGCTCCCAGCGTGACCGTACGATCGCCGAGTTGGAGCGCAAAGCCGCTGAATGGACCGGTAAGCTCGACGCGCAGGACGCCGGCCAGCGCCGTCGCGGGCGCAAACTATCCGACGGTGGCGCGCGTGCCCGGTTCTACCACGAGGTGTGCGAAGCGCATCTGGCGCGCATCATCCGGGTTGACCTCAAGAGCGAACTGTTCAATTACAGCATCGACGAACAGGCGCTCGCTCATGCGAGGCTGATGGATGGCAAGCTGCTGTTGGTCACCAACACCGCCGATCTGACGCCCGGGCAGGTGATCGAGCGCTACAAGTCGCTGGCCGACATCGAACGCGGCTTTCGCGTGCTCAAGTCGGAAATCGAGATTGGGCCGGTCTATCACCGCTTGCCGGAGCGCATCCGTGCCCACGCCACGATCTGCTTCATGGCGTTGATCCTGTATCGGGTGATGCGCCAGCGCCTTGCCGCCAGCCAAAGCGGCCTGTCGCCCGAACGGGCGCTGTCGCTGTTACGGCGGATTCAGCATCACCGCGTGACCTTGAATAACACCCAACCGATCTCGGGGATCTCATCGATCAGCCAGGAACAAACCGACATCCTGTCCGCCTTGCGGGTCAAAAAGCCGACTGCCAGCAAGCAGTTGCCCCTTCTGTAGGGTAGCGTTTCAAGCTTACCCATAGAAGAATCAATAACTTACGATTTTTACTGTCGAACTCGGGTGTATCCGTCGCCATACCTCAGACCAACGCCAGCACGTGAGCGCAGGTGTAAAGCGTCGCTCCCTCCGGCGCGCCCAACACACTGAGCAGGCTATGCAGGCGGTACGCCTTCCAATCCAGCAGGTACAGCCGAAGTTGTTCGAGACGGGCCTTGCTGATCGCTACATGCCCGAGCGGCAACGAGCCATCCCCGTGCAGTTGGGCCTCCATCGCGTTGTACGCCTCGATGTAGCGGAGCTTCCACAGTAGCGCCTACTTGCCGGTGAACCCCATCGCCAGCAGCATGAAGCCGTCGCGGGTGATTTGCTTGCTATCCAGAGTCTTGCGGCGGACGTCCCAGAAAAGCTCAAGCATGCCCTACCGCACCATTGAATAACACGACTCGTGTTTTATGCTAAATTTCGATTGTCAGGATGACAAATCGATTACTCCGAGCCAGTCGCTTAAGGTACACTGCGGCCAGGAGTTTGCGAAGAATGAAAAAGATTTTCACTATCGGGTACGAAGGCGCCAATGTGGGCGACTTCATCGAGACCCTCAAAGAAGCCGAGGTGGATGTGCTGCTGGACATCCGTGAGATGCCATTGTCGCGTAAAGCCGGCTTTTCTAAAACCGCCCTGTCCATGCTGGTGACATGCGCCGGCCTTGAATACCGCCATATCCGCGCCCTGGGCGCGCCCAAGGATGTACGAAACAACCTCAAGGCAACAGGGGACTGGGTGCAATATTTCAAAGACTTTGATGCATATCTAGTATCACAACAGGATATTATGATTCAATTGTCATCCGAGATTAACGGGAACATCGCCCTGATGTGCTACGAGCGCGACCCCAAGCAGTGCCACCGGTCATCGGTGGCCAGGGAGCTTGGAGTGCTCACCGGTTCGCGCCCGGTGCATCTTGGTGTAAGACGATATGCACAATCGGACAAAACGCAAAATCTGCATCTTGGTCAAGGCGCATCCCCAGCCTAGCAAGACCTATAACGAAACCGTCTGCTGCGCCGGCGTCTGCATGGAGTCCGGCGCTTTTCTTCGCCTTTACCCCATCCCCTACCGCCAGCTCAAGCGTGAGCAGCGCTTCAACCGCTTCGACATTATCGAAGCCACCTGTTGGAAAAGCGAAGACCCTCGGCCAGAAAGCCACAAGCTTGACCCCGACTCCATTCGGGTGATGAAGCAGCCTGGTTCAAAAGCCAAGGCCGAGTCCTCACCCCGCTTGTGGTTGCCCCATGTATCGGATTCGCTGGAGACGTTGCGGCAACAGAACGTCGACGAGAGCCGCAGCCTAGGCATCATCAAACCCGATGCCGGATCCGTGGAGTTCATCGTAAGCAAACTGTCAGAGGCCAAGATCGAGGAGCAGGAAGCCGCCTTGAGCGTCCATCAACAGTCTTTGCTGTTCAACGACAACGCCACTGCGCCGCTGCCTCCCCCGGAGTACGTTTTCAAGTTCCGGTTCACGTCCAATGGCAAACAATCCGAGATGAAGCTGCACGACTGGGAAGTCCAAGCGGCTTACTGGAATTTCCGAAAGATGTATGGCGAAAGTGAGGGGCTGAACCAGCTTCGCTACAAGTATCAGGAAGAGATTCCGCAGCAGAACCTACACCTGATTCTGGGCACCATGCTGGCCCACCCGAGGCAGTTCATTACCATCGGCTTGCTGAGGTCATCGAAACTGGAGATAGTGGAGGCGCAAGGGGCGTTGTTTTAGACGAACAAAATCGAGGGCGACAACAAGACCACCCTCCTCAAGGACTCCGGCCTTTAACTCGCCGACTTAGCTCTCATCCTGCTCAGGCACGCCACCATCCGCGTCATAAATCGAATCTACCATCTGAGATGCCACTTCTTCGCCTTCCGAGCTCAGCTCTTGCTGACTCTCGACGGCGCTCTCCATCAGTATGCCTTCCGAGTGAGCGAGGCTCTGGTAGATCGTCCCTGCGGCCATGGCCGGGGCCTCCCCTATCACTTTGACGTTTGACTGAGTCACGGCATCGGTGATCTGGCCGTTAAGCGGGGTTGGGAATGCCATTGCTTTCTCCTTGTGAAGAGCCACGGTGGAGTGGCGGGTGTGTACGGGCTGTTCGCCAGTCCACGCGTCATTATGGGAAATGACTATACGCCTAGCCATGTAAATTCCGTACACATCCCAATCTGTTGCTGCAGGCAATCACTCACGAGGCCGCTACAGGCCGCCCCACTGGAGGATCGCGCCATGCACCTCGAGGCCTTCAACCCGGCTAAAGCAAGCATCATGATATTCGGCATGTTATCCTGTGTGCTGTTCCGCAGCATTCCGCTCAACACCGCTGCGGCACAGGATAAAATACCGGACAAGATTTGATGTTTGCGGCACTTGAAGCCGCGCAGAATAAGGCTTTGAGTACCATCATGTTACTGATGATCGACAACTACGACAGCTTCACCTATAACCTGGTGCAGTACTTTGGCGAGTTGAAGCAGGACGTACGCGTGTTCCGCAACGACGAGATCACGCTGCAGGAAATCGAAGAACTGGCGCCGAAATACCTGGTGGTATCCCCCGGCCCCTGCACCCCGAACGAAGCCGGCGTATCCGTCCCCGCCATCAAACACTTTGCCGGCAAGCTACCCATCCTCGGCGTCTGCCTCGGGCACCAGAGCATCGGCCAGGCTTTCGGCGGCAACATCATCCACGCCAAGCAACTGATGCACGGCAAGGTATCGCCGGTCACCCACTTGGACAAAGGCGTGTTCCGCGGCCTTCCCTCTCCTGTAACCTGCACCCGCTATCATTCGCTGGTGATCGAGCGCGAAACGCTGCCGGATTGCCTGGAGATCACCGCCTGGACCGACGACGGCGAGATCATGGGCGTGCGCCACAAGACGCTGCCGATCGAGGGCGTGCAGTTCCATCCGGAATCCATCCTGACCCAGCACGGCCACCAGATGCTCGACAACTTCCTCAAGGAGTTTGCCTGATGATTACCCCGCAGGCCGCGCTGAACCGTCTGATCGACGGTAACGAGCTGTTCTACGACGAGATGCTCGACCTGATGCGCCAGATCATGCGCGGCGAGGTCTCGCCGGCGCAGCTGGCCGCCATTCTGGTCGGCCTGCGCGTCAAGGTGGAAAGCGTGCTGGAAATCGCCGCCGCCGCCACCGTGATGCGCGAATTCGCTACCCATGTCCCGGTGACGCACCGCGAACACCTGGTCGACACCTGCGGCACCGGTGGCGACAAGTCGCACACCTTCAACATCTCCACCACCTCCGCCTTCGTCGCCGCCGCGGCCGGCGCGCGTGTCGCCAAGCACGGCGGGCGTTCGGTCTCGTCGAGTTCGGGCAGCGCCGACGTGCTGGAAGCGCTGGGCGTGAACCTGGCGCTGACGGCGGAACAAGTGGGTCGTTGCATCGACGAGATCGGCGTTGGCTTCATGTTCGCCCCCAACCACCACAGCGCGATGAAGTACGTGGCGCCGGTGCGCAAGGAACTGGGCGTACGCACTATCTTCAACATCCTGGGCCCGCTGACCAACCCGGCCGGCGCCGACAACCAACTGATGGGCGTGTTCCACCCCGATCTGGTCGGCATCCAGGCACGCGTGCTCAAGCAGCTCGGCAGCCGCCACGTGATGATCGTGCACGGCAGCGACGGGCTGGATGAACTCACCCTGTCCGGCCCCAGCATGGTGGCCGAACTGAAGGATGGCGACATCCGCGAATACCAGCTCGACCCGCGCGATTTCGGCCTGGAGTTGAGCGAACTCAACGCCCTGCGCGCCGAATCAGCACAAGCTTCCAAGGACATGCTGCTGGCCGTACTGGCCGGCCAGCCCGGCCCGGCACGCGACATCGTGCTGCTGAACGCCGGTGCCGCCATCTACACCGCCGACGTGACCGGCACCCTGGCCGACGGCATCGCCAAGGCGCGCGAAATGATCGACAGCGGCGCCGCGCGCGCCAAGCTCGATCAGCTGGTGGCACTCAGCCAGTCTTTCTCAGCCTGAACATTGGGCGGCCGGTTTCCCCGGCCGCTTTACCCTTTTTGTCTCCCGGGAACAATAAAAGCACATGAGCGCACCGTCCAAAGACATCTTCAAGGCTTACGATATCCGCGGCATCGTCGGCAAGACCCTGACCAACAAGACGGCCTACCAAATCGGCCGCGCCATTGGTTCCGAAGCCCGAGACCGCAAGGTCAAGGCCATCGTGGTCGGCCGTGACGGCCGCCTGTCCGGCCCCGAGCTGTGCGAAGCACTGGCCGAAGGCATCGTGACCGCTGGCGTCAACGTCATCGACGTCGGCCGCGTCGCCACGCCGATGCTGTACTTTGCCGCCTACGAACTGGGCACGCTGTCCGGCGTGATGGTCACCGGCAGCCACAACCCGCCGGACTACAACGGTTTCAAGATGATGCTGGCCGGCGACACACTGGCCGGTGACGACATCCAGAAACTGTACCAGCGCATCGTCGACGAGGATTTCGCCGAGGGCAATGGCCAGTACCAGACCCACGACATCGTAGAAGCCTACCTTGATCGCATCACCAGCGACATCAAGCTGGAGCGCCCGCTGAGCATCGTGGTCGATTGCGGCAACGGCGTGCCGGGTGCCTTCGCCCCGGTGCTGTACCGCCGCCTGGGCTGCCGCGTGCGTCAGCTGTTCTGCGACGTGGACGGCACCTTCCCCAACCATCACCCGGACCCGGCCAAGCCGGAAAACCTGCAGGACGTGATCGACGCACTCGCCAAGACCGACGCCGAGATCGGGCTGGCCTTCGACGGCGACGGCGACCGCCTCGGCGTGGTCACCAAGGAAGGCAACATCATCTGGCCGGACCGCCAGCTGATGCTGTTCGCCGCCGACGTGCTAGAGCGCAACCCCGGCGCCAAGGTGATCTACGACGTCAAGTCCACCCGACTGCTTGGGCCCTGGATTCGTGACAACGGCGGCGAGCCGGTGATGGCGCGCACCGGTCACAGCTTCATCAAGGCCAAGATCAAGGAAACCGGCGCGCTGCTGGCCGGCGAGATGAGCGGCCACGTGTTCTTCAAGGAACGCTGGTACGGCTTCGACGACGGCATGTACGCCGGCGCCCGGCTGCTGGAGGTGCTGTCGCGCGTCGAGGACCCGAACGCGCTGCTCAACGCGCTCCCCAACGCCGTGTCCACGCCGGAACTCAACCTCAAGATGGAACACGAGGGCGAGAACCACGCGCTGATCGAGAAGCTGCAGCAGACCGCGCGCTTCGACAACGCCGAATCGGTGATCACCATCGACGGCCTGCGTGTGGAATACGCCGACGGCTTCGGCCTGATGCGTGCCTCCAATACCACGCCGGTGATCGTGTTGCGCTTTGAAGCCGACAACGAGGCGGCGCTGGAACGCATCAAGAACGATTTCCGCCAGGTGTTGAGCGCGGCCACGTCGGCCCCGCTGCCATTTTGATCCACCCACAATCACTTGAGAGATAGGGCCTGGCCCAGTAGGTGAGCGAGCCAAAGCCGCCACCTAATGAACCAGGTCCATGACGGGGACAGGTTGCTGCCTGTCCCTTGCCTTTGAAAGGACCCGCATGTACGCCCAAGCTGCTACCGTCATGACCACGGTGCGTGACCTGCTGCGCTTCGCCGTCTCCCGCTTCAACGATGCCGGCCTGAGCTACGGCCACGGCACCGACAACGCCTACGACGAGGCCGCCTACCTGGTACTCTCCACCCTCAAGCTGCCGCTGGACCAGCTGGAACCGTTCCTCGACGCCAAGCTGCTGCCGACCGAAATCCAGGACGTGATCGACATCATCGAGCGCCGCGCCGAGGAACGCATCCCGGCCGCCTACCTCACCCACGAGGCCTGGCAGGGCGAATTCAGCTTCTACGTCGACGAGCGGGTGATCGTGCCGCGCTCCTTCATCTTCGAACTGCTGGGCGAGCCGCTGGCGCCGTGGATCGAGCACCCGGAGCTGGTGCACCGCGCGCTCGACCTGTGCACCGGCTCGGGCTGCCTGGCGATCCAGCTGGCGCACCACTACCCGGATGCCGAGATCGACGCCGTCGACATCTCGCTTGACGCGCTGGAAGTGGCCTCGATCAACGTCCAGCGCTATGGCCTGGAAGACCGCATCCAGCTGATCCACACCGACCTGTTCCAGGGCTTGGAAGAGAAATACGACTTGATCATCTCCAACCCGCCCTACGTGGACGAGGAATCGGTCGACGAACTGCCGCCGGAATACCTGCACGAGCCGGAACTGGCGCTGGGCTCGGGCCGCGACGGCCTGGACGCCACGCGCGAGATCCTGCGCCGCGCACCGGAGTTCCTCACCGAGCACGGCGTGCTGCTGGTCGAAATCGGCCACAATCGCGACGTGCTGGAAGCCGCCTTTCCGCAGCTGCCGTTCATGTGGATGGAAACCAGCGGCGGCGACGGCTTCGTGTTCCTGCTGACCCACGACGACCTGGTCAACAACCCGATCTGACCCCTCTCTACAAACGCTTCGGCCAACCCCGCAAGGTTGGCCGAAGTGCTGTCCACAAGCCTCGTTTCCAAGGCGCATGGCGATTACAGGTACTTGAGTCCATGCTGCTGGATCAACGAGGCGGCGGTCATCACCATCAAACTTCCCACCACCACATCCAGCACGCGCCAGCTGCGCTCCTGACGGAACAGCGGCGCCAGCTTCATGCTGAACACCCCGATGGCGACGAACCACAGCACCGACGCCGTGGTGCTGCCGGCCAGGAACGACAATTTTGCCTCACTGCCGTACGCCGCCGACAGGCTGCCGATCAGAATCACGGTATCGAGCCAGACGTAAGGGTTGAGCAAGGTCACCGCCAGCAAGGTGCGGATCACCTGGCTGCGGTCGCGCACGCTGTCGCCCTCGGCCCGCAAAGTGGCCGGCGAGCAGGCCGAGCGGAACGCCTTGATGCCGAGCCACAGGATGAACGCCGCGCCGGCCCACGTCACCAGGGGCAGGAAACCGGGGATGGCCTGCACCAGGCTGCCCATGCCGAACACGCCGGCGGCGATCAGCAGCAGATCGCAGGCGATGCAGATCAGCACGATGGGCAGGACATGGCTGTGGCCGATGCCCTGGCGGATGACGAAGGCGTTTTGCGGGCCGATACCGACGATCTGGCCGAGCGACAAGGAAAAAGCGGCGAGGGCCACCTGAGTGTTGAACATGGCAAGCTCCGGAAAAGCAATCTTTCCGGGAGCATAGCCTCGCGCTAAAAATAAATAAAACTAATAAAAATTATGCAATATAAGAAATATTAATGTTCGAGCCGGCTTGCTGCCACAGCACCCACTCGATCAGTGCCTCCGCCGGCACCGGGCGGGAAATCGCGTAACCCTGCCCCAGGGTACAGCCCAGTTCCAGCAGCCGCTCCCAGATGGCCTTGCTTTCCACTCCTTCGACCACCAGCTGCCTGCCGGTATAGCGGGCAAAAGCGACCATGCTGTGGATGATCGCCTCGTTGCCCGGCGCCTCCAGCAGCACCCGGACGAAGCTCTGGTCGATCTTGATCGTGTCGAACGGCAACTGCTGCAGATGCACCAGCGAAGAGGCTCCGGTGCCAAAATCGTCGAGCGCGATCGAGATGTTGAGCCGACGACAACGCTCCAGCTTGTGCACCACCTGCTCCGCCTCCTTCTGGGAGACGCTCTCCAGCACTTCCAGCTCGAGCAAGCCGGCGGCAGCGGGGTAACTGGCCAGCAACAGTTCGATCCCGGCCAGGAAACCCTCCTGTTTGAGCGTCATGGCCGACAGGTTGACGCTGACCTTGATGACATGACCCGCCGCCCTCCAGGCGGTGATCTGCTTCAAAGCCTGGCGCAGCACCCACCAGTCCAGCTCGCGCATCAGGTCGGTATGCTCGATCGCCGGAAAGAACTCGCCGGGTGACACGAATTGGCCCTGACGCTTCCAGCGCACCAGCGCCTCCACCCCCTGCAGCATCTCGCTGCGCAGGTCGATCTTGGGCTGATAAAACAGCTCCAGCGCATTGTTCGCCAGGGCGTCGGCAAAGGCGGTCCGCAGGCTGTGGATGCGCTGGATCTCCTCGTCCATGCGCTGGTCGTAATGGCGGTACTGGTTGCCCCCGGCCTCCTTGGCGCGCGCCAGGGCGAGTTCGGCACGCCGCAGCAGCGTCGCCGCATCGCAGTCCTCACGGCCCCCTACCACCACCCCGCAACTAGAGCGCACGTCCACCCACTGGCCAAGACATTCCGCCGGTTCGCGCATCACCTGCAGCAGCCGGTCCAGCAAGCCCTCCAGCCGGTCGATGAACGAGGTGGCGATGACGAAACGGGCGGCGCCGACACGGCCGACCCGCCCCGTGTCGGCCAGGCACTGCTCCAGGCGTCGGGCCGCCTCGCACAGTATCAGGTCCCCACCCTCATGCCCCAGCCGGGCGTTGATCTGATGGAAGCCGTCGATGGCCAGGGCGATCACCGCCACCGGTTCGCCGTCGTCGCCCTGCTCGATCCGCCCCTGGATCAGCGCCTGCATGTTCTGCCGGTTGGGCAAGCCGGTCAGCGGATCGTGGTCCGACAAGTAGCGGACCCGGGCCTCCGCCCGAGAGCTGCGATCCAGCGCGTCCTGCCGCTCCAGAGCGTGGCCGATTTCGCTGGCCATGGTCTGCACCAGGCTTACCTTGTCGATATCGAAGAAATCCAGCGTGCGGGAATGCAGCGTCAGCGTGCCGACCACCTTGCCCTGCATGAACAGCGGCACCGCCAACAGGCTCTTGATGCCCTCGCGCTCGAACATGGCACGCCAGGGGGCCATTGCCGGCTCGGTTTCGCAGCAATTGACCACCTGCGGCATCATGGTCAGCACCGCCTGACCGGTCGGGCCGCGGCTGTAGGGGCTATCGGGGTCGAGCGACAGGGCGCGCGACAACTGACGGATGAAGTCGGTGGATTGCGGCCCGGCGAAGACCTTGTATTCGAGGCGGTTGGTCGCGGTATCGATCCAGCTGATGCCGGCGTAGGTCGCCCCACCTTTTTCGACGCAGGTTGAACAGATGGAGTGAAACAGTTCTTCTCTGCTGCGGGCATGAATCAGCGCCAGACTCACCCCGCTCAGGGTGGCGTACATCCTCGACATGTCGAGCATATGCCGGTGCTGCAGCTCGGCCTCGGCCTGGATGGACTGCTGGAAGCCCTGCAATTGCAGCAGCATGTCGAGCAGGATGCGTTTGCGTATCGCCCGGGTCAGGGGGCGCCGGACTTCGTCCGGATAGTGCGCGTCGTTGAGGCGCCCCAGCATGTGCGACAGGTAGCGCTCGTAGGCACCCGCCACCCATACCATGCTGACGCCCAGGCGGTGATGCATCTGGCCGAGAGCGACAACCTTTTCGGCCTGCATCGGCGTGAGCGGCTCCGAGACCACGCCCTCGAAATAGTCCATCTGCTGGCTGATCAGGCGATCCAGGTCCCGCCCCTCCATGGCCGGCAGCAAGGCCGACGTTTCCGGATTCTTCAGCAGGTACCAGTAGAATTCCTTCCCCAGCACGTCGCGGCGCAGTAAAAGCTTGTCTTGATGCAGCCGTATGGTGTTGCTGTCTTCCGGGCGGAAGCCGAGCAGGCGGCTGAGCGAACGCAATGGCTCCTCACCATGGCTAGTCTGCATAGTGTCCCCAGTCTCCCCAACCTTGGCCGAAGCCGGTCGTGTGCTTTATTATGATCTGATCATGTATTGATCAGGCGGCTTGTGCCGTTCGTGCTAGAGCCTAGCAGATTTGCTTTGACCCTACCAACAACATTGCCATATCAAGCCTCCTCCCAAGCTGGAACCCGGAAACATGCTCGATCCCAAGCTGCTGCAGGCACTCGCTACCGTCGTCGAAAACGGCGGGTTTGACAAGGCTGCCAAAGTACTATTCCTGACCCAGTCCGCCGTCTCCCAGCGGATCAAGCAGTTGGAAGAACGTCTGGGGCAGCCGGTGGTAACGCGCACCAGCCCCGTCGACGCCACGCCGCATGGCCGCCGCCTGATCCAGCACTTCCGCCAGCTCACGCTGATGGAGGCCGAACTGATGGAGACGCTGCAGGCCGGCGACGGGCTCGCGGGGTTTTCCACGCTGGCGGTCGCAGTCAACGCCGACAGCCTCGCCACCTGGTTCCTCGACGCCGCCCGGCCGGCACTGGAAACGGCCCGGCTGCTGCTCGACATCCGCGTCGACGACCAGGAACACACGCATGAGCTGCTGCGCAGCGGCCACGTCAGCGGCTGTGTCAGCAGCCGCAGCCAGACCATCCAGGGCGGCGAGAGTCATTACCTCGGCTCGATGCGCTACCTCTGCCTGGCCGCGCCGGGCTTCATTGCCCGCTATTTTGCCGACGGCGTCGGCCCTGCCGCACTGAACGCCGCGCCGGCCCTGCTGTACGACCGCAAGGACAGCTTGCATCAGGCGTTTCTGCAGCGGCAATTGGGATATTCCCTCGACTTCCCGGCCCTGACCCTGCCGTCGGTGCAAGGCTTCCTCGATTACACCCTGGCCGGCATCGCCTACAGTCTGATTCCGGAAGGCATGGCCGCACCGGCGCTGGCCGACGGACGGCTGATCGACCTCGCCCCGGGCAAATACCTCGACGTGCCGCTCTACTGGCACCACTGGCAGATGGAGGCCTCGCTGGCGCGCCGGCTGACCGCCACCGTCATCGAACAAGGGCGGCGCGCGCTGCGCCAATGCCCCGACAACCGACTCGCATGAAAAAACGGACGCCGAAGCGTCCGTTTTTGATTGTTGCCTCTAGTTCCTGCGGGAGCGGCTCAACCCACCCACTTGCGCGCCGAGGCGAACATGCGGAACCAGGCGCCGTTCTCGCCCCAGTCGGCCGGATGCCACGAGTTCAGCACGGTGCGGAATACGCGCTCCGGGTGCGGCATCATGATGGTGAAGCGGCCGTCGGCGGTGGTGACGCCGGTGATACCGGCCGGCGAACCGTTCGGGTTCAGCGGGTAGGTCTCGGTCGGCTGGCCGGCGAAGTCGATATAGCGCAGCGCCGTGATCACCTGTTCCTGATTGCCCGGCGCGAACACCGCGCGGCCTTCACCGTGGCTCACCACCACCGGCAGCTGGCTGCCCGCCATGTCGGCCAGGAAGATCGACGGCGACGCCGGCACCTCGACCATGGCGAAACGCGCCTCGAACTGTTCGGAAGCGTTGCGGTGGAACTTCGGCCAGTGCTGGGCCCCCGGAATGATGCCGGACAGGTTGGACATCATCTGGCAGCCGTTGCACACACCCAGCGCGAAGGTATCGGCGCGCTGGAAGAAGCCTTCGAACTCGTCGCGGGCCCGGGCGTTGAACAGGATGCTCTTGGCCCAGCCCTCGCCGGCACCCAGCACGTCGCCGTAGCTGAAGCCGCCGCAGGCCGCCAGACCCTTGAAGTCGGCCAGCGACACGCGCCCGCCGATGATGTCGCTCATGTGCACGTCGACTGCGTCGAAGCCGGCACGGGTGAACGCCGCCGCCATTTCGATCTGGCCGTTGACGCCCTGCTCGCGCAGGATGGCGATGCGCGGGCGCGAACCGGTGGCGATGTACGGAGCGGCCGGATTGGCGTTGACGTCGAACGACAGCTTGGCGAACAGACCGCTCGAGGCGGTATCGTCGAGTTGAGCGTATTCGCTGTCGGCGCAGGCCGGGTTGTCGCGCAGGCGCTGCATGCGGTAGCTGGTTTCCGACCAGGCGCGCTGCAGTTCGAGACGGCTCTCGTCGAGCAGGGTCTCATCCTGGTGCTGGATCACCAGGCGCTCGTCGCCGTTGACCGAGCCCAGCACGAACAGCGCGCGCTCCAGGCCCGCCTTGACGAAGCGGGAGATCACCTCGGCGGTGTGCTGCTTCGCCACCTGGATGACGGCGCCCAGCTCCTCGTTGAACAGCACGCGCATCACGCGGCCGTGCGCGGCCGCTTCCGGCGTCGGCGGCACGAAATCGTCCAGGAAGGCCTGGGTGTTCTTGCGCTCGATCAGCAGTTCCTGCAGGTCGACGGTCACGCCGACGCGGCCGGCGAACATCATCTCGGCCAGGGTGGCGAACAGGCCGCCATCGGCGCGGTCGTGATAGGCCAGTACCAGTTGGTCGGCCAGCAGCGACTGCATGGTGTTGAAGAAGCCCTTCAGCTCGGCCGGGCTCTCCACGTCCGGCGCCTGGCCGTCCATCGCCTTCCACACCTGCGCCAGCGCCGAACCGCCCAGGCGGCAGCGGCCGTGACCCAGGTCGATCAGGATCAGGTCGGTCTCGGTATCGTTCTTCAGTTCCGGCGTCACGGTCTTGCGCACGTCGGACACCGGCGCGAAGGCCGACACGATCAGCGACAGCGGCGCCGTCACCGCCTTCTTCTCGCCCCCCTCTTCCCACACCGTCTTCATCGACAGCGAATCCTTGCCCACCGGCACGCTCACGCCGATGTCCTGGCACAGGCCGGACAACGCTTCCACGGTCTGGTACAGCTTGGCATCTTCACCCGGGTGGCCGGCGGCGGCCATCCAGTTGGCCGACAGCTTGACGTTGCCGAGATCGCCGACGTTGGCCGAGGCCAGGTTGGTCAGCGCCTCGCCCACCGCCATGCGGCCGGAAGCCGGTGCCGAGAACAGCGCCAGCGGCGTGCGCTCGCCCATCGCCATGGCTTCGCCGCGGTAGGTGTTGAAGCCCATGGTCGTGACGGCGGCATCCGCCACCGGCACCTGCCAGCGGCCCACCATCTGGTCGCGCGCGGTCATGCCGCCCACGGTCCGGTCGCCGATGGTGATCAGGAACGACTTGTCGGCCACCGACGGCAGGCGCAGCACGCGATAAGCGGATTCACGCAGATCGAACACCGACGCGTTGAACGGGCGCTGCGGCACTTCCACGCTCTTCACGTCGCGGGTCATGCGCGGCGGCTTGCCCAGCAACACGTTCAGCGGCATGTCGACCGGCTTGTTGTCGAAGATGTCGTCGCGCACCTGCAGGTGACCGTCGTCGGTCGCCACGCCCAGCACCGCGAACGGGCAGCGCTCGCGCTCGCAGATGGCGGTGAAGACGTCGAGGTCCTCCGGCAGGATGGCCAGCACGTAGCGCTCCTGCGACTCGTTCGACCAGATCTGCATCGGCGTCATGCCCTTCTCTTCGAGGTGCACCTTGCGCAGCTCGAAGATGGCGCCACGGCCGGCATCGTTCACCAGCTCAGGGAAGGCGTTGGACAAGCCGCCCGCGCCGACGTCGTGAATCGACACGATCGGGTTCTTGTCGCCACGCTGCCAGCAGCGGTCGATGACTTCCTGGCAACGGCGCTCGATTTCCGGGTTGCCGCGCTGTACCGAATCGAAATCCAGGTCTTCGCTGTTGGCGCCGGTGTCCATCGAGGACGCCGCACCGCCGCCCAGGCCGATCAGCAGGCTCGGGCCGCCCAGCTGGATCAGCAGGGCGCCTTCCGGGATGATGTTCTTGCGGATCTGCTGGTGCTGGATGTTGCCCAGACCGCCGGCGATCATGATCGGCTTGTGATAGCCGCGCATTTCGCCCTCGAACAGCTCTTCGAAGGTACGGAAGTAACCGGTCAGGTTCGGTCGGCCAAATTCATTGTTGAAGGCGGCGCCGCCGATCGGCCCGTCCAGCATGATCTGCAGCGCCGAGGCGATGCGGCCCGGACGGCCGTACTCGGCCTGGCTCTCGCCGTACACTTCCCACGGCTGCTTAAAGCCCGGGATGTTCAGGTTGGAAACGGTGAAGCCGGTCAGGCCGGCCTTCGGACGCGAGCCGCGGCCGGTCGCGCCTTCGTCACGGATCTCGCCGCCGTTGCCGGTCGAGGCGCCGGGGAACGGCGAGATCGCGGTCGGGTGGTTGTGCGTTTCCACCTTCATCAGGATGTGCGTCGGCTCGGAGCGGAATGCGTACTGATGGTCGTCCGGATTCGGGTAGAAGCGCTCGATCTCGGCGCCCTCAATCACCGAGGCGTTGTCGTTGTACGCCACCAGGGTGCCCTGCGGGTGCGCCTCGTGGGTATCGCGGATCATGCGGAACAGCGATTTCTGCTTTTCTTCGCCGTCGACGATGAACTGCGCATTGAAGATCTTGTGGCGGCAGTGTTCCGAGTTGGCCTGGGCGAACATCATCAGTTCGACGTCGGTCGGATTGCGCCCCATGCGGGTGAAGTTCTCGACCAGGTAGTCGATCTCATCCGGCGACAGCGCCAGGCCCAGGTTGCCGTTGGCGGTCACCAGCGCCTCCCGACCCCCGCCGAGAATATCCACCGTGGTCAGCGGCTGCGGATCGACGTGGGTGAACAAGCGGTCGGCCTCGTCGAGCGAACCCAGCACGGTTTCGGTCATGCGGTCGTGCAGCAGGCCGGCCAGCACGCGGCGCTGCTCGTCGGAAAGCGGGGAGGACGACTGCACATGGAAGGCCGTGCCGCGCTCGATGCGGTGAATGCCCTCCAGCCCGCAATGCTGGGCAATATCGGTAGCCTTGGAAGCCCAGGGCGAGAGCGTTCCCAGGCGCGGGGTAACAAGGAACAGTTCGCCCGTGGGAGCGGTGGCAAGCGGCGGCTCGCCGTAGGTCATCAGCTTGGCCAGAACCGATTGCTCTTCTTCGGAGAGCGCCCGATCGCTTTCGACAAAATGCCAGAACTCGGCATCGAGCGTGAGCGGAGGCAAACCGGCCTCGCGCGCAGCGGTCAGGAGTTTGTCCAAACGGAACTGGGACAGGGCAACACCGCCCCGCAGCTTGAGAATGTGCGACATTCAACACCCGCGACAATTATCAGGAAAGCGCGTAATAATACAGCAAAAACCCTTGGAATTTAAGGTCGGCCGCCATTTTGCCGGGCAAAATTCCCTAACCCGCCCCACAATACACACACGTGCCAGCGAAGGAGCACCCCCAGATGAAAAAGATCGAGGCCATTATCAAACCGTTCAAGCTGGACGAAGTCCGCGAGGCCCTGTCGGAAATCGGCGTCACCGGGTTGACCGTCACCGAAGTCAAGGGTTTCGGACGCCAGAAAGGCCATACCGAGCTCTACCGAGGCGCCGAGTACGTGGTCGACTTCCTGCCCAAGGTCAAGCTCGAGGTCGTGCTCGCCGACGATCTCGTCGACCGCGCCATCGAGGTCGTCATCAATGCCGCCCGCACCGGCAAGATCGGCGACGGCAAGATCTTCGTCACCCCGGTCGAGCAGGTCATCCGCATCCGCACCGGCGAGACCAACGAAGACGCAGTGTAAGCGCAACACGGCGCGGGGCGTTGCCCCGCCCTGTTTTCATTTTCATTCAACGACTTGAACCCGCCGCCGCGCCGCACAAAAAGATTACGGCGGGCTTAAGACCATGGTGGCGTTTCCTTCCCGCCACATCCGCTCTGTTGCTCTGTCGCATCAACACATTTTCCCTTCGCAATCCAGCCACACCTGATAGAATAGCGCGCCTTCCGGGACTCCCTCCCGACCCCTGCCGCCATCCGGCGCAGAGGTTAGCGGCACCGTTATCGCTGACCCGACTTAAACCGACCATATAAAAACAGATGATCACTCGATTGATGCCCTTGTTGTGGGGACTCTTGCTGTGCCTGTTCAGCACCGTCGGCCTGGCTGCCACGCCAGTCAACAAGCTGACCATTCTCACCTATCACGAAATCGCCGATAAGAAAGACGCGCTGGAACCCGCCTTCACCGTCACCCCGACCAATTTCGTGCGCCAGATGGACTGGCTCAAGAACAACGGCTACCACTTCGTCAGCATCGACGACGTACTGGCTGACCGTGCCGGCAAGAAGCCGCTGCCGGAGAAGGCCGTGCTGCTGACTTTCGATGACGGCTATCGCTCGATCTACACCAATGCCTTCCCGATTCTGAAGATGTTCAAGGCGCCGGCGGTGATCGCCCTGATCGGCAGCTGGCTGAATACCGCCGGCGGCACGGTGCTCTTCGAAGGCAAGCCCGTCCCGCGCACCGACATGCTGATGTGGGACGACATCCGCGAGATGACCCGCAACGGCCTGGTGGAAGTGGCCAGCCACACCTACGACATGCACGGCGGCATCCTGGCCAACCCGCAAGGCAACCAGCAGCCGGCGGTCACGGCACGCCGCTACCTGCCCGAGCAAAAACGCTATGAAGACGAAGCCAGCTACCGCCAGCGCATCCTGGCGGACCTGAAGCGGAACACCGAGCTGTTGCGCAAGCAGACCGGCAAGGCCCCGCGCGTCATGGTCTGGCCCTATGGGCGCTACAACAGCACGGCCAGCGAACTCGCCCGTCAACTCGGCATGCCGATCGGCCTGACCCTGGACGACGGCGCCTATAACGACCAGACCCCGCTCAACGCCCTGCCCCGCGTGCTGATCGAAGGCAACATCTCGCTGGACGTCTTCCGCAGGGAGCTGGCCATTCGCGAGGCCGACGCGTCCGACAACGACCGTCCGGCCAAGATCATGCACGTCGACCTGGACTACATCTACGACCCGGACCCGGCCAGCCAGGAACACAACCTGGGCCGCCTGCTCGACCGTATCGTCGCCATGGGGGTGAACACGGTCTACCTGCAGGCCTTTGCCGACCCCGACGGCAACGGTGCGGCCGACGCCGTCTACTTCCCCAACCGCCACCTGCCGATGCGCGCCGACCTGTTCAACCGCGCCGCCTGGCAGATCCGCACCCGTACGCCGGTCAAGCGCCTCTACGCCTGGATGCCGATGCTGGCCTTCGAACTCCCGAAGAGCGAGCCGGCCGCCGGCGACAAGGTCGTGACCCAGCCCAACAAGGCCAATCACGTGGCCATGGGCTACCCGCGCCTGTCGCCGTTCTCGCCACGTGCGCGTCAGGTCATTCGTGACATCTATCAGGACCTGGCCCGCTCGACCCCGTTCGAAGGCCTGCTGTTCCACGACGACGTGACGCTGTCCGACTACGAAGACGCCAGCCCCTGGGCGCTGAAAGCCTACAAGGAATGGGGCCTGCCCGCCTCGCTGGCCGACATCCGCAACAACGACGACCTGCTCGGCCGCTGGACCATCCTCAAGATCAACGAGCTGGACAACTTCGCCATGGAGCTGGCCGCTGTGGTGCGCCAGGAGCAGCCCCGCCTGAAAACGGCGCGCAACCTCTACGCCAGCGTGGCGCTGAACCCGCGCTCCGAAGTGTGGTACGCCCAATCGCTGGACAACTCGCTGGCCAATTACGATTTCACCGCCATCATGGCCATGCCGTACATGGAAAATGCCGCCGACCCGATCGCCTTCCTGCGCGAAATCGCCGACAAGGTGAAAGAGCAGCCGGGCGGCATGAATAAGGTGGTGTTTGAACTGCAAGCCACCGACTGGCGCAACAACCAGCAGATTCCCAGCAAGGAATTGGCGGACACCATCCGAACGCTGTATGGTTGGGGGGTGCGTCATGTCGGTTACTATCCGGACAACCTGCATCGTGATCACCCGGACCCGGCCGTGCTCAAGCCGGTTCTGGATAGCAAGCCGAACGCACCGGATATCCACTAGGCCGACCGATGGTTATCGCATTACTCAAAACACTGTGGCAGGGGCTGCTGGGCTTCGTGTTCTACTACCCGCTGTTCATGTCCTACCTGTGGATGATCGGCGCCGCGCTGTTCTACTGGCGGCACGAACGCAAGGATGGCCCCTACTATCTGCCAAACGCCCTGCCCGATACGCCGCCGGTCAGCATCCTGATCCCCTGTTTCAACGAAGGGGACAACGCGGAAGAGACCATCAGCCACGCGCTGGCGACCGATTACCCCGACTTCGAGGTCATCGCCATCAACGACGGCAGCAAGGACAACACGGCAGAAGTCCTGGACCGGCTGGCTGCCAAATACGACCGCCTGCGCGTGGTGCACCTGGCGCAGAACCAGGGCAAGGCCATGGCACTGCAGGCCGGCAGCCTGCTGGCCAAGAACGAAATCCTGATCTGTATCGACGGCGACGCCCTGCTCGACAAGCACGCCGCCCACTGGATGGTGCGCCATTTCGTGCAGGACCCGGAAGTCGCCGCCGTCACCGGCAACCCGCGTATCCGCAACCGCTCCACCCTGCTGGGACGCGTGCAGGTCGGCGAGTTTTCCTCCATCGTCGGCATGATCAAGCGCGCCCAGCGCAGCTTCGGCCGTCTGTTCACCGTCTCCGGCGTGATCACCGCCTTCCGCAAATCGGCGGTGCACCAGGTCGGCTACTGGAGCGCAGACATGCTGACTGAGGACATCGATATCACCTGGAAACTGCAGCGCGACGGCTGGGACGTGCGCTTCGAGCCCAACGCCCTGGTGTGGATACTGATGCCGGAAACGCTCAAGGGCCTGTGGAAGCAGCGCTTGCGCTGGGCCATGGGCGGCGCGCAGGTGCTGCTCAAGAACCTCGACGTGATCCGCCACCCGAGCCAGAACCACCTGTGGCCGCTGATGCTGGAGCTGTGCCTGAGCCTGTTCTGGTCTTACGTGATGCTGCTGCTGGTGATCATCTGGCTGGGCGGCCTGCTGCTGCCGGCAGGCTGGCTGCCCGTCGTCGGCTCGCCGCTGATCCCGCAGTGGAGCGGCGTGATTCTCGGCGCCACCTGTCTGTTGCAATTTGCCGTCAGTAAGTGGCTCGACAGCCACTACGACAAGGGGCTGGGACGCAATTACTACTGGATGATCTGGTATCCTTTAGTGTTTTGGGTCATCAACATCGGCTCAACCATTGTCGCCTTCCCCAAGGTGCTGTTGCGTGGTGAAGGCAAGCGTGCCCGCTGGGTCAGCCCAGACCGGGGAATTCGCGCCTGATCGCGATAGAGGAATTCCATGCCTGACAACCTGATCATCAACGCACGTCACCACCTGCCCTGGCATCAGCGCCTGCTGTCCAACGCCAGCACGGCGGCAGCCTGGGCCGGCTGGCTGTACCTGTGGCGCCCTATCGTCAACGGTGCCAACTGGCTCACCAGCTGGGGAGCGAGCTACCACCAGCTGCTGGCCAAGACCCTGGCCACCGGGACGTCGGGTTCGCTGGAGAATTCTGTGGTCGCCCTGCTTGGCACTTCCGGCACCCTGCTGCTGTGGTCGCGGCTGCCGGCCCGCAAGCCGACCACCACCCCGCACCATCAGGAAACGCTGGCGAGCTACGCCCGCCATTTCGGCATGGACGAGCAGCAGATCCTGGCCGGCCGTGCCGCCTCGGTGTGCGTGGTGCACCACGACGCCCACGGCAAGATCATCGGCATCGAACCGCGAGCCTGATCGGCTGGCCGCAAAACAGAACGGGTCGCCTTGGCGACCCGTTTTCGTTTTTACCTCAAGACTGGCCGAAGCCGGCTTACTTCCAGAACTTCCACCACGGCATCTCTTCCGTCCGCCAACCCTTCACCAGGTACGGGCTCTTCGGATAGTTGAGTTCCAGCACGCGGCGCGCGTCGTCGCGCAGCTGCGGCATGCCGAGCTTGTCGTAGGCTGCCACCGTCAGCGCCAGCGCCTCTTCCAGATAGCCGGTGTTGGCGTATTCCTTCACCACGTTCTGCGCCCGACTGGCCGCGGCGAGGTAGGCACCGCGCTTCATGTAATAGCGCGCCACGTGCATTTCGTGCCCGCCCAGCGCGCCAACCAGCTTTTGCATCTTCTGGGTGGCGTCAGCCGAGTACTGGCTGTCGGGGAAGCGGGAGGTGAGTTCGCGGAACGCCAGGAAAGCCTCGCGGGTGGCGCGCGGGTCACGCTCGCTCATGTCCTGGCCGGCCCACTTGGCCAGCAGGCCGGAGTCGTCGTTGTAGTACACCAGGCCCTTGAGGTAGAACATGTAGTCGAGGTTGGGGTGGGTCGGGTGCAGCTTGATGAAGCGATCGGCGGCGGCAATGGCCAGTTCCGGCTCATTATCCTTGTAATGGGTGTAAGCCAGGTCCATTTGCGCTTGCTGGGCATAGCGTCCATACGGGAAACGTGCCTCAAGCGTTTCGTAGAGTTTGACAGCACGGGTATAATTACCACTGTTCAACTCGTCCCTTGCCTCGGCGTAGAGCTTTTCAACGGTCCAACTGCGCGTTTCATCATACGGCTCATTGGAAGCACAACCGGCGAGGCTAAGCGCCACCAACATTGCTGCAACGTATCTTTTCATGACCGATCCTTACTTTGATTCCGAGGATTATAGCGATATCTCCGACAACGAGGTATCCGCGACGCAACAGTTCGAGGTCCCGCTTTCCCTGGCGGGAGAACGGCTCGACGCGGCGCTCGCCAAGCTCCTCCCGGATTACTCCCGTAGCCGCCTGACCCAGTGGGTCAAGGACGGCCACGTCCTGCTGGACGGCAAACCCGCCGTCCCCAAAACCAAGCTCCTGGGTGGCGAGCGTATCGACGTCGCCATCCAGCAGACCGAAGAACAGCTCGCCTACCACCCGGAGGCGATGGATCTGCCCATCATCTACGAAGACGAGCACATCCTCGTCATCGACAAGCCCGCCGGCATGGTGGTCCATCCCGCCGCCGGCAACTGGACCGGCACCCTGCTCAACGGCCTGCTCTACCACTACCCTGCCCTGACCCACGTGCCGCGAGCCGGCATCGTGCACCGGCTGGACAAGGAGACCAGCGGCCTGATGGTGGTGGCCAAGACCATCCCGGCGCAGACCGAGCTGGTGCGCCAGATGCAGGCGCGCAGCGTCAAGCGCATCTACCGCGCCATCGCCGACGGCGTGGTGCCGTTCGACGGCAAGATCGAGACCCTGATCGGACGCGATCCGCACAACCGCATGCGCATGGCCGTGGTCAAGTTCGGCGGCAAGCAGGCCATCACCCACGTGCGCGTGCTGGCCACCTTCGCCAGCCACTCCTATATCGAGTGCCGCCTGGAAACCGGTCGCACCCACCAGATCCGCGTGCACATGCGCGAGGCGCGCCATCCGCTGGCCGGCGACCCACTGTACGGCAACCCGCGCCACTCGATGCCCGAAGAGGTCGAGGAAGCCGTCAAGGCGCTGGGGCGCCAGGCGCTGCATGCCTTCAGCCTGACGCTGACCCACCCCGCCACCGGCCAGGAAATGAGCTGGAAGGCCCGCCTGCCGGACGACATGAAACACCTGCTGGCGGTGCTGGGCGGCGAAGGCAGTCCGCTGGAGTCGGAAAACCCGGACTACGTCGAGGACGATGACGAGGATTGGGACGACGAGGACTACGACGTCGAGGTGCACTATGTACGCGACTGACAACCCCGACTGGCTGACGGCCGACTGGCCGGCCCCGACCAAGGTCAGGACGCTGATCACCACGCGCAAGGGCGGCGTCAGCGAGCCCCCTTACGACAGCTTCAACCTCGGCACCCACGTCGGCGACCTGCCGGAGCATGTCTCGCTGAACCGCGAGACGCTGCGCCGCTACGTGCCGGAAGAACCGGCCTGGCTCAGCCAGGTGCACGGCACCCGCGTGGTGGACGCCGCCGAGGTATCGGAAACCCCGCCCGAGGCCGACGCCAGCTTCAGCCGCACGCCGGATGCGGTGTGCGTGATCATGACCGCCGACTGCCTGCCGGTGCTGCTCGCCAACCGCGACGGCAGCGTGGTCGGCGCCGCCCATGCCGGCTGGCGCGGGCTGTGCGACGGCGTGATCGAGGCCGCCGTGGCCGCGATGAACGAGCCCGCGGCCAATCTCATGGCCTGGCTCGGCCCGGCCATCGGCCCGGACGCTTTCGAAGTCGGCGCCGAGGTACGCGCCGCCTTCATGGCGCACGACCCGGCGGCAGCGCAGGCCTTCACCGACATCGGCGAGGGCAAGTACCTGGCCGACATCTACGCGCTGGCGCGGCAACGGCTGACGGCGCTCGGCATCACCGAGGTCTACGGCGGCGACTTCTGCACCGTGATCGACCGCGAGCGCTTTTTCTCCTACCGACGTGACCGCACCACCGGGCGCATGGCCAGCCTGATCTGGATCGAACCCTGAAATCAGGGTTTCCCGCCTCTCGAAACCGCCCGCGTGGCGGTTTTTTTGATGCCAGGAACGTAGCATCGCCGCCACACGCCATGCCTACAACATCTGGTGTTGTTTTGTTGCCAGCAATCCGTTCCTTGTAATCCGGGGCTTGTAGCCTGTCGCACCGCAATAGCACCCAAAGCACCGAAAACGGGAAGTAGCCCGCAAAGCCAATAACCACGCGGATTTCCGTTTTCCAGCCCGATGTCAAGACTTGTTCTGCCGCTCACTCACCACTAGAATTTGGGCCTGTTTCGCAGTACAACAATACATATAGTGTTTGCCCACAGCTAACACACAGCTTTTCAACAGACTTGTCCACAGCCGCGTTCATGCTGCTGACAACCCACCACCCAAAGCAAGAGGGCCTCATGCAACTGACCACCTTTGAAGGGCAAACTGCCGCCGAGCTCGGCCGATCCGCCGCACCGCAAGCCGACTTCAGTCAGTACAAGACCATCCGCCGCAACGGCGCCGTCGTACCGTTCGAACCGGTCAAGATCTCCATCGCCATGACCAAGGCCTTCCTGGCGATCATGGGGCACCAGGGCGCCACCTCCGCCAGCATCCGCGACAAGGTGGCCCAGCTGACCGAAATGGTGGTGAGCGCGCTGATGCGCCGTAAGCCCGAAGGTGGCGCCATTCACATCGAAGACATCCAGGACCAGGTCGAACTGTCGCTGATGCGTGCCGGCGAGCACGACGTGGCCCGCTCCTACGTGCTGTACCGCGAAGAACGCTCGCGCGAGCGCGCCGCCCGTGGCGAAGCGCTGATCCAGATTACCATCAACGTGGTGCGCAAGAACGGCGCCAAGCTGCCGCTCGACATCGCCAAGCTGCGCGCCACCATCGAATCGGCCTGCGTGGGCCTTGCCGAAACCGACGTCGACGCCATCCTCACAGAAACGCTGAAGAACATCTACGACGGCGTCAGCGAAGAAGAAGTCAACAAGTCCGCCATCCTGGCCGCGCGCGCCATGATCGAGCAAGACCCAGCCTACGACTACGTCACCGCCCGCCTGCTGCTCAACAACATCCGCCTGGAAATCCTCGGCGAAGCCGTGAGCCAGGAAGAAATGGGCCAGTGCTACGCCGACTACTTCCCGCAGGCCATCAAGAAGGGCATCGCCGCCGAGCTGCTGGACGAGCGCCTGGGCGAGTTCGACCTGAAAAAGCTGGGCGCCGCGCTCGACGCCAAGCGCGACCTGCAATTCGGCTACCTCGGCCTGCAGACCCTGTACGACCGCTACTTCCTGCACGTGGACGGCACCCGCATCGAGATGCCGCAGGCGTTCTACATGCGCGTCGCCATGGGCCTGGCGCTCAACGAAGTGGACCGTGAAGCGCGCGCCATCGAGTTCTACAACGTGCTGTCGAGCTTCGACTTCATGTCGTCCACCCCGACGCTGTTCAACTCCGGCACCCGCCGCAGCCAGCTCTCCAGCTGCTACCTGACCACCATCGCCGATGACCTCGACGGCATCTACGAAGGCATCAAGGAAAACGCACTGCTCTCCAAGTTCGCCGGTGGCCTGGGCAACGACTGGACCCCGGTGCGCGCCATGGGCTCGCACATCAAGGGCACCAACGGCAAGTCGCAAGGCGTGGTGCCGTTCCTGAAGGTGGTCAACGACACCGCCGTGGCGGTCAACCAGGGCGGCAAGCGCAAGGGCGCGGTGTGCGCCTACCTGGAAACCTGGCACCTCGACATCGAGGAATTCCTCGAGCTGCGCAAGAACACCGGTGACGACCGCCGCCGCACCCACGACATGAACACCGCCAACTGGATTCCGGACCTGTTCATGAAGCGCGTGATGGACGGTGCCGAATGGACGCTGTTCTCGCCGTCCGAGTGCCCGGACCTGCACGACCTGGTCGGCTCCGCCTTCGAGAAGCGCTACCAGCAATACGAAGCC
Organism: Pseudogulbenkiania sp. MAI-1; assembly: GCF_000527175.1. NCBI lineage: Bacteria > Pseudomonadati > Pseudomonadota > Betaproteobacteria > Neisseriales > Chromobacteriaceae > Pseudogulbenkiania > Pseudogulbenkiania sp. MAI-1. Next base: position 1,915,871 of record NZ_AZUR01000001.1, on the reverse strand, counting down.
ATGGCCGCCCGTGGCGAGATCAAGGTGTTCAAGCGCATCCCGGCCCTGAGCCTGTGGCGCAAGATGCTGACCATGCTGTTCGAAACCGGCCACCCGTGGATCACCTTCAAGGACCCGTGCAACATCCGCAGCCCGCAAGGCCACATGGGCGTGGTTCACAGCTCCAACCTGTGCACCGAGATCACGCTGAACACCAACGACGACGAAATCGCCGTGTGCAACCTGGGCTCGGTCAACCTGGCCGCGCACATGCAGGCCGACGGCACGCTCGACGCCGCCAAGCTGCAGCGCACCATCCGCATCGCCATGCGCATGCTGGACAACGTCATCGACATCAACTTCTACCCGGTGAAGAAGGCGCGCAACTCCAACCTGAAGCACCGTCCGGTCGGCATGGGTATCATGGGCTTCCAGGACTGCCTGCACATGAAGCGCATCCCGTACGCCTCGCAAGAAGCCGTGGAGTTTGCCGACGAGTCGATGGAACTGGTGGCCTACTACGCCTACTCCGCCTCGAACGAACTGGCGCAGGAACGCGGCCGCTACCCGTCGTACAAGGGCAGCCTGTGGGATCGCGGCGTGCTGCCGCACGACAGCATCAACCTGCTGGCGGCCGAGCGCGGCGGCTACCTCGACGTGGACCGCACCGAGCGCCTGGACTGGAACAAGCTGCGCGAGCGCATCAAGGAACACGGCATGCGCAACTCGAACTGCCTGGCCATCGCCCCGACCGCGACCATCGCCAACATCATCGGCGTGTCCGCCTCGATCGAGCCGACCTACCAGAACCTGTTCGTGAAATCCAACCTGTCGGGCGAATTCACCGTCACCAACGAACACCTGGTGCGCGACCTGAAGAAGCTCGGCCTGTGGGACGAAGTGATGGTCTCCGACCTGAAATACTTCGACGGCAGCCTGGGCCGCATCGACCGCATCCCGGCCGAGCTGAAGGCGATCTACGCCACAGCCTTCGAGATCGACCCGAAATGGCTGGTGGACGCCGCCAGCCGTCGCCAGAAGTGGATCGACCAAGCACAGTCGCTGAACCTGTACATGGCCGGCGCCTCGGGCAAGAAGCTGGACGAGCTGTACAAGTACGCCTGGGTACGTGGCCTGAAAACCACCTACTACCTGCGCACCCTGGCCGCCACCAGCGCCGAGAAATCGACCGGCCGCGGCGGCGAGCTGAACGCGGTATCGGCCACCACCCCGGCCGTGGCTGCCGCGCCGGAAGTGGACAACACCCCGGCCACCGACGCCAAGTTCTGCTCGATTGACAACCCGGATTGCGAAGCTTGCCAATAAGGCAAGCGCAGCAAGCCGAGGTTGATGCGAAGCAACAACCCGGATGCGATTCGCCGCCTTGTGCGGTGAATCGCCAAGCCCGCAGGGCGTGTGAAGCTTGCCAATAAGGCGATGACGTAGGGTGGGTTAGCCTGGAACAGGCGTAACCCACCGAAATTAGTCATAGAAGGATGGGTGGAGCGTAGCGAAACCCATCAATAACTCGACCTACAAGCCTCATCCCCAAGCCGGTTCCTCCGAGCCGGCTTCAGGATGAGCCGAACCCGGCCCCAGCCCGGCCAGTCAAACCCCCATGCGACATCACGTCGCCGAGGAGATTGCCATGCGCCGTTTACTGCTGCTGAGTACCATCGCCCTGCTCGCCGGCTGCACCACCATGGCCGACCAGCTTCACGGCTCGTTGAAGCCGCCGCCGACCCAGGGCTATGCGATCTTTTCGATGACCGTGCGCACCTTCAGCCCGGACAGCGCCTCAGCCAGCCTCAACTGGCGCGGCGTCGACAACGGGCGGCACGGCACGGTGACGGTCAGCTTCAACACCGACAGCGTATTCGGCGAAGAAGGCATGAGCCCGGTGGAAGGCAAGCTGCAGCTCGTGGCGCTACCGCCCGGCCGCTACCAGTTGGCCGATGCCTACGGCCACTGGGGCGACGGCTACAGCTGGTGGCCCTATCGCCGCATCGCCCACTTCGTGCTGAACAAGCCGTTCGAAGTGCGCGCCGGCGAAGCGGTTTACCTCGGCGAGGTTCGGTTCAACCTCGACAACCTGCCGGATGTCGACCTGCTCGACGCCAGGCGCCGCGACTTCGGCCACATGCGCCGGGTATGGAAGGTGAATGATCTGTCGTCGATCGCCATCCGCCCGCTCACCGGCCGGGTCGGTGGCGGCTACTGAAACAGAACGACCCGAGGCCGTAGGATGGGTGAAGCGCAGCGCAACCCATCACACAACTCGATAACGATGGGTTACGGCACTGACTGAGCGAGGCAAGCGTAGCGTCGCGAAGGAATGATGCCTCCACCCATCCTACACAAGCCGACTCCACCGAGCCGGCTTCGGAATGGCATTTGAACATCCGTCTTCGGCCGGCCCGCACAGCTTGGATGAAGACCCGAGAAACACTTTAGAAAGAAAAACCAGGAGTTAGCGCATGCTGAGCTTTGAAGACCCGATCGCCCCCGTTGCCCCGGCCCACAACTCGATGGACGCCCACGGCACCGGCCGCGTCAATGTGGTGGACAAGAAGGTGATCAACGGCACCACCGACGTGAACCAGCTGGTTCCGTTCAAGCACAAGTGGGCCTGGGAAAAATACCTGGCTCAATGCGCCAACCACTGGATGCCGCAAGAAGTGAACATGCAGCGCGACATCGAACAGTGGAAGACCGGCCAACTCACCGAAGACGAAATGCGCATCGTCAAGCGCAACCTCGGCTTCTTCGTCACCGCCGACAGCCTCGCCGCCAACAACATCGTGCTCGGCACCTACCGCCAGATCACCAGCCCGGAATGCCGCCAGTTCCTGCTGCGCCAGGCCTTCGACGAAGCCATCCACACCCACGCCTACCAATACATCGTCGAATCGCTCGGCCTGGACGAAGGCGAAGTGTTCAACGCCTACCACGAGGTCAAATCCATCCGTGACAAGGACGAATTCCTGATCCCGTTCATCGACGTGCTGTGCAACCCGGAATTCAAGACCGGCACCCTCGAAAACGACCAGAAGCTGCTCAAGTCCCTGATCGTGTTCGCCTGCATCATGGAAGGCCTGTTCTTCTACGTCGGCTTCGTGCAGATCCTCGCGCTGGGCCGCCAGAACAAGATGACCGGCGCCGCCGAACAGTACCAGTACATCCTGCGCGACGAGTCCATGCACTGCAACTTCGGCATCGACCTGATCAACACCATCAAGCTGGAACAGCCGGAAATCTGGACAGAGCCGTTCAAGGCCGAAGTCACCGAACTGTTCAAGCACGCGGTGGAACTGGAATACGCCTACGCCGAAGACACCATGCCGCGCGGCGTGCTCGGCCTCAACGCCGCCATGTTCAAGGAATACCTGCGCTTCATCGCCAACCGCCGCATGCAGCAGATCGGCCTGGAGCCGATGTTCCCCGGTGTGACCAACCCGTTCCCGTGGATGTCTGAGATGATCGATCTGAAGAAGGAGAAGAACTTCTTCGAGACGCGGGTGACCGAGTACCAGACTGGCGGGGCGCTGAGCTGGGATTGATTTGGTGTCAGAAATCGGAAAGCTTGAAATTTTGTAGCCAAAGTTTGAAATTTCCGATAGCCAAAGCATGAAATTTTGCTTGGCAGCATGAGAAAGGCCCTGCGATGCAGGGCCTTTCTCATGGCGTGATGGACTAACTAGCCTTGTTATAAGTTATCGCGGTTTCTGCGAGGGCCCACTTCTTGGCGATTCTGTTGAAAAACTAATTCGGATCACCGTAGCAGGCTGATTTGACCGAATTCTTGCCTATTTTTTGATCTAAACATCAAGTTTTTGCTCATTTTTTGGCGAAGATGGCCAAATTTTGTATGGTTTGCTTTGTTCTGCTGAAGCTGCAGGAATTTTTCAACACAATCCGGCCTAAGCGGACATTGGCCTGTTGTATTGAACTGACCACAATCAACTGATTAGCTGCCAGCTGCGGAGTAGCTACTACTTTCTGGGTAACTCAGGGGCGTTCGGCAGCTTTTAGCCAATCTGTTATGCCATTGACTCCAAGCGAAAGTAGTGTGTCTTGTAGGCCTTCTGATGCTCGAAATAGGCCGGATCGCCGGCTTGGACGGGGATCCGGGCAAAAAATGAAGTGACGCGCCCCCAAAAAGCAACAGGTCGTTCGGGAAGTTGCGCCAAATGTGGTCGCGGCAATCATGCTGCGGCTGGGTTCACTGAAAATTCGGGTTATTAGCGGTGCCCTAAAGTGCAATAAACTCGGAGTCATAACTAGAATGGCCCCACCAATTGGGTTTACGTCGCAGCCTCTGAGAGCAAAGCATGCACTGTCAGCACAGCTAGCATAGACATGACGCCGGAAGCGAAGAGAAAAAAACCGCTCGGACCAAGGGAAGCGATGGCGAGTGAACTCAATGTCGGACCAAAACTGCCGCCGATCGAAAAGAGCAACAGTAGGCCGGCGCTGGCCGTGACCCGCTGCTCCGGTGCGATCAGGTCGTTGACGTGCGAGATCACCACGCCGTACAGGGTGAACGCCAGCCCGACGTACAGTAGCACCATCGGCACCAGCCACCCTTCCCCACCCTGCACGAGGGCCAGACTGGTGGCGGCCGACAGCAGCGCCACACTCAGGATCACCCTGCGCCGGTCCACGCTGTCCGACAGCCGGGCAATCGGCCACTGCAGCAGCAGCGCCGCCAGCATTGACGCGCTCATGAAGTAGGACACGCCCTGCACGTTGAAACCGGCGCTTTTCATGAACACCGGCCCCATCGCATAGAATGAGCTGTTGACCATACCCGCGGCCAGACAGCCCCACACGCCGAGCGGCGCCGAGCGATACACCTTGCCAACCCAGGCAATCCGAGCAGCCAGATCCGGTTTTTCACACGTGCGCGACAGTGGTGGCGCATGCTGGCCGAGCACCGTAATCGGCAACAGCGACAGCGCATACAAACCAGCCGCCAGGCTGAACAACTCAAAGCCGTACGGGTTGGCTAGACCGACCAGCAGTTGCCCCAGCCCGGCGAACAGATAAGCCGTGATCAGGTAGCACGCGAACACCCGGCCACGCAGCGAGTTGTCGGCCGAAGCGTTCAGCCAGCTTTCCAATACGGTGAACACCCCCATCAGGCAGAAGCCGCCCGCCAGCCGCAAGACAGCCCAGACCAACGGGTTTTTGCTTACGGCAAAGCCGAGCGCGGTGCAGCTTGCCAGTGCGGCGAACGCGGCGAACGCGCGGTGATGGCCGATGCGGCCGATCAAGGAGCCTACGCCAAACGCGCCGAGCATGAAGCCGCCGTAATAGGCCGACTGCACCAACCCGGCCTGTAATGGCGAAAAGTGCGCATGTACCAACTGCAGCGACACCAAGGTGCCGAACAGGCTGTTGCCACACATCAGCAATGCGAAACTGGCCAGAAAGATGGCGATGCTCGAGAGGGGGATAGTCATCGTGGTGTCGGGCGCAAGAACGGTTACGGCCAGCGCCACGGATAACGGCGTCGGCCCGGATGGTTCACATCAGAAGGAGTGTTTCAGGCCCACCAGAAGACGGTTGCCATAGCCGGCAGTGGCCACGTTGCTGGCGTTGCCATCGGTCACGCGCCCGTGCAGGAACTCGGCGTAGGCCTTGGTTTGCTTGCTCAGGGCCGTAGTTGCTGTACAGGATCGAGGTGCCGCCCTTGGCGCTCTGGACGGCGTCGCCGCCGAGCGGCTTGAAGTAGGTGTTACCCACGTCGTTGGTCACTTGCACGCCAGCGCGCATGTAGCCGGAAATGGTGACGTCAACGTCGTCGGCAAAGGCCGACACGCTGATTGTCCCCATTACCGCCAGCACGATTATTTTTTTCACTCCCCTATTCTCCTTGGTGTTATGAGGCCTTCCACCAGCTCGGGAGGCTGACGGTCGGCGTAAGTCCGCGGCAAGGGTGAGCCCCTGCCGCCTGCGCCAAAACCACGGCGCACGCTCCGCCTGGCCCGGCTGCAAGCAGGCGGGGGCCAAGTCAAAAGAGGGGATGCGGGATGGTGGCCCGGAACCGCACAGCCCCGGGCATGACGGTTAGGCGGGCTCGGCCATGCAGCTACGCTTCTCCACGAATTTCTTCACGTAGCCGTCGGCCGGCCGGTTGAGAATGTCGGCCGGACTCCCCACCTGCACCAACTGCCCGTCGCGCAGGATGGCGATACGGTTTCCGATGCGCAGCGCTTCGTCCAGATCGTGGGTAATGAACACGATGGTTTTCTTGAGGCAGGCCTGCAGTTCCAGCAGCTGGTCCTGCATCTCGTTGCGGATCAGCGGATCGAGCGCGGAGAATGCTTCGTCCATCAGCAGGATGTCGGTATCGGCCGCCAGCGCGCGCGCCAGGCCCACGCGCTGGCGCATGCCGCCGGACAGCTCGTCCGGATACTTGCTCTCGTAGCCGGCGAGGCCCACCTTGGCCAGCCAGTTGCGTGCCGTGTCTTGCGCCTCGGCCCGCTTCACGCCGCGCGTGGTCAGCGCATACGCGGCGTTGTCCAGCACGGTGGCGTGCGGCAGCAGGCCGAAACCCTGAAACACCATGCTGATCTTGTGGCGGCGCAGCTCACGCAGCGCTTTTTCGTCGTATTTGAGGATATCCTCGCCATCGATCAGGATCTCGCCGGCGGTAGGTTCGATCAGCCGATTGAAATGGCGCACCAGCGTGGATTTGCCGGAACCGGACAACCCCATAATCACGAAAATTTCACCTTCGGAGATCGACAGGCTGACGTTGACCAGCCCGACGTTGGCCGAGGTCTGCTTCAGCACCTCGGCTTTACTCAGCCCTTGCTGCAGCAGCGGCATCACCTTGTCGGCCTGGTTGCCGAACACTTTGTAGATGTTTTTGACTTCAATCTTGCTCATAGCGGCTTACCTCGTAGCGGCTTTGCTGCGGCGACGCATGGCTTTCATGCGGCCGTCCTGGCCATAGGCCTGGCTGATGCGGTCGATCACGATGGCCAGGATCACGATGGCGATGCCGGCCTGCATCCCCTTGCCCATGTCCATGTTGTTGATGCCGGCCAGTACGTCTTCACCAAGCCCGCGCGAACCGATCATCGAGGCGATCACAACCATCGCCAGCGCCATCATCACCGACTGGTTGATGCCGGCCATGATGCTGGGGCGGGCCAGCGGCAACTGCACGCCGAATAGCAACTGCCAGTAGGTGGTGCCGAACGAGCAGGCCGCCTCCTGCACTTCCCCGTCTACCTGACGGATGCCGAGATCGGTCAGGCGCACCAGCGGCGGCAAGGCATAGATCACCGTAGCGAAAATAGCCGGCACCTTACCCAGACCAAACAACATCAGCACCGGAATCAGATAGACGAAGGTGGGCAGCGTTTGCATCACGTCCAGCACCGGTGCCAGCGCCAGGCGCAGGCCCTTGCTACGCGACATCCAGATGCCAAGTGGCACGCCGAGCAGCACGGTGAGCAGCGTGGACACCATCATCAGCGCCAGCGTCTGCATCAGCTTGTCCCACAAGCCAAGGCAGCCGATCAGGTACAACGCCACCACCAGCAGCGCGCTGATGCCGAGGCGACGCGTGGCGTGGTAGCTGAGCCCCGCCACCCCGGCCAATACCAGGGCCGGTGGCAGCGCGATCAGGCCCCGTTCCAGCGGCACCAGCAAGTAGCTGAGCAACAGCTCGGTGATGTGATGGAACGAGTCGCCGTAGTCCTGCACGAGCCAGGTCACGAATTGGTTGATCGTGTCGGCGAAAGAAAAACTGAAAAATATGTCAGCCATGAGCCTTCTCACTTTCGGCGCAATGCGGGCTGAGCGCACCCAGCCCGCATTGCTGGATCACACCACTCAGAGCCCTTTTTGCACCTTGGCGGCGACGTCGGCGCTCACCCAGCTTTTCCAGAGGTCCGGGTGCTGCTTGAGGAACTCCTTGGCCACCACCTCCGGGCTGGCCTTGCGTTCCTGCATTTGCGCGATGGTGCGGTTGAGCAGTTCCGGCGGCAGCTTCATCTTCTCGATGAACGAGATCACCGCCGGCTCGGCCTGATGGAACGCGCTGGAAACGCCGACCTGCAGCTTGGTGGCGGGGGTGGCTGATGGGCACGGCGTTTCGCCCTTGTTCGCCTGCAGCGTCTGCCAGCACTGCGCGTTGTAGGCCGGCTCCTTGAGCTGGATGAACTTGTAGCGGCCCATCAATGTGGCTGGCGCCCAGTAATAGAACAGCACCGGCTTGCCGCGGGTGTAGGCCGACGAGATGGCGGCGTCCATGGCCGAGCCGGTGCCGGCGCGGAAGTTGGTGTAGCTGTCGGAAAGTTTGTAGGCCTTGAGCTTCTGGGTATTGATGCGTTCGCAGTCCCAGCCGGTTGGGCAGTTGAGGAAGCGGCCCTTACCCGGGTCTTCCTCGTCCTTGAACAGGTCCTTGTACTTGGGCAGGTCGGACACCGAATGCAGGCCGGGCGCCAGCGGCTTGATGCCACGCTTGGCGTCGCCCTTGATTACATAGTCCGGCACGAAGAAGCCCTCGTAGGCGCCGCCTTGCAGCAGGTCGCCCACCAGCTTGATCTTGCCGGCCTCCACGCCCTTCTTGATGGTGTCGGTGCGGTTCCACTGCTCGGTCCACAGCTGCAGATCGCCCGCCACCAACGCGGTTTCGGTGGCGGCGGTGCTGCCGGTGACCACTTCGGTCTGGCAGCCGAAGCCTTTTTGTACCACCTGGCGAATCACCTCGGTGTAGAACTGGCCGGATTCCCAAGTGATGCCGGCAAACTTCACCGGCTTGCCGGCACCGCACCAGTTGCCGGCCAGCGCCGGAGTGGCCGAAGCCGCGAACAGGGCAAAGCAAGCAAGTGATTTAACGGTAAGACGTTGCATAGTTTTCTCCTCTAGCTCTGTGCGATTTGCTTTGTTTTACTGGCTCAGGCCGACAGGCCGCCAAAGCACAGATATTTGATTTCCTGGTATTCCTCGATGCCGTAGCGCGAACCTTCACGACCGAGGCCGGACTGCTTGATGCCGCCGAACGGTCCTACTTCGTTCGAGATCAGGCCGGTGTTGATGCCGACCATGCCGCTTTCCAATTGCTCCGCCACCTGCCAGATGCGTGCCATGTCGTGGCTGTAAAAATAGGCAGCGAGCCCAAACTCGGTGTCGTTGGCCTGGGCGATCACTTCTTCCGTGCTCTCGAAGCGGAACAGCGGCGCCAGCGGGCCGAAGGTTTCGTCCTTGGCGAACAGCATGTCCGGCTTGGCGTCGGCCAGTACGGTCGGCTCGAAGAAGCTTCCGCCGAGTTTGTGGCGCTTGCCGCCCGTGAGCAGGCGCGCTCCATTGGCCAGTGCGTCGGCGATGTGCGCCTCGACCTTCTCCACCGCCTTCATGTCAATCAGCGGCCCTTGCCCCACGCCGGGCTCTAGTCCGTTGCCGACCTTGAGCGCCTCGACCGCGCGCACCAGCTTCTCGGCGAACGCGTCATACACCGAGGCGTGCACGTACAGCCGGTTGGCGCATACGCAGGTCTGGCCGGAGTTGCGGAACTTGGAGGCTATGGCGCCCTCCACCGCCGCGTCCAGGTCGGCATCCTCGAACACGATGAACGGCGCGTTGCCGCCCAGTTCCAGCGACAGCTTCTTGATGGTGTCGGCCGACTGCGCCATCAGCTTGCGGCCCACTTCAGTGGAACCGGTGAAGCTGAGCTTGCGCACCACCGGGCTCGCGGTCATCACGCCGCCGATCACACTGGCCGAGCCAGTGAGCACGCTGAACAGGCCGCCCGGCACGCCGGCGCGCTCAGCCAGCACCGCCAGCGCCAGCGCCGACAGCGGTGTCTGGCTAGCCGGTTTGAGCACCATCGCGCAGCCGGCAGCCAGAGCCGGCGCCACCTTGCGCGTGATCATGGCGGCCGGGAAGTTCCACGGCGTGATCGCGGCGGTAACGCCAATCGGCTCCTTCAGCACCACGATGCGCTTGTCGTTTTGCGGACTCGGCATCACATCGCCATAGCTGCGCTTGGCCTCATCGGCGAACCAGTCGATAAAGCTGGCGGCGTAGGCGATCTCGCCGCGTGATTCAGTCAATGATTTGCCCTGCTCCAGCGTCATCAGCACCGCCAGGTCTTCCTGGTTGGCCATGACCAGCTCGAACCAGCGCCGCAGCACAGCCGCACGCGCCCTGCCCGGCTGCTGGCGCCAAGCGCGCTGCGCCACCTCGGCGGCAGCGATGGCGCGCTCGGTTTCGGCGGCACCCATGGCTGGCACAGTGCCAATCAGCTCGCCGGTGGCCGGGTTGGCTACTGGCAGGGTTTCGCCGTTATCGGCACCTACCCAAGCCCCGTCGATGTACGCCTGCTGGCGCAACAGTTGTGGGTCTTTCAAAGGGGGCATGACGGCTCCTCAGCGTGGCGTGCGCGGAATGCGACACTCGTTGTGGTGGTCGTTGATCACGTCGCACGGGGTGTAGTGGCGGTCGATTTCGAATTGCTCATCGGCACTCAATTTCAACTCGAGCGAAGCCATGGCCTGGTCGAGATGGCCGACGCTATCCGCCCCCACCAGCATCGAGGTGACGCCGGGGCGGTTCAGTACCCACGACTGCGCCACTTGTGCCGGATGCACGCCACGCTCAGCGGCCACGCGCTCCACCGCCTTGCCGATGGCGTAGGAGACGTCATCGTTGTAAAACTCCTGGGTGAAGTTGTCGGTCTTGTTGCGCAGTGAATCGGCCGCGCCGGACAGCAGGCCGCGCGCCAGCGGGCTGAACGGCGTCACCGCGATGCGCTGGTCGATGCAGTACGGGATCATCTCGCGCTCTTCCTCGCGGTAGGCGGCGTTGAGTTGGCACTGCATCGAGACGAAGCGGGTCCAGCCGTTCAGATCTGCCGCGTGCTGCATCTTGGCGAACTGCCAGGCATACATGGTGGAGGCGCCGATATAGCGCGCCTTGCCGCTTTTGACGATGTCGTGCAGTGCTTCCATCGTCTCTTCGATCGGGGTGTCCGGGTCGAAGCCGTGCACGATATAGAGGTCTAGGTAATCGGTGCCGATGCGCTGGAGCGAGGCGTCGATCGCGTCCATCAGGTGCTTGCGCGACAGACCGGCATCGTTCGGGCCGGGGCCCATCGCATAGAACGCCTTGCTCGCCAGCACCAGCTGCTCGCGGCTGACCTTGGACAGCAGGGCACGCCCCACCACCTCCTCGCCAACGCCGAGCGAGTAGAAGTCGGCCATATCGAAGAAGTTGATGCCGAGGTCGAGCGCCCGGTGCAGCACGGGGCGGCTTTCCGGCTCGTCCAGCACCCACGGGCGCCACTGTGACGTGCCGAACGACATGGTGCCCATGCACAGGCGCGACACCTTGAGACCGCTGTTGCCGAGATTCACGTATTGCATATTGGGTTCCTTACTGGGCCGAGTAGAACGGGTTGCTCGGGGCGCGGCTGGCCGAAGCGGCGGTGTCGAGGTCCGGCAGGTTGTTCATGGCGCGCGCGATGGCTTCCTTGGTGGCGCGGTAGTTGTTAGCGAACACTTCTTCGGCGTCATTGGCGCTCCAGTTCACCCACACCGCGGCCACCACCGCCCAGTCGTTTTCTGCTTCCTGCGGCAGTACGCCTTCCAGCAGGCTCTCCTGCACCCCCTTGGCCACGCCGGCCTGCGCTGGGCCCCAGGTCATGTTTTCGTGTGTTTCGCCGCGCAGATCGGCCTTGGCCACAAACAGGGTGGCCGGCTTCACCGGCACGTTCGGCTGCAGGCAAGTCATGAATGGGATGTAGCCCATGCGCGGCGCGGCCAGGCTATTGGCCAGTGCCTGGCCAACCGGGCCGCTGCGCGGGCCGACCAGCATGTTGATATGGGCAGCATTGGGGCCGCTACCGACAAACGATTCTCCGATGTGCATCATGGTTCTCCGCAAAAGCAGGGTTGCTTTCAAAAAGTTGTATTGCATGGGCCGGCGCTGGTTTCGGAGTGCACGCGCCCCTGAGAACGGTGTCTCATCAGGATTGCTGCTTTGGAAGGCCCGCGCCGGAGGGTTAGGAAAACTTAGCGGTGTAGTGTTGCCATCCGAGCATGCTCAGGCTCAAGGCCCGCGCCACGGTAAGGCAAACGATCGCGACAAAGCGTGGGGGCAAAGGGGCCGCGGCAAGTGCCGGCCAGCGGCGGGGTATAGGCGAGTCGCTTCATGTCTCTTCTCCTAAGCTGTTCTTTCGGCAGGCTTATTGCCGGCCGCTTGTTGTTGTGGGCTCAGAATAAGGGCTGGTGCTGAAGCAAGACAATGCGGTCAATTTGAGTAATTGAACGCATGCCATTTCTGGAAATTGATCATTACAATCAGCCTCACCACCATCACTGTCGCAACATGCACGCTATGGATCTCGTTCAACAGATCAGAAGCTGGGTTCCCGATCTTGCACACAGCACTCTGCCGCGCTACCAGGTGATTGCGCAGGCCATCGCTGAGGCCATCAACGGGGGGCAAATCGTCACCGGCGAGAAGCTGCCGCCGCACCGCACCCTGGCCAGTGCGCTTAATGTCACCGTCGGCACCATCAGCCGCGCCTATAGCCAGCTCGAGCAGGAAGGCAAGGTGATCCCGCGCATCGGTGATGGCACCTATGTGCAGGCGCGTTTTCTGCCTCAATCGATGCCGGCGACAGAAAGCGTGCAGCGCAATACCGATAGCGATCTGATCGATCTTGGCCAGAACGTGATCCTCGCTCTCGGCCAGGAAGCCGCGCTGGCCAAGACCCTGCAGGACATCAGCCAGGACGACATCGCACGCCAGCGCGTGCTCGACTACCAGCCGGAAAGCGGTCACTCCCTGCACCGCGCGCTGGCCGGGCGCTGGCTGACGCAGTTTCACCTGAGCGGCGAGGCGGACCGAGTTGCGATCACCAATGGGGCGCAGCACGCGCTCGCTTGCCTGTGCCGCATCCTCACCTCGCCCGGCGATACCATCCTGTGCGAAGCGCTCAGCTACCCCGGCATTGTGGCGCTGGCGCACCAGATGCGCCTACAGCTGATCAGCGTCGAGATCGACAGCGAAGGCATCGTCCCCGAAGCGCTGGAGCAGGCCTGCAAATCGTTCCACTCGCGCCTGCTGTTTTGCGTGCCCACCCTACACAACCCCACCACCGCCACCATGAGAGAGACCCGGCGCCGCCAGATCTGTGATATCGCTAGGCGCCACCACCTCAACATCATCGAAGACGCAGTGCCGGCGCCGCTGCTGCGCGAACAGCCATCGTCCCTGGCCTCGCTGCTGCCAGAGCAGGTGTTTTTCGTCACCGGTTTTTCCAAGTCGGTAGCGGCCGGCCTGCGCGTGGGCTTCATACAGGCGCCACAGGCCTGGTCCGGCAAGCTGGCGGCGGTGTTGCGGGCCAACTGCTGGATGGCCACCCCGCTGGCGGCCGAAGTGGTCTGCCGCTGGATCGAAGATGGCACCATGCATGCGCTGCTGGATCAGCAGCGCCAGGCAGTCGCCGAGCGGCAGCAATTGGTGGAGCGGATTTTCGAAGGCCTAAGCTACGCTACGCACCCGGAAGGCAACCACATCTGGCTCAACCTGCCGGCGCCGTGGCGCACCAGTGAATTCACCACCATGCTGCGCAAGAAAGGCGTGGTGGTGAAACCGTCAGACGCGTTCGCGGTAGGCCGCACCCCCGCGCCGCACGCGGTACGCATCTGCTTGAGCGGAGAGCCGCAATTGGACAAGCTGGCGCATGGGCTGAGAACTATCGCCCTGACTCTCAAGGAGGGACCAGGGGCGTATTGGATGGCAACGGCTTGATGTTAGGAAACCATGAGCAAAGTGACGGACGAACTGCTGCGGCCGACCTTAAACGGACTTTGCGGTTGCCTGAAAGCAGCATTCACGACTGGGTGCAACGGCCAAGAAGAACTGAGGAGTTTGGTAGTTAGAGCAACCATGGACCGAGATGAACTATGCTGAGTACGTCGAATTACTTCCTGCTCCCGTTGTAGGGTGAGCACTTCAGCGTCGATGGCACACTGATCGACGCCTGGGCGTCACACAAAAGCTTTGTGCGCAAGGACGATGACAGCCCGCCGCCGGGCGATGGCAGCCGCAATCCCAATGTCGACTTCCACGGCGACAAGCGCAGCAACAAAACCCACCAGTCGCGCACCGACCCCGAAGCCAAATTGATGCGCAAGAGTTCCGGCGATGTCAGTCGGCTGTGCCACATGGCGCACATCCTGATGGAGAACCGCAACGGTCTGATCGTGGACGTTGCCGTCTCCGAAGCCAACTGCACCGCCGAACGCCAGGAAGCCCTCCGAATGCTTGCGCGCAACGCCAAGCGCGGCAGCACTGTCGGTGCTGACAAGGGCTACGACACGCGCGACTTCGTGCGCGGCTGCCGCAAACTGGGTATCACGCCGCATGTGGCGAGCAAGAAAAGTGGCAGCGCCATCGATAGTCGGACCACGCGCCATCCGGGCTACCAGGTCAGCCAGCGCGTTCGCAAACGGATCGAGGAAGGCTTTGGCTGGCTGAAAACCGTGGCTGGCTTGCGCAAGACCAAGCTGATTGGACGCGCCAAGCTGGCTGGGCAGACGCTGTTGGCGTTTACCACCTACAACCTGATCCGTATGGGCAGTCTGTCCGGTGCCTGGGGTAGATCGCATGTATAGGGCGAATTGCGCCCAGAACCGCCGGAAATCCGGCGTGAAACACAGCAATCCCGGCAAATAGCCGCCAAATCGGGCTTCTGGCCGTTCGATTCGACCCACTTTGTTCAAAACGAAGCGGGTTGGGGAAGAAATAAGCGACTATTTCAACGGTCTGTTAAAGCCGAGGGCATGTACGACAAGATTGTGGCCACACACAGCAAGTGACTCAAGCCTGTAGCCACGATCACGCGTTACTTTACCGAGCCACTGCTAGATAACTCCCCCAACTCCGCCAGAATCATCGCAGCGCCCTTCTCTGCAACCATCATGGTCGGCGCGTTGGTGTTGCCCGAGGTGATGTTAGGGAAGATCGACGCATCAATCACACGCAGGCCCTGCACGCCATGTACCTTCAGCTCGCTCGACACCACGGCGTTTTCAGCGTCCTGCCCCATCGCGCAGGTACCGCACAGGTGATAGATCGAGCCGGACTGCTCGCGGAAGAAGCGCAGCATGCTCGCCTCGTCGGTCACGCTCGCCGCCGGGCTCACCTCCTCCAGCGTGATGCTCCGCAGCGCCGGCGCCTGCATCAGCTTGCGGATGAACACGCTGCCCTGGATCGCCTCGTCGATGTCCTTCTGCGTGCTCAGGTAGTTGGGCTGAATGCGGGCCGGCACCGCCGCGTCGGCCGACACGATTTCGACCACGCCGCGGCTGGTGGGTCGGCACGGGTTGAACGCGATCAGGAAGCCCGAGTACGGCTCCGGCTTGAGCGCGGCATTCGGGTCTTTTGGGATCGTGTACGACAAAGGGTTGAAGTACAGCTGCAGGTTCGGCTGCGCTTCCCTTTCGCTGCCCTTGAAGAAGCCGCCGGCCTGGTTCACGCTCAGCGCCAGCGGCCCGGAGCGGTTTAGCGCGTACTGCAGACCGGCCTTGGCCTGGCCGATCAGCGAGCCAAGCTCGTCATTGAGCGTCTTGCGGTTGGCGCGGAAGTAGAACGACACGCACAGGTGGTCCTGCAGGTTGCGCCCTACCGCCGGCAGGTGCTGTACCAGCGGAATCTGGTGCACGGCCAGCAGCGCCCGGTCGGCCACACCGGACAGTTGTAGCAGCTTGGGACTGTCCACCGCGCCGGCGGCCACGATCACCTCGCGTCGGGCGGCAAACTCACGGCGTACACCGTTTTGCCGAACCAGCACGCCAGTAGCGCGCTTGTTGGCGTCGAACAGAATGCGCTCGGCGTGGGCGTTCAGTTCCACCTTCAAGTTGGGGCGATCGAGCGCCGGGTCGAGATACGCTACACTGCTTGAATCGCGCTGACCGTTGCGGATATTGGCCTCGTACACGCCGGCGCCCTCGAAGCGCTCGCCATTGAAGTCGTCGGTGAGCGGCAGGCCGAGCTCGGCGCAGCCGTCCAGGTAATGTTGGCAGATCGGGTGCGCGCTGGGCTTCATCGGCGTGATGCCGATCGGCCCCTGACCGCCGCGGTAGGCGCTGTCGCCCTGCGGGTGCGTCTCCAGCTTCTTGAAGTACGGCAGCACGTCGCGGTAGCCCCAGCCCGGGTTGCCGGCCGCTTCCCAGTCGTCGAAGTCCTGGCTCTGGCCGCGCACATAGATCATGGCGTTGATCGAGCCCGAGCCACCCTTGATCTTGCCGCGCGGCGCATACAGCCGGCGCCCGGCCAATTCCGGCTCGGGCTCGGTGTAGTACATCCAGTTGTATTTCGGGTTGTAATACGATTTGACGTAGCCCACCGGCAGCTTGAACCAAAACGAGCTGTCCTTGCCACCTGCCTCCAGTAGTAGCACCGAAAACTTGCCCGATTCGCTCAGGCGGTTGGCCAGGATGCAGCCGGCCGAACCGGCGCCGATGATCACAAAATCATAGCTGCTCATAGGACCTCACAACTGTTCCAGCGCTGCTTCCAGGCTTCGGACGACTGACCCTTCACGTCGAACGGCTTCGGATCCATGAACAGGTGCAGGCGCTCGCCGGTATACGGCGAATTGGCCTTGACCACCTCCATGTTCAACTCCACGCCCAGGCCCGGTGCCTTGGACGGAATGATGAAGCCGTCTTCCCACTGGATCGGCTGCT
Source organism: Pseudogulbenkiania sp. MAI-1 (assembly GCF_000527175.1). Lineage (NCBI taxonomy): Bacteria > Pseudomonadati > Pseudomonadota > Betaproteobacteria > Neisseriales > Chromobacteriaceae > Pseudogulbenkiania > Pseudogulbenkiania sp. MAI-1. The sequence goes on along the minus strand of NZ_AZUR01000001.1, from coordinate 1,899,171 downwards.
TCAGCACCTCAGAATGGAAGCCGTCCCAAGTCATCATGCTTTCCTGGATCAGGAAGTTGGGCGTGGCGGCAGCCAATTGGATGCTGGCGGCGGCGCCGACCGGGCCGTTATACAAGTGCGGCGCAATCTGCGCGTAGTGCGCTTCGGCCATGCCGGCGATCTTCTTTCCTTCCAGAATACCGCCGACCCGGCCCAGATTCATCTGCAGAATCGAGGCGGCACCCTTACTCAACAGCTCATGGAACTCGAATTTGGTGGTCAGCCGTTCGCCGGCCGCAATCGGAATGCTGGTCTTCTTCGCCACCTCGGCCATCGCGTCCGCCTGCCCCGGTGGCACCGGCTCTTCGAACCACAGCGGGTCGTACTTTTCCAGGCGCTTGGCCAGGCGCACCGCCGAGGCCGGCGTCATCTGGCCGTGAGTGCCGAATAGCAGGTCGCACTTATTGCCCACCGCATCGCGGATCTTCCGGCAGAAGGTTTCGCTCTGCTCCATGATGTCGAGCGACACGTGGTGGCCCGAGTACACGCTGTACGGGCCGGCCGGGTCGAACTTGAGCGCAGTGAAGCCCTTTTTCATGAATTCGACCGCGCATTCGGCCGCCAAATCCGGGTCGTCGTAGTCGTATTCGCCGCGGCTGTTCTTAGGGTACAGATAGGTGTAGGAGCGCAGCCGTTCGTGCACCTGGCCGCCAATCAGCTCGTACACCGGCTTGCCGGCGGCCTTACCGATGATGTCCCAGCACGCCATTTCCAGGCCGCTGACGATGCCCATCATGGTCAGGTCCGGACGCTGGGTGAAGCCGCTCGAATACGCCTCGCGGAAGAAGCGTTCGATGTGGTGCGGGTCGTGTCCCTGCAGGTAGCGCTCGAACACGTCGTTGATGGCCGGCACCATCACCTTGGGGTGGAAGGTGGCGGCGTACACTTCGCCCACGCCTTCGATGCCGCAGTCGGTCTTCAGCGTGACGAAGATCCAGTACATGCCGCCTACATGGGGAGGCGGTACCGCAACTACATGGGTTTCCTGGGATTGGATTTTCATCACTTATTCTCCAACTTACGTACCGATTGCTTGAAATGGAAGGCCACCGCCGCGCCCAGCAGACCGCAGGCAGCGATGTAACCGAAGTAGATTTGGGTGCCGAGCACGCCCGGGAAATGCTGGGCGATCCCGGCGTTGATCATGGGCAGGAAGATGTCCGGCAGGTAGCCGATCATCGAGATGATGCCGATGGCCAGACCCGTAACCCGCGCCGGCACCCGGCAATCGTCCAGGATCGACCAGTACAGGCCGCGGATCGCGTAGGTCAACACACCGATCAGCAGCACCAGACCCAACAGCAGATACAGGCTGCTACTGGACGGGAACAGCGCCAACGCGAGCAGACTGCACGAGGCGAACAGCAAGCTTGCCGCCAGCACCGTCTCCTTCGAAAACCGATCGCCCAGAAAGCCCGCACCTACCCCACCCACCGGGCGCATCCACAATTTGGTGACGGTGATGACGCCGGCGGCCACTGCGGTCATGCCGAAGTTGTCCTGCAGGTAGGCCGAGAACGAGTAGGTGGCCCAGAACAGCTGGTAACCACAGAAGATGATCAGCGCCATCAGCCAGATCTGCGGAATCGCCAGCAGAATCTTGAGGTCCTGCCACAGGCTAGAGCCGTGCTGCTCTCCGGAGTGCGCCTCTTGTGTGCCGTTGCCGCCGTCGAGCAGCAGGAACGCCAGCACGCCGATGGCGATGCAGCTGAACGAATACATATAGATCACGCGCTGCAGGGCCAGCGCCGGCGCGGCGCCGCTTTGCAGCAGCCAGGCGAACAGGCTGATGGCGCAAGTGGCCAGCACCGCCTCCACCAGACCACGCCCGCCGTCGAGGATGCCAAAGAAGCGGCCCTGCTCGTCGTGCGCGGCCAGCATCTTCACGCCCTTGATCAGCGAGGCCCAGAACGTCAGCCCGGCCGCCAGCCCCCAGCCGATGAATATCACTTGCAGCGCGCCATGCGAAGGAAAAGTGGAAAACCACAACCCCAGCGCGCCGACCGCGGCCAGCGAAAACGCGATCAACAGACGTGGCGACACCCGGTCCGCCAGCCAGCCGCTGGGCAGGTAGGTCACCGCGTAGACCACGCCCAGCGTCGAATAGAACATGCCGAGCTCGCCGCTGGTCAGGCTGAACGCCTTGAGAATGGTGGTTTCGAAATTCTGGCGCAGGTACAGCAGCGGGTAGATCGCACCGGCCGCCACCAGCAGCAGGGCAAATTGCAGATAGCGCTTTAAATTGGCAGCCTTGTGCGTGCCGTTTATCGGCAGCGACTGCTCCACGGTGTTCGACATTGTTCGTCCTCTTGCATGGTGTGCACTTTTGCATGCTTTTATTTTGTTGCCCGGGGCGGCGATCGGCGCCGATCCGGCGTTGCCGTCGCTGTGGTTCAGTACTTCATCACCACCAGCCGGGTCTGGGTGAACTCCAGCATACCGTGCTTGCCATCATCGCCCCCCAGGCCGGAACGCTTCCAGCCAGCGTGGTAGCCTTGGTACGGGTCGGCCGGGGTGCGGTTGATGTACAGCTCACCCGCTTCGATGTTGTTAGCCACCGTCATGGCGGTGCGGTAGTTCTCGGTGTACAGCACCGACGACAGGCCAAACTGGTGATCATTGGCAAACTGCAGGGCCTGTTCGAGTGAGGCGTACTTCAATACGCACAGCACCGGGCCGAACACCTCCTCCTGCACGATCTCCATGTCCTGGCGGCAGCCGGTCAGCATGGTCGGCGGATAGAAGAAGCCTTTGCTCTCCGGCATCACGCCCCCAAGCTCCAGCTTTGCGCCCTCGACCACCGCACGCAGCACCATCTGATGGATATGCTCGCGTGCCGACGCGCTGATCAACGGGCCCATGCGCTCCGGATGCTCGGCGCGGTTGCCGTATTGGCGTGCGCCCATGTTCTGTTTCAGCAGCTGCACGAATTGGTCGTACACGCTCTCGTGCACGTACACGCGCTCCACCGACGTACACAGCTGGCCACAGTTGGTTACCTTGGATCCGATGATGTCGTTGGCGGCCTGCGCCAGGTTGGCGTCCGGCTCGATGATGGCCGGGGTCTTGCCACCCAGCTCTAGTGAGGATTTGGCGATATTGGCCTTGGTGTACTCGAGCACCTTGCGCCCGGCGCTCACGCTGCCGGTGAGCGTGATCATGCCCACCTTGGGATGGGTGCACAGCGCTTCGGCGGTGGCGTGGCTCATGGCCAGGATGTTGATCACGCCGGCTGGCACGCCGACTTCCTGCACAGCTTTGGCGATTTCGAACGCGGACAGCGGCGTGTTGTTGCTGGGGCGCACTACCACGGTGTTGCCGGTGATCAGCGCCGGCGCGATTTTGCGCAGCAGCGTGTAAACCGGATAGTTGAAGGGAATCAGGCAGGCCACCACGCCGATCGGTTCGCGGTGCAGCATCAGGTTTTCCGACGGGTTGTCGCTGGGAATGATTTCGCCTTCGATGCGGCGCGCCCATTCGGCGTGGTAACGCAGGATTTCCGCCGCGTAGATGGCCTCGCTGGTGGCGTCGGCCAGGCTCTTGCCCGATTCGATGGCCAGGACCTGACCGATCTCCCCGGCGCGTGCCACCAGTGTGTCTGCCAGTTTACGCAGGTACTTGCCGCGCTCGATCGCCGGCAGCTTGCGCCAGCTTTGCTGGGCCTCCGCCGCAACGTCAACCGCATGCAGCGCCTCCCGGGCAGTGGCGGCCGCCACCTGGCCAACCAGCGTTTCGGTGGCCGGGTCGTACACCGGGATCGATATATCGCCTTGCGCCGCAACGAACTCGTTGCCGATGAAGTTTTGGTACTCCCGCACCCGCATGGCGGCGAGCTGTGCTGTGCTATCCATCTGTAACCTTCTCCGCTGGTCAATCAAACATTGACTATCTGAGCGCAGGGTAAGGCCACACATAATATGAATACAATGCAGTCAATTTGAGTTATTGAATGCATTCAAGCTGGTGATCAGCAGCTTATGGATCACTATAACGGCCCCCGCCCCAAGCTAACGCGCGCCGACGACTTGGGGCGCAACTGCGCCAGCCCGTGGCCCAGCCATTGCACGCTAGTCCTGAGCACCCGCTCTTATGACTCCCACTCCTACTCCAGTGTCTTTACTCTTGGGTAGTTCTGCTGCTTTGAGCACAAGCATCTGGTTGGCGCTACCAATCAGCATGCTCTTTTGCCTGCTTGCCTTTACCCATTCCTGGCGAGCGTGTGGCGGGATGCGTTGCTTCGGGCTTGAACCAGAGCGCGGCTCGATTCAGTGGCAGGCTCCCGTCTCCCAACAGGGGGTTCGAAAGCTCAATGACACGTCGCCTCTGGAGTTGAGCGCGCTCGATGAATGGGCCGAGTCGAGACTGGAATAGCCTTTCAAAACTACCGTCAAAAATTGCCTTTTCCAAGCCATTCTGCAGATCTTTGGCCAACTGCGGCCGGCGTGGAGAAACAAAGAAGTAGGCCGCTGCGGGATAGTGGATGACAATATCGTGGTCCACTGCCAAGGGGCTACCCAAGTGATTGTCGAGGTCGTTCCATACCTCCATGATCGAACGAGGGAAAAAATCGCATCGCTTGGCCTGCAGCATGGAGAACAAAGTGTCGTAGCTACTGGACGTGATTACGTTCAACCCATTGAACCGCAAAATCGTCGTGTCCGGCCAGTCATGGCCCTGGCAGGCAGACAAGGGGCGCAAATCAGCAAGGTCTTTAATTCCATCCAGGGCGTGTGCTCGGTCTGTTCGCGTCAGGACCACGCGCCAGCCTAGTAACCCCTTGTCGATAGGAATACGAATCGGTAGTAATTTGGCTTCGCGCTCGCTGGTGGTCATTGACCACAATACGTCGATCAGGCCATCTGGCTTCCGCGCCTCCAGTATGGCCCGGCTTTGCAGCATCTCAGGCTTTGTGGCCACTAGCCGGTAAGGTTTGCCGCTTTTCTGGAGCCCTAGTTGCAGTATCGCCTGGATGTATTTCTCGTTGGGGTCTTTCCCGGATGGCAGGGTTGGATAGCGGACAATTTCTTCTGCCCAGCAAAAAAGGCTCCAGACCAATAGTAAAACACCAACACCCCCCCGCATGACTTCTCCATCCAGGTCTTATGAAATTATTGGGTTCGGCCTGCATCACTGCTGCAGGATAGCGCTGAGCTTGTCGCCGATTTCCGGGCGGCCTTGCCCGTTCGATCATATCAACGAGCTGGCAGATTGTCTCGGACCGCTTGCCCGGCGTAACCAAGCCATCTGCCATGTTGCACATCATAAAATATGACACTACATCCGCGCGTCTCTGGCGAATAGCACGTATTATTGACGCGGGTTAGCGCCGGACTTCGCCGCCTCAGCCCAGCCTGTTGCTGTGCTATAGTGGCGCCCCACCACCACGAACGATTTGCCCGATGAACGCCCTCTTCCGCCTGGCCTGTTGGCTGCTGCCGCCCCTGCTGTGCGCCTGCCAGCAGGAGCCGCTGCACGGCCGTTTTCGTTGCCCCGACCAAACGGCCTTCCGCTACAACCGCCAGACGCAGACAGTGGAGCTGAGCCGGGCCGGCGCCACCTACCAGGGCTTCATGGATGAGAAGCGCCAGATCGTGTGGCCGAAGAACGAGGGCGAGCGCAGCCTGCCCGACACCTTTGCGCTGTCCCGCAAGGTGGCCGGGCAACTGATGCTGTACGGCGGCTTTGCCGGCAAGGGCTTGGCCTGCCAGAGCGAGGCCGGCAAGGCCGCGCAGTAACCGCAACGTTTTAGAAGCTCCCCATGCGTATTCAGGATCTCCACCACTCCCTCGCCGCCATCGGTGCCCGCCCCTGCCATATCGGCCGCATCAACCGTGCCTGGCTCAAGGGCTTGCCGCTGGATGCCGGCACCCGTCACCAGAAGAGCGAGGATTATTTTCCGCTGTCGGTGCGCAACGGCTTGCCGCCGATCGCGGCGCAGGTGGATGGACTGGCGCGCATTCACTCGCAGCACACGGCGGCGGATGGGTCGTTGCGGCTGCTGGTGGCGCTGAACGACGGGCAGATGGTGGAGAGCGTGCTGTTGCCACGCGACGGGTTGTGCGTGTCCAGCCAGGTGGGCTGTGCGGTGGGCTGTACTTTCTGCATGACCGGCAAGAGCGGCCTGCTGCGCCAGCTCGGCAGCGCCGAGATCGGGGCGCAGGTGGCGCTGGCGCGGCGCATTCGGCCGGTGAAGAAGGTGGTGTTCATGGGCATGGGTGAGCCGGCGCACAATCTGGACAATGTGCTGGACGCGATCGACCTCTTAGGCAGCGACGGCAATATCGGCCACAAGAATCTGGTGTTGTCCACCGTGGGCGATCCACGCGTGTTCGAGCGGCTGCCGCAGCAGCGCATCAAGCCGGCGCTGGCCCTGTCGCTGCACACCACCCGCGCCGAGCTGCGCGCCCAATTGCTGCCACGTGCGCCGCGCTATGACCCGGCCGAGCTGGTGGAGCTGGGCGAGGCCTATGCCCGGCGCGTCGGCTACCCGATCCAGTACCAGTGGACGCTGCTGGCCGGGATCAACGACAGCCAGGAAGAGATGGACGCTGCGGTGCGTCTGCTCAAGGGCAAGTACGGCGTGCTCAACATCATCCCGTACAACAGTGTGGAGGGCGACCACTACCAGCGCCCGTCCGCCGAGCGCATCGAGACGATGAAGCGCTACCTGCACAACAACGGCGTGCTGACCAAGGTGCGCGATTCGGCCGGACAGGACATCGACGGCGGGTGCGGCCAGCTGCGCGCGCGGGCGGCCGACTTCATCGACCACAGCCGCTTGTTGCGTCGCGCCGGCGCCGGCAAAGCCAACCCGCCAGCCGCGCCAGTTTGAGCATTCGGCACGAATCCGGACGGCGACGCCCGCGATTGCCGGCCGACAAGCTGGCGGAATGAGAAGAAGCACGACGTTCAAGTGCGTTCGGGAACGGCTGGTATCATGCGTGCGGCTTGGCTCCGAAACCGGTGCTTGTCGGCAATAGGCCGGTATCTTGGGGGTTGTCGAGAAAATCGGTCAGTGCGTGCTCCAATTCTGGCAGCTCCTGGAGATAGCAGAATACCCGGAGGTGTTTCGCGGCATAGTAGTTGGCGACCAGCTCGCCCTGTTGCTCCATGTTGAATTGGGACAGGGTTTTGCCTTTGTCCTGGCCTTTCAGGTCGTAAAAGTAAGCGGGCGCTCCCGCGCTATAGCCGCCTTTTGCCGCGATCTTGAGGGCATTCCAGACCAGGCGGTACCCCAGCTGGTATTGCCAGACGTGGGTCATTTCGTGAATGAACCAGATTTTGATGACGGGGGGTTCTTGTGAAAAATCCTCCCGATAGTCGCAATCCGGGAAATGAATGTCTCCTCTCGGGGACATCGCATTCCCGAAGCAGTTCGGCAGGCCGCAGAGCCCACCCCGATGGATCTTTACCCTGGCGTAGTCGATGGCGTCCTTGAACACCGTGCGGGCCATGGCGACTTCGCCGGCAGTCATGCCTCGCGTCCTGGAGGTGGCGGGCAGGATGTGGTTGGCACCAGCGCGGCCGACGGCGGTGCGGTTGGACTCGATGCCCATGACAAAACCATCCCCTCAGCAGCAAGGTCACATGCTAATTTTGGCAGCAAAGCCTGGATAACGCTCTGCCGCCTTCGGCCCCACGCTGGTGGCACCACTCGTCAACCCCGCCACCTTGCGGCAAGCTCGCTGCTTTGCCTTTAGCGTATTCCGCCATGACCCCACCCCTGTACCGAGACCCCGCCTTTTTTCATCGGCTCGCCGGCAGTTGCCTATCGCCAGTGGCGTGATATATGAGGGGCAGGCTTGTCCATGCAAATGGTTTGCTATAGATTACAAAAACTATCAAATATTGCCATAAATTATAAGCAAACATAAGGATTTATATGGCTTCTAGCGATTGCCGACAATATTGGATAGTTCGCGCTGCCTTATTCCTACTGGCGCTAGGCATGGCCGCGCAATGCGCGGCCGCACAACAGCTGCGCTACTTTCCGGTAGGGCCGATCTACGAATATCGTTGGAAATTGCTGAAACTGGCGCTGGACCATACCCAGGCAGCCGAGCAGACGGTCTTGCAGCCGTTTCCGGACGAGGTGTCCCAGGACCGGGGCGTGGCCTTGCTGCAGTCGGGCAAAATCGACGTCATCGCCCTGGGAACCAATCAGGAGCGCGAGGACAAGATGTTGCCCATCAAGATCGACATTTCGCGCGGGATAGTCGGTTTCCGGGTTCTCATCATTCGTGCGGCGGATCAGGCCCGGATCAAGAGCATGGATGATCGATCGTTGCGCAATCTGACTTTCGGCTTGAACGATCAGTGGGCCGACGTGCCGGTGATGAGGGCCAATGGCCTGAAGATAGAAACGTCCATGGGTTATGAGAACTTGTTCTCGATGCTGGCGGCTAAACGCTTCGATGCCTTCCCGCGGGGCTTGAACGAGGCCAAGCGTGAGCTCGAGCAGCGCAAGGCGACGTATCCGCAACTCGCGCTGGAGCTGACCAAGGCACTCTATTTTCCTTTTCCCATTTACTTTTGGGTCAACAAAAACAATACGGGCCTGGCGCGGCGAATTGAGCGTGGCCTCAAGCTTGCCTTGGCCGACGGTTCATTCCGCCGCTTGTTTGAAAGTTATTACGCCGCAGAGATTGCCTCGCTGAAATCCAACCCCCGCCATGTCATTCACCTGAAAAACCCGATACTGCCTGCCGGCAACCAGCCGCCCGATACCAGCTGGTGGTGGCGCCAGTGACTATTGTGGCCTGCCCTGGTTTCCCAGGCACGCCACGCCGCCGATCACCCGGTTCTGACGCCACCCCCGGCCCGGCTAGCCGATGACAGCCAGCTCGTTGGAAATCCAGACCACAGCCACCGCCAGCAGCAGCGTGAGGTAGGGCAAGACGCCCGCGCGGGCGTGCGGCAGCTCCATGTCCTTGCGCATCGATTCCGGAAAGCGGCCCTTGTCCTGCCAGTAATGGCGGTAGATGAACACCGGCACGATCAGGAAGGTGGCGATCAGCCCGTTGCGCAGCGTGTTCTCGCCCTGGAAGTTGGCGCCGGCGCCGACGAATACCAGGTCGAGGAAGCCGCACAGCGCGCCCAGCGCCAGCAGCCAGTTGGCACACTTGTACGGGCGTGGCCAGTCAGCGCGGTCGAGACGGTGGATCCAGCCCGACTGCAGGTTCAGGAACACGAAGATCATGTAGCAGACGTTCGAGATCGACAGCACCGCCATGTAGTTCGACATCAGCAGCAGGAACAGGTTGAAGATCAGGTCGGTCCACATCGCGCGCGTCGGTGCGCCGTGCTCGTTGACGTGCGACAGGTACTTGGGCAGCCAGCCGTCGACCGAGGCCTGGTAGAGCGTGCGCGACGAGCCCATCATCGAGGTCATCACGATCAGCAGGATCGACAGCACCAGCATCACGACGATGACGTTGAACACCACCACGCCGCCGCCGACGAACTTCGCCATCGCCGCACCGACGCCGGAGCCGTCGACGATGCTGGGGGCCAGCATACCGGAAAGGCCCAGTTCACCCTGGAAGGCCAGCGGTACGGCGATGAACATGAACAGGCACAAGAGACCGGACGAGACGATCGCCCGGAAGGTATCCCGCTGCGGGTTCTTGAACTCGCGGGTGTAGCACACGGCGGTCTCGAAGCCGAAAGTGGACCAACAGGCGAGGAACATCGCCCCCATCGCGGCACTGATGCCGGCCGCGTTCCAGCTGCCCATCACCGCCGCGCCCGAGGCGTCGTGCATCAGCGGCAACAGCGGCAGGAAATTCGTCGACGGCATGTCGCCGGTGAAGAGCGGCACCAGCGCGATCACCACCAGGGGGGCCAGCGAGGCGATGCCCAGGATGCGCTGGGTGCGGGCGGCCGCCGCGGCGCCGCTGTGCTGCAGCTTGAAGGTAATCAGCAGGAAAAGGGTGCCAAGGATGAAGGTCGAGTTGATCCTGAGCGTCAGCCCCTTGCTGATGAAGCCCAGGTCGAACAGCGTCAGCTGCCAGGTGTTGATGACCGCGTCGGGCGGAAACAGGCAGCTCAGCATGTAGCCCGCGGCGAGGCTGGTACCCAGCGCCAGCATCGGCGACCAGGCGATCCAGTTGCACCACACCGATACCGGGGCGACGAACTTGCTGTAGCGCACCCAGCCGAGCGCGCCGTACACCGAGGCGCCGCCCGACTTGTGGGGATAGAGGCCGGAGATTTCGGCATAGGTGAAACATTGCACAAAGCCGACCAGAATGGCCATAATCCAGATGATCCACGCCGGTTGGCCGATCGTGGCGGAGACGCCGCCGATGGTGAACAGCACACCGGCGGGGACGCCGCTGGTGACCCAGAAGGCATCCTTCCAGGTCAGGTTGCGATGCAGCTCTTGGTGTTGCCCGGCCGCGGGCGCACGGGCACCACCGGCTGCGGGGCAAGGCAGCACTTCTTCTTGCAAACTCACAGACTCCTCCTTACGGGTACTGCACCCGCGATGCGCAGGCGCAACCCTCGCTGCCTGTATGGCAGTCCTTTTTTATGCAGGGAAATTCAGCTGGCTACCCTCATCAATCGACAGCCAACTCGCGTCAAGGCAAACCACGCCGCTGGCCACTTGGACTCGGCTGCAGAGGCACAATGCGATCCGCTCCGTGTCGGCAGGACACTGGTTTGCACCGCTATCTTTGTAAGCCCTGCGACAAAACCCTTCTTGTCCTTACCGGTACCTTACTGGCCAAATTGCGTCATCGCGGGCAGTGCCACCCTGCTTCCTTGATTAAGGAAGCTGTCGTGAAAGGCCGAGCAGGCCAAGACGCAGCCTAACTCAGCCAAGGGGGCGGCTCAAACGCCATCTCGTCTCGACGCTTGGCGAGCCCGCCGCCGCGCCCCGCCATTGGGCCGGGCATTCGTCGACCCGCTCTCCCTGCTCTTCCGGGGAAGAAAATTGCGACTCATACTCAGCTGAGAGCTACAATTCTCTTGACAGTGCGACGCTCTTATTTGAGTTTCAAGCATAAGAAGAATATGGGAGTGTTCCCTCGTGCGCGGTGATCGCCAGTCGCCTGGCTGAACGCTTTGCTATGGGTAGGACGTCCCCGATCGCCAAGCGCGGGCTCTTGTCGTGCCCTGCCATCCCGGCGAGCGCGGCCCGAGCCGACGTGACTTAACAAAGGGCAAGTGTGTGAGTACTCAAAGCACCATCCGCACCGCACAATCGTGTGAAGCGGAAGCTCGTGCCGCAGCGAGAGAGTTCTACGCTGGGGTGTGCCAGCCCAAGATGGCTTTTGTCGTCTTTTTCTGCTCCAGCGATTACGACCTCGATGCGCTGGCGGATGAAATGACGAAGCTGTTTCAAGGCGTGACGGTGGTGGGATGCACCTCTGCCGGGGAGATCGGCCCCCTTGGCTACTACGATCTGGGGCTGACCGGCGCCAGCTTTCCCGCCGATACCTGCACGGCGGTGGCTGGCCGTATCGGTGATCTGCAGCATTTCAAGATCAGTGAAGGTGAAGCGTTCGTGCAGGCGCTTCTGCAGCAACTGGAAGAGCGCGTGCCGACCGCCGGGCCGGACAACAGCTTCTCGTTCCTGCTCATCGACGGCTTGTCGCGCCGCGAGGAACCGGTGGCGCGCGCCCTGCAGGATTCACTGGGCAATATCACGCTTTTCGGCGGGTCAGCCGGCGACAACCTCAAGCTGACGCGCACCTGGGTATTTCACGACGGGGCCTTTCATCCGGACAGCGCGGTCCTGTTGCTGGTCAGCACCAGCCTGCCATTCAAAATATTCAAGACCCAGCACTTCGTCAGCGAGGAAGAGCGGCTGGTCGTGACCGAAGCCGACGCAAGCCGGCGCATCGTCAAGGAAATCAACGGTCTACCGGCCGCCGAGGAGTACGCCCGGGTCGTCGGTGCAGACGTGGGGGATCTTAACCCGATGCGGTTTGCCGCCTCGCCGGTGGTGGTAACCATCGACGGCACCGACTACGTCCGCTCGATCCAGCGGGCCAACCCGGATGGCAGCCTGACGTTTTTCTGCGCCATCGACGAAGGCCTGGTCTTGCGTGTCGTGCGCGGTGTCGACCTGCTAGGCAATCTCGAACGTACCTTCGACACGATCCGTACCGAAATCGGCCCGTTCCAGTTGGCCATCGCCTGTGATTGCATCCTGCGCAATCTGGAGATGACCCAAAGCGGGGCGAAGGAAGCGGTGGCGGAACTCCTGCGCAAGAGCCGGGTGGTCGGCTTCAGTACCTATGGCGAGCAGTATCACGGGGTGCACGTCAACCAAACGCTGACCGGCATCGCCCTGGGTTACCCTCGAGAAGGTTATGGCATCTGACACATCTCCCCGAGATCCCCGGGATCTAAGCGACGAAAATGCGCTCCGGGCGGAAATCACCCGCCTCAACAAGGTCGTCACGGCCCTGATGAACCGGGCGGAACGGGGAATGAGCACCCAGGGCTCCGATTTCGGCCTGTTCCAGACGGCCGTGATGCTCGAGGACCAGGTGCACGATCGCACCAAGGAACTGGAGGCGGCACTGCGCGAGAACGAGAAGATCAACCGAGCCCTGCACCGCGCCCAGGAACAGATGCAGCGCGAGATCGAGCAACGCAAGAAGGCGTACGAAGCGCTGGAGCATGAAAAGGAAGAGCAGAAGATCCTCATCGCCAAACTGGAACAGGCGATGAATCAACTGGTCCAGACCGAAAAACTGGCCTCGCTCGGCAGCCTGGTAGCCGGTGTCGCCCACGAGCTGAACACGCCGCTGGGCATTGCGGTGACGGTATCGTCATCGCTCAAGGCGATGGTCGACAACCTCCTGGCGCAAGTCGATACCGGCACACTGCGCAAGCAGACGCTGCTCGATGTTCTCGCCCAGTGCCGCGAAGCGGGTATCTTGCTGGATAAAAACCTGCAGCGCGCCGCCAACCTGATCGGCACGTTCAAGCAGGTGGCTGTGGACCAGACCAGCGTGCAGCGCCGCCGCTTCGATCTGCGCCAAGCCATCGACGAGGTGCTGACCACCCTGCATCCCAAGCTCAAGCACACCGCGCATCGTCTGGAAGTGGCGGTGGCGCCCGGCATCATGCTCGACAGCTACCCGGGGCCGATCGAGCAGATCATTACCAACTTCATCACCAACTCGTTGCTGCATGGCTTCGAAGGCATTGACTCGGGAACGATCCGTATCGAGGCAAAAACCAACGCCGATCACGCCACCCTCAGCTATTCGGACAACGGCCAAGGGATGAGTGAGGCCGTTGCCAAGCGCGCTTTCGATCCCTTTTTCACCACCAAGCTTGGCAAAGGCAGCAGCGGGCTTGGCTTGTATATCGTCTACAACATGGCCACCTCCGTGCTGGGCGGCAGCATCAGCTTGTCGAGCACTCCGGGACAGGGTACGCGCTTCGATCTCTCGTTGCCGCTGACCGCCCCTTTGGCATCGCATTGAAGTGAGCGCCAGGCCGGGCTGGTGGCGGCCGAGATGAACCGGTGTCCGCCGGCCCGGACAGACAGCCGCACTCGTCGAACCGTCCTGCTCGCTCTCTCACATTTGAAAGCTAAACTAAAAATAGAGTTAAACACTACAGAATGGCGCGGGGGCCAGGCCAGCAAGGCCGAGCCCCCCTGCCGGCAGCACCCCAGGCGCCGGCAAAGCCATCGTCCAGGACGGCCGTCGGGCGACGGCCGAAGAGGAGCGGAGAAGCGAGGTAATGGGATGAAACTGAACGAACCTCAGACCTATCTTGCGTTTTCCCCCAAGGGGCGGGGGCTGCTGTGCGCCATGGTCTATGCGACATCGGAAAGAGACGTCTTCGGCTGGTGGACGGGAGCGAGGGGCGAGCATTTCCATACCGCTTTCTTCATGCTGGAAGATTTCTTCACGGCTCAGCCCCAGCGTTTCCTGGCCACCAAGGGTGGCGATCTCTACGGCGGCTGGGTGTATGACTACGCTCATGCGCATCCCAAGCTGCAAGAAGCCATTTCCATCGATGACGAGGTTTGCCGCGCGCTGGAGGCCATGCAATCCAACTTTGCCGAAGAGTGGCTGTTTTACCTGGAAACGCCAGGCCACGAAGAAGACATCCAATACTACCGTGACCAGGGTTTGCCGGTACGCGGCGTCAACATCAAGCACAAGCGCCTGAACCGGCTCGATAGCGCCGGCCATCCCTGGGAGCATATTTCTCCCAACGCCGACATGAACATTCTTGACTACGTGCAAGAGTACTGGCCGCTGGATTACCGGCTGCCTTGATCAATCGCCCTGTGTGGCTCCACACGACACCGGAGGTGAGCAACCATGCGATGCCTGTTGCAAATCAAATATGAAAACCTTCCCGAATCGGAAGCCCTGTCCACCCACATTCACCAGAAAGCCGAGAAGCTGGAACAGTTTTTCCCGCGCCTGATCAGTTGCACGGTCACCGTCGGCTTGCCCCATCGCCACTCGAACCAAGGAGAGCATTACTTCGTACAAATCGACGTGACCGCGCCCGGCACCGAGGTCGTCAGCAACCGGCAGAACCACGAGGATGTCTACGTCGCCTTGCGCGACGCCTTCGACGCCGCCAAGCGCATTCTGGAGGACCACACCCACATCCGTCGCGGTCAGACCAAACAGCATGCCGAGCCCACGCGCGGCACGGTGGCGCGCCTGCTCGATGGCTTCGGCTTCATCGAGGGCGATGACGGCAACGACTACTATTTTTCTTCCGAAAACCTGGTCGATCTGTCGTTCGACAGGCTGACCGAGGGCATGCAAGTGAAGTTTCTTGCCGAGGCGGCGCAGGAGGGATGGCAGGCCAAGCGGGTCAGCACGGGCAAGCAGCGCAACCACCTTGGCTGAGGGATGACGCGCCATGCCGCTGCACAACGTCCAGCTCAGCGAGGTATTTCAGGAAATCGCCGATCTCCTCGAAGTAGAAGACGAGAACCCGTTCCGTATCCGAGCCTACCGCAACGCGGCCCGCACCTTGGGCGAATACGGGCAGGAACTGGCCGAGCTGGTCGAACAGGGACGCCCTTTGCCCAAACTGCCCGGCATCGGCGAGGATCTGCAGGCCAAAATCGTGGAGATTGCCCACACCGGCACGTGCCCCCTGCTGACCCGGCTTCGCGGCGAGGTATCGCCAGCGCTCACCTATCTGCTGGCGATACCTGGCCTTGGCCCGAAGCGGGTGCGCACCTTGTACCACGAACTGGCGATCTCCTCTCCCGCCGACCTCCAGCGCGCCGCGGAACAGGGGCTGGTCCGCAACTTGCCGGGCTTCGGCCCCAAACTGGAGAAGGAGATCCTGCAGGCACTGTCCCGCCACCTGGACCGCAACGCCCGCCAGGCGCGCGCCGGTGTGCGTCCTTCGGTCGATAGCCTGCTCGATTATCTGCGCCGCGTGCCGGGGGCGCGGCGGGTGGAGGTGGCGGGGAGCTACCGGCGCCGCCGCGACACGGTGGGCGATATCGACATACTGGTGGTGGCGGCGCCGGGATACGAGGTGCCTTTTGCCTTCACCGCCTACGAAGACGTCGACGAGGTGTTGGCACAAGGGACGACCAAGGCCAGCGTGCGCCTGCGCAGTGGCTTGCAAGTGGATTTGCGCGTGGTGCCGGAAGAAAGCTTTGGCGCGGCCCTGCTCTACTTCACCGGCAGCAAGGCGCACAATATCGTGTTGCGCCAGATGGCCCAGTCGCGTGGGCTCAAAATCAACGAATATGGGGTCTATCGTAACGACGAACGCATCGCGGGCGAAACCGAGGCCTCGGTCTACGCCACGCTCCAGTTGCCCTTCATCGCCCCGGAATTGCGCGAGGCACGCGGGGAAATCGAAGCCGCACGCGACGACCAGCTACCGATACTGCTGACCCGACAAGACCTGCGTGGCGATCTGCATGTCCATACCAAGGCCGGCGACGGCCAGAACAGCATCGAGGAAATGGCTCGCGCGGCCCGCGCACTGGGACTGGACTATCTGGCCATCACCGATCATTCGCGGTCTTTGCACACCGCCAAGGGGCTGGACGAGGACCGCCTGCTGGCACAACTGGATGAGATCGACCGGCTCCAGGCCGACGGCAGCCTGGGCGTGACCTTGCTCAAGGGAGTGGAGGTCGACATTCAGGAAGACGGGCAGCTCGACCTTCCCGCCTCGCTGCTGGACCGACTCGACATCGTCGTGGCCGCCGTCCACGAGCATTTCGCCCTCCCCCCGGCCAGGCAGACGACCCGGCTGCTGCGCGCGCTCGACCAGCGCGTGCATGTGCTGGCGCACCCAACCGGCCGGCTGATCGGCCAGCGCCCCCCGCTTGAGTTCGATTTCGCCAAGGTGCTGCGCCATGCCCGCGAATGTGGCTGTGCGCTGGAACTCGACGCCCAGCCGCTCCGGCTGGACCTTGACGACCTGCATTGCCGGGAAGCCAGGGAGGCCGGGGTGCTGATCTGTGTCGACTCCGATGCCTACAGTGCGACAGAGCTGCACTACCTGGACTACGGCGTGGATCAGGCAAGGCGCGGCTGGCTGGAGCGGCGCGATGTGCTCAACACGCGTTCATTGGCCGAGCTGAAAGCTTTTCTTCGGCACCGCTAGCACCTGGGCACGGCCAGGGGTCCCAACCGGCCGACCATGACCCCGATTGGCTGCAGAGTGGCCGGCATACCAGAACATCCCCAAGCCGCGCTCCGAGCCGGCCGCTTCTCCCAGAATACGCAGCCTCCCGCACTGAACTAACCTGAATTACACGCCCTCTTAGCAATTAAGGGGCCAGCTCGTGGGGGTTCTTGATGGCTGTCGGCATGTCTTGGCCGGGAAGATACGGCAAGGCAGCCCAGCAGACGAAGTGAGAGGGGTGGCAATCCCGGCGGACTGGCCAGCAGTGGGGCGTTCTCGCCCCTGAGGGTGCCTTGACGCCCAGAAGCGGTCGTTCCCCGTGGCGGACGGTGCACCGTTGATCCTGATCTGAAGTGAAGGAGAAAAACCATGTCCCGATTGCATCCCGTTCGTGCTTCCCTGTTGGCCTCTTTACTGGGCGCCTCGCTGCTCGTGCTGGGCGGCTGTGCCAGCTCAGGCGATGTCGACAAACTGCGTGCCGACGTGACCCGCGCCCAGCAGACCGCCGATCAGGCGATGAAGGCTGCCGCGGCCGCCCAGGCGACAGCTGACCAAGCCAACCAGAAAGCCGACAAGGCGATGGCGGCGACGACCGAAGCCACCCAGAAGGCCGACCAGGCCAACCAGACGGCCAATCAGGCGAACCAGACCGCCAACGATGCCAACCAGCGGCTGGATCGCATGTTCAAGAAGACCATGATGAAGTAGAGGCGTGCGAGCGGGTGGGCGTTCGCGCTCAGCGGATGACCACCCGCATGCCCACCCTAACCCACTGCGCGAATTGGCGCAGTTGCGCGTTGCTGAGCGCCACGCAGCCGTTAGTCCAGTTGAAGTCGCGATGAATACGATAACTCCCCTGCCCGATGCCATGAATCCCGATACCGCCGCCAAGCGCGGTGTGCTGCGGTGGCATCCGCCCCGCCTGGGCCGCCAACAGAATCTCGTCCCGCGTGGCCGCGTCGATGCGGCCGTCGGAGAAGGCTTGCTCGGCGTGCTCGGGCAGCGGGAAGTCGAGTTCGTAGAAGCTGCTGAATACGTGCGGTGTGCGGATGCGCATGATGCGGTAGCTGCCCAGCGGGGTGCTGCCGTCGCCATGGTAGTGGATGGGAGCGACGCCGCCGCGCCCGACCGAGATGTTGTCGAAGCGCTGGAGCGGCCGGTCGCCCTCGAAGACGGTCAGGGTGCGCGCCGCGGTATCGACCTCGACCCAGCGCTCGGCATCGGCGTAGGCCGGCACACACAGCGCCAGCCACAGCAACATCAGTGCCCGTCGGATCAACCCAAGCCTATGCATCGTTTCCTCAACACCCTGTTTGCCCGCCTGGCCCTGGGCCTGGCGCTCGCCGCCACCGGCGCGGCTCCCGTAGCCGCCGCCACCTTCGCGCTGCCTACGGACGGCTCGACCGTGGTCGGCCAGGTGCGGATCGTCGACCCGTCGTCCACCGCCAACACCCTCCCCGACATCGCACGCCGCTACGACGTCGGCTACGAGGAAATCGTGCGTGCCAATCCCGGGGTCTCGGTGTGGACGCCGCGCGGTCCGGTGGTGGTGCCTGGCCAGTTCATCCTGCCGCCCAAGCCGTGGCAGGGCATCGTGTTGAACATCCCGCAACGACGGCTGTATTACTTCCCCGAGGCGGGCAAGGGGCAGCCGCCGAAAGAGGTCATCACCTACCCAATCAGTATAGCTCGCGAGGGCTGGTCGACCCCGCTCGGCGCCACCCGCATCACCGGCAAGTACAAGGACCCGGCCTGGTTCGTGCCCAAGAGCATACGCGAGGAGCACTTGCGGGAAGAAGGCGTCGAGCTGCCCGAGTATTTCCCCCCCGGCCCCGACAACCCGATGGGCATGCTGGCGATGCGGACCGGCTTCCCGGGCATCTTCATCCATGCCACCAACCGGCCATGGGGGGTGGGCTTGCGCACCAGCCACGGTTGCCTGCACCTGTACCCGGAGGATGCGGCACAGATCTTTCCGCGCCTGAAGGTGGGAACGCCGGTACGGGTGATCGACGAGCCGGCGCTGGTCGGCAACGATCGCGGGCGCTGGGTGATGGCGACGTTCGAGCCGGTGGGCGAATACCCCGACAAGAGTCCGCTATCCGTGCGCACCAGCCAGGCGCTCGCCGCCGTGCCGCTGCCGGCAGACGCGATCGACCAGGCACGGGTAAAACGGCTGGGCGAGACGCCGCAACCGGTGCCCGTGGCGTTGTCGCCAAGCGAGCCGGACCTCACGGCCTGGCTGCGCACGCTGCCGGTCGAGCGCTACGATTTCGAGCCGTACGGCATCGACGCCAACAACGCCCTGCTGCCGCGCCTCCCCGCCAGCGAGGATATCGAGTTGCCCTAGCCGGCGAAGACGCCCCTAAGCAGCACGGCGCGTCCGGCCGGGACTCAGATCAAGCCCAGGCCCTTCAGCATCACCAGCAGGATCAGTACCGGGGTGACCAGTTTCAGCAACCCGTACAGCCCGCTCACCACCTTGCCGTTATCCAGCACTCCCTGATTGCTCAGCGCTTCCGCCATGTTGCGTTTGCCCCAGACCCAGGACACGAACAGGCAGATGAAGATGCCGCCCAACGGCAGCAGGATGTTGGAGGTCAGGTAATCGAACAGATCGAAAAAGGTCATGCCGAACAGCTTGACGTCGGCGAGCACGCTGTTGGAGAGCGCGCAGGTGGAGCCGATCAGCGCCAGGAGCAGCAGGTTGAACAACGTCGCGCGCGTGCGGCTGATGCCGAAGCGCCCGGCCATCACCGAAACCGGCACTTCCAGCAACGACAGCATGGCGCCGGTGGCGGCCACCGCCGCGAGCACGAAGAACAGCACCATGAACACATGGCCGAACGGCATGCCGGCGAACACCGCCGGGATGGTGATGAACAGCAGCGCGGGGCCGGCACCGGGCTGGAAGCCGAAGCTGAATACCGCCGGGAAGATGGCGATGCCGGCCAGCATCGACACGAACAGGTCGGCACTCATCACGCGCAGCGTGGTGGCCGGCACGTTCTGATCGTCACGGAAGTAGCTGCCGTAGGTGATCATGGTGCCCATACCGATCGACAGCTTGAAGAAGGCCAGGCCCATGGCGACCAGCACCACTTCGCCGGTGATCTTCGACCAGTCCGGGGTGAACAGGAAGGACAGGCCCTGCGTTGCCCCCGGCAAGGTCAGGCTGCGCGCACCGATGACCAGCAGCAGCACGAACAGCAGCGGCATCAGTTTCTTGGTGACGGCCTCGATGCCCTTGGCGACGCCGAGCAGCAGGATGCCGCCGATCAGCAACAGCACACCCCATTGCCAAAGCAGCGACTGCACCGGGTCGGCAATCAGCGACTTGAACGCGGCGGAGGTGACGGCCGGGTCACTGGAGAGGATGTCGCCGCGCAGCGCCTTGAACACGTAGGCGAACACCCACGCCGCCACCTCGGTATAGAACGCCATGATCAGGAAGGCCGCAAGCACGCCGAAGGCGCCGATCAGCCACCATGGCTGCCCCGCTGGCGCCAGCGTACGCAAAGCGGTCACCGCATCCGACTTGGCCTTACGGCCCAGCATGATCTCGGAGATCATCACCGGCAGCCCGACCAGCAGCGTGGCCAACAGGTAGATCACCAGGAAGCCGGCGCCGCCGTTGGCGCCGGTCACGTAAGGGAATTTCCAGATATTGCCCAGTCCCACTGCCGAGCCGAGGGTGGCGGCCAGCACGCCGAAACTGGAGGAGAACGCATCGCGGGTTTTGCCCGCTGCCTCGGTAGGCGCGTGTCGAGTCTGATTTTTCATTGAAAAGCCTGCCTGAACCAAATGACAAGCCCGTCCCGCTTGTGGCGGGGACGGGCGCTCGGGCGAGAGTGTACGGAGTTTTGCTGGGGCCGGCTAT
This sequence comes from Pseudogulbenkiania sp. MAI-1, assembly GCF_000527175.1. Taxonomy (NCBI): domain Bacteria; kingdom Pseudomonadati; phylum Pseudomonadota; class Betaproteobacteria; order Neisseriales; family Chromobacteriaceae; genus Pseudogulbenkiania; species Pseudogulbenkiania sp. MAI-1. The sequence continues at coordinate 1,878,647 of NZ_AZUR01000001.1, read as the reverse complement.
CGGCCAAAAGGCGGCCTTGGTAATAAATGGAAGCTAAGCCTGAGGCACTAAGCACACCACAAGGCGGGTGCCCGTGTTCAGGATGGGAAAACGAGCCGTGGGCAAGAAGATGGGGGGCAGCCCCTCCCTCACAGCACCACGGGCCTATCCGGCAGCTCGTTGACGCGCGGGCCTCCCGCCGGGAAATGCTCCGCCAGCAGGCGGGTCACGGCGCGGATGCCCTCCAGTGCGCCCTCCTCGTAACGGCCCTGGCGGAAGGCCGCCTCCATGACGCGGCAGATGCTCTCCCACGCCTGGGCGCCGACCCTGGCGTGGATGCCCCTGTCGGCCACGATCTCGACGTCGTGGTCCGCCAGCAGCAGGTAGATGAGCACGCCGTTGTTGAGCTCGGTGTCCCACACGCGCAGCAAGGAGAACACCTCGATGGCCTGTTCCCGGGCGGAGACGTCCCGGAACAGCGCCGAGGTGTGCAGGGCGCCCTCCACCGCGAAGCGGACCTGTCCGGCGTGGCTCTGCTCGCCCTCCTTGATGGCGGCCTCGATGGCGTGCAGGGTATGTGGGCTAAACAGCCGGCGGACTTGCCAGTCGGTCATGCCCAGATGCCGAAGGATGCGTTTGAGTTTCATGGTCACCACCTGCCCGAGGCTCCGCCGCCGCCAAAACCGCCGCCGCCACCGCTGAATCCGCCGCTGCCGAAGCCACCGCCTCCCCTGCCACCGGACCAGCCGCCGCCGCTGTGCCAGCCGCCACGGCCTCCCATGCCACCGACCAAGGTGAAGAAAAAGGCCATCAGACCGGCAAGCATCGCCACTGTCAGGGCGCCCAGCAGCACCCAGGCGAGCACGGCGACGCCGCTGCCGGTCAGGACCGCCGCCGGCAGCCGGCCCAGCAGCAGCCGCAAGAGGCCGCCGACCACGAACACCAGCACGAAAATGACCGGCACGAACTGCGAGAGGCCGCTCCAGCCGGAACTCGTGGAACGCTTGGGCGGCGGTAGCGGCTCCCCATTGATGACCCCGATGATGCGCTCGACGCCGGCCGAGATGCCGCCGTAGAAATCGCCCTGCCGGAAACGGGGGACGATGATTTCGCTGATGATGCGCTTACTCGTCGCGTCGGTCAGGGCGCCCTCCAGGCCGTAACCGACCTCGATACGCAAGGTGCGGTCATCCTTGGCCACCAGCAGCAGCGCCCCGTCGTCCACGTTCTTGCGTCCCAGCTTCCACTGCTCGACGACGCGCAGACCGTATTGCTCGATGGTTTCTTCTCCGGTCGTCGGGACGATCAGCACGGCCAGCTGGCTGCCCTTGCTGGCCTCGAAAGCCTGCAGCGTCTGTTCCAGCGTCGCCGTCTGCTCGCGGCTCAAGGTCGCGGTCTGGTCGACGATGTGGGCGCTCAGGGGCGGCACCGCCACCGGTTCGGCGGCGGCGGACAGGCTCCACCCCAGAGCAACGGTCAGCAGCGCGCCCCGAATCGCACGCCACGCCGCCATCAGGAGCCCCCGCTGGCGGAAGCGGCCGGCGCGGGCGAACTGCCGAAATCGACCCGTGGCGGGGTGGAGATCGCCTGTTCGTTCTCCACGGCGAAATTGGGCTTCACCTTGAAACCGAAGACGATGGCGGTGAGGTTGGAGGGGAAGCTGCGCACGGTGACGTTGTACTCCTGCACCGCCTTGATGTAGCGGTTGCGCGCGACGGTGATCCGGTTCTCGGTCCCTTCCAGCTGGGCCTGCAGGTCGCGAAAGCCGGCATCGGCCTTCAGCTGCGGGTAGTTTTCCGATACCACCAGGAGCCGCGACAGCGCCCCGCTCAACTGGGCCTGGGCCGCCTGGAACTTGGCGAACGCCTCCGGATCGTTGAGCAGCTCCGGCGTGGCCTGGATGCTGCCGACGCGCGAGCGCGCCTCGGTCACTTGCGCCAGCACGGCTTTTTCGTGCGCGGCATAGCCCTTGACGGTATTCACCAGGTTGGGCACCAGATCGGCGCGCCGCTGATACTGGTTCAGCACCTCGGACCAGCTCGCCTTGATTTGTTCGTCATTGGACTGCAAGGTGTTGTAGCCGCAGCCCGACAGACTCAGCACGGCCAGCGTGAGCAGCATCATCCATAGCTTGCGCATGTACTCCCCCCTCGACTCGATTGACTAAATGTGACGTTGGTGACCCCACGCCGGTAGAAAGGCGGGAGTCTGGCTTTGGTAGTGCCGGTAAGCCTCCCCGAACTGCCGCTCCATATCCTGCTCCTCGCGCCGGGCAAGCCGCCCGTATATCGACGATGAAGGCGGAGAACATGCCCTGAGAGCGCCAGTCGCGGGCTGTCTTGGGCTTGGTGAAGCTGAACGCGAAGATGATAAAGACCAGCGAGTTGATCACCACCAGGGACCACAGGCCATAGGCCGAAGGCTCGTGATTCATCCCTTGCCTCCGTGATGCTGGCGGTCCGAATCGTCACCGGACCGTTGGCCCGAATCGTGGTGATGTCCATGGCCGTGGTGCATGAAGATATGCATCAGCGGGCAGGCCAACAGGAGCAGATAGGGAAGCACCCCCAGGACGTGGGCCCGGTGTTCGGTAAACAAAAAGAAGCCCGCGACCAGGACGAAACCGATGAACACCCAGCGGGCTCTCCCCTTGCCCTGGTTTTCGTGATCAGGCATGTCATTCTCCTAAAAATGGGCGTCATTGCCCGTCGTGACGGGAGTGGCGGCGCATCGACTCATCGATGTCGGCCTCGCTGCGTTGAGCCAGGTAGAAGGTGAGCCACACCACGAGCACCGGGCAGATCAGCAGCACGAGCGCGATGGCCAGCGTCCTGAGCGAGAAGCCGTAGAAGTAAAACACCCCACCCGCCAAGGCCACGGAAACCATGGCGCAGCCCCAGTATGCCATTCGCTTCATTTCGTCATCCTACCGTCAGGGACCGACACGCGCCCGCTTGAGCAGCGCCGAGTTGCCGATCACCGACAGCGAACTGAGCGCCATGGCCGCTGCCGCTAGGATCGGGAGCATGAAACCCAGGGCGGCGACGGGAATCCCGACGCTGTTGTAGATAAAGGCCCACACCATGAGAACAATGAGGAGAAAGATCACCGTCCGGGCCGCGAACGGCGTGGGCGAGACCACCCGCCAAAGTCCAGTCTTGAAGCTAATTCATCTTACGATAGGCCAGCCATGGCTGCTGGAAGTTGACCGATGTCAATCAGCGGGGCCGCGTCAGCCTATCAGCAGGAAAGTCCGGCCATTGGCATATTCGCTTCCCAGATTGAGGAACCAAGCCGTGCTCCTGCCGGTCTTTTATGGACCGGCACCACGGAGGCCGCCGGCAACCACCGCCAAGGGAGAAGAACCATGTATTGTCCCGTGTGCAAGGACACGACGCTGGTGATGAGCGAGCGTCAGGGAATCGAAATAGACTATTGCCCGCAATGCCGTGGCGTATGGCTCGATCGCGGCGAGTTGGACAAGATCATCCAGCATTCGCTGCGCGACCTCGGTGCCGGCCAGCCTGCCGCCATGACCCCGCCGCCGCGCCAGGAACAAGCTCATACCGCGGCGCGCCATGAACAGTACGGCTATTCGCCCCGTACCGAGGGCGATCGTCACCACTACGACGAGCGCCGTCATTACAAACGGAAGAAGAGCTTCTGGGAAGAATTGTTCGACTGAGCGTCGAGAAAACCCTTTCTCAAACGGAACGAAGCCCGGCAATCGCGATGACCGCCGGGCTTCGGTTTTCATGACCGTAATGGCGCTACAGATTCAGCTTGGAGACCTTGGTGCCTTCCAGCGTCAGGTTCGCCATCAACCCGCTATTGGTCAGGGCGAAGCCGATGACAGGCTGCCGCGCCGTGTTCAAGTCGATTTCACCGTTGGCGCCGATTTTCAGCAGCGCCACCGAGGCGTCGGCCCCCACCGTCCAGCCCGAGCCGGAGCGGAATTTGTCGAGCGAGTCCTGGGTCATGAAAAGGAAGATGATGGCCTTGGACTGGGCTCCGATCTGCCAGCCGAACGAGGCGCTCGCCGTCTGGTAGTAGCCTTCCGTCTTGCCACCGACCCTCAGCGCGCCCTTGCCGTATTCCCCGCCCACGACCAGGCCGGCCGCGATGACGGAAGGAAAGATCAGCACACCCTGGGCTTTCGCCACCAGGGGCCGTGCGCTGGGGGAATTACGATAGAGACGCTCCAGCGTGGCGTCGTAACCGGCGTCGATCTCGCGCTTCTCGCTGGCCGCGCTGGCCGAGGGCTGGGCCGTGGAGGCCTTGCCCATCTTGTCTGTCGTTGTGGTGCAGCCACTGGCCAGCACCGATAATGCTGCGACTAATCCAATGCATAACTGTTTGGTTTGCATATCGTCCTCCTGATGGTCTTGAGGAAGTACCGGCGAACCGTATTCCACCGGCGAGAGGCAGTCGGAAGTCGGGGTTCAGGTGAGTCCGGCCCCGCCTGCCGCGACCGTGGACGACACAGCCGCCCACGGATGACCTTGAGCAGTACGGCAACGATGGTGGATGGAAAAATTCAAGTGCAACGCATTGACGCCGGGAACGGGAGCCTTTATCATTCGCGCCTCTTCTGGAGGGATTCCCGAGCGGTCAAAGGGATCAGACTGTAAATCTGACGGCTCTGCCTTCGAAGGTTCGAATCCTTCTCCCTCCACCAAGATTCGATAAAAAGCCCGGACGTTTGTTCCGGGCTTTTTTTCATTCCGCCGTTGTAGTGGCGGGCTTGACCCTCACCCCATCATCGATCTTGTCGTCCGGATGGCTGATGACTTGCTCGCCCACCGCCAGCCCGGAGGTGATCTGCACGGCGAGGCCGGCGCGCTGGCCGACCTGCACCGTCTTGAGCCGGGCGCGGCCGTCCCGTACGACGAACACGGCCCAGCCGCTGCCTTGGCGGAACAGCGCGCTGGCCGGAATCTGCATGACGTCCGAGCCCTCCCACACCACGAAACGCGCCTCGACGCGATAGCCGTCGCCAAGCCGCCGCCATTCCTCGCGCGGGGAAGTGAAATCCACGATCACGCGCACGCGCTGTTCTTCGACACCGAGCGCGGACACCTTGGTGAAGCCGGCCGGCTCGATCACGCGCACCGCGCCTTGCAGCGTGGTGCCGCCGCCCCAGCGGCTGAACAGCACCTTGGTAGTCGGGGCGATGCTCACCGCCTGGGTGGACAATACTTCCACCTCGACTTCCAGCCGTTCCGGATCGCCGATCTCGATCAGCGTCTGGCCGGCCTGCACCGGCCCTTCGCTCTCGTGCGTCACCTTGAGGACGCGCGCCGGCTGTGGAGCGAGCACTCGTATCGTTTCACCCTGGGCTCCGGCCTGCAGGCGACCGGCCTCTGCCAATGCCGCTCGCGCCACGTCCAGATCGAAGCGCGCCACCCTGACGGCATGCTCGGCCGCGAGCAGCACCGCTTCGGAGCGGCTGACTTCGGCGCGCGCCTGGTCCAGCGCCTGCTCGGAGATGAAATTCGACTTGCGCAGGGATTGGGCCCGCGTCAGTTCCTGGCGCGCCAGTTGCGCCTGGGCACGGGCGGCCTGGGCGTTTTCTTGCGCCACGCCCTGAGCCGCCTCTGCTGCCCGCACCCGGGCGGCGGCCTGGGCACGGCTGCGCGGGTCGAGCGCCTCGGAACGGGCGGGCTCGATCACGGCCAGCACCTGGCCCTGTCTCACCGCATCCCCCACGCGCAGGTCGATGCGGCGGACGTAGCCGGTCACCGGGGCCGACACGACGTAACGGTCGATCACCCGTGTCTTGCCCTCTTCCTCCACCGTGACGGCCAGCGGCCCCCGGCCGACCGCGACCGTGTCCACAGTCACCGCTTGCGGAAAAAATCCCAGCGCCAGCCCGCCGGCGACGGCGAGAGCCAGGAGGACGATGCCGATACGCGCACGTGGTCGCATGAGGCTTCCTGAATCGTTTCTATTCTCGAGTTTTGAGTACCGCCACCAGGTCGAGCCGTCCAAGCTTGCGCCAGATCAGCAGACCGGAAATCAGGGCCGAGGCGATGGCCACGGCGGCCCCCAGGGCGTAGTTGGCCGGCGCCAGCACCAGCGGCAGGCGGTACAGGTCGTTCTTGAACGCCTGCACCAGGATGGCGACCAGTCCCACGCCCACCAGCATTCCCACCGGGATGGCGGCGAGCGTCAGCACGGTGAACTCTCCCAGCAGGATATAGGCGATCTCACCGTGGGTGAAACCCAGCACGCGCAGGCTGGCGAGGTCACGCCCCCGTTCCGACAAGGCGATGCGTGCGCTGTTGTAGACGACGCCAAAGCCGATGGCGCCGGCCAGCAACGTAGCCACCATGTTGTAGAACAACACGAACTCGCCGATGGTGGCGTAGAAACTGCGAATGGCCGCGGCGTTGGCCACCATGCCCAGCACGCGCGGCCGGCCCTGCAGCCTGGCGTAGACGTCCTGCTCCGCCCCAGGCTCGATTTCCAGGTACGCCCCCGACAGGACGTTGCCTTCGCGCAGCAGTGCATTCAGCGACTCTTGCTGCATGTAGGCTGACACCCCCAGGAACTGCCGGGTAATGCCCAGCACCGGCACCTGGAAGACCTGGCGCTTGCCCTCCAGCGTTTCGATGGTCAGCATGTCACCGGGCTTGACGTGCAGGATGTTGTTGGCAAGGTGGTCGGTGAGCACCACGCCGCCCGCCGGCACCTGTATCGGAGCGAGCTGGCGATCGAGCGCGCGGTGCAACTGGCCCGCCGGCTGGATGCCGTAGATGGCGGAGCGGTAGCGGTAGTTGCGAAAGCGGAGTATCGCCGCCACGTCGCGGAAGCCCTCGACGTAGCTCACCCCCGGCAGCGCCGCCAACTCGTGCAGCGCCTTGCCCGAGGTGGGTTCGATGAAGGTGATGGCGAGGTCTTCGCGCGCCGCCTGGCGAAACTGGATGTCGACCATGAAGTCGATGGCGCCCTTCTGGTAATTGCCCACCATCATCAGACCACAGGCGCAGGCGATGCCCAGCACGGTGAACAAGGATTTGATCGGCCGCCGCTCGATATTGCGCAGGATCATGCGCGAGGGCATGGCCAACCAGCGCTGCAGCCCGATGCGTTCGAGGATGGTGACCCGGTAGACGGCCGGCGTTTCCGGGCGCATGCCTTCCGCGGGCGCCAGCCGGACGGCGCGAAACACCGAGAACAGCGTACCGCTCACGGCGGCCAGCGCGCTGACGGCCAGCGCGATGAGCACGGTGCCGGGGCTCAGTTGATAGTCGAGATAGGGAAAGCGGAAGGTGGTCTCCATGTAGACATCGGAGAGCCCCTTGCCAAACCAGGCCCCCAGCGCCGTCCCGGCCGCCACGCCGAGCACGACGACCAGCGCCACGAACTTCACGTAGTGCCAGCCGATGGCGCCATGTTCATAGCCGAAAGCCTTGAGAATGGCGATCTCTTCCCGCTGCAGGGCAATCAGCCGGCTCAGCACCACGTTCAGCAGAAATGCCGCCACGCCGAGGAAGATGGCGGGAAAGATGGTGGCGGTGGTGCGCAATTGCTTGAGCTCTTCGGACAGGAAGCGGTTGGAGAACTGGTCCTTGCGCGCATAGGCGCCCCTGCCGCCATAGACGCCCAGAATCGCATCAAGGCGGTCGATGACGTCCTGCACGTGGGCGCCGCGCGCCAGCGTCACCGAGACGTTGTTGAAGGCGCCTTCCATGTCGTAGGCGGCGGCGAGCGCATGGCGCCCCATCCATACCACGCCATAGCGCTTGAAGTCCGGGAACATGGCGCCGGGCGCGATCTGGTAGACATATTCCGGCGACACCGCCACGCCGACGACGCTGAGCGCCTTGCGATTGCCGTTGATGATGGCCGCGAGCTTGTCGCCGGGTTCCAGGCGGTGGGCGTCGGCGAAGGTGTCGGAGAGCACCACCTCGTCCGCGCTGAAAGGCTCCACCATGCGCCCGCGCTTGAGGTGCAGTCCATTGAGCCGCGGCTCGCCGCTGTCCGGCACCGACAGCAGCAGGCCGGTGATGGGGTCGGAGAAGCCGCGCACCTCCAGCTTCACTCCCGCGACGACGCGCGTTTCCAGCCGATCCACACCGGGTATGTCGCGCAAGCGTTCGGCCACTGGTCCCGGCGCGCGCTTGAGATTGACGAACACTTCCGCGAAACGGTAGTCGCGGTAAAAAAGATCGCGGGTGAGCGCCAGCGAATCATAGGTCGACAGCGACATCACCAGCGTGGCCACGCCGCCCATGATCACCGCCACGATGGCCACCACCTGGCCTCGCATGTGCCAGAAGTCCCGGAAAAGCTTGCGGTCGAGGGCGCGCATCGCGAGGCCTCAGCTCACTTCCGCCGCGTCCGCCGGGCAGGCATATGACAGCGGCGGCCTCACCAGCTCAACTCCCGGGCCGAACATTTCGACGGGTTGATGCGGATGTTGGCGATATGCCCATCGGACAGGCGAATGACCCGGTCGGCCATGGCGGCGATCCCCATGTTGTGGGTGATCAGCACGGTCAGGGTGCCGAGTTCGCGGTTCACCTTCTCCAGCGCTTCGAGCACCACCACGCCGGTGGCGGAGTCGAGCGCGCCGGTCGGCTCGTCGCACAGCAGCACCGCGGGGTTCTTGGCGATGGCACGGGCGATGGCGACCCGCTGTTGCTCGCCGCCGGAGAGCTGGGCCGGGAAGTGGTCCAGTCGCTCGCCCAGCCCAACCAGCCGTAAGGCGTCTTCCGGCGGCATCGGGGACACGGAGATTTCCGTCACCGCCGCGACGTTCTCGCGCGCGGTGAGACTGGGTATCAGGTTATAAAACTGAAACACAAAGCCGACGTGTTCCCGGCGAAAGCGCGTGAGGTCGGTTTCGGTGGCGCCGGTAAGCTTGTGGTCGAGGTAATAGACCTCGCCGCTGGTGGGGGCGTCGAGGCCGCCCAGGATGTTGAGCAGGGTGGATTTGCCGCTGCCGGAGGGGCCCAGCAGCACTACCAGCTCGCCGGCGTAGAGTTCGAGGTCGATGCCACGCAGGGCCGGCACTTCGACCTCGCCCATGCGATAGATCTTGGTGAGGCCGGTGGCATGGAAAACACATTCCTTGTGATCTGTCATAACGGCGCGCATGCCAAGGGGCTGTACTCGGAGAGTAGTCGATAACCACGCCCGCTGCCGGGCAAGGCCGCTCCGTCCGACAGCCTGCCCGATGCAAATCATTAGGAGTCCTTGACAAAATGCGTGGCACTGACAATAGTGGCGTCATGGATACGTCTTCTGCGTGGACCAGCACGCCCCCTACCAGCGAGCGCATCGTGAGCGCCATCTCGCGTATCGCCGCCGTGCTGCGCGCGGGCACGTGGCAGTTCGCCACGTCCGAGGGGCTGAATCCGACCCAGGTCGAGATCGTGGAGATGCTGGCGGCGCGCCAGGAAGGCGTGCGCGTGTCGTGGATCGCCCAGCAACTGGGGGTGACGGTGGCGAGCGCCAGTGACTCCATCGCCGCGCTGACGGCGAAGGGCCTGGTCGAGAAAGGGCGAGCGCCCGATGACGGCCGTGCCGTGGCCTTGCGCCTGACTGCCCCTGGCCGGGAACTGGCGGACCGCATCGCCGGCGCACTGGGCTTCGCCTACGAAGCGGTGGACGGCCTGCCGGGTGCGACGCAGGAGGCTTTGTACGGCTCGCTGCTAGCGCTGATCGGCAGGCTCCAGCAGGCTCACCGTTTCCCGGAGATCCGCGCTTGCCTGACGTGCAAGCATTTCGTGGCGCACGTCCATCAGGATACGGAGGCGCCACACCACTGCCAGCTGGTGAACGCTCCCCTGCCCGCGGCCTTGCTGCGCCTGGATTGCCCGGAGCACGTGCCTGCCGACCCCGGTGCCGCCAACCGTAACTGGAGACAGATCGAAGAGCCCTGAGAGTAGTTCTTTTTTTGAATTTAATAGTTAGGACTCCTATTTTTATTGCCCTAAACCGGCCGCCATGGCAAGGCATCGCCTGGGCCGGCAGGACAGTTCATCGTCCCAACCACTACAAAGGAAAGAAGATGAAGCACGCACTTTCACCCCTAGCCATTGCCGTGGCGCTGGCCACGGCCGTTCCAGCCTCCCTGGCCCAGGCCCAGAACGATGCCGGCGGCATCCCGAGCAAACCGCACAAGGCCGTCGCGGCACCGTTCGACATCGTCCGCACCACGCTCTCCACCGAGGGCAATACGGCCATCTTCCGCATCACCGTTTCGGGCAAGGCCGGCATCAGCAGGCCCTCCAAGACAGGCAAGCTCGCCGGCAGCCAAGTGTTTTCCTACGTGTGGCCGACCACGATGGACCCGTCGGCAGTCGGTTTCGAGCCCAAGAGCGGCACCCTGGCCTTTGCCGTGACGGCCCATCCGGATTTCGACGATACGCCGTGGTTCGACGAGAACGGCGACGGCAACCCCAGGAACGACGGCAACGTCTGGCATTCGCACTGGGTCGTGCTGCAGCCGGACGCGGTCTGCGGCCAGGATGCCCTCAAAGTGGTGGACATTGCCGAGGGCAGCAAGCCGCGCTTACCGAAGACCTGGCCTGGCTTGCCTATCCTGATCGACAGTCCGGGCTGGCACCCTTCATTCAAACGACATAACCTAGAGGTTCGCGTGCCGTTCGACGATATCGGCGTGGTGAATGCCGCCGGTTTCGACGGCGTCGCCGCCGCCTTGCGCGTGAACGCGAGCATGCACAACCCCTTGTTGTGCGTAGCGAAGGTGTTCAAGGTGGCTTCGGGCGATCTGTCGCTGCCGGGCAAGGTGAACCGATAAGACAAGCGGCGGGGCATGGCAAGGACCGCGCCGTGCCCCGGCCATGCCATGGCCTACCGGGCGGCCGGGCACATGCCTGGGCCGGGCTGCCGGTCGACGGTGGGAATGACACGAAAACAACCGATTTGTGCTTTATCAAAGGGAGGTATCTGCATGAAATGCTTGGCTTTGCGCCACCTGGCATTCGAGGATCTGGGCATCTTCGACACCGTATTGAAACAGCACGGGTACGGGATCGAGTACCGGCAGGCGGGTATCGACCGCATGACCGACGACGATTGGCTGGCCAGCGATCTGGTGGTAGTGCTGGGCGGCCCGATCGGCGTCTACGAACGAGCCGATTATCCCTGGTTGGACGAGGAGATCGAGGGCGTGGCGAGACGCCTGGCGCTGGGGCTGCCCACGCTGGGCCTCTGCCTGGGCGCACAGATCATGGCCACGGCGCTCGGGGCCAGGGTCTATCCGGGCAAGGCCAAGGAAATCGGCTGGAGCGCGGTGACGCTGACCCCCGCCGGCACACGCTCCTGCCTGTCGGCCTTGCAGGGGGCGCCGGTGCTGCACTGGCATGGTGACACTTTCGATTTGCCGGCAGGCGCCGAATGGCTGGCATCCACCGAGCTGACACCGCATCAGGCTTTCGCCTCCGGCAATCACGCCTTGGCTCTCCAGTTCCACCCCGAGGTCGACGGCCGCCGGATCGAAACGTGGCTGATCGGGCATAGCGGCGAGTTGCACCAGACAGGTTTGTCGGTTGCCGAATTACGCGCCGCCAGCCACCGCTTAGCTGACGAAGCGGCTCGGGCCGGCAGCGAGATGCTGAACGCCTGGCTGCAACAACTGAAGGTGGCGAGATGAGGGTGAAGCTGGAGGCAGTGCTGGTCGGCCAGGCTGCACCGTTGGCGGAGACGCCTCATCTGAGCGGCATCCACAAGACGCCGGTCGCCACGCCGCTGTGGCTGTCGACCGAGGGCTTGGCGGGGGACGAGCAGGCGGACCGGCGGGTACATGGCGGTCCTGAGAAGGCCGTTCACCACTACCCGCGAGAGCATTACCGCCACTGGCGCGAGTATCTCGGCCCCCTGCCCTTGCTGGACTCGCCCGGCGCTTTCGGCGAGAACCTGTCGACCACCGGCCTGACCGAGGAGCACGTCTGCGTGGGCGACGTGTTCGAGCTGGGCGAGGCGGTGGTGCAGGTGTCGCAGGGGCGCCAGCCGTGCTGGAAGCTGAATGCGCGCCTGGGGCACAAGGGAGCGGCGCGGCTGATGCAGGACATGGGCAAGACCGGCTGGTATTACCGCGTGCTGAAGCCCGGTTTCGTGACCGGGGGCGATGAGCTGGTCCTCGTCGACCGGCCCGAGCCGGACTGGCCCTTGAGCCGGGTGATGGGCTTGTTGTTCCGGCGCGATCCGGGTCTCGCCGCTGCGTGGGCGGCGGCGGCGGAGCTGGCGCCGCTGGCCGAGAGCTGGAAGCGCACCTTCCGGCGCCGTATCGAGACCGGGGCCGTGGAGGATTGGTCGAAGCGGCTGGAGGGCTGATGGCCAGGGCGATGCCGGCTTGCTACCCGGCATCGCCCCAAGCCCCTCTCCGGCGACGAATCGAATCCGATCAGGCCAGCCGTGCCTGCGGCGTGATCTGGCGCGGGTCGACCTTGAGCTCGATCAGTGCGGGTCGACCGGCCTGGGTCGCTCGGGCGAATGCCGCCGGGAAGTCTTCGCTGCGTTCCACCAGTTCGGCATGGGCGCCGCAGGCGTGCGCCAGCGCGACGAAGTCCGGGTTGAGCAGATCGGTGGCGAAGGGCCGTGCCGGGTATTCGCGTTCCTGGTGCATGCGGATGGTGCCGTACATGCCGTTGTTGACCACGATCACCACCACCGCCGCGCCGAACTGCCGCGCCGTGGCGAGTTCCTGCGGATACATCATGAAGCAGCCGTCGCCGGCGAAGCACACCACCTGGCGCTCGGGGTAGCGCAGCTTGGCGGCGATCGCCGCCGGCAGGCCGTAGCCCATGGCGCCGTTGGTCGGCGCGAGTTCGGTGGCGGGCCGGCGGTAGCGGTAGAAGCGGTGTACCCAGACGGCGTAGTTGCCGGCGCCGTTGCTGACGATGGCGTCTTCCGGCAACACTTCGCGCAGATGCGTCATCACCTTGCCCATGTCGACACCAGCGTGCTCCGGGGAGGCGGCCGGCGGGGTGCTGAAGGCGAGGTATTCGGCGTGGGCGTCGTGCGTCCATTGCCGCCACGATGTGCCGTCGACGGGTGCCAGTTCGGCAAGCGCCGTGGCAAAGGCCCGCATGCCGGCGTTGATCGGCAGATGCGCATGGTAGACGCGGCCCAGTTCTTCGGGGGAGGCGTGGACGTGGATCAGGGTCTGGGCCGGCTGCGGGTTGGCGATCAGGGTGTAGCCGTTGCTGGAGACTTCGCCCAGCCGGGTGCCGATGGCGAGGATCAGGTCGGCGCCGCGCACCCGCTCGGCCAGTTGCGGCGACAGGCCGAAGCCGAGGTGGCCGGCGTAGTGCGGGTCGGCGTTGTCGAACAGGTCCTGGCGGCGGAAGGCGGTGGCCACCGGCAGCGCATTGGCGGTGGCGAAACGACTCAGCGCCTGGCAGGCGTCGGCATCCCAACCGCTGCCGCCGACGATCAGCAAGGGACGCTGGGCAGCGGCCAGTAGGCGGCGCAGTTCGGCCATGTCGGATGGCGCCGGGGCGGCCTGCACCGGTTGCGCCGCCACGGCCGGCCCGGCCACGCCCTGGCCGAACAGGATGTCATCCGGCAGCGCTACCACCACCGGGCCGGGACGGCCGGACATGGCCACGCTGAAGGCGCGCGCCACCACTTCGGGGATGCGTTCGAGGCTGTCGATCTGCGTCGCCCACTTGGCGAGCCCGCCGAACATCTTGACGTAATCGACTTCCTGGAAGGCTTCACGGCCGAGAAAGCCGCGCTCGACCTGGCCGATGAACAGGATCATCGGCGTGGAATCCTGCATGGCGGTGTGTACGCCGTTGCTGGCGTGGGTGGCACCCGGTCCGCGGGTGACGAAGCAGATGCCGGGACGACCGGTGAGCTTGCCGTAGGCATCGGCCATGTACGACGCCGCACCCTCGTGGCGGGTGACGATGGTATGCACCGTCGGCTCGTCGCGCAGCGCGTCGAGCACCGGCAGGTAGCTCTCTCCGGGGACGCAATACACGGCGTCCACACCGTTCTTGACCAGTGACTCGACCAGAATCCGTCCGCCGTTGCGCGGCGCCTTGATGTCCTGCATGACAACCCTCTCCAATCTTCTATGAAACGCCTCCCGGCCACGGCATCGATGTCGCGGCCGGTTCTCGTTCGCCGGGGTGGAATGGTGTGAGCGAGCGAACCCGGTGCTCAGTCTCTGCCTTCCCGGTGGAGTGCTCAAGCGATGCATTTTGCTTATCTCATTCCGAAAACTCATCAACTCGGCAGCCGCGCAGCAAGATCCAAGGGAGGTTCTAAGATTCAGGTTCTAAGATGAAAGCAGCGACTGGCAGGAGTGCACCATGGATACTGGCAAGATTGCGGTTATCGTCGGCGTCGGGCCCGGACTCGGCTGCGCGCTGGCACAACGTTTCGCGCATGCGGAGATGCACGTCGCCCTGGTGGCGCGTGACGTGAAGAAGCTGGAGGGACTGGCGGCCGATTGCACCGGCGTGCACCACGCCGGCCGGGCCTACGCCTGCGACGCCACCGACGAGGCGGCGGTCGAGGCGCTGTTCCAGAACATCCGCAGCGATCTGGGCGAGCCGGACGTGGTGGTGTACAACGCCGGGCGTTTCGCGCCGGCAGGCCTTCTCGAAACCAGCCGCGAGGAGTTCGAGCGCTGCTGGCGGGTGGGTTGTCTCGGCGGCTTTCTGGTGGGCCGCGCTGCCGCGCGCGGCATGCTGGGGCGCATCGAGCAGGGCGGCCCCGGCGGCACCATCCTGTTCACGGGTGCGACGGCCAGCCTGCGCGGCAGCGCGGGCTTCCATAACCTGGCGGTGGGCAAGTTCGGCCTGCGCGCGCTGGCGCAGAGCATGGCGCGCGAATTGCAGCCCAAGGGCATCCACGTCGCGCACGTGGTGCTCGACGGCCACATCCGACCACAGTCACCGGGGGAGCTCGGCACGCCGCCGCACCCCGACGACATGCTCGACCCGGCAGCCATCGCCGAGGCTTACTACCAGTTGTTCCGCCAGCCGCGCAGTGCCTGGACGCACGAACTGGACTTGCGGCCCTGGACGGAGCCGTTCTAAAACGGGATCACCACCTTGCTCGTGTCGCGGTGCGAAGAGTGAATGCCCGGAAAGACCGGGCACCAGCAGTGCGCAGGCAGGTATGGCCGTGGAACCGCCAAGGCCATATCTTCCATCCGGCATGTGACCAATTGTCGTGACAGCACATTGGTTGAAACTATTGCAAACGCGTTCTGACCACTAGAATGAAAAAGGCGCATCCCCCGCCTCGAAGGGTGACCGTGTCGCCGTGCGTGCAACTCGGCACCGCCACCCGAGCGGGGGACGCGCTTGGAACTTAGAAATAGTCGTACCCTTTGACCGGCACGCTATCCTTGCTGCTTTCTTTCATTTCCTCGAAGTCGGCCTTGTGGTCCCAGAACAGATACCAGCCACGACGCTGGTCCTCGACCACTTCCGGGTGCTCGGCCAGGAAGCTGTCCATGAACTCGGTGAACGGCGACACATAGCCGGAATGGCCCACCCGGTATTTTTCCCGTGGGGCGATCATCGCTTCACCTCCCTTCTCGAACTTCCATTGGCGTGAGAAAACCGCCATAAACTTAGAGAGCGGTCTTGTCGGGCTTGTTCCCGACAAAATAGCGCGAAGGCGCCGACATATCCACCACAACCTTTTGTTCTACAATAAAAAAACTCTGAAAAGGGGCTTAGGAATCGCACTTTCCCGTCACCGCAGGGTCTAATCAATGGCGCGGAGTGCGTCCCTTTCGACAAAGCGCTGAAAGGAGTTGATGATGGATCTTCACATGCATTCGCATCAGCTGACACATCGGCTGCCCGACTGGCGTGCCGCGGCGATAGCCGGGGTGCTAGCGGGGGTGGTGTTCCTGCTTCTTGATATGCTGGCCGCAGTAATGATGGGGGGTAGCGCGTGGGCGCCGACACACATGATCGCCGCTATTGTCATGGGTAGTTCGGCACTAGGATCGCCTGAGATGTTCGATATCGGCATCGTGGTGGTCGCCTTGATCGTGCACTTTGCGCTAGCTATCGGCATGGGGTTGATCTTGGGTCTGATCATGGCGCCGTTCCACTTCGACTCGAGCTGGGGCATGGCCTCGGTAGTCGGAGCCGTGTACGGTCTCGTGGTCTACTTCGTCGATTTTTACGGCATGACCCAGTTCTTCCCGTGGTTCGCCGAGGCTCGCGGGTGGACGACACTGCTCGCCCATGTGATCTTCGGTATCGTGGCAGCGGATGCCTATCTGAAGCTGGAGCGTAGAGAACCCGACAAAGACATGTCGGAAATGGCCCGCTGAGGGCATAAACACCAAGCCCGGGGCGACCCGGGCTTTCTCATGTCCGCTTCTTCGACCAAGACCGGGCGTAAGAGCGAATTAGCGTTGCAGCACCGGCAGCCATACCGCCAGGCGATCGAGGCGCAAGTGCTGCTCCAGCGAATCGGCCAGGCGGTCGATGTGCTGCTCGCGCAGGGCGCGGTAATCGAGCGGCGCCGGTTCTTCCAGCCCGGCCCAGGCCAGTAGCGCACGACAGGCGTCGGCATGGTCGAACAGGCCGTGCAGATAGGTGCCGAGAATCTGGCCGTCGTCCGACAGCGCACCGTCGTTGCCTTCGGCCAGTTTTACCGCCGGCCGGGCCAGCGCCGGGCCGCTGGTGACGCCCATGTGGATCTCGTAGCCGCTGACCGCAGCGTCGGCCACACTGAGCCTCCCTTCCACCCGTTCCAGCCGTTTGTGTTCCATCAGCGTGGTTTCCATGTCGAAGAGATTGAGCCCCGGGGTGCTGCCGGCCTCGCTTTCCAGCCCGAGCGGGTCGTGCAATTCGCGTCCCAACATCTGAAATCCGCCGCAAATGCCGATCAGCTTGCCACCCAGGCGCAGGTGGCGGCGGATTACCGCCTCCCAGCCGTTGGCGCGCAACCAGGCGAGATCGTTGCGAGTGTTCTTGCTGCCGGGCAGCACGATCAGGTCGGCAGGCGGAATCGGTTGACCGGCCCCGACCAGGGTCAGTTCGACCTGCGGATGCAGCCGCAGCGGGTCGAAATCGGTGTGGTTGCTCAGGCGCGGAAACACCGGCGCCACCACGCGCAGGCGTTCGGCGGCGTGCGAGCCACCCGTGGCGTTCTGGCGGGTGAGGCTGTCTTCGGCTTCGATGTGCAGGCCGGAGAGATATGGCAACACCCCCAGCACCGGCTTGCCGGTGTACTGTTCGAGCCAGTCGAGTCCCGGCTGCAGCAGCGCGACGTCGCCGCGGAAACGGTTGATGACGAAGCCGACCACGCGGCGTTGTTCCGAGGGCGATAGCAGCGCCAGCGTGCCGACCAGGTGCGCGAACACGCCGCCGCGGTCGATGTCGGCCACCAGAATCACCGGGCAGTCCACCGCTTCGGCAAAGCCCATGTTGGCGATGTCGCCCTCGCGCAGGTTGATTTCCGCCGGGCTGCCCGCCCCTTCCACCACGATGCAGTCGTACTGTTCGGAAAGGCGCCGGTGCGATTGCAGCACCGCCTTCATCGCCTCGGGCTTGTAGCGGTGGTAGACGCTGGCCTCCATGTTGCCGATCGCCCGGCCCTGCACGATGACCTGGGAACCGACGTTGCTGTTGGGCTTGAGCAGGATCGGGTTCATGTCGGTGTAAGGCTCGACGCCGCAGGCTTGCGCCTGCACCGCCTGCGAGCGGCCGATCTCGCCGCCGTCGACGGTGACGGCACTGTTGAGCGCCATGTTCTGCGGCTTGAAGGGGGCGGTGCGCACGCCGCGGCGCGCCAGCAGGCGGCACAGCCCGGTGGCCAGCGTGCTCTTGCCGGCGTCCGAGGTGGTGCCCTGGATCATGATGGTGTTGGCTGGCATGGTTTGACTCCGGGCGCGCATTTTTCCGGCGACGGCCCTAGAATGACGGCTTTCTTATTGGTTGTGGTCGATGTCTCGCCTGTATCAGCGCGGCGTCATCGACTGGCAAAGTCGGTCATTATATAGGCGCATGTCGTGATATCCCCCGTTTTTCTGCTGCTCGCTGTCCTGCTCGACAAACTCTTCGGCGAACCGCCGCGCTGGCACCCGTTAGTTGGCTTCGGCAAGCTGGTGCGCTGGCTTGAACGCCGGCTCTACCCTGCCGCCCCGGAACAAGAAACCGTGCAGCGCATGCGTCTGCGCGGCGCGATCGGCATCGCGTTGCTCCTGATTCCGTTTGCCCTGCTCGCGGCCCTGCTGGAGTGGCTGCCCTTCATCGGCGTGTTCTATAGCGTGGTACTGCTCTACCTCGCCATCGGCGCCAAGAGCCTGACCCAGCACGCCGAGGCGGTGGTCGAGGCGCTGGAGCGGCACGACCTGCCGCTGGCACGCCAGCGCGTCGGCATGATCGTGAGCCGCGACACGTCCCAGCTTTCCGAGCAGGACGTGGCCCGCGCCACCATCGAATCGGTGCTGGAGAACGGCAGCGACGCGATCTTCGCCGCGCTGTTCTGGTTCCTGCTGTTCGGCGCGCCCGGTGCCGTGCTGTACCGGCTCGCCAACACGCTGGACGCGATGTGGGGCTACAAGAACGAGCGCTACCTGCATTTCGGCTGGGCGGCGGCGCGTTTCGACGACGTGCTGAACTTCATCCCGGCACGGCTGACCGCATTGACCTACATCGCACTGGGCGACCGCCGTGCCGGCTGGGCGTGCTGGCGCGCGCAGGCGCCGACCTGGTACAGCCCCAACGCCGGCCCGGTGATGGCGGCCGGCGCCGGGGCGCTGGGCGTGGCGCTGGGCGGCGCGGCCCGCTATCACGGCGAGCTCAAGGAGCGCCCGGCGCTGGGCCTGGAGCGTGCTCCGGACAGCACCGACATCCGCCGCGCCATCCGCCTGGTGAACCGCGGCGTGTGGCTGTGGGTCGGCATCGGCCTCATGCTGGCGCTGGTGACGGGAGGCTTTAATGCTTGATCACGGCGGCGGCATCCTGGCGGCGGCGCGGCGCTACGGCATTCCGGTACAGGACTGGCTCGACCTGTCCACCGGGCTCAACCCGCACGGCTGGCCGGTGCCGGAGATTCCGGCGCGCGCCTGGCAGCGGCTGCCGGAGACGGCGGATGGATTGGAAGCTGCCGCGGCCGAGTATTACGGCTGCGATGCCCTGCTGCCGGTAGCGGGCTCTCAGCCGGCGATCCAGGCGCTGCCGCTGTTGCGCCCGGCTTGTCAGGTCGGCATGCTGGCGGCCACTTATGCCGAGCATCCACACGCCTGGGCGCGGCACGGCCATCAGGTGGAGCGCCTGGCGCCGGAACGGATAGACGAGGCGCTCGACACACTCGACGTGCTCTTGGTCTGCAATCCCAACAACCCGACCGGCTGGCAGGCCACACCGGAACAACTGGACGCCTGGCGCGCCCGGCTGGCAGTGCGCGGCGGCTGGCTGGTGGTGGACGAGGCTTTCATGGACTGCACGCCGGCGCAGAGCATGTTGCCCCGCATCGGCACGCCGGGGCTGGTGGTGCTGCGCTCGATCGGCAAGTTCTTCGGCCTGGCCGGCGCACGTGCCGGTTTCGTGTTCGCCTGGCCCGAATTGCTGGCGCGGCTGCGGGAGGAACTCGGGCCGTGGACGGTGAGCGGCCCGGCGCGTGTGGCGGTGCGACTGGCCTTGCAGGACCGGGGCTGGCAGGCGCACATGCGCGAGCGGCTGGCCGCCGACAGCTCGCGTCTCGCCCAGCTGCTGGACGCACACGGGCTTACCCCCAGCGGCGGTAGCGCGCTGTTCCAGTGGCTGGCCCACCCTGCCGCCACGGCCCTGTACGATTTCCTGGCCCGCCACAGCATCCTGATCCGTCATTTCCCCGAGAGCGGCAGCGTCCGCTTCGGCTTGCCGGCCAGCGAGACCGACTGGCAACGCCTCGAAGCGGCATTGAGTGCATGGTGTATACCTCGATAGGAGGTATACCCACAGAGTGGACACCCTACCCGGCTCCAAAACGCTGCCCCACGAGATCCGGCTCGGCCTGAGGGCAAACCTCGCCCAATTCAGCCTGCTGGTCGTGGTCAATGCCTTCGTCGGCGCCATGGTGGGCATGGAGCGTTCCATCCTGCCCGCCATCGCCGAGCGGGAATTCCACTTGGCGGCGCATACCGCCATCCTCGCCTTCATCGTGGTGTTCGGCGTTTCCAAGGCGCTCACCAACTATCTCGCCGGCCGCTATGCCGACGTGTACGGCCGCAAGACGATACTCGTCGCCGGCTGGCTGATCGCCACGCCGGTACCGTTTCTGCTGATGTGGGCGCCGTCGTGGAACTGGGTGCTGCTGGCCAACCTGTTCCTCGGCATCAGCCAGGGCCTGACCTGGTCCACCACGGTCATCATGAAGATCGACCTGGCCGGTCCGCGCAACCGGGGCCTGGCGATGGGCCTCAACGAGTTCGCCGGCTATTTCGCCGTCGGCGCGGCGGCGTTGGCGACCGGCTGGGTTTCCGCCCGCTACGGGCTGCGTCCGCAGCCGTTCTACCTGGGGGTGGTCTTTGTGCTGGCAGGCCTCCTGCTGTCCGTCCTGGCGGTGCGCGAGACGCAGGCGCATGCCCGGCATGAGGCCTCGTTGCAGCAGACGGGCGAGACCAGCGAGCTGCCGTCGCCACGCACGGTTTTTGGGCAAACCAGCTGGCACGACCGTAACCTGTCCTCCATCAGCCAGGCCGGTCTCGTCAACAACCTCAACGACGGCATGGCCTGGGGCTTGTTCCCCCTGGTCTTTGCCGCCGCCGGCATGAGCCTGACGCAGATCGGCTGGCTGGCCGCCATCTACCCCGCCGTGTGGGGCGTCTGCCAGCTCGCTACCGGCATCTTGTCGGACCGCATCGGCCGCAAGGGGCTGATCGTTGCCGGCATGTGGTTGCAAGCGGCAGGCATCGCGCTGACCACTGTCGGTACGCGATTTTCCGGCTTTCTCGTCGGGGCGGTCCTGCTCGGCATCGGCACGGCGATGGTCTACCCGACCCTGCTGGCAGCCATCGGCGACGTGGCGCATCCGGGCTGGCGGGCCTCGGCGGTGGGGGTGTACCGCCTGTGGCGCGACCTGGGCTACGCCATCGGCGCGCTGCTGTCCGGGGTGGTGGCCGATCTGTTCGGCGTGGCCAGCGCGATGTGGCTGGTGGCCGGGCTGACGTTTTTGTCCGGGGCGATCGCGGCGGTGCGCATGCGGGAAACACGGGCGAAGTCCGCCTGAGAGCGGCCTCGGATGCTGACCTCCGCTTGCCTGCCCTCACCTCATCGGCTTAGCTGTAACTATTACTAGCCCAGGAGTCCGTCGATGGTCCTGCCTGTCGTGCTCGCCTCGCTCTGCCTGATCGGCGCCAGCGCACTCGCGCAGGCCGAGGTGATCGTCTATCCCCGGCCAGAGGCGGTCGGCGATGCGCGCGCCGACTATCCCCTCACCCTGCTGCGGCTGGCTTTCGCCAAGGCCGGCGCGAAGCATCAGCTACGCGCGTCGGAGGAATGGATGCAGCAGGGCCGCGCCCTGAACGAGCTCGGCCGCGGCAGCACCGTGCGCGTGGCCTGGAGCATGACCTCCATCGAGCGCGAGGCAGCGTTGCGGCCGATCCGCATCCCCATCAACAAGGGGCTGATCGGATGGCGCCTGCCGCTGGTGCGTGCAGACCGGGCCGATCTGCTCGCCGGCGTGCGTACCGTCCAGGACTTGCGCCACTTCATCGCCGGCCAGGGGCACGACTGGCCCGATACCGAGATCTTGCGCGGCAACGGCCTGAAGGTGGTCGGCGTTCCCCAGTACGAGAATCTGTTCCGCATGCTGGTGCTGAAGCGGTTCGATTACTTCCCCCGCTCCCTCATCGAGATCCGGGCCGAAGCCGAGCGCCATCGCGCCGATGGCATCGTGATCGATCAGCACTTGGTGATCCGCTACCCCACGGCGTTCTATTTTTTCGTCAACCGGCGCGACACCGCGCTCGCCGCGACGATCGAGCGCGGGCTGGAACGCGCCATCGCCGACGGCAGCTTCGACCGGCTGTTCTGCCGGCACTACGCCGGGTTCATCGAACAGGCCCGGCTCGAGCAACGTACCGTCATCGAGCTGAACAATCCGATACTGCCGCCGCAAACCCCGCTCGCCCGCAAGGAGCTGTGGTTCAAGCCAGGCCAATGCCCGGCGGCATCCTCTCCGCGCGGCAAATAGCCGGATGGTATCGCCGCGTTTGTTCACAAGCCCGCCGCCCTCACGTATCATCCTGCCCCGAAGAGCCTGTTCAAGGTCTTTTTTCGACTGCGCTGACCCGGCAAATGGCCAGATGCTAGGCGGACGATGCAGACCTTAGTCATTCTAAGGTCAAGTCGTCCAACACCGCAGCTGGTCGTTTGCCGGGCCAGCCCTCCGGGGCCGGGTACTGCCGGCGCATCGCGTTGTCGTTCGTCCCTGGCAGTGAATGCACTGCGGCGGGACTCTCTTCTAGCGCTGCATCCGGCAGTACCTGGCCGCAGCCGTAAAAAGACCTTGAACAGGCTCTAAGTGACGGTGACGGGAACGTGGTGCGATACCGCGGCTGCCCCCGCAACTGTAAGCGACGAGTCGGCGCCCGAGGCCACTGGAAAAACATTCCGGGAAGGCGGCGCCAGGCGATGACGCGCAAGCCAGGAGACCGGCCGTCCCTTTTGTCGTCGCAAGCAGAAACCGGGCGGGGTGCACCGGGGGATCGCGCGAGTGCCCCCGATGGCGGCCGCTCATGCCCTCGCTCGCGGCGATGCGTATTCACCGAGGGCATTACCATGGCGTCGCCGCTACCACGAATTCAGAACCACCGCGCTGCCCGTCAGCGCGTTTTTCCTACCGCCGCCACGCTCCTGGCGAGGATGCCGGCATGAGAACCCACTACAAGCACGTGTTGATGTGCACCGGTCCGCGCTGCACCGAGAACGGCGTCGAGGCCGAAGCCATGTTCAAGGTGCTGGGTCAGGCCATCGACGCCTGCGAGGGCCTGCGCGTCAAGCGTACCCGGTCCCATTGCTTCGCCGTGTGCAAGGAAGGGCCTATCCTCGCGGTCTACCCCGAAGGCGTGTGGTATCGCAAGGTCGACGCGGCGGCGATCCAGCGCATCGTCCATGAACACCTGGCGGGCGACTGCCCGGTCGAAGAGCTGATTTTCCACCGCCTGGGCATCGGCGACGTCGAACAAGGAGAGCAGCCATGAGCGCCCTGTCCCACGGCGGCATCGTGCTGCTGACCCACGCCGGCACCGACCTGACCGCACTGCATCGCGCCGAATCCGAATTACCGGGGGGCTTCGTGTCGGTGGCCGGCGTCAACCTGCAGACGGTGGACAGCGCCGAGCGCATGGCCGCGCTGCTGGCGGGCCCGGTCGCCACCGCACGCATCGTGGTGGTGCGGGTGCTGGGCCGCGCCCAGACCATCCCCGGCTTCGAGGAGCTGGTGAAGGACGCCAAGGCCCACGAGCGCGCGCTGATCGTGGTCAGCGGTACCGGCGAGCCGGACCCGGAGCTTGCGGCCCTATCGTCGGTGCCGCCGGCGCTGCAGCACGAGGTCACCGCCTACCTGCAGGCGGGCGGCAGCGGCAATATGGAGCAACTACTGCGCTGCCTGTCCGACCGGCTGCTGATGAGCGGCTTTGGCTACCAGCCGCCCACCCCGCTGCCCGAACACGGCATCTACCATCCGGAGCTGTCGGGGCTCGCCACGCTCGACGACTGGGCGGCGATCCGCCACCCGGACTGGCCGACGGTCGGCATCACCTTCTACCGCGCGCACTGGATGAGCGGCAACACCCGCTTCATCGACATGCTGGTCGACATGCTGGCCGAGCGGCAGCTCAACGCGCTGCCGGTGTACACCGCGTCGCTGCGCACGCTCGACGAGACGGGTATGCCGGCCGCGCTGCAGTTCTTCTGCGACGCCGGGCAGATTGATACGTTGATCAACACTACGTCCTTCGCCATGGGCGACGTCAACGCCGACGGCCCCACCGCCGCCGGTTGGTCGGTGGCGGCCTTCGAGCGGCTCGACATCCCGGTGATCCAGGCCATCACCAGCAGCATGACGCAGCAGCAGTGGGAGACCTCCGAGCGTGGGCTGAACCCGCTCGACACCGCGATGAACGTGGCGCTGCCGGAGTTCGACGGCCGCATCGTCAGCGTGCCGATGTCGTTCAAGCACGAGCAGGACGAGACCCACTACGCGCCGCTGGCCGACCGGGTGCGCCGTGTCGCCGGCATCGCCGCGCGCCAGGTGGCGTTGCGCCGCATTCCGGCCGAGAAGAAGCGCATCGCCTTCATCTTCACCAATTCCAACAGCAAGGCTTCGCAGATCGGCAACGCCGTGGGGCTGGATTCGCCGGCCTCGCTGTTCGCGCTCTTGCACGCCATGCGCGAGCAGGGCTACCACCTGCCCGACCTACCGGAATCGAGTGACGCGCTGATCCACGAACTGATCGACCGTGGCGCCTACGACGAGGACTACCTGACGGCGGATCAATTAAGCAAAGCCATCGCCAGCGTGCCGGCGGCGCGCTACGCCGAGTGGTTCGGCCAGTTGCCCGATCTGCTGCGGCAGAAGATGCTGGAACGCTGGGGCGAGGCGCCGGGCAGCGCCTACGTGCACGAGGGCAAACTGGTGTTCGCCGGGCTGGAGTTCGGCAACGCCTTCGTCGCGCTGCAGCCGCCGCGCGGCTACGGCATGGACCCGGACGCGATCTACCACACCCCGGACCTGCCGCCGACCCACCACTACTACGCGCTCTATTGCTGGCTGCGCGACGACTGGAAAGCCGACGCCATCGTCCACGTCGGCAAGCACGGCACGCTGGAATGGCTGCCGGGCAAGGGCGTGGGCGTCTCGGAAAACTGCTTCCCGGATGCGCTGCTGGGCGATCTGCCGATGTTCTACCCGTTCATCCTCAACGACCCGGGCGAAGGCTCGCAGGCCAAGCGCCGCGCGCATTCGGTGATCATCGACCACCTCACCCCGCCGATGACCACCGCCGACACCTATGGGCCCTTGGCGCAGCTGACGCAGTTGGTGGACGAGTACTACCAGGTCGAGATGCTGGACCCGGCCAAGCTGCCGCTGTTGCAGCAACAGATCTGGGACCTGATCAAGGAAGCCAAGCTCGATACCGATCTGGCGGCGATGCTGGGCCACGCCCACGATCATGATCACGAACATCACCATGATCATGAGCACGAGGAAGAACACACGCATCACCATCACGGCCATGGACATCACCACCATGGCGAGCACGGCCATGGTCACGAGTCTGGCAGCACTGTAGCCGGCAAGTACCGCCTGCAACCGGCCAAGCCCGCCATGAAGCAGGCCGGCGCTACAGCGAACGTCGGTAGCAAGTACCGTCCGAGCGTCGCCAAGCCGCACAGCCATGGACATGGACACGGGCACGATCACCACCACGGTCATGACCATCATCACCATGGCCATCATGACCACGATCATCACGGCCATGGGCACCACCACCACGATCACGACCATGATCACCACCACGAGTGGGACGCCACGCTGAACGAGGACGGCGTGCCACTGACCCTGGCCAAGATGGAAGGCGTCGACGTCGCCCACCTGATCGAGGACATCGACGGCTACCTGTGCGAGTTGGGCGCGGCGCAGATCCGCGACGGCCTGCACATCCTCGGCAAGGTGCCGCAAGACGCGGCTCTAGTGGACATGGTGTGCGCGATGGTGCGCCTGCCCAACCTGGCAATTCCAAGCCTGCCCGCGAGCGTGGCCGAAGCGCTGGACGTGGACTGGAATGGACTGCAGGACGACAAGGGCAAGCGGCTCGCCGCCGTGCCGCCGCGTCTGCAAGCGCTGGCCGACAAACCGCTGGTGACGCGCGCCGATGCGCTCGACGAAATTGCCGCGCTGGGCCGTGCGCTGGTCGCCGCCTTGGCCGAGCACGGCTTCGATGCCGCGGCCATCGACGGCGCGCTGGCACAGGCGCTGCCGGGCAGCGAAGCCCCCGAAAGCCTGCGCCGCACCCTGGCCTACGTCTGCCGCGAGCTGGTACCCAACCTCGCCCGCACCTCGGAAGAGATCGACAACCTGCTGCACGGTCTCGCCGGCGGCTACGTGCCGGCGGGCCCGAGCGGCGCGCCGACACGCGGCATGGCACACGTGCTGCCGACCGGGCGCAACTTCTACTCGGTCGACCCGCGCAGCCTGCCCTCGCAGGCCGCCTGGCGCATCGGCACCGAACTGGCAAACGAAGTCCTGGCGCGCCACCGCAAGGAAACCGGGCATCTCCCCGAGACCGTCAGCATCAGCGTCTGGGGCACCAGCGCGATGCGCACCCACGGCGACGACATCGCCGAAATCCTGGCGCTGCTCGGCGTGCGTCCCAAGTGGCAGGTCGAGAGCCGTCGAGTGGCCGGCATCGAGGTGATCCCGCTTGAAGATCTTGGCCGCCCGCGCATCGACGTCACGGTACGCATCAGTGGCTTCTTCCGCGACGCCTTCCCGCACCTGATCCACCTGGTCGACGAGGCGGTGCACACCGTGGCGCGGCTGGATGAGCCGGTCGAGCAGAACTTCGTGCGCAAGCACTACCTGGCCGACCTGACTCACGACCTGTTCCGGGGCCTGCCGTCCGACAGCGCAAGCCAGCGCGCGCTCTACCGCGTGTTCGGCTCCAAGCCCGGCACCTACGGCGCCGGCATCCTGCCGCTCATCAACGAGCAGAACTGGGAAACCGACGCCGATTTCGCCACCGCCTACATCAACTGGGGCGGCTACGCCTACGGCCAGCGCGACAACGGCACCGACGCGCGCGCCGATTTCCGGCATCGGCTGTCCGGCGTCGAGGTGGCGCTGCACAACCAGGACAACCGCGAACACGACATCTTCGACAGCGACGACTACCTGCAGTACCACGGCGGCATGATCGCCACCATCCGCAGCCTCACCGGACGCCAGCCGCGCCACTACTTCGGCGACAGCCACAACCCGGACAACCCGGCGGTGCGCGGGTTGAAGGAGGAGGTGCTGCGCGTGTTCCGCTCGCGCGTGGCCAACCCCAAGTGGATCGCCAGCATCCAAAAACACGGTTATAAAGGCGGGCTGGAACTGACAGCCACGGTCGACTACCTGTTCGGCTACGACGCCACCGCCCACGTGGTGGACGATTGGGTGTACGAGCAGTTGGCCGAAACCTACGCGCTCGACGCCCAGATGCAGGAATTCTTCGCCGAGAGCAACCCGTGGGCGCTCAACGCCATCACCGAGCGCCTCTTAGAAGCGGCCCAGCGCCGGTTGTGGGAAGAGCCGAATCCGGACACCCTGGCCGCGCTGCGCGACCTGCACCTGCAAAGCGAAGCGATGCTGGAAGAACGCGGGGAGAACCCGAAACGATGAAACACCACTACCCCTTCGTCGCCATCGTCGGCCAGGAGCAGCTCAAGCGTGCGCTCCTGCTGTGCGCGGTCGACCCCAGCATGGGCGGCGTGCTGATCCGCGGCGACAAGGGCACCGCCAAGAGTACTGCCGCACGCGGCTTGGCCGAGGTGCTGCCGCCGATCGCACGCACCACCGGCTGCGGCTTCAACTGCGCGCCTGATGCGCCGCTGGCCGAATGCCCGACCTGCCAGGATCCTGAAACGTCGGCTGAAGCGGCGCCCGTGCCCTTTATCAATCTGCCGCTGGGCGCCACCGAAGACCGCGTGCTGGGCAGCCTGGATTTCGAGAAGGCGCTCAAGCACGGCCAGCAGGCATTCAAGCCAGGCCTGTTGGCGGCAGCGCATCGCGGCCTGCTCTACATCGACGAAATCAACCTGCTCGCCGACCACCTGGTCGACGTGCTGCTCGACGTGGCCGCCATGGGGGTCAACACCGTGCAGCGCGAAGGCCTGTCGGTGAGCCACCCGGCGCGCATCACGCTGCTTGGCACGATGAACCAGGAGGAAGGCGAGCTGCGTCCGCAGTTGCTTGACCGCTTCGGCATGATGGTGGAAGTAAGCGCGCCGCGCGACGCCGCCACCCGCGCCGAGGTGGTGCGCCGCCGCCTGGCGTTCGAGGCCGATCCGGCCGGCTTCACCCGGCGCTGGGCTGCGGACACGGTCGCGCTGCGCCAGACCCTGCATGCCGCACAGGCTGGCCTCGCCGCCGTGGTCATGCCCGATTCGCTGTTCGACTTCATCAGCCGACTGTGCTGCGAATTCGAGGTGGCCAGCCTGCGTGCCGACATCATGCTCAACAAGGCGGCGCGGGCGCTCGCCGCGCTCGACGGCCGGCGCGAGGTAACGGCGGAAGACGTACGCGACGCCGCCGAACTGGTGCTGCCGCACCGCCGCCGCAAGAAGCCGTTCGAACAATCCGGCCTCGACCGCGACAAGCTCGACGAGCTGACGCGGCAGGCCACCGAACCACCGCCCCCGCCACCCGCAGCTCAGCCGCCCTCGGGCCAGGACAGCGCAGGCAGCGACACTGGCGATACTCAGCCGAACGACGCCGAGCCAACGGACGGCGAGGCCGACGACAACGCCCAGCCGGGCAGCGCCGCCGAACAATTGTTCGCCGCCTCCGCCCCCGCCAGCGTCGGCCGCATCGAAGTGGCGGCGCTGCACGCCTCAGAGGCCAGCGGGCGCCGCAGCAGCAGCGAAGGCACGCGCCACGGCCACACCCTACGCGCCGTGCCGAGCGAGGCGCCGAGCCAGCTCGCGCTCGACGCCACCCTCAAGAGCGCACTGCTGCGCAACCCGAACGACTTCACCGTCACCCGCGCCGACCTGCACGACAAGGTACGCGTCGGCAAACAGGCCAACCTGATCCTGCTGGTGGTCGACGCCTCCGGCTCGATGGCGGCCAAGCGCCGCATGGAAGCGGTCAAGGGCTGCGTGCTGGGCCTGCTGCAAGACGCCTATCAGCGCCGCGATCAGGTGGCGGTGATCGCCTTCCGCGGCAGCGAGGCCGAACTGGTGCTGCCGCCGACGCGCCAGATCGAACAGGCGGAACGCGCCCTGTCCGAACTGCCGACCGGCGGGCGCACGCCGCTGGCGCACGCCTTGCAACTGACCGCCGAAACGCTGGCTCAACACACCCGCGCGGACAACCTGACGCCGCTGTTGGTGGTGCTCTCCGACGGGCGCGCCAACATCGCGCTCGACACCCGCCAGGACCCGTGGCGAGAGGCGCTGGCCTTGGCCGAGGCCCTGGCCGGGCAAGGTACGCCGGCGCTGGTGCTCGACACCGAGGAAGGCTACGTGCGCCTCGGCCGTGCGCGCGAACTGGCCAGCGCGCTGCAAGGCGAATACCTGCCGATGGACACGCTGTCGGCGGAAAGCCTGACGCTGACGATACGGCAGCGGCTGGGCTGAGAACGAGATACTGAATACCGAGGAAAACCACATGATTATCTGCATCGGCGCCGGCCCCGGCGACATCGGCTACCTGCCGCAACGCTCGGCGCAACTGATCCGCGAGGCCGACGTGGTCGCCGGCTTCAACGCCGTGGTCGACGTGGTGCGCCCGCTGATCCCGGACACCGCCGAGGTGATCCAGATGGGCTACCGCGACCAGGTCGCCCAGCTCGACGTGGTCGCCGAGCGCCATCACGCCGGCAAGAAATGCGTCGTCGTGTTCATGGGCGACATCCACTTCAGCGGTTTCCAATACCTGGAACGCGTCGAGCGCGCCTGCGGCCACCCGGTGGAAACCATCCCCGGCATCTCGTCGGCGCAGATCCTGGCCTCGCGCGCCAAGGTGTGCTTCGACGAAACCAGCTTCATCACCTTCCACCGCCGCGGCGACCTGACCCCGTTCAAGCGCCACCTGGTGCACGCGCTCGAAGACCAGCGCAACGCCATCGTCATCCCCTGCCCCTGGGACGAGGCGCGCTCCTTCATGCCCTGGCACATCGCCGCCTACCTGCTGGAAAACGGCATTCCGCCCGAACACCCGGTGGAAGTGTGGGAAAACCTCACCCGTGGCGACGCCGAATGGCACGGCACCCTGGCCGAATGCGTCGACCAGCGCTTCTCCGACATGAGCATCATGCTGATCCGCACCCTCGCCCCCATGGACAGCCAGATCGAGCCGAGCCACAAATGAGTGACAACGATTACGCCATCGTGCTGGCCGGCCACGGCAGCCGTGACCCGGACGGAGTCAACGAGTTCATGGCGCTGGTGGCGCTCTTGCGCGAGCGCGCCGGTGGACGCACCGTCAAGCACGGCTTTCTGGAATTCGCCACGCCGACCATCGACGAAGCCGTCGACGCGGTGATCGAAGCCGGCGCCAAGAAGGTGGTGATGGTGCCGGGCGTGCTGCTCGCCGCCACCCACGCCAAGAACGACATGCCGAGCGAGTTGTTGGCCTTGCAGCGTACCCACCCCGGCGTCGACTTCCATTTCGGCGCGGCGATGGACCTGCACCCCAAGCTCTTGCAGCTATGCCGCGAGCGCATCATCGAGGCCGAAGGCCGTTCGGCCCAGAGCATCTCGCGCGCCGACACCTGTCTGGTGGTGGTCGGGCGCGGCACCTCGGACCCGGACGCCAACTCCGAGATTTCCAAGCTCACGCGCATGCTGGAAGAAGGCATGGGCTTCGGCACCTCCTTCGTCTGCTATTCCGGCACTGCCAAACCGCTGGTGGCCGACGGCCTGCGGGCCGCCGCCTTGCTCGGTTACCAGCGCATCGTGGTGCTGCCCTACTTCCTGTTCGACGGCGTGCTGGTCAAGCGCATCTACGCCGCGGCGGACGATCTGGCCGCGCGCCATCCGGAGATCGAGGTGCTCAAGGCCGATTACCTCGGTGTGCATCCGCACGTGGCCGACGTGTTCCTCGAACGCGCTCAGGAAGGGGTCGAGGGCCGTGCCACGATGAACTGCGCGCTGTGCAAGTACCGCGTGCAGATCGTCGGCTTCGAGGAACAGGTCGGCACCCCGCAACAGGGCCACCACGGCTTGGTGCGCGGGCTCTTAGGCCGCACCGACGCCGCGCCAGCGCCGCTCGACAACTGGCCGCCCTACGTACCACACCCGATCGAAGCCGAGAGCATGCGCATCATCCAGGCCGGCTACGACTGGTCGACCATCCCGGCCGAGCTGCACACCGTGCTGCAACGCCTGGTGCACACCTCGGGCGATTTCAGCAGCGTGGATGATATGTATTTTTCGCCCGGCGCCACCGAGATCGGCCTGCGCGCGCTCTTGCGCTGCCGCCGCGTGGTGACCGACGTCACCATGGTGCAGACTGGCCTCAAGCGCGCGGTGCTAGATCAGCTGGGCGTCGAGACCTGGTGCGGCGTGCACGACGAAGAGACGCATCTGCTTGCCAAGACGCACGGCATCACCCGCTCCGCCGCCGGCATCCGCCGTGCCTGGCAGAAGTTCGGCAACGACGTGATCGTCGCCATCGGCGATGCGCCGACCGCAATCATGGAAGTGGTGCGGCTGGTGCGCGAGCACGGCTGGCGCCCGCAGCTGGTGGTCGGACTGCCGGTTGGCTTCGTCGGCACGCGCGAGTGCAAGGAAGAACTGGCCCGCCTGTTGCAAGTACCGCGCATCACCAACCGAGGCACGCGAGGCGGTTCGCCCTGGGCAGCCACCGTGGTCAACGCGCTGATGATCTCGGCCATCGAGCACGTCGGGCGCCAGAACCAGGAACAACGAGCGTAAGCATGAGCGCCCGCCGCCCCTACGACCTCGCCACGCCGGCCCCCAACGGCCTGCGCCGCGGCCGCACCACCGGCAGTTGCGCCACGGCGGCGGTCAAGGCGGCACTGACGCTGCTGCTGTGCGGCGAGGTGGTGCGCGAGGTCGAGGTCAGCCTGCCGGACCCGGATTACTACCTGGTGGTGCCGGTGGAAAAGGTGGAACGGCTGGACAGCGGCGCGGTGCGTGCCGAAGTGCTGAAGTACGGCGGTGATGACCCTGACAATACCGACGGGGCGACCATCTTTGCCGAGGTGTCGGTCAACGGCACGGGCGCGCTGCGTTTCATCGCCGCCGCCGGCGTCGGCACCGTCACCCAGCCGGGGCTGCGCATTCCGCCCGGAGAACCGGCGATCAACCCCGTGCCGCGCCAGATGATGCGCTGGGCAGTGGACGAGGTGCTCTCGGGCGAGTCCGACCCCGGCTTCGATCTGGCCATCGGCTGCGTCGACGGCGACAAGATCGCCAAGCGCACCTTCAACCCGATGCTCGGCATCGTCGGCGGCATCTCCATCCTCGGCACCAGCGGCATCGTCGAGCCGATGTCGCTCGCCGCGTGGATGGCCTCGATCGAGGTCTACATCCGCGTGGCGCTGGGCCATAGCCCTGCTGCCATCGCCTTCACTCCCGGCAAGATCGGGCGTGGCTATGCCGCCGACACGCTGGGGCTGGAAAAGAAGGAAGTGGTGCAGATCGCCAACTTCGTCGGCGTCTCGCTCGACTACGCCCAGCAAACGCTGGAAGAACAACAGGCCCGGCTTGGCACGCTGTGGGTGCTGGGCCACCCCGGCAAGATCGCCAAGCTGCTCGACGGCGTGTGGGACACCCATTCGAGCAAGAGCGGCATGGCGATGGGCTCCGTCGCCGCCGTGGCCGCCGAGCTCGGCTTCGCCGCCGAACTCGTGGAACAAATCGAGAAAGCCAATACCGTGGAAAATGTAGTGCAAATCGTGCGCAACGAAGCCGGCGCGCGCGCTTACTGGATGGAAATCGAGCGTCGCGTCGCCGCGCTGATGGCGCCCAAGGTGCCCAGCGTCGAGCGCGTGGCGGTGCGGCTGTTCAGCATGGACGGCACGCCGCTCGGCGAAGCCGCTTATGAAGCAACGGGAGAAGCCGCATGAGCGCGCTTGGTCATTTCACCGGCGTCGGCGTCGGACCGGGACCGGCCGGGCTGATCCCGGTGGCGGCGCTGGAAGCACTAAAGAACGCCGACCTGATCTACCTGCCGCGCGCGCGTGGCAGCGAAGTCTCCGTCGCGCGCCAGTGCCTGGCCGGGCTCGCCATCCCGGACGAAAAATTCCGCGAAATCGAATTCCAGATGGACCCGGACCGCAGCGTGCTCTCCAGCCACTACGGCGAGTTGGCCGCAGCGGTGGCCGCCGAGCTGACGGCCGGGCTCCACGTCGCCTACCTCACCATCGGCGACTCGATGACCTACTCCACCTACGGCTATTTGCTGGCGGCCTTGCGTGACAAGCTGCCCAGGCTCACGCACACCACCTTCCCCGGCGTCACCAGCTTCGCCGCCACCGCCTCGGCGCTGTCCTGGCCGCTGGGCGAAGGCAAGGAACGGATTTTGATCCTGCCCTGCCCGGACGACATGGCCGAGCTGCGCACCGACATCGAGAGCCACGACATCGTGGTGCTGATGAAGATCGGCGCGCGCCTGCCGGACGTGCTGAGTCTGTTGAACGATATGGACATCGCCCGCCACTGCGCCTTCGCACGCCGCATCGGCCTGCCCGGCGAAGTGCTGTGCGACGACGTCTCCACCCTGACCGCAGAGGCGAGTGGCTACCTCGCCACCATGCTGATCCGCAAAAACGCCCGCGAGAAACGCCACCCATGAAAGTCTATTTCATCGGCGCCGGCCCCGGCGCCGCCGACCTGATCACACTGCGCGGCAGCCGCCTGCTGGGCGCCGTGCCCATGGTGCTATACGCCGGCTCGCTGGTGCCGGCCGAGATGCTGCAACACTGCCGGCCCGACGCCGAAATCTTCGATACCGCCGAGCTCTCGCTCGACGAGCAGGAGGCGCTGTACCGCCGTGCCCAGGCCGAAGACAAGGACGTGGTGCGGCTGCACTCCGGCGACCCGGCGATCTACGGAGCCACCGCCGAGCAGATGCGCCGGCTGGAGGCGCTCGGCATCGGCTACGAGATCGTGCCCGGCGTGTCCTCGTTCACCGCTGCCGCCGCCGCGCTGGGCAGCGAGCTGACCCGCCCCGCCGTGTCGCAGTCGATCATCCTGACCCGCGTCTCCGGCCGCGCCTCGGCGGTGCCGGAGCTGGAATCGATCGCCCGCTTCGCCGAACACCAAGCGACGATGTGCATCTTCCTTTCCGGCCAGCGCCTGAAGCAGACCATCGCCGACCTCTTGCTGCACTACCCGGCCGACACCCCGGTGGCGCTGGTGCGGCGAGCGAGCTGGCCCGATCAGGCCATCCACCGCAGCACGCTCTCCAAGCTGATGTCCGAGGTCAAGCAGAAGGACTGGCTCTTGACCACGCTGCTCTTGGTCGGCCGCGCACTGTCGCAGGAAGGCGGCGTGGAGTCGAGCCTCTACGCGGCCGGCTTCACCCACATTTTCCGCGACGGTACCGACCGCAAGACGCCACGCCCGAGCAAGCGCAAGGCGAAGGACGCGGTGTGAGCGAGACCGCCATCTGGCTGGTGCGCGCGGACGCCTTGCCGCTCGGGCAACGTTTGGCCGAAGCGCTGGGCGCCACGCTGTACCAGCCCTGGCTCACCCCGGACGAGAGCCCGCGCGAGCAATTCCGCCGTGCCTTCCACCAGCACCGCCGCTGGGTGGCGGTGATGGCCTCCGGCATCGCCGTGCGCTATCTCGACGGCCTGCCCGCGAGCAAGTACTCCGACCCGGCCGTGGTGGTGCTGGACGAGGCGGCGCGCTTCGCCATCCCGCTGCTATCCGGCCACGAGGGCGGCGCCAACGCGCTGGCCTACGAGGTGGCGCGGCTGACGGGAGCGACCCCCGCCGTCACCACCGCCACCGAGGCGCTGAAACCGCTAACGCTCGGCATCGGCTGCCGGCGCGGCAAGTCTGCGGACGACATCGAACGCGCGGTGAACGCCGCACTGGCCGACCGCACTCTGGCCGACGTGCGCGAGGTCGCCACCATCGATATCAAGGCCGACGAAGAAGGCCTGCTGGCATTCTGTGCCCGCCACGGCCTGCCGCTGCGCGTGATTGCCCAATCCGACGTTGCCGCCCGCGCCTGGGTCGGCCAATCCTCGGATTGGGTACAACAAAACGTCGGCGTGGCCGGCGTGTGCGAGCCCTGCGCGCTGATCGCCAGCCCGCGCGGCCGGCTGATAGTGCCCAAGACCGCGCTCGATGGCGTCACCGTCGCCGTGGTCGAAGACCGCCCTACCAATTACCCGCATGACGCCACGGCGTCATGACCGAACAGACATACGGAAAGCATTGATGAACGGCAAACTCTACCTGGTCTCCGTCGGCCCCGGCACCGCCGAGCTGATCCCGCCGATGGTGAAGGACGCCCTCGCCGCGAGCGAGGTGATCGTGTCCTACGACCTCTACCTCACCTGGATTGCCCCGTGGATTTCCGGCAAGGACATCCGCACCCTGCCGCTGACGCAGGAGCGCGACCGCGCCCAGTTGGCGCTGGAACAGGCGCGCGCCGGCAAGACCGTGGCGCTGATCTCCAGCGGCGACATCGGCATCTACGCCATGGCCACGCTCGCCTACGAGGACATGCTTGAAACCGACACCTTCGACGTGCAGCTCATCCCCGGCATCACCTCGGCCAACGCCTGCGCCTCGCTCTTGGGTGCACCGCTGTCGCACGACTTCGCCACGCTGAGCCTCTCGGACCTGCTCTGCCCGTGGGAGTGGATCGAGAAGCGTGCGCGCCACATCGCCGAGGCCGACCTTGCCGCGGTGTTCTACAACGTGCAGAGCAAGCAGCGCCAGGAAGGCGTCTACCGCATCCTCGACATCATGCTCGAACACAAGCGCCCCGAGACGTTGTGCGGCATCGTGCACAACGCCTACCGCGAAGGCCAGACCGTCGAGGTCGTCACCCTGGCCGAGCTGCGCACGCGCCGCTTCAACATGCTGACCAGCCTCGTGATCGGCAACCGCTTCACCAAACGCAAGCGCAACTGGATCTTCTCGCCGCGCGGCTATGGCAACTGGGACGACACACCTGACACCGTCAAGGCCGCCGCGCTGCCGCACTCTGCGGTGTGGGTGTTCTCCGGCACCAGCGACGGCAACGCCCTGGCGCGCGAAATCGCCGCGACGGGCCGTGAAGTCATCGTGTCGAGCGCGACCGACTACGGCGCCGAGCTGGTCGAGCAGAACTGCCCCGGCCTCACCACGGTCGCTGGCCGTCTCGGCATCGAGCGCCGCCGCGAACTGCTGCGCGACAGCGGTGCGCAGGTAATCGTCGACGCCACCCACCCCTACGCTAGCGACATGTCGCAGCAGCTGATCGAGCTGGCACAGGAACTCGCGCTGCCCTACCTGCGCTACGAGCGCCCGAGCGCCGCCGACAGCCACCCCGCCGAACACGTGGCGACCATGGCCGAGGCCGCGCAGCTGGCGATGCAGCGCGGCCAGCGCATTTTCCTCGCCACCGGCTCCAAGGACCTAGCCGCCTTCGTCAAGGCCGAGGGCGCCAAAGAGCGCCAGTGGTTCGTGCGCCTGGCGCCGGACCTGCAGCATTTGCAGCGCGCCATCGACCTCGGTATCCCGCGCGCGCACCTCCTCGCCATGCAGGGCCCGTTCTCGCAGGCCGCCAACGAAACGCTGTGGCGCGACTGGGGCATTGACTGCGTGGTGACCAAGCAATCCGGCGATGCCGGTGGCTACGGCGCCAAGGCCGCCGCCGCCGCCGCGCTGAATATTCCCCTGATCGTGGTCGACCGCCCCGTGCTCGACTACCCGGCGATGGCGTCCGACTTTGCCGGCGTGCTGGCCGCGCTGCCCACCCAACAAGAGGGCCAACCGGCATGAGTCAAGCGCGTATCCCAGTCACCGTCGTCACCGGCTTTCTCGGCGCCGGCAAGACCACGCTGCTGTCGAACCTGATTCGTGACAGCAAACAGCGGCGTCTCGCTATCCTGGTCAACGAATTCGGAGAGGTGTCGATCGACGGCGCCCTATTGCGTGGCGAAGGCGGCGAAGGCGAACACGGCGACGTGGAAATCCACGACTTGTCCAACGGCCTGGTGGCCTACGACGACGACGAGGATTTCCTGCCGACCATGCTGGCGCTGTGGCAGCGCCGCAGCCTGATCGACCACGTGCTGATCGAAACCTCCGGCCTGGCCCTGCCCAGCGCGGTGATGGAACGGCTGCAGGGCGAGGCCCTGGCGCCCTACTTCGTGCTCGACGCCACGCTGGCCGTGGTCGACACCCCGCTGCTGCTGGACGGCGGCTTCGGCCAGGCCGGCGCACACGGCGAACAGGCCGTCGACGCCTCCATCGCCGAGCTGTTCGAAATGCAGCTCTCCAACGCCGACATCGTAGTGCTGAACAAGATTGACGAACTCGACGACGAGGCGCTGCTGGCGGCGGAAACCCGCGTGCGCGAGCTGGCGCCGTCGATCCGCTTCATCGAGCTTGCCTATGAGGCCAAGCTCGATACCCGGCTGACACTGGGCCTGCACCTGCACGAACCGGCCAACACCGCGCACCGCCACTACGGCCCGGTGTCGACCATGCCGGGGCTGACCATGCGCCCGCTCGCCGACCAGGGACTGCTCGACGGCCACAGCCACAGCGGCCTCGGCGCACACAGCCACGGCCTGACGACGCACAAGCACTTCCACGAACAGGATCCGGGCTGGCAATCGTTCATGATCCGCAGCAAGGAAGCGCAGGACGCCGAGACGCTTCGTGAGGCCGTCGCCGCGATCGCCCGCAGCGAGCCGCTGTTGCGCATCAAGGGCTTTGCCTCGCCGCTCGGCGGTGACGGCCGCCTGCTGGTGCAGGGCGTGCGCAGCCGCATCGAGCTGCGTCACGAATCCGAAGCGGCACCGGCAAAACAGGCGCAACTGGTGTTCATCGGCTACCACCCGAGCCGGCCGCGCATCGTGGAGCAGTTGTGTCAGCTGACCGGCACGGTGTGGCGCTGAAGCACGCAATTGATTTAGTGAGGAATCCATCATGAAAACCGACCCGACTTCCCACCAGCGCATGACCGAGCGGCGCAAGGCCGGCTTCGAGAAGAAGAAGGCCGCCGCCACCAAGGAAAAGGGGCTGTTGATCGTCAACACCGGTACCGGCAAGGGCAAGAGTTCGGCCGCCTTCGGCATGGGGCTGCGCGTGGTCGGCCACGGCATGCGCCTCGGCGTAGTGCAGTTCATCAAGGGCGCGCTGCACACCGCCGAGCGCGACCTGTTGGGCTGCTTCGACAACTGCGACTTCCTCACCATGGGCGAGGGCTACACCTGGAACACCCAGAACCGCGACGCCGACATCGCCACCGCGCGCAAGGGCTGGGACGAGGCGCGGCGCATGATCGAGAGTGGTGAATACGACATGGTGATCCTCGACGAGCTCAACGTGGTGCTGAAGTACGAGTACCTGCCTCTCGACGAAGTGCTGGCGGTGTTTGCCGCCCGCTCGCCCGACCTGCACGTGGTCGTCACCGGCCGCCACGCGCCCGAAGCGCTGATCGCGGCGGCGGACTTGGTCACCGAGATGAAGCTGGTCAAACACCCCTACCGCGAACAGGGCGTCAAGGCGCAGCAGGGCGTCGAGTTTTAAGCCATGCCCAACAAGCCGAAAGCCCGCTCCTGCCCGGCGCTGTTCCTCACCGCCCCGGCCTCGCACCAGGGCAAGACCACGCTCACCGCCGGCCTCGCGCGCCATCACCGCGATCAGGGCCGCAAGGTGCGGGTATTCAAGACCGGGCCGGACTTCCTCGACCCCTACATCCTCGAACAGGCATCGGGCCACCCGGTCTACTCGCTCGACCTGTGGATGACCGGCGAGACCGACTGCCGCCAGCGGCTGTACGACGCGGCAGCCGATGCCGACCTGATCCTGATCGAGGGCAGCATGGGCCTGTTCGACGGCACGCCGTCGAGCGCCGATCTGGCGCAGACCTTCGGCGTGCCGGTGCTGGCGGTGATCGACGCCACCGGCATGGCGCAGACCTTCGCCGCCGTCGCCCACGGTCTCGCGAGCTTCCGCCCCGGCCTGCCGTTCTACGGCGTACTGGCCAACCGCGTCGCCAGCGCGCGCCACGCCGAGATGCTGCGGCAAGCCCTACCACCCAACTTACGTTGCCTCGGCACCGTGATGCGCGAAGACGCCATGACCCTGCCGGAGCGCCACCTGGGGCTGGTACAAGCGCAGGAAATCGACGACCTGGAAGCGCGACTGCAGCAGGCCTCCGCGCAAATTGCCGCGACGGACCTCGCCGCACTGCCCCCCGCCGTCGCCTTCCAGCCCGCCTTGGCCACATCAGTGCCACCGCTGCTAACCGGCGTGAAGATCGCCATCGCCCGCGACAAGGCCTTCTCCTTCATCTACCCGGCCAATCTGGAACTGCTCGCAGCGCTGGGCGCCGAGCTCGCGTTCTTCTCGCCGCTGGCCGACGATGCGCTGCCGGAGGCAGACGCGGTCTACCTGCCGGGCGGCTATCCGGAACTGCATCTGGACGTGCTGGCCGCCAGCCAACGCACCGCAGCCAGCCTGCGTGCCCACGTTGCCGCCGGCAAGCCGCTTTACGCCGAGTGTGGCGGCATGCTCTACCTGCTCGACGCCCTCACCGACAAGGCTGGTAACACGAGCTCCCTGCTCGGGATCTTGCCTGGCCACGCCACGCTGGGCCGGCGCCTCGCCGGGCTCGGCCTGCAATCGGTGGAACTCGACGGCGAGACGCTGCGCGGCCACACCTTCCATTACACCAGCCTGCAAACCCCGCTCGCCCCGCTGACCCACGCCCGACGTGCCAGCGGCACGGCACCGGGCGAGGCGGTCTACCGCCACGGCAGCATCGTGGCGAGCTATCTACACGCCTATTTCCCGTCCAACCCCATCGCCACGGCACGCCTGTTCACACCATGAATCGATACAGCGACACCGACATCGCCGTCGTCTACCGCGCCATCCGCGAACGGCGCGACATGCGCCACTTCCGCCCCGACCCGGTCGACCCCGAACTGCTCGCCCGCCTGCTGCAGGCGGCGCATCTCGCGCCCAGCGTCGGCTTCATGCAGCCGTGGCGCTTCATCCGCATCAGCGATCCGGCACTGCGCCGACAGATGCATGCGTTGGTCGAAGCCGAACGGGTGCGCACAGCCGAAGCACTCGGCGAGCGCCAGGACGAATTCATGCGACTCAAGGTGGAAGGCATTCTCGACTGCGGCGAGGTGCTGGTGGCGGCATTGATGGACGGGCGCGAACGCCACGTGTTCGGCCGGCGCACACTGCCGGAAATGGACCTGGCCTCCGTCGCCTGCGCCATCCAGAACATGTGGCTCGCCGCCCGCGCCGAAGGCCTCGGCCTCGGGTGGGTGTCGCTGTTCGATCCGGCGGCGCTGGGCGAACTGCTGCAACTGCCGCCGGGCGCCAAGGCAATCGCCATCCTCTGCCTCGGCCATGTCGACGCCTTCTACGAAAAACCGATGCTGGAACAGGAACACTGGGCCCACCGCCGGCCGCTGGAAGAACTGGTTTTCGAAAACGGCTGGCGCCATGAGGCGCTAGCAGAACCCGACCGGCACGACGATGCCCCGGTCTGCTAAGAGCCGCTAACAAAAACCTCTTGGCGTTGTTGTGCGGCCTTGCCGTACTACTTGTACTGTCTGCGGCCGCACGCCTAGCCAAGTGGGGTAGCCTGATTCCCGCGGACAGTTCCGATTGTTACCATTGACAATCGGGAGTGTGAAATGAAGACCAGAAAGACATATCCAGTAGAGTTCCGTTCTGAGGCGGTAAAGCTGGTACTTGAGCAAGGGCTCAGCCTTGAAGGGGCGGCCAGGCGGCTGGGTATCCCCAAGGGTACATTGGCTAACTGGGTTGTAG
Source organism: Pseudogulbenkiania sp. MAI-1 (assembly GCF_000527175.1). NCBI lineage: Bacteria > Pseudomonadati > Pseudomonadota > Betaproteobacteria > Neisseriales > Chromobacteriaceae > Pseudogulbenkiania > Pseudogulbenkiania sp. MAI-1. The sequence continues at coordinate 1,838,007 of NZ_AZUR01000001.1, read as the reverse complement.
CGGCGAGGTCTGGCGGTGACCAACCGGCGCCGGGGGCGCGCAGTGTCACGGAGCTGGAAGCAGAGAACGCCAAGCTGCGCAAGGAGTTGGCAGAGGCACGCCTGGAGCGAGACGTCATAAAAAAAGCTGCAGCGTACTTTGCTCAGGCATCACTGCCCGGTACGCGTGGATAGAAGAGCACCGAAACCTATTCCCGGTGGTGGTGGCCTGCCGGGTTCTAGCGGTGTCCCGTGCTGGGTACTATGGCTGGCGTGGACGTTCTCCATCTGAGCGAGAACAAGAGGACGAGCGGCTGAAAGTGGCGATCCGGGCGGCACATGCCAAAACACGGGAAACCTATGGCGTACGCCGTTTGCAGCCAGAACTGGCGGCGATGGGCTTTGAGGCCGGGCGTGATCGCATCGACCGTTTACGACGCCAGATAGGCATCCGGTGCCGGCAGAAGCGCAAGTTCAAGGCGACCACCAATTCGGCCCACTCGTTGCCGGTCGCGGAGAATGTCTTGGGTCAGGTGTTCGAGCCGCCCCGCCCGAATCAGGTCTGGACGGGTGATATAACGTACATCCCGACGGACGAGGGCTGGCTGTACCTAGCGGCACTGAAGGATGTGTTTAGCTGCGAGATCGTTGGCTATGCGATGGGCGCGCGGATGACGACCGAACTGGTCAGCAAGGCGCTGTTCCGGGCGGTCCAGCACCAGCGGCCGCCGGCCGGCTTGATCCACCATACGGATCGTGGCAGCCAATACTGCGCCAAGGCCTACGGGGATTTGCTGACGCAGTTCAGGATGCATAGCTCGATGTCACGCAAGGGGAACTGTTTCGACAATGCGCCGATAGAGAGCTTCTGGGGAACGTTGAAGAACGAGCTCGTCCACCATCGCCGTTACGCAACGCGGGCGGAGGCGGAGGCATCGATCAGGGAGTACATCGAAATCTTCTATAACCGCCAACGCCGTCACTCGCGGCTTGGCTACTTGGCGCCGGCTGAATTTACCCGGAAGTACTGGAATTCAGCCAAGGCCGCTTGAATCGGAGCTGTCCGCTCTTGCCAGGACACCCCAAAGATCGCTGTGCTGGGTTTTGTTAGCGACTCTAAAGAGGCCCCGCGACGGCCCTGCTGTGCCGTGCCGGGCAATGCACGTTAAAATGCGCCCCTCTCAACCAGAAAGTCAGCGCATGGCCGCCAAACCCAAGAAATCCACCACGGCCAAGCCCGGCCGCGACGCCAGGCTGGCGCAGGAAAAACGCCTGGCACGCGCCGAGCAAGCCTGCCAGGCGCTGATGGCGGCATTCACCGACCTGGAGAACGCCGGTGCGCTCGACGCCCACGACACCGCCCGCCAATACCTGCAAATGTGCCGGGTACACTACCGCAAGATCCGTAACGGCAAGGTGCTGGGCCCGGCCGACTTCAACGCCGCGGTAGACGTCTGCACCAGCGCACGCCGCGCCCTGCTGGCGCTCGACCCGGCGTTAAACTTCGACAATTTCACCACGGCCGACACCCTGCGCGACATCCTGCAACAGGCGGACGGCGTTTTGAGCGATTACCAGCAGCTGAAGACGGGCGGTGTCAAGCCCTGAGCTCGGCCAGTCTTCCCACCCACCGGATCAGAACGACAGGAACCACCCATGAGCGACTTCTTCGGCATCCACAGCCCCTTCATCGAGCATTGCAGCATCGTCGCCGTCGAACGCGAACCCGGCATCGCACGAGCGCGCGTCGAACTAACCCCGCCGCTGTTGAACGCCGCCGGCAACGGCCACGGTGGACTGCTGATGACGCTGTTCGACGTCACGCTGGCCGCCGCGGCCCGCGGCACGCACCCGAACTCGGCCGGGGTGGCGACGGTGGATTTGAACGTCAGCTTCCTGGAGCCCGCCAACGGCGTGCTGGAATGCGAAGGCCGGGTGCTGCGCGCCGGCTCCTCCCTGGTGTTCTGCGAAGGCGAAATCCGCAACGCGGCGGGCGAGCTGATCGCCAAGGCGATGGGCACCTTCAAGCTGATGGCCCCTCGCACGCCCGGGCAGATCGGCGGCGACTAGCGCCAGCCCAGCCCGCACACTGGCAGCCTACACGGTATCCTGCCGGCCGTACTCGACAATGCCGCTGCGGCCCGCCGCCGACGCCGACACCCCCAGCATCCACCCCCGCACCGCCAGTGCCAGCACCACGGCATTGAGAAAATGCCACAGGAAATGCGTGCCAACCGTGAAGCCGGGACAGACCACGTTATCGATCGACCGGAACATCAGCGACACGGCGAACGTAGCGGCGGCGGCAACCAAATACCCTCCTCCTGCAAGCCCGGCCCGTCGATGCCAGACGCCGATGCCGAGCAGCACCAGCAGCGCCGGCAGGTAGGACAACGAACCGTTCAGCCATTGCGGATAATTCCCGGCCTCAACCCCAGCCGCGACGAACCCCAGCAGAAACAGCCCCGTCGCCAGCGGCAGCCAGCCGGCAATGTCTCGGAAATAACGCCACAGGAACACCAGCTGGAACAACAGGATCGGCAGCACGTCGAGCCACTCCGCCCAGCCGGTGGCGAAGGCATGGAACGTGAAGCTGCCGGCGCCGATTAATGCCAGCAACCACGCCAGCCACCGTGCCCGACCCGCGCCGGCGCCCGCCATCGCAGCGTGGCGCCACACCCACCAGGCAGCGGCAAAAAACGCCAGATTGCTCAGCGTGTTGATCGGCTCGCCGAGCAAACCCGGCGCGATCCGCTCGCAGTAAAGGTCGACATAAGCCACGACTCAACCTCGGATAGTGCGATGAAACCCTGTACTCTAGCCATTCTTGATGAAAGCACCGTGACCGTGCCATGCCCACAGGGAACGCGACAGACCCTGCGTGCCTCAGGCCATGCGCGCTCTCATTTGCAGGGCGTGCTGGTTGGAAGCGTAGATCGACTCGCGCTCCGGCAAGGGCTGCCCCTCCAGCACCGCCAGCCAGGTCGCCGTTTCCAACACATTAGCGAACCGGGACTGTAACACCACCATGAAAGTGCGATGGATCATCTCCGCGCTGGCGAGGCCGGCCCGATTGGCATACGGGACCGAGCCGGTCGCATCGTCCAACACCTCCACGGCAAACCCGGCATGCAACGCCTGCTTCACCGTCGAATCCACGCAGTTGTGGGTCATGTAACCGACCACCGTCAGCGTGTCGATACCCTGCTCGCGCAGCCAGCTCTCCAGATCGGTGCCGGCAAAGGCACTGGGCAGGCTCTTTTCCACGTAATGATCGGCCGGGCGGCTGGTCACCACCGGGTGCAGCGCCCATCCGTCTGAACCACGGGCAAAGATCGGCGTGCCTGGCGGCGTGCTGTTCTGTACCACCACGATGGGTATTCCCGCCGCACGCGCGGCGTCCATGGCCTGGCCGATATGGCTCAGCGACAACTCCACCGCCGGGTATTCGATCCTCAAGTTGCCCGTGACGTATTCGTTTTGCACATCGATGACGATCAGCGCGCGTTTGATGGAAGCAGTCATGTCTCTCTCCGGTTCAAAAAGGAGGCGGAACGGAAGTCGTCCCGGCCATGGCGATCATTCTTGCTCCTCGGCTTCTTCGCCGACATTGGCCCAAATGACATAATTGGTTAGAATCGGGCCATTCTGCGGCACCGGACAGGAAACCCCGTGACATCCGACAAGCTGGCCATCGTCGCCTTCGACGGCATCAGTCTGTTCCACCTCTCCGTCCCAACCCTCATCTTCGGCGAAGACCGCGAGGCCTCGGGTGTGCCGCGCCATACTCTCCACGTCTGCGCCGAACGTCCCGGCCCACTGACGAGCTCGACTGGCCTGGTGATCGACATCCCGCACGGCCTGGAGCCGCTGGCCGACGCCGACGTCATCATCGTGCCATCGTGGAATCGCCCCGAACGGCCGGCACCGTCAGCGCTGACCGAAGCGCTGCGCCACGCCCATGCCCGCGGGGCCAAGCTGGTCGGGCTGTGCCTGGGTGCCTTCGTCCTGGCCGATACCGGCCTGCTCGACGGGCGTCGAGCGACCACCCACTGGGGATGGAATGACATGTTCGCCCGCCGTTTTCCCCAGGTACGGCTGGAACCGGACGTGCTGTATATCGACGAGGACGATGTGATGACCTCGGCCGGCACCGTCGCCGCGCTGGATGGCTGCCTGCACCTGCTGCGCCGCCGCTTGGGGGCCGACGTCGCCAACCGCGTGGCGCGTCGCCTGGTCATGCCGCCGCACCGCCAGGGTGGCCAAGCCCAGTACGTCGAACAACCGCTGCCGGCCCGGCCGCGCGACGAAAAACTGGCCGAAGTCCTCGACTGGGCCAGGGCAAGACTAGCCCTGCCCCTGTCGCTGGATACCCTGGCGAATGCCGCGCTGATGAGCCGCCGCACCTTCACCCGCCGCTTTCGCGAAGCAACCGGCATGACGGTTAGCCAGTGGCTGACCGCCGAACGTCTGGCGCTCGCCCAGCGCCTGCTGGAAAGCACCGACCTGCCGATCGAAAACGTGGCCGAGGCGGCCGGCTTCGGCTCCCCCCTGTCGCTACGCCAGCACTTCCGCACCCAGTTCGGCACCACGCCGGCCGGCTACCGGCGTACCTTCCGACATCTCGCCTGAAGCAGCCACGCCCGCCCAGCGCCGGAACTCCCCCGGCGTCACGCCGAGCGCGGCGCGGAAGCGGTTGGCGAGGTGGCTGGCACTGGCGAAGCCGCAGGCGGCCGCCACGTCGGCCAGCGCAAGGTCGCTGCCCGCCAGCACCTCGCGGGCGCGCGCCAGGCGACGCTGCAGGATCCAGGCATGCGGCGCCATGCCGAACGAGGCACGGAACATCCGCGCGAAGTGGTACTCGGACAGCGCCAGCTCGGCGGCCAGCTCGCCCACAGTCAAGGCCGTGTCGAGGCGCGACTCGATCAACTCCTGCACGCGGCGGCGCTGCACCGGCGCCAACCCGCCCTTCACCGCCACGGCACGGCGCCGCCCGGCCTGCGTCAGCATCAGATGGGCCAGCACCTCGTGGCCGAGCGCGTTGCCGGCAAGTCGGCCCTCGCTGCTATCCCAATCGAGCCGCGCCAGCTGCCGACAAGCGGCGACCAGCACCGGGTCGTCGATATAGGTCAGGTCCGGCAGCGGGCAATCGCGCGCGTCACGGTCGAGCAGCGTCAACGCCAGGGCGTCGTACTGCTCGGGCGAAAAATACAGGTGCAAAAAGCGGCTTTGCCCGTCGATACGCCAATCCGACTCGTGCTCGGCCGGCAGGATGCACAGCTTGTCCGGCGCGCCGTGCAGGCCGGGACAGTCGCGGCGCATGATGCGAAAGCCGCCCTCCAGGTAGAGCGACAGGGTGTGGTGGCCGGGGCGGCGGTAGACGGTGTCTTCCAGCTTCTTGCGCTGCCATAGCGCGGCCGACAGGCCATCACCGAGCGCGGCAAGGCGTTCCAGCTCGGCACTGGTCTGAATCAGGGTCTCGTAAACCGGGAGGGTGGCAATGGGCATGATGGTTTCCTCGATACCCGTAGTGTACGGCCCGGCGGCGGGCCCGGCACCAGACCGCGCCAAAAAAGCGCAAGAACGTGCAATCGTCCCGCGCCGAGGCAGGCGACACTGAAGGCCTGTTCCCCTCCCGGAGTCCGTATCATGAACGCCTTGCTCTACCTCTCCACCGTGCTGATCTGGGGCACCACCTGGATCGCCATCAAGGTACAGCTGGGCCCGGTGCCGATTCCGCTCTCCATCGCCTACCGCTTCTTCCTCGCCGCCGCCGTGCTGTTCGCCTTCCTCGCCTGGCGCGGCCAGTTGCGCCGGCCACGCGGCGAAGCCCTCGGGCTGGTCGCCGCCCAGGGGCTGACGCTGTTCTGCGGCAACTTCCTGTGCTTCTACTACGCCAGCCATTACCTGCCGAGCGGGCTGGTCGCGGTGGTGTTTTCCACCGCCACACTGTGGAACGCACTCAACGCACGCCTGTTTCTCAAGCGCCATATCTCCCCGCAAGTGATGGCGGGCGGTGCGCTGGGGCTCGCCGGTATCGTGACCTTGTTCTGGCCGCAACTGGCTGGCCACAACGCCGACAGCGGCATGCTGACAGGCTTGGGACTGTCGATCCTGGGCACGCTCTGCTTCTCCGCCGGCAACCTGCTCTCAGCGCGGCTGCAGGCCTTGGGCCAGACCCCACTCACCACCAACGCCTGGGCCATGCTGACCGGGGCCACCATCCTGCTCGCCGGCAGCCTTGCCGCCGGCCTGCCGCTTACCCTCGACAGCTCGCCGCGCTACCTCGGCGCTCTCGTCTACCTGGCGATTCCCGGCTCGGTGATCGGCTTCACCGCCTACCTGATGCTGGTGGGACGGCTGGGGCCCGAGCGCGCCGCCTACTGCACCGTGCTGTTCCCGGTGGTGGCACTCAATGTCTCGGTATGGCTGGAAGGCTATCGCTGGACGCCGCTGGCGCTGGCTGGGCTGGTCCTGGTGTTGGCCGGCAACGTACTGGTGTTCCGCCAGCCAGCACGGCGCACAGCGCTCCCCGCCGCCAGCCGGGCGGCCTGAGCCGCGCCCATGCTGGCGTTGCCCCCAAGTGGGATAAGACAGGAACTACACGATGATGGCAATGATCAGCACGATCAGCAGGATCACGACCAGATCGTAATTGCTGAGCCGGCCGCCAGCCGAGAGGGTATCGATGCGTTGCGCCAGCGTGGTGACTTCCTCGTCGGTCATCGAGTCGACGCGATCCTTGGCGAAGGCCGCCTGCACACCCAGGGCCTGCAGTTTGTCACGCACGGCGGCACGGTCGAGGAAGGCCTTTACCTTCTCGCGGTCGGCTTGGGCTTGCTGGGCCTGCTGTGCGGCGGCAGCCTGTTCGGCCGAGATCATCCCCCCCTGGGCCAGCGGGGCTACGGCTAGACACGATGTCAGCAGCACGGTACCGGCGTATTTGGCAACGGAAACGGTCATTTCACACCTCCTGAACAAGAGCTGTAAGCAGAGAGCGAGCCCCTTTCCCGCTTGTTTCAGTGTGGCACATGGCAGCGCAATGACAATCCGGCCGCATCACGTTTATGCCATAAGAATCACAAAGCATGGATACCGATCGACGGTCCGCACATGCCAGACCGGAAGGGAATGGCCAACACCAACGAGTCGGTGCGGCGCTAGGGCGGCCTGCGATGCCTGGCGTGCTCTCGCCCCTGATGGGTCAGCGTGCGCCTCTTTCCGATACGACAACGCCCGGCCCCGCAGAACGCGGGACCGGGCGTCGTCATTACCTCAAGCGAGCCTTGCCGCAGCGCTTAGCGCTTGGCAGCCGCCACCTTCTGTGCCGCAGTGAAGTCGGCGTAATGCCCCTTCAGACCGTAGAACACGATGTAGGCGTAGCACACCAGCGGGACGATGAAGGAATACAGGATGCCGATATGGTCGGCGAAGAAGGCCTGGACCAGCGGCACGATGGCGCCACCGACGATGGCCATGCACAGCACGCCAGACCCCTCACCGGTGAATTTGCCCAGACCCTCGATGGCGAGCGAGAAGATGGTCGGGAACATGATCGAGTTGAACAGGCCGATGGCGATCAGCCCCCACATCGCGGCCTGGCCGCCGGCGCTCATCGCCAGCGCGATCAGCAGCGCATTGACCAGGGCGTTGAAGGCCAGCACATAGCCCGGCTTGATCTTGCGCATCACCACGCCGCCGATGAAGCGACCGACCATGGCGCCGGTCCAGTACAGCGCCAGGTACTTGCCCGCCACCGCCTCGGACAGGCCGGCGATCTGCGGCTGGCCCATCAGGCTCACCAGGAAGCTGCCGATCGACACCTCGGCGCCGACGTAGGCGAAGATGCCGACCGCGCCCAGCACCAGGTGGCGGTAGCCCCAGACGCTATCGTGGGCATGGTAGACGGCGCCGCCGGCCGGCTGGTCGATCGGCGTATCGGCCTCTTTCACCTGCGGCAGCTTGAACAAGCCGATGATCACGGCCAGCGCGAACAGCAGCGCCGCCAGGATCAGGTACGGCGTCTGCACCGAGCTCGCCTCGGCCGCGCTATAGGCCGCCAGTTGTTCGGGCGACAGGCCGCTCAGCTCCGCCGCCGGCTTGACCGCCACCGCCAGGATCAGCACCGAACCCACCAGCGGGCCGACGGCGGTACCCAGCGAGTTGAACGCCTGCGTCAGGTTGAGCCGGCTGGACGCAGTTTCCGGCTTGCCCAGCAGGGTGACGTAAGGGTTAGCGGCCACCTGCAACAGCGTGATGCCGGACGCCAGGATGAACAGCGCGCCGAGGAAGAACGGGTAGGACCTGACACCGGCCGCCGGATAAAACAACAGACAGCCGAGGCCCGCCGTCGCCAGACCGATCATGATGCCGCGCTTGTAGCCGAGCTTCTCCACCAGGTAGCCGGACGGGAACGACATCACGAAGTAGGCGGTGAAGAAGCTGAACTGGATCAGCGCCGCCTGCAGGTAACTCAGGGTGAAGATCGCCTTCAAGTGCGGGATGAGGATGTCGTTGAGCGACGTGATCAAGCCCCACATGAAGAACAAGGAGGTGAGCACCGTCAGGGGGCGCGAGTAGTTGGTATTGCCAAGCTGAGAAGACATGTCAGTCGTTCCATCCATACTATTTTCTGCTGTTTACGGTCATCCGGCCTGACGCGGTGAGCGTCCGCATCACGGGCCGGCGGTTTTCTCGCCAGATTTGTAGCATTGCTACAGATATTTTGTTATACGACACCGCGACCCCCTGTGACAGGCCGATGTGCCAGAACCGGTAAAAAACGACAGCACCCGTTGAAATATCACGACAAAACAGGCATTAACCGCATATCAAAACCGGAATTTCACGTTCAGGACCGGCCAAACCCGGCCGAACCCAGAACACCCCCGGCGAAAAAACGTAGCAATACTACGCGTCAACTGTGTTGCTTGTAAATCTGAACGACACCCGCTGCGCCAAAAACAAAAAAGGCGACTCGCGTCGCCTTTTCATTGGGTGCTACTTTAGAGATCAGCCGAAATGGCAGACGTAGTGCACGGTGTCGACCACTTCGATATCGAATGCGCTGTTGCCCGGCACGTTGAACGACTCACCGCCCTTGTAAGTCTTGGACTCGGTCTCGCCGGCGAGCGTGACGCGGCATTCGCCGGCCAGGAGCTCCATGATCTCCGGCGCGCCGGTGTTGAACGTCAGCTTGGCCGGCAGGATAACGCCGACCGACTTCTTGGTGCCGTCGGCCAGGATCAGGTTGTGGCTGACGCACTTGCCGTCGAAATAGACGTTGGCTTTCTTGACGACGCTGACGTTGTCGAACTGTTCCATGCTTTGTCCTTATGTGTTCTGGTGAAAGGCTGAAAGTGTAACGCGCACCCGCGCCGGCGAACACTCCCAGCCGGGGCAAATACGCAGGAAACCGGCCACAGCGCTGTTACGAACGCTTACATTTCGCGCCAAGGCCTTATGGGAGAATTGCGCATCATCGATAGAGAGGTGCCGCGCGCCCCACACCCGACACCCACGCCACGGGAGAATCCCATCATGCAACAGGACAACCGTGACATCCGCTATCTGGCGGAACATCTGCTGCACACCGGCATGGGCGGCCTGGGTGAACGCGACCGCATGACGATGATCCGCGACTTCGAGGTCAACCTGAAATCCGAAGCGTCGATCGACGGCCTGCACAAGCGCATCGACCACCTGACCTGGCAGATACTGTCCGATCTCGAGCAGCTCAAGCGCCAGCAACGGGTGGCACAGGCCGGCCCGGCCGACGCAGGTGCGCCTGAGGCGGAGAAACACCAGGACGGCAACGCCTGACTGTCTCGACCGGCAGCCCCCTGCCGCCCCGCATTCAGGGCTGGAGCATCTCCGTAGTCACCACGAAGTCGTTGCCATGGCGCCGCACCAGCCGCTCCAGCGGTGCCGCGAAACGGTTCCAGTTGCTCTGCAGCAGGGCCAATGAATTGGCCACCCCCAGCGACGGCAAACTGAGCCACGCATCGATCGCCTCCGGGGCGACGTGAAAATGCGCCGGATAGCCGTCCAACCGGGCATTGATCAGGATATGGTCATTGCGGTCGACTCTCGCCGCCAACAGCATCAACATGCGCCCTTCCTCCCTCAAAGCGAGCGAGGCTAGGGCAAGCCCGGCGGCAACGCAAGAAATAAACCTTATCGTTTAAGCAGTATCAACCATCACCCCTTGAGCCGCGTACTATAAAACCAAAACCAGCATCGCCATCGTGTCTGCGGGCACTCGGCCCGGACACTCCCAGGGAGACGTTGCGACATGAACGAGATGATGCGGGGGGTGGATTTGACCGTTCCGCCCCACCCTGAGCCGACCGGCCCGGCCCGATATGAAACATGGCCCTGGCAATGGTGGTACGACAGCATGCAACATGGCTTCCGCTACTGGACAGCATGCTGCGGGCCGACCGAGTCGCCGCCCGACCACACGGCGGCAGAACTCCCCGCCGGACAGGAACCCGACGAGACCGACACCCCAAACCACCTTGACCGGCTGCTGCGCGCCCGGCTGGCACGCAGCACGCTGAGCATGGCACCCGCCAGCCTGATGCTGGCCGGCCTCGACTGGGCGATACACCTGGCCCTCTCCCCCGCCAAGTGCCACCAGCTAGGGGCAAAGGGGCTGCGCAACGCGATCCGTCTCGGCCGGCAGTTCCTCCGAAGCTCAGCCGATGGGCCCGCCTGGGACGGCCTCGAACCGCTGCAGCAAGACCCCCGTTTCTCCAGCCATGCCTGGCAACGCTGGCCCTTCAACCTGATTGCGCAAGGCTTTCAGCTCAATCAGCAATGGTGGCACAACGCCACCACCGGCATCGCTGGCGTCTCCCGGCGCCACGAACGGATGGTCGCGTTCACCGCCCGCCAGTGGCTCGATATGATGTCGCCGGTCAATTTCATCGCCACCAATCCCGAGGCCCTGCAAACCACCCTGCAGCAACGAGGACAGAACCTGCTGGGCGGCCTGAGCTGCCTCCTCGAAGACTGGGAACATGCTCTTGGCGGCAAACCGCCGCCGGGTGCCGAAGCCTTCCGCCCGGGCCACGAAGTGGCCCTCACGCCGGGCCGGGTGGTCTACCGCAACCGCCTGATCGAACTGCTTCAGTACACCCCACAGACCGAGCAGGTATATCCCGAGCCCATCCTGATCGTGCCGGCCTGGCTCATGAAGTACTACATCCTCGACCTGTTCCCGACCAACTCGCTGGTCAACTACCTGGTCGGACAGGGCCATACCGTATTCATGATCTCCTGGCATAACCCGGACAGCGGCGACCGGGATCTGGGGCTGGAAGACTACTTGCAGCTCGGCGTGCTGGACGCGCTCAACGCCATCCACGCCATCGTGCCGGACACCCCGGTGCATGCCACCGGCTACTGCCTGGGCGGCACCCTGCTGGCACTCGCCGCGGCGTACCTGGCCCGCGAGCACGACGCCAGCCTCGCCTCGGCCACGCTGCTGGCCGCCCAGACCGATTTCGCCGAAACAGGCGTACTGATGCAATTCATCGACGACAGCCAGCTCAGCTATCTGGAAGACCTCATGTGGGAACAGGGCTACCTCGACACGATGAACGGGGCGCTCCAGCTGCTGCGCTCCTGCGATCTGAATTGGTCGCGGCAGGTTCACCACTACCTGATGGGACGGCGTCAGCCGATGAACGAGCTGGTCGCCTGGAATGCCGATGCCACGCGCATGCCCTGTCGCATACACAGCGAATACCTGCGCCGCCTCTTTCTCGACAACGACCTGGCCGAGGGGCGCTACCCTATCGGCGGACGGCCGGTCGTGCTGCGCGACATCCGCCTGCCGCTGTTCGTCGTCGCCACCGAGACCGACCACGTCGCCCCGTGGCACTCGGTCTACCAGAGCCATCTGCTCACCCATGACGACGTGCACTTCCTGCTCGCCAGCGGCGGTCACAACACCGGCATCGTCAGCGAACCGGGTTCCGACGGCAGCCACTACCGGTCGACCCATGCCACAAACGACACCCCTTACCAAGCTCCGGAAACCTGGTTTGCCGCCACGGCACCGGTCGTGGGCTCGTGGTGGCCGGCATGGGCCGCCTGGCTGCAACAGCATTCCGGAGCATTGACGAAGCCGCCGGCACTGGGAGCGGCCGAGCGGAGCTACCCGCCGCTGGAGGCCGCCCCCGGCCGTTACGTCCTGGAATGCTGAGATGGACATAAGCGCTTTCTGCCAGCCAGTAGCGGGTTCCAGCGCCCGCCGCCGACAAAAATTCACGGCAAAGAAATGACAGGAATCCGGTTGCGCGTCGGGACAAGCCTGTTTACCCTGTGCAGGCTGAAAGCACATAACGACAATGACAATTTCATAATGCAAGGGGTGACAATGGGCAATAGGACAGGCCCTGACAGCCGTATCAGGCGCAACGTAGCGGCAACCGCACTGATTACCTCGCTCTTTTCCCTCTCGGTGCCACTACAAGCCGAACCGCTGCCATCCCTCACGCTCACTACCGAGCATTACCCTCCGAATCAGATGATGGTCAACGGGCAGCTTGCCGGCGTGGTGACCGACAAAGTACGGGAAATGATGGCTCGCGCCCACATCGATTACCGCATCGTGGTGCTGCCCTGGCTGCGCGCCTACTCCATGGCCCAGACCCTCCCCAACCACTGCGTATTCAACACGGCGCACACCCCGGATCGCGACAAGCTGTTCAAGTGGGTCGAACCCACCACCTACGCCGACTGGACGCTGTTCGGCCTGGCCAACCGGAAGTTCGACATCGACACGCTGGAGGATGCCCGCCGCTACGTCATCGGCACCTATAACGGCGATGTGCGCGACGATTACCTGAAAGAGCGTGGCTTCACCGTCGACACCGCCATCGAGGAAAGCGTCAATCCACGCAAACTCCTTGCCCAGCGCATCGATCTGTGGGCCGCCAACCGCCTGGTGGGCAACGACCTGCTGCGCAAGGCGGGCCTAACCAAGCAGATCGTGCCGGTCCACACCTTTTTCCGCGTCACCGGCGGCCTGGCCTGCAGCCTGACAACGCCGGATACGGTCATCGTCAGCCTGCGGCAAGCCTTGACCAGCATGATCAACGACGGCACCGCGGCCAAGATCGAACAGCGTTACGCCAACTGGCAGCCCGACCCCTGATCACCCGCCGGGTGGCCTTCAAGATGACGCCGAAAGCCGGGCCATTCGCTTCGCTACCCTACCCTGCCATCGCCGGCCCCATGAGCTAGACTGAATTGATAGGCGCAAGCTGTTGCAAGGGTGGGGAGTATTAACATGAAATCGCAACGTAAACAGGGCGGCTGGTACACTGGCGCACTGATGATCGCCATCATCATGGCGGTGGTGTTATTTGTCTCCGCACCGTGGATTCCGTTGGCCCTGCTGGCGGCGCTGGCCGTGGTCGGGGTGATCAAGGGAATATCCTGGCTGTTCGACAACTGGAAACACCGCCACGATCACACGCATGCCCACTGAGGGCGCATTCATCACGCAAAAAAGCGGCCTGAAGGGCCGCTTTTTGATTTTTATGCGCCGGCTACTACCAGGGCTCAGGCGCCGATGAAACGCATCTTGAAGCTGCGCCCCTTGATCCGCCCTTCGGACAGACGGCTGAACGCCTGCCGGGCGACGTGGCGATCCAGCGCCACGTAGCTGGCGAATTCGAACACCGCGATCTTGCCCACCTGCTGACCGGCGATGCCGGCCTCGCCGGTCAGCGCGCCAAGGATGTCGCCCGGACGCACCTTGTCCTTGCGACCGGCGGCGATGCACAGCGTCACCATCGGCGGCACCAGCGGCCCGCCGCCACTCGTCAACTCGTCCGGATGGGCCCACTCCGGCTTGGCCTGCTGGTAGCTCTCGATCAGCGCCAGCCGCTTGCTGTCGTTCGGGCCGACCAGGCTCAGCGCCAGCCCCTTCTCGCCGCCGCGCCCGGTACGGCCGATACGGTGGATGTGGATTTCCGGATCATGCGACAAATCGACGTTGATCACCGCTTCCAGCGTGCTGATGTCGAGCCCGCGCGCCGCCACGTCGGTGGCCACCAGCACCGAGCAGCTGCGGTTGGCGAACTGCACCAGGATCTCGTCGCGCTCGCGCTGCTCCAGTTCGCCGTACAGCGCCAGCGCCGAAAAGCCCTGCTGCTGCAGTTCATTCGCGAGTTCGCGCACCTGCTGCTTGGTGTTGCAGAAAGCGATGGTCGACACCGGGCGGAAGTGCCCGAGCAGGGCCGCCACCGTGGCCAGGCGCCGCTCCGGCTGAATCTTGTAGAAGCGCTGCTCGATGCGGCTGGCGTCGTGCAGCGACTCCACCTTGACCTCGACCGGGTTCTTCAGGAAACGCGCGCTCTGCTTGCGGATATTGTCCGGGTAGGTTGCCGAGAACAGCAGCGTCTGGCGCTGGCGCGGACAGGCGGCGACGATGCCGACGATCTCCTCATAGAAACCCATGTCCACCATGCGGTCGGCCTCGTCCAGCACCAGCGTCTGCACCTTGGACAGGTCCAGCGTGTTGCGGCTCAGGTGATCGTGCAGCCGGCCCGGCGTCCCCACCACCACGTGCGCGCCATGCTCCAGCGAGCCGATCTGCGGCCCCATCGGGGTGCCGCCGCACAGGGTCACCACCTTGATGTTGTCGGTGCAGCGCGCCAGCCGGCGGATTTCCTTGGCCACCTGGTCGGCCAGCTCGCGCGTCGGGCACAACACCAGCGCCTGCACGGCAAACCAGCGCGGGTTGATCTTGTCGAGCAGGCCCAGGCCGAAGGCGGCGGTCTTGCCGCTACCGGTCTTGGCCTGGGCGATCAGATCCTGACGATCGAGGATGACCGGCAGGCTCTGTGCCTGGATCGGGGTCATGCGGGTGTAGCCGAGGCTGGCCAGGTTGTCGAGCATGGCGGCCGACAGCGGCAGCGAGGAAAAATCCGTTTTGTTCACAATGACTTGGCGCGTTGGCAAAAGGCGCACAGTCTAGCAGGCTATGCCCTTGCCGGCCAGCGCCGTGCAGGGGAATACAACTTCACCGATGGCCACTTCATCCCCCTCGCCGGCAAGCGTCCATGGTGCCCTGTTGCATTGTCGCCATCGTTTTCGAGCTTGCCGACACATTCCGGTTGCCAGTCCTTTTGATTTTGTACAGAATCAAATCATCGTCAGGACACAGAGCAGAACAGCATGACCCAGGGAGGCAAACGCCAGGGCGCAGGCAGAAAGTCGGCCTTCGGCGGTGACAAGACAGTCGCCATGCGCGTGCCGGAACCGCTCAAGCCGGTGCTGGAAGCCTGGCTGCAGGAATACCGCGCCATCCGAAACGTGCGCGAACTACACGTGGAGGAGTTCCGCTCGCTCACCAGCGAGCTGTCCAATGTGTCGCTGCCGCTGTTCGCCAGCCGCGTCCCTGCGGGCTCGCCGGTCGCCGCCGACGATCTGAAAGAAGCCGACGTCGACCTGAACACCCATCTGGTACGCAAACCATCCTCCAGTTTTCTGGTGACGGTCAAGGGCGATTCGATGTTCAACGCCGGCATCCACGACGGCGACATGCTGGTGGTGGACCGCTCGCTGGAAGCCCGCCATGGCAAGGTTGTCGTGGCCGTGGTCAACGGCGAGCTGACGGTAAAACGGCTGGAAAAGACGGCAACGGGCGTGCGCCTGCTGCCGGAAAATCCGGATTTTGCCCCGATTGAGGTGCCGGAAGACGCCTCGTTCTTCATCTGGGGCGTGGTCACCAACGTGATTCACAAGATCGATTGAGGAGGAAGCACGATGAACAGCAACCAACAGATCAAGATGAAGTTCCTCGACTGGCGCCGCCTGCCGCGCGCCTTCCGCTCGGTGGTGCAGGGCCAACCGCAGGTGCTGGTATCGCGCACCGGCCGCAGCTATTTCGTGCCGGTCGAGTTCGTCTGACATCTGCCCCACTCGCCGCACCTCCTCGACAAGACACCGAGGCTTTTCGCCCCACGGGGCGCTTGCCGTGACAACCGCGCACAGCCACAGGTAGCCGGGCACCGCAAATCCACCCGCACAAAAGAAGACGCCCTTCGCGAGAAGGGCGTATCAATTTGCTTGGGGGGAATGTAACAACCGGAACTTGAGAGGCACCGATGCTACCGCTGCCGTCGTTTAGGCAAACGACCTGCAGCACTCCCACTCTAGGCGATAATGATGACATCCTCCATCCGTACAATTACTTATGCGAAGCAAGTATCTGTGCGATCACCGTCGATTGCCGCTCACGGCGCACCTGCTCGAACAAGTCCACCGCTTCCGGGTAGCTGTGCTTGAGCTGCCCCAGCCATTGCTTCAGCCGTGACGCCGGATAGGCCGACCCCTCCGCCCGCTCGCGGCATTGCTCGAAGAAGTCGCGCAGCCAGGGCAGCATCTCAGCCCACGGCATCGGCTCCGCCTCCTCGCCCGCCTTGATGCGCCGCGCCAGATCCGGGGCGGCGATCAGCCCGCGGCCGATCATCACCGTTTCGCAACCGCTCTCGCGGCGGATGTTGCGGTAATCCTCCACCGTCCACACCTCGCCGTTGGCGATGACCGGCAGGCCGACGCTCTCGCGGATGCGGGCGATCCAGTCCCAGTGCGCCGGCGGGCGATAACCCTCGACCTTGGTCCGGCCATGCACCGTCAGCTCGTCGGCGCCGGCCCGCTCGATCGCCTGCGCGCACTCGATCGCCAGGCTCTTGTCCTCGTAGCCCAGCCGCATCTTGGCGGTGACCGGAATCGCCGCCGGGACGCTGGCGCGCACTGCGGACACGATCTCGAACAACAGCTCCGGCTCGGTCAGTAGCACCGCTCCGCCACGATGGCGGTTGACGGTGGGCGCGGGGCAACCGAAATTGAGGTCGATGCCCGGCGCCCCCAGTTCGGCGGCACGCGCGGCGTTGTCGGCCAGGCAGGCCGGATCGGAGCCCAACAGTTGCACGCGCACGGTGGTGCCGGCCCGGGTGCGCGCTGCCCGGTGCAATTCGGGCGCCAGCCGATAGAACATCTTGGCCGGCAGGAGCGTGCTGGTCACCCGGACGAACTCGGTCACGCACCAGTCGATGCCGCCGATACGGGTCAGCACGTCGCGCATGATGTCGTCCACCAGCCCCTCCATCGGGGCGAGTACCAGCTTCATGGAAAATGCCTCACAATCAGGAGGCGGTATTCTAGAGCCTGCCAGGGATCTGGTCACGGCCGCAGCCGGTTCGAATTGCGAACAGCTCCGTGACAGGCTTCTGCCCGCCTGCGCCCTCGTTCACCCCCTCAACCTTGCATAGACCTAGCGCCATGTCCCGTCTCTCCGTTATTTTCGATACCGATCCCGGCCTGGACGATGCCGCGGCCATCCTCGCCTTGCTTGGCGCCAGCGACCAAGTCGACCTGCTGGCCCTGACCACGGTGGCCGGCAACGTCGGTCTGCCGCTGACCTCGCGCAACGCCCGCATCGTCTGCGAATGGGCGGGGCGCCCCGACGTACCGGTTTACGCCGGCTGTGAACAACCGTTGCTGCGTCCGCTGGTCACCGCCGAACAGGCCCATGGCAAGACGGGGCTCGACGGCGTGCCGATCCACGAACCGGACATGCCCCTGCAGGGCAGGCACGCCGTCGATTTCATCATCGACACGCTGCGCGCGGCCCCGGCCGGCACCATCACGCTCTGCCCGGTCGGCCCCTTGACCAATATCGCCCTCGCCCTCAGCAAGGCCCCCGACATCGCGCCCCGCATCAAGGAAATCGTCTTGATGGGCGGCAGCTATTTCGCCGGCGGCAACATCTCGCCGGCCGCCGAGTTCAACGTCTTCGTCGACCCCGAGGCCGCCGCCATCGTGCTGGGTTCAGGGGTGCCGCTGGTCATGCTGCCGCTGGACGTCACCCATCAGGTCCGCTCCAGCGCGCCCCGCCTCGCCCGGCTGCGCGCCCTGCCCAACCGCTGCGGCCCGCTGGCGGCCGACATCCTTGCCAACCACGAGCGCCACGACGTGCAGCGTTACGGCCAGCACGGAGCCCCCATGCACGACCCCTGTGTCGTCGCCTATCTGCTCCAGCCATCCCTGTTCAGCGGACGGCGGGTCAATGTCGAGGTGGAAACGGCCAGTGCGCTGACGCGCGGCGCCACGGTGGTGGATTGGTGGGGCGTGAGTGGCCGGGCAGCCAACGCGCTGTACCTCACCGAGGCCGACGCCGATGGCGTGTTCGCCCTGCTCGCCGATTGCCTGGCCAAGCTGCCCTGAGCGCCCCGGATCAACCGTAAAGGGCATCCCGGCACCATCGCCGACAGGTTATACTTGTGCGAAAGATACAAGAATTCGTGCGGAGCAAACAAATTGCGCTTGAGCCTGCCAGACTCGATCTATATCCGTAACCGCCTGGTCGAAGTCACCATTCAAAACGAAAAAAAAGAACCCGAACTACACTACCGGCTAACCGACAAATTCAAGCAGTCCCTGCTCGCCGACACCCCTACCGGCCCTATCCCGGCACTTCCGCCCGCCAGCATCAGCCCCTTACAGGCCGTGCCGGAACTGGCAAGCTACCTGCACGCGCTGAACGAGCGTGTGCTGGTCTTTGCCGACTACCGCGAGCGCCTGGTGGAACTGGCCGACTTGCTGATCGAGATGGCCGGCCGCCAGACCGACGGGGTCATCGCCGCCATCATGCTGTGCCCGTACCGCCATTACGCCGCGCACCATGCCATCAACTGCGCCCTGCTGGCCGCCCGTGCCAGCCAGAGCTATGCGCTGCCGGCCGCCGACGCCAAACAACTGGTCTGCGCCGCGCTGACGATGAACATCGCCTCGGCCAGCCTGCAGGACAGCATGGCCTCGCAGCAGGCGGAACCGTCCACGGCGCAGCGCCAGACCTTGCAAGCCCATCCCCTGCTGGGCTCGGCCCTGCTGCGCGAAGCCGGGGTCGAGGATGCCCTGTGGCACGCTCTGGTGCTGATGCACCACGAGAAGCAGAACGGCCGGGGCTATCCGTTTGGCCTGGCCGGCGACGATATCGAGCCGCTGGCCCACCGGCTGCATGCGCTGGACCTGGTGACGGCCAAAATGATGCCCCGCACTTACCGCGCCCGCATCAAGCCCAAGCAGGCGCTGGGCGAACTGTACGCCGGCAAGGTGGAGCAGCTCGACCCCGAGCTGATCACCCACCTGGTGAAGATCATCGGGATCTACCCGCCGGGGAGCTTTGTCGAACTGGCAGACGGCAGCAAGGCCATCGTCGTCAACACCACGACTAACGCCGCCACCCCGCGCGTGGCGCCGCAGACCCGCCCGACGGAGCGGATCGACACCTCCCAGGAGGCGTTCCGCATCGTCAAGGCGCTCAACATCCAGGTGGCAGAGCGCTACCTGCCGCTGTTCTACCGTCTCTGGAGCCCATCATGAGCAGTATTACTCCCGGCATTTACCGCCACTACAAGGGTCCGTTGTACGAGGTCATCGGCTGTGCGCAGCACTCGGAAACCGAGGAACCCCTGGTCGTCTACCGTGCACTGTACGGTGAGTACGGCCTGTGGGTGCGGCCGGTGGCGATGTTCGAGGAGAGCGTCACCCACGACGGCGTGCCCCAGCCACGCTTCGCCCTGGTCAAGGCTTTCTGACGAAGACACCGTGGCCATCCAGGCCGCCACGGTGCGCGAAGCCGTGAGGCTGTTCGATCAGGCCGTGGCCCGCCACGGACAAAACACAGGAGACCCTGCAATGAACAAGGCGACCTTGGCCGGAGGCTGTTTCTGGTGCCTCGAATCGGCCTTCAACCGGCTCGAAGGCGTCCAGTCCGCCATCTCCGGCTATACCGGCGGCCACACCCCCGACCCCAGCTACCGTGAGGTCTGCGACGGCACGACCGGCCACGCCGAGGCGGTCGAGGTCACCTTCGACCCGACAGTCCTCTCCTACCGCGATCTGCTGACGGTGTTCTTCGCCCTCCACGACCCCACCACGCCGAACCGGCAGGGCCACGACGTCGGCACGCAATATCGCTCGGCCATCTTCTTCCATAACGAAGCCCAGCGCCAGGAAGCCGCCACCTTCATCGCCGAGCTGGAAAACCAAGGGGTATTCGACGCACCGATCGTCACCCAGCTGGCCCCGGCCGGTACCTTCTACCCAGCCGAGGACTATCATCAGGGTTATTACGACCAGAATCGGGGCGCACCCTACTGCCAGGCGATCATCGCCCCCAAGCTGGCCAAATTGCGGCAATCGTTCCCGGCGATGCTGCGCCGCGACGGCCCCGACGCCTGACGGCACCCGGCCCACACGGAGGATGACACCCGGCCGCGCGGGCGGGACCCGCCCCTAGCCACCCCACGCCGGCAGGCAGGCTTGCCGTAAAGCCTCCGGCAAACCGCCGATTCGTGGTAAAACACCCAACCAAGGTAAAACAACAATCGGAAGCAACCAGGAATGGACGGTAGCACCAACACCATGACCCCCAGCGTGTTCATCGTGGACGATGACCCCGCCGTCAGGGAGTCGCTGGCCATGCTGATCATGGCGCAAGGGATGCACCCGGTCACCTTTGCCAACGCACAGGAGTTCGTCCGCGACTACCGCGAGGGCGAGATCGGCTGCATGATCCTCGACATCCGCATGCCGCAGATGAGCGGCATGGCGCTGCAGGAATTGCTGATCCAGAACGACGTCACCATCCCCATCATCTTCATCACCGGCCACGGCGACGTCGAGCAATGCAGCCGCGCCTTTCGCGCAGGCGCCATCGATTTCCTGACCAAGCCGATCGACACCAGCCGCCTGATCGACAGCCTGCGCCGCGGCATCCGGCTCAGCATCCAGCAGCACAAGCAGGAAACCGAAACGCTGGAAGTGATGCAGCGCCTGGCCCGCATCAGCGGCCGTGAGCGCGAGGTGCTGGAGATGGTGGTCGAAGGCCTCACCAGCAAGGAAATCGCCCGCGCCATGGAGCTCTCGCATCGCACCGTGGAAGCCCACCGTGCCAACTTGTTCAGCAAATTGGGCGTAGAATCGCTGGCCGATCTGATACGCTTCTACCTCAAGGCGCTGGAAACCACCGGCATGAAGCGTTCCAGTCACGGATAACCGAGAACGGCCGGCCACACACCGGTACAATAACGCCATGGATCGTCTCTTCAAGAATGTGGGCCTGGTGGCCCGCCACAGCAAATCCTCCATCGTCGCCTCGCTGCGGCAACTGGCCGACCACCTGGCCGCCTCCGGCGTGTCGGTGCTGATCGACCGCGAGAGCGTCACGCCCGAAGAAGCCGGACCCTATACCCTGATCGACCGGCTCGACCTGGGCAAGCTGGCCGACATCGTCATTGTGCTCGGCGGCGACGGTACCATGCTCTCCATCGCCCGCCTGCTGGCCCCGTATCGCGTGCCGATGGTCGGCATCAACCAGGGCCGCCTCGGCTTCATGACCGACATCCCGCTGCACGAGATGCTGAGCTCGGTGGACGCCATCCTGGCTGGCGAATTCATCCCGGAAGACCGCATCCTGCTGCAGGCGACGGTGATGCGCGAAGACGCCGAGGTGATGAACGCACTGGCCTTCAACGACGTGGTGTTCAGCCGCGGCGCGGTGGGTTCGATGATCGAGTTCGAGATCTTCGTCGACAACCAGTTCGTCTACAGCCAGCGTTCCGACGGCCTGATCGTCTCGACGCCGACCGGCTCCACGGCCTACTCGCTGGCCTCGGGCGGCCCCATCCTGCACCCGACGCTGCAGGCCATCGCCCTGGTGCCGATCTGCCCGCAATCGCTGAGCAACCGGCCGATCGCCGTCAACGACTCCTGCGAGGTCGAGTTCATGCTGACGCGCGGCCTGGATGCCCGCGTGCACTTCGACGGCCAGTCGCACTGCGACCTGATGGAAATGGACCGCGTGCTGATCCGCCGCCACCGCAACCATCTGCGCATCCTGCACCCGGTCGGCTACAACTACTACGACATGCTCCGGCACAAGCTGCACTGGGGCGAACGCCTGCTCTGATCCCCAAAGAACCCGCCAACCTATGCTGCTTACGCTCAACGTCAAAGACTTCGTCATCGTCGACCGGCTGGCACTGGACTTCTCCGCCGGCTTCACCGTGCTCACCGGCGAGACCGGCGCCGGCAAATCCATCATTCTCGATGCGCTCGGCCTGCTGCTGGGCGACCGGGCCGACGGCACCATGGTGCGCGAAGGCACCGACCGGGCCGAGATTTCCGCCCAGTTCGCGCTGACCCACCTGCCCGAGCTGCGCGCTTGGCTGCACGACAACGCGCTCGATTCGGACGAGGACGAGTTGCTGCTGCGCCGCCTGGTCGACCGCAGCGGCCGCTCCAAGGGTTTCATCAACGGTCAGCCCGCCACGCTGGCCCAACTCAAACAGGTGGGCGATTTCCTGGTCGACATCCACGGCCAGCACGCGCACCAGTCGCTCACCCGCCCGGAAACGCAGCGCCAGCTGCTCGACGCCTACGCCGGCTCGCTGGCGTTGGCGCGCGACGTGGAAGCCGCCTGGCTGGCCCTGCACCAGGCGCGCCGCGCCCGTGAAGAGGCCGAGAAGAAATCGCGCGAGTTCGAAGTCGAACGCGAGCGCCTCTCGTGGCAGATCAACGAGCTGAGCGAACTCCAGCTGCAACCCGACGAGTGGACCGGCCTGAACCAGGCCCACTCGCGCTTCGCCAACGCCGCCGAGCTGGCGCAAAGCGCCCAGTTGGCGGTCGATGCCCTGTCCGAAATGGACGGCAACTGCCTGTCCATCCTGGCCCAGGTACAGAGCCGGCTGAGCAAGCTGTCCCACCTTGACCCGCGCCTCACCGACAGCCTATCGCTGCTCGACTCGGTCGACGCCGAACTGCGCGAGGTCGTCTACGGCCTGCGCGATTACGCGGACAGCATCGACGAAGACCCGGCCCAACTGGCCGACATGGAACGCCGCATCGACACCCTGATGAGCGCGGCCCGCAAGTACCGGCTCCAGCCGCAGGACCTGCCGGAAAAGCTCGCCGACTGGCAGCGGCAACTGGCCGAGCTGGAAGCCTCGACCGACATCGAAGCGCTCGCCGTCGCCGAATCGAGCTGCCTGGCGCGCTACCGCACCCTGGCCGAAGCCCTGTCCGGCAAACGCCGCCAGGCCGCCGCCGAATTGTCCGAACGCATCTCCGGCGAAATGCAGAACCTGGCGATGGGTGGCGCCCGCTTCGCCATCGAACTGGCGCCGCTGGGCGACCCCACCGCCTACGGCCTGGAATCGGTCGAATACCTGGTGGCCGCCAACGCCGGCACCAGCCTGCGCTCGCTGGCCAAGGTCGCCTCCGGCGGCGAACTGTCGCGCATCAGCCTGGCGATGCAGGTGGTAATCAGCCAGGTCGCCAGCGTGCCGACGCTGATCTTCGACGAAGTGGACGTCGGCATCGGCGGCCGCGTGGCCGAGGTCATCGGCAAGCTGCTGCGCCAGTTGGGCGAACGCTATCAGGTGCTGTGCATCACCCACCTGCCGCAAGTCGCCTCCTGCGCCGCCACCCACTGGCAGGTCAGCAAGGCCGAACACCAGGGCAAGGTACTGAGCCAGATCCAGCCGCTCGGCGCCGAAGAGCGGGTACTGGAAATCGCCCGCATGCTGGGTGGCGTCGACATCACCGACACCACGCGCCGGCACGCCGCCGAAATGCTGGCGCTCAACACCTGAGGCTAGCCAAAAGCGGAAACAAACGGTAATATTCCGTCCTCATTCCGATCTGGAAGCGTGGCCGAGTGGTTTAAGGCAGCGGTCTTGAAAACCGCCGAAGGTGTGAGCCTTCCGTGAGTTCGAATCTCACCGCTTCCGCCAGATAAAAAGCAAAAAGCCCTGATTTTTCAGGGCTTTTTGCTTTTTATCTTTTCCAGTATGCCATTCCGTAGGCCATCCTCTAATGGCTTGAGTTGGACAAGGTTGGACCTCTCCAGACATCGTCTGGCACACGAGCTCAAACCGCGCCTTGCCACCCCCCCCCCCCCCCCCCCCCCCCCCCCCTCTACACTTACCCCTTTATTCCTGGCCCACCTCCGGCTCACTAACCTGCCATCTTCGCCACGAGCGCAGAATGTTCGCAAAGTTACAACACAATGATCGCATACGAACAAAATTGTCGCATTCATTATGTTGCATCGCACAACAGGCCGCTATAATGTGTCTAGAAATTCAGAAACCAAAGTACGTCCACTACCGAAAATGAAATACATCTGGGGTAGCCTGATTCCCGCGGACAGTTCCGATTGTTACCATTGACAATCGGGAGTGTGAAATGAAGACCAGAAAGACATATCCAGTAGAGTTCCGTTCTGAGGCGGTAAAGCTGGTACTTGAGCAAGGGCTCAGCCTTGAAGGGGCGGCCAGGCGGCTGGGTATCCCCAAGGGTACATTGGCTAACTGGGTTGTAGCGGCGAGGTCTGGCGGTGACCAACCGGCGCCGGGGGCGCGCAGTGTCACGGAGCTGGAAGCAGAGAACGCCAAGCTGCGCAAGGAGTTGGCAGAGGCACGCCTGGAGCGAGACGTCATAAAAAAAGCTGCAGCGTACTTTGCTCAGGCATCACTGCCCGGTACGCGTGGATAGAAGAGCACCGAAACCTATTCCCGGTGGTGGTGGCCTGCCGGGTTCTAGCGGTGTCCCGTGCTGGGTACTATGGCTGGCGTGGACGTTCTCCCATCTGAGCGAGAACAAGAGGACGAGCGGCTGAAAGTGGCGATCCGGGCGGCACATGCCAAAACACGGGAAACCTATGGCGTACGCCGTTTGCAGCCAGAACTGGCGGCGATGGGCTTTGAGGCCGGGCGTGATCGCATCGACCGTTTACGACGCCAGATAGGCATCCGGTGCCGGCAGAAGCGCAAGTTCAAGGCGACCACCAATTCGGCCCACTCGTTGCCGGTCGCGGAGAATGTCTTGGGTCAGGTGTTCGAGCCGACCCGCCCGAATCAGGTCTGGACGGGTGATATAACGTACATCCCGACGGACGAGGGCTGGCTGTACCTAGCGGCACTGAAGGATGTGTTTAGCTGCGAGATCGTTGGCTATGCGATGGGCGCGCGGATGACGACCGAACTGGTCAGCAAGGCGCTGTTCCGGGCGGTCCAGCACCAGCGGCCGCCGGCCGGCTTGATCCACCATACGGATCGTGGCAGCCAATACTGCGCCAAGGCCTACGGGGATTTGCTGACGCAGTTCAGGATGCATAGCTCGATGTCACGCAAGGGGAACTGTTTCGACAATGCGCCGATAGAGAGCTTCTGGGGAACGTTGAAGAACGAGCTCGTCCACCATCGCCGTTACGCAACGCGGGCGGAGGCGGAGGCATCGATCAGGGAGTACATCGAAATCTTCTATAACCGCCAACGCCGTCACTCGCGGCTTGGCTACTTGGCGCCGGCTGAATTTACCCGGAAGTACTGGAATTCAGCCAAGGCCGCTTGAATCGGAGCTGTCCGCTCTTGCCAGGACACCCCAATCATCTCTAGCCTTCTGTCCCTCTTTCAAAACAACGATGTTCAACCGCAACCTGGGTTTCGTGTGAATTACACGCCGTTCGGCCATGTTGAAAAGTGTGATGGCACTGTCGTCGCATGCGACCAGATCCGCGGCGTGCTAGTTGCTTGGCCGCGTGGCGGAGCTGACTGGCTGCCGAAGCACATGCTGTCAGTCATCCACTAAGTTTTTTCGGATATGAACAAACGGCCCACTTTCCAGTGGGCCGTTGCTGTTTGGGCAGTTGACACTCCCCCGCTGAACTGCGAACCTTCCTGCTTCAATTTATTTGCCATTGCCCGCCATGAAAATCACCCAAAACACCGCCGTCACTCTGCGAATGAAAGTCACAGACAGCCAGGGTTTGGTTTACGACGATGGCAAGAACCCGGTCTCCTACCTGCACGGCGATTACGACAACCTCTTCCCCAAACTGGAAGCCGCACTTGAAGGGCAGGAATCAGGCTTTCAAACCACGCTGGAACTCGCCACCGAAGACACCTTCGGCGAACGCGACGAAGCCCTGGTCACCACCATGCCCAAGGCCGAATTCCCGCCCGGCATCAAGGTAGGCGGCCAGATCCAACGCGCCGGCCCGGATGGCAAACTGCGCTACTATTTCGTCACCAAGATCAAAGGCCCAACCGTATTGCTGGACGGTAACCACCCACTTTGCGGCAAAACCCTGCGCTTCGCCCTCAAAGTTGTGGACGTACGTGCGGCAACCGCCGAGGAAATTGCCCACCAGCATGTACATGGCGAGCACGGGCATCAGCACTGACACCACCCCGCCCCACACAAACAAAGCCCTCCCCCATCCGGGAGGGCTTTGTTTTGCCTGGACCCCACCTGCTATTTGGAGTTGGAGTTGGTGATCTGCTCCTGATCCGCATACCACCTACAAGCCCAACTTCGAGGTCTCGACGCTCTCTCTCTCGGATGGCCACACTTAGTCCCTAGTGCTGATGATGGCCATCCTTGATTACTGCGAATTCGTCTGAAGTTCGGCCGAAGCGGCCGCTCATGTCATGGTGATACAATGGCCACTAACGGCCAGAAGCAGCCTTTTCAGAGTTAGGCGGAACAGCCATTCAGATGACTGCTGTACTCGGATACCTGCCGGATCGCCTATGCGTACAACTCGGTCATAACGGACCGACCTACTACCGAAGGACAATGACTGCTATTGACGGTCAAGTGGTCTTCGTAGCGATTGGCAAATCAAGAGCGTTGACCTTCTCCATCGTATGATACTGGTGGCTTCTTGATGCGGACTGGAACAAAGAATGCGAAGTAACGCCTACAGCAGGCTTAATTCGGCCCCTGTATCGTCTCGAACTAATCCGGCCACGTTATTTTTTATATTTCTTTCGATAGGAGAGTGGAGTGACTCCGTTCCATCGTTTAAATGCATTAATGAAACTGGTCGGATCTGCATAGCCCAAGCGCTCTGCAATTTGTTCCACTGATAGCACACGCTCCGCCAACAACTCTTCAGCCAAAGCGCAACGAACCTCGTCCCGCAGTTTCAGAAAGGTTGTGTTCTCGTCGAGCAGCCTGCGCCTCAATGTGCGTGGCGTCATGCACATTGTCCGCGCCACGGTATCCATATCCGGTATGTCGCCACCTTGCAAGATCAATTGTTCCCTGACCTTAGCGGACAAGCCGATCCTCGTCTGGTAGCGGTCGAGCATCGACCTGCACTGATCCTCCGCTGCTTGCAAGGCAAGCTCATTAGCCTGCGAGAGCGGTTCCAACAGCGCTTCGGTGTTCAGCACAGCTCGGTTGGACGTGGCGTCAAAAACCGGCCGGACACGATAAAAGTCTTCATACGCACCGACGCTTTCAGGTGCCGGAAAAGAGAAATACAGCTCACTCAACGCCGGCCTGGCTGGAAAGAGATCCCGCTGCACAGTCACAAGGGCCGAGGTGTCTCGCTCCACCACAAAGGC
Source organism: Pseudogulbenkiania sp. MAI-1 (assembly GCF_000527175.1). Classification (NCBI taxonomy): domain Bacteria; kingdom Pseudomonadati; phylum Pseudomonadota; class Betaproteobacteria; order Neisseriales; family Chromobacteriaceae; genus Pseudogulbenkiania; species Pseudogulbenkiania sp. MAI-1. The sequence goes on along the minus strand of NZ_AZUR01000001.1, from coordinate 1,810,580 downwards.
ACGGACCTCTTCCGGCAAGGTCGAATCGTCGATGAGCACATGGGTCTGGTCGCCGACCTGTTGCACGGCAAAGCGGGTGAAGGCAAATGTCAAATGAAAGTATTTGAGCGCAACCTCCAGCGCGCTGAGCCCATTCGGGCAGCTGACCATGGCAAAGCCCAGCGCGCCGAACGCGGTGAAGTGGTAGCGCTTGCCGGCTTCGATGCCGAGAGCCGGCACGTGGCCAAGGTGCCTGACCAAGTTGGTGATCAGGCGCAGCTCCTGCCTGGCAGAGATCAGGACCGCAGGATCACGCAGGTCCTGTTCCTTGATTTCCGTGCCGTCCAGGCATGTTCGCAGCGGCAGCCCATGGTCGGCACCCAGCTCCGCCATCAACCGAGCACTGGTCACATTGCGGACGAAATCCCAATCCATCGTTCCGCTCCCCCTCTGATATGACGTCCTTAATTATTGATTTTTGTCCGGCTCCAATATAGCGATGCCGCCAGCCTCGTGTCCACCTGCGGCCAAACGGGAGTAACCGCAATAACTGCAATGTCCGCAAATATTGATTTTTTGTCCGCTGCCAATCTGGTGACCGCATGCCCCCCCTCCTAACATGGGCCTACAGATCTGGACGGCAAAGATCCGAGACTGGCGGAGACACTATGTCATGCAGCATCGAGCCACACACTCGATAGGCGACCTTAGCCGGTCGCACCCTCCTATACGTCTTCGCATCTTTCTGTCGGCCAGAAACCACGAGAGCGATCTCAAGTGAATGGGGCAATTGCGATGCAACTGGATATCGAAGATACAAGACAGCTCTTGGAGGAGGTCGGGCACTTTGCACGCGAGCGCATCGCCAGCCAGGCATCCAGGCCGGAGTCTCCCCTCGGGCCGGAAACGCTGGCCCAACTGACAGAGGAGGCCAGAGCCCTGGGCATTCTGCCCCAATCGCCCCTGGAAGAAGGCTTCGGCATCTGGGAGAACAGCGAGGATGCGCAAGCGCTAGGCTTTAGTGCCGGCGCGTTGCGGCTGATCGCCCATGCCTGCCCCGGCGTTGCTTTTGCCTGGCACCGCATGGCTCTCGCCCGATTTGTCGCTGTGGCGCTCAAGCTCCGGCTGAACGAACATGAACTGCAGGGCGTGCTGCTGGCGCCGACCGGCCACTACGGATTGGCCCGCACCAGCCTGGGCAAATGGCTCCGGGGGGCGCCGCTCCGGCAGGAAGACCTCACCTTGCTGGCAGACTGGCTCGATAGCAAAGCCAACGCCGTCACCCTCTGCGCTGCGCGCGATTGGAGCAGCATCTTACGGCCGGTCTGGCATGACGATCATGTCGCCTGGCAGCTTGTGGCGCGAAATATACTGGACGTGCGCACCGTGCCCCTGCATGGCTTTGACGAGCTGACCGGTTTTGTGGTCCGCCAACCCGTGGCAGGCGGGCAGACCGTCGAGCTGGACGCGCAGCGATCGCGCCTGCTCTACGGCCGCTTGTTGAAACTGGACCTACTGGGATTGCTGGCGATTGGTGCCGGCGCCCTCGACCGTGGCCAGGAATGGGCAAGCGACTACGCGGCGATCCGCAAGCAAGGCGGCAAGGCGATTATCGGCCACCCGGCGGTACAGCACATGCTCAGCGACATCGTGATCGCCCGGCAGCAGGCCGATCTGGCGTTGGCCAGGTTTGGCAGCCCCCTCGACGAACTGGACCTCGGCAGCGTGGCGGCAACGCGCGCCAGTATCGGCACCGCGCTCTGTCACGCCGCCAACCAAGTGATCCAGATCCATGGCGGCATCGGCTACATGCGCGATGCCGGTCCGGAAAAACTGGTGCGCGATCAAAACATGCTCAAGTTCACGTCAGGGGGAGTGCGCGATATCCCTTCGTTCCTGGCCGGATGGTATGGAGCCTACTGATGACTACCCACGTTCACTCCCTTGACGGGCACTTGCCTGCCGACCACCGGCTGTCGCCGCATTGGCAGTATGCCAATCTACCGCTGATCGGGCGCACCTTGACGCACTACCCGATTGACGACCTGTGGCAGACAGATTTCCATAGGCTCCCCAAAGCCTTGGGCAAACTACGCGCGCGCGCTCGTGCCTTTGCCGAGCAATATCTTGCCCCGGCGGCGCACGAGCTGGACCTGGCGCCACACCTGCCGGCCGGGCAGTGCCACCCTCTGGCCGAACAGATCATGCGCGCTGCCGGCAAGCAAGGATGGCTCAGCTATTTCATGCCGGCCCCGTTCGGCAACATGCCGTGGCGGGCGGTCCCCCATGCCCCGATCTGGCAAAGCTGCCTGGTGCTTGAAGAGTTCAGCCGCGCGTGCGGCGGGCTGATGCTGCTGTTGTCGGCCCACCATTTGGGTTGCATGCCCCTGATCCTGTCCGGCGAGGCCGGCACTATCCTGCGCCACCTGTTGCCGGTCTACCGTAGCTGCGAACGCGGGGAGCCGCACCTGGTCGCCTTCGCCATCACGGAGCCGGGTGCCGGCTCGGATGCGGAAGAAGGCCATGGGGCCCAAGTCTATCGCCCGGGCGTGGTCGCTACGCCGACCGCAGGCGGCTACCTGCTCAATGGTCGTAAATGCTTCATCAGCGGCGGTGACCTGGCCAAGAGCGCTACCGTGTTTGCCGCGCTGCAGGGCGAGGGAATGGAGTCCTGGACCTGCTTTTACGTCGACTGCTCGACGCCCGGATACAAGGTGGTACGCACCGAACTCAAGATGGGCATGCGCGCCTCGGGGGCGGCGGAAATCGAGTTGACTGACGTGTTCGTCCCCGGCGACCGGGTTATCGGTGGGCTGCGCAAGGGCTGGGCGCTCAATCGGGCCACCCTGAACGCCTCACGCATCCCGGTGGCCTCGATGGGCCTCGGCTTTGCCCGCGCCGCCACCGAGACCGCCATCGAGTTTGCCCGGCGTTACCGCCTGGGCGGCAAGCCCCTGATCCATTACCAGGATGTCCAATTGCATCTGGCCACCATGGTGGCGGAAACCCGCGCCATGCGCAGCTTGATATGGCAAGAGGCCAAAGCGGCCTGGCGGCCGCGCCAGTTGAACGCTTCTCTATGCAAATTCCACGTCACCGACCGCGCCCAGCACGTGTGCGAGATGGGGCTGGACCTGTTGGCAGACCACGGCGGCCTGCACGAGCACAAGCTGGAGAAGATTTTCCGCGATGTGCGCCTGACCCGGATCTTCGAAGGGACCAACCAGATCAACCGTTTGTCTCTGATCGAAGATTGGCAAGCACAGTTGCTGGACCTCAATCAGAACGTAGGAGTATGACCATGAGCCATACCGTGTGGCAGAAAGACATGTTTTTCCAGTACCCGCGTACCCCACTCATGACCTCGGAAGGAGGCGTGGACATGCCGATCCTGTACTACGACAACTCCGTGCTGATGGCCATGTTCCGGGTGGATTACGACAAGGCGCAAGCCCTGGTGGCCGGTCAAGGCATGCAGGCCGTGCGGTTTTTCGGCGGCAAGGCGCTGGCGGTCGTGGCTTTTTATCAATACCGCGAAACCTCCATTGCGGATTACAACGAGGTGGGCGTTGCGATTGCCGCGGTGCCCAAGGGGACCGCTGTTCCCTCCTTTCCCATGCTTTCGATGCTCAACAGCCTGGATAAAGCCGCGGTCGGCTTCTGCGTGATCGATCTGCCGGTCACCACGCCGGCAGCCTGCGCGGCGGGAAAGGAAATTTGGGGCTATCCTAAGTTCGTCACGCCAATCCGTTTCTCGCTGCAAGGCAGCCGATTCGATGGGGCCGTCAGCGCGCCCGACACCGGCAAGGACCTCATGCAGTTTTCCGGCAAGGTGGGCATGGGCGTACCGGCCCCGTTACTGGACCTCGTCCTCTACTCCCACCACAACGGCCAGATGCTGCGCACCCTGGTCAACACCCGTGGCGGCTGCCGCGCCTCTTTGCCGGGCTCACTGCGCATCCGGGTGTCCGAGAGCACGCATCCCATGGCCCAACGCCTAAAGGCACTGGGTTTGCACAATGCCAAGCCGCTCCTGGTGTTCCGCAGCCACGCCCTGCAGGTACGCCTCAATGCCGGCGCGGCGCTGCCATGACGGAGCCGCCCTGCGCCGGGAGGAGACGATCCTTCCGGCGTTTCCCGTAACCGTACTCGGCACGCTATCGCTGCACGCAAGTGCAGGGAAGCGCTTTGCCGAAAGATTCGCCCTGCGTCGTGGCCGGCATCGCCGCTGCGGCCCAGGGGCAATGCCAGGAGTGTCACATGCAGCCCTGCTTCAAAAGCGATTTGCTCGCCCGCTACGAGCTCCAGCGCCAGGCTTTTGCCGCCGACGCCAATCCTGCACGGAAGACCCGCGTTTCCCGACTGGATCGGTTACTGGCCCTCACCGAGAGGCACGAGAACGCCATCGTAAAAGCGATCAACGAAGACTTCGGTGGCCGCTCCAGCCACGAGACCCGGCTCGCCGAGCTGTTCATCATCCGCTCCGGCATCAAGCACGCCCGTGCTCACCTTAAGCGTTGGATGCGCAGCCGTCGCGTGGCGACCGGCCTGCAGTTCCGGCCCGGCTACAACCGGCTGATCCCTCAGCCGCTAGGGGTGGTCGGCATCGTCTCACCGTGGAACTACCCATTCCAGCTGGCCATGGGGCCGGCCCTAGCCGCGCTGGCGGCAGGGAACCGTGTATTGATCAAGCCATCCGAATTGACGCCGAGATTTTCTGCACTGCTGGAACAGCTAGTGGCGTCCGCTTTCGATATCGACGAACTGAGCGTGATCAACGGCGGCGCCGAGACCAGTAAGGCCTTTGTCTCATTGCCGTTCGACCATCTGTTTTTCACGGGCTCCACGGCGGTCGGCCGCCTGGTGGCGCAAGCGGCGGCCGCCAATCTGACGCCGGTGACGCTGGAGCTCGGCGGAAAATCGCCGGCCATCCTCGACGTTTCGTGCGACCTGGCGCACGCGATCCCGCGCCTGGCCTTCGGCAAGCTGCTCAATGCCGGTCAGACCTGCATCGCCCCGGACTACCTGCTGGTTCCGCAAGGCCAAGCCGACAAGGTGGCAGGGTTGTTGGTCTTAGCCATCGCGCGGCTCTATCCGACCCTGCAGCTCAACCCCGACTACACGGCCATCATCAGCGAGCACCATCACCAGCGCTTGGTGGCTCTCATCGCGGAGGCGAAGGGCCAGGGCGCCAAGGTCATCGAAGTCAATCCTGCCAAGGAGCGCTTCGTGGCGGAGTCGAAAAAGCTGCCGCCCACACTGGTGCTCGGGGCGACGCGTTCCATGCGCCTGATGCAAGAAGAGATTTTCGGCCCGGTGCTGCCGATCATGGAATACCGCGACCTCGATGAAGCAATCTTGCACATCAATCAAGCCGAACACCCGCTCGCGCTGTACTGGTTCGGCCGCAATACCCACAACCGCGACCGCGTGCTGAAGGAAACGCTTTCCGGCGGCGTGACCGTCAACGATTGCCTGTGGCACTTGGCGCAAGAGAACCAGCCCTTCGGGGGCGTGGGCGCCAGCGGAACCGGCTCTTATCACGGCGAATGGGGATTCAACACGTTCAGCAAGCATAAACCGGTTTTCCACCAGGCCCGCCTGAATGGAACCGCGCTGTTTTATCCGCCCTACGGCAAGACATTCGACCGTCTGCTGGCCGTCCTCAAGCGCATCGCCTGACTGAATAGCCCCAAGAGCTGCAGCAGTTCCCAAACGTCAACGTAGCCATTGTTTTGTAGCCGTGAACAGAGGGCCGCTCAGATCGACGTCTTGCTCGTGAGCCGTTGACCGGAGAGACGGATCTGCTCTGATACCTGCTGTTGAACCTTTGAGGGATTGGCCGACAGCAGAGAGTCGGGGTACGCATTCCCAAGGGGAGAAAGCCGACGTTTGGCGTTAGTGACAGTGAAATGGCGGGTAAGTGGCCCGAAGCTGACACTCAGGGCAAATGGAGTGGACGGCTGCTTCGGCCGATTATGTTGCCCTTGAGTGGCTGTGTCGGACGGCTGCTCCTGTCAAGCGACACGAGGATTTGACCCCCTGGCGACATCTGGAATTGACCCCCAGGGTTAATCAACTAGTTGATGTAATCGGTTCGGCCGTCGCCTTCTGCAGCAGGCCGCTCCGTCGTTTGTCGCGTAGCCGGTAACTATCTCCCCGGATCGTGACCACCTGGCTGTGATGCAGCAGCCGATCCAGGATGGCCGTTGCCGCCACTGCGTCACCAAACACTTGGCCCCATTCCCCCACCGGGCGGTTGCTGGTGATCAGTAGGCTTGCCCGCTCATAGCGCCGCGAGACCAGCTGGAAGAACAGGTGCGCTGCCGCCGGTTCCAGCGGCAGGTAGCCCAATTCATCGACGATCAGCAGCTTGGGTTTCGATAGCTGCAACAGCTTCTCCTCCAAGCGCCCATCGGCATGCGCCTTCGTCAGTCAGCCATCAGAGACGCAGCAGAACTGAACAGCACCGTGTAACCCCGCTCTACCGCCTCACGCCCGAGTGCTACCGCCAAATGCGTCTTGCCGACTCCGGGCGGTCCCAGCAGCAACAACGCTTGACCGTGGCCAATCCAGCGCCCGGTGGCCAAATCCCGGACCTGGCCGGGATCAATCGACGGCTGCGCATCGAAGTCGAAGCCCTCCAGCGTGCGTACACAGGGGAATCGAGCCAGCTTCATCCCCATCTGGATGCGTCGCGTATCGCGCCGGGCCACCTCTCGCTCGGCCAGGAACAGCAGCGCTTCGCGCAGTGTCATTTGGGCACGGCTCGCTTCGTCCAGCAGGCTATCCAGCTGATCCCGGATCGCCGTCAAGTGCAGCCGGGTCAACAGTTCTTCCAGTCGGTCGGGTTCGATCATCACCAGCCCCCTCCGACCAATTCCTCATACTCTGCCAGCGGGCGCAGCAAAGCGCCGCCGTGTGGCGGGACCGGCTCGGATAGCGGCGGCACGACCCCAAGCAGATGGGCGCGGTCAATTTGCCGTCCGCGACTGCCGGCCAACTCGGCGTGATGCGCTACTTCCTGGCCGGCGTAATGGACCGTCACCGTGCCTGCTCGTACAGCGACCGTGACCATCTCGCCGATCAGCCGCCAGGGCACGCTGTAGGCATTAGTATCGAGCTCGACACAGCCTTCGGCATTGACGCGACGGATCAGCTCCCGCACTTGCAGGAACGGCACTATGCCGGCAACAGGACGCAGATGCGGACGTTCGCCGTCGAACCGCTCCTTGGGCGCCATGCCGGTCGTCCCGTGGATGCGGGTATCGGCCACCTCCCGCTGCCAGCGGGTCAAGTGAGCCTCCAATGCGGCCCAGCTCTCGAATGTGTAACCGGCGATAGCATTCTTCTTCACATAGCCAACGCCGTTCTCGGTCTTGCCCTTGGTGCGCGCACGGAACGGCGCGCAGGCCTTCACGCGCACATCCCAATGCCGGCAGAACGCCTCGAAGCGGCTGTTGAAGCGGACCTGCCGGGTCTGCATGTCGTGCTCGACCACGAGGGCCTTGGCGTTATCGATCAGCAGAGTCTGCACCCGTCCACCGAAGTGCTCGAACGCCGCTTCGATACCGCCAAACCAAGCACTCTGCCGTTCGTGACGGAATGGGCAAACAAAGCCACGGCGCGAGTAGCCAAGCGTCGCCACGAACAGGTACACACGCACCAGTTCGCCACCGATCTGGATGCGCACTTGGCCGAAGTCGATCTGCATCTGCTCGCCAGGAGCAGTCTCGAACCGGATCGTCGCTCGCCGGCTGGCTTCAAGCTCCTGCCGATATGGCCGGCAGGCGCGTTCAACGGTGCGCAGGCTGGTGGCAATACCGTGTTCCTTAGCCAGTAGCTGACGCACCACGTCGCAGTTGCCCTTGTGCGTTAGAAACTGCTCACGTAGCCAGGCCTCGTGCCCGGTGAGCACGCCGCTGCGTTGCGGCTGCTGGTATGGCACCGGGCCGCCGGCACGCAAATAGTGCCGCACGGTATTTCGGGCGATTCCCAGCGTCTTGGCAATCCGCTTCGCCCCCCAGCCGGATTGCCCCAGTCGAACGATTGCCGTTACTGCTTCCGGCTCCAACATCTCCCGTACTCCACAAACCTCACGGGGTACAGGATGACTCGCTGAATACTGCGTTTCCAACGACTGCCTCCTTGCAAACAAGGGGGTCAGTTCTTCGTGTCGCTAGGGGGTCAATTTACGATGTCGCCTGACAGCTCCACTCTGATACCTGCCGTTGAACCCTTGTCGGCTCGATCGGCAGCAATGGGTCGGGAGCGGTCGTTAGGTTCTCAGTAAGCTACTGACCGCTACGGCCGAAAACCAGTCGCCCTCCGTACAGCAGTCGCGTGTGTGGCCTGGGGCCGCAAGTGTGTGTTCCTCAAGCCAGAAAACTGATGCTCGCTGCCTGCGGCAAGAACAAGAATCTATCCGGCAGGCGCCCTTGAGCGGACTCTATCCAGCTTTTTTCAGTTTCGGTGCAAACCAACCACCCGGATCAGCACCATCGATAGGCTGATATTTCTTCATCCGTTTTATTCGGCACCCGGGATACTCAAGGGGTCGCCGATGGCGTAGAAGTGCCCACCGGCAATGTAGTGCAGGCTCCGCCATTGCGGGTCCGCCTTTTCAAAGTGCCAATGGCCATTCTCGAAGACGCGCGTATCCGCCCACGCCCCGATGACCTCGCCGATGAACAGATCATAGGTTTGCTGGTTGTGCGGCTCGGGGAGGAGTTTGCAAGCCAGCCACGCTGAGCACCCCGCAACGAACGGCATGTCGTAGCCATCGATATGGAACAATTCCACGCCGCTTCGCGTCAGCTTGTCCGGTTCGTTGGAGAGGCTTCTGGAGCCGACTTCGTGGGTCAGGTTCAGCTGCTTCGCGTTGGGAATCTGTATCACGAAGTGGGCGCTCTTCTCGACGAGTTCACGTGTCTTGGCGCTCTTGTCCAACACCACGGTGATCTTGGGCGGGGAGAAGTCCAGGGCGCATGCCCAGGCCGCGGCCATGACGTTATCCACGCCATCGTGACTGGCGGATACCAGAACCGTCGGGCCGTGATTGAGCAGCCTATGGGCTTTATCCAGGCCGACAGGGGAAATATGCTTGTCCATTTAAATCCTCACAAAAGCCCTGATTCTTCAGGGCTTTTGCTTCTCCATTTTCCTAATCAATACGCTTGAGTGCGATCGACCAGCCCAGCGGGAACTTCTCCGCGCTGCAAAGCCCCGAGGTTATCGGCAATTTGCTGCACTGCCGGACCCAGCAGGGTGATGGCGGCAATGTGGGGAGTGATGATCACGTCGTGCCGATCCCACAAAGGGCTTTCAGGAGCGAGCGGCTCGTTGACGAACACGTCGAGCTGGGCAAAACGTAGATGCCCGGCCACAAGCATCTCGAGCAATGCCTCTTGGTCGAGCTGCTCGCCACGGCCGGCATTGATCAACGCGGCGCCACGTGGCAGCCGGGCCAGCCGCTCCCGGTTGAGCAGACCCCGGGTTTCCGGCGTGGAAGGCAGCACGCTGACGAGCACGTCTGTTTTGCTCAACAGTGCTTCCAGTTCCTGCTGGCCATGGTAACAAGCGACACCAGGCAGTTCCTTAGGCCGGCGGCTCCAGCCGGATACCGTATACCCAAGTCCTGCCAGCGTCTTGGCGACCACCGATCCAATGGCACCCAGCCCCAACACGCTCACACGGACTTCATCCGGCAACTTCGGCGGCAGCGGCGTCCAGTCATGCCGGGCCTGCTGCTGTTGGTAAAGATCGAAGTTGCGCTGATAGCGCAGCACACCATAACAGGGCATACTCAGCCATTTGCTGCGCCATGCCGGCGTCCGTCAGGCGGATGACGGGGATATGGCCAGGAAGATCGGGGCGCGCCAGTAATCTATCCACTCCAGCGCCCAACGCGAAAACGGCCTGCAACCGGGAGAAATGGGCAAAGAACCCTTCCGGCGGATTCCATGCCACAACGTAGCGGACCTTATCGTGATCGACTGCTTGTGGCCATGCCGCCAATTCGACATCGGGCAAGGCATTGCGCAGCAGCGATGCCAGTTGATCGGAATCCTGAGGGGTATAGATATAGAGCATGGTGTTTCCTGAAATCGGATGCCTGCGGCAATACTATCAGAGCCCCTGCCTTGTCAGGGGAGGAGGCCCGGTGCCAGCGCACCGGGGACGGGTCAGAGATAGTCGCGCAAGCGGTAGTAGCTGGTCGCCATCAGCAGCGCCGGGGTGCGCAGCAGCGCTCCTCCGGGGAAGCTGTGGTGCGACAGCCGGGCGAACAGGTCGAAACGCTCCGGCTCGCCGTGGATCGCCTCAGCCATCAGCCTGCCGGCGAGCCCGGTCAGCGCGACGCCGTGGCCCGAGAAGCCTTGGGCGAAGAAGATGTTGGGCGCGACACGGCCGAAGTGCGGCGCGCGGCTCATGGTGATGTCGACGAAGCCGCCCCAGTCGTACTCGATCTTCACGTTGTCGAGGCCGGGGAACACTTTGAGCATGCTGCGGCGCATGGCGTCCCTGAGCCCGATCGGCGTCATGCCGGTATAGCTGACCCGGCCGCCGAACAGCAGACGCGTGTCGCGCGTGAAGCGGAAATAATCGAGCACGAAGTTGGCATCGCACACCGCGAGGTTTGTCGGGATCAGCGTCCGCGCCTGTGCCTCTCCCAGCGGTTCGGTGGCGATGATGTACGTGCCGACCGGCATGATCTTCTTGTCGAGCTCGGGCACCAGCTTGCCCAGATAGGTGTTGCCGGCGAGCACGACCGACTCGGCGCGCACCTCGTACTGGCCGACCTTCACCCTCACCGTCGCGCCCGGCACGATCTCGGTCACCGCACTGTGTTCGAAGAGTCGGACACCGGCCGCCTCGGCGGCGCGCGCGAGGCCGAGCGCGTACTTGAGTGGATGGATATGGCCCGCGTCGGGCTCATAGAGGCCGCCGACGTAGCGCTCGGACACGACCATTTCCGCCAGGCGATCCTTGCCGATCAACTCGAAGCGGCCGTAGCCGTAATGGCGCGCCGCCTCCTCCTGCCACGCGGCTTGCTCGCGCATCTGGCGATCCTTCAGTGCGGCGTGGAAATAGCCCCACACCAGCTCGGCATCGATGTCGTGCTTCGCGCAACGCTCGCCGACCAGATCGACCGCCTCGCGCGTCATGTCCCATATCTCGCGCGCCGCCTGCTGGCCAAGCTGGTCGCGCACCAGCCCCATGCCGCAGGCAAGGTCGGACAACACCTGGCCGCCGTTGCGGCCGGAGGCGCCCCACCCTACCCGCGCGCCTTCGAGCACCACGACACGATAGCCGCGCTCGGCCAGCTCGAGCGCCGCCGACAGGCCGGTATAGCCGGCGCCGATCACGCAGACGTCGGCGCTCAATGATTCGCTCAGGCGCGGCTTGGGCGTTAGCGGACCGGCGCTGGCGGCGTACCAGGAGTCGACGTGTTCCTGACCGGCAAACTGCAAAGACCCGAACATAAGCCCTCCTCCCAAAAGGATAGAAAAAGCCCGTGGCGGCGCCGGGCCGCGCACGGGCGGACATCTCCTGCTTTACGCGATTGCAGCCAACCGCGCGCGGCGCCGCTCCGCCTTAACCATCACCCGGTTGGCGCCGATCACCAGCACCGCCACCGCCAATACCGTAACCGTCGCCAGCGCGTTGATCTCCGGGTTGAGCCCCAGGCGAACCCGCGAGAAGATCAGCTGCGGCAAGGTGGTCGAGCCCGGGCCGGACAGGAAGGCGGTGATCACCAGGTCGTCGATCGACAGCGTGAACGCCAGCAGGAAGCTCGACGCGATCGCCGGCGCGATGATGGGCAGCGTGACCTGGAAGAAGATTTTCAAGGGGCGAGCGCCGAGATCCATCGCAGCCTCTTCGACCGAGCGGTCCATCTCCACCAGGCGCGAGCGGATCACCACCGTCACGTAGGCCATGCACAGGGTCACGTGGCCCACCCAGATCGTCAGCACGCCGCGCTCGGCCGGGAAGCCGAACCACTGCTGCATCTCGACGAACAAGAGCAGCATCGACAGGCCGGTGATCACCTCGGGCATCACCATCGGCGCGGTGAGCATGCCGGCGAACAGGCTCTTGCCCTTGAAGGAGCCGAAACGCGCCAGCACCAGGCCGGCGATGGTGCCCAGTACCACGCTCATCACACTCGACAGCAGTGCGATCTTGAGACTCAAGCCGAAGGCCGACATCACCGCGTCGTCGCGGAACAGCACGCCGTACCAGTGCGTCGAGAAGCCCGCCCATACCGTCACCAGCTTGGAGGCGTTGAGCGAGTAGACGACGAGGATCAGGATGGGCACGTAGAGAAAGGCGAAGCCCAGGCCGAGCGTGGCCTTGCCGAACCCGCTGATTTTTTTACCGTTCATGCTTGGTCTCCTAGCGCTGTGCCGCCCGTGCCAGCGCCTTTTCCTCGCGCTTGTGCAGGTAGATGATCGGCAGGATCAAGAGCGCGAGCATCACGATCGTCACCGACGCCGCCATCGGCCAGTTGTTGTTGTCGAAGAACTCCATCCACAGCACCTTGCCGATCATCAGCGATTCGGGCGTGCCCACCAGTTCCGGGATCACGAACTCGCCCACCGCCGGGATGAACACCAGCATGGCGCCGGCGATCACGCCGTTCTTCGACAACGGCAGCGTCACCGTCAGGAAGGTCTTCCACGGCCGGCAGCCCAGATCTGCCGCGGCCTCCAGCAGGCGCTCGTCGAGCTTCACCAGGTTGGAGAACAAGGGCAGGATCATGAACGGCAGGTAGGCGTACACCATCACGATCTGCACCGAGAGCTGGGTGTGCATCAGCTGCAGCGGCTCGTCGATCATCCCCAACGCCAGCAAGGCCTTGTTCAACAAGCCCTCGTTGTCGAGGATGCCCATCCAGGCGTACACCCGCACCAGGAACGAGGTCCAGAACGGCAGCATCACCAGCATCAGGAGCGTGTTGCGCTTGGCTTCCGGCGCGCGGGCGATGGTGTAGGCGATGGGGTAGCCGGCCAGGAGGCAGATGATCGTCGTCACCCCCGCCATCTTGAGCGAGCTCAAGTAGGCCTCGAAGTACAGCGGGTCGCCAAAGATGTAGCTGTAATTGCCGATGTTCAGCGCGATGTTCAGCACGCCTTCGACCTCCGACACCAGCGCCCGGTACGGCGGGGACGCGATCTCGACCTCGGAGAAGCTGATCTGCAACACGAACAGGAACGGCACCAGGAAGAACAGCAGCAGCCAGCCGTAGGGGACCGCCGTCACCAGCGATCGGCCACGCGGCATGGCGCGCTGCCACCAGAGGGGCCGGCGCGCAGCGCGCGCGGCCTCTGTGCGGGAATCCCGCAGCGATAGGAGTCGGCTCATCATTGCGTCAGTACCACAGCGTCGTTGTCAGCCCAGCTGACGAATACCGGCTCGTCCCAGATCGGAGCCGCCTCTTCGCGCCAGCGCGTCGCCGGCACGCTGGCCTTGACCACCTTGCCGGTGTCGAGGCGCACGTGAAAAATCGAGAAACCACCGAGGTAGGCGATGTCGTGCACCGAGCCCGCCGCCCAGTTGCCGTGGCCTGTCGGCTGCTGGCGCGTGACGCCGACCCGCTCCGGACGCACCGACAGCCACACCGGCATGCCCATGGTTCCCGTGATGCCGTGGCCGACACGCACCGGGCGCGGCAGATCGGTCGACTGGATACGTACGAAGTCGGGTTCGTCCTCGATCACGTGGCCGCCGAACATATTGGTCTCGCCGATGAATTCGGCGGTGAAACGGCAGTTCGGGTGCTCGTAGATCTCGCCCGGCGTCGCCACCTGCAGCAGCCGGCCGTCGGACATGATGCCGATGCGGCACGCCATGGTCATCGCCTCTTCCTGGTCGTGCGTCACCATGATGCAGGTCACGCCGACCTGTTCGATCATGTTGACCAGTTCGAGCTGGGTCTGCTGCCTGAGCTTCTTGTCGAGCGCACCGAGCGGCTCGTCGAGCAGCAACAGCTTGGGCCGCTTGGCGAGGCTGCGGGCGAGCGCGACGCGCTGCTGCTGGCCGCCGGAGAGCTGGTAGGGCTTGCGGTGCGCGTACTTCTTCATCTGCACCAGCTCGAGCATGCGCTCGACGCGCTCGGCGATCTCGGCGCGCGACAGCTTGTCCTGCTTGAGGCCGAAGGCGATGTTCTGTGCCACGGTCATGTGAGGGAACAGCGCGTAGCTCTGGAACATCATGTTGATCGGACGCTCGTACGGCGCGAGATCGGTGATGTCTTCGCCGTCGAGGATGATCCGGCCCGAGGTCGGCGTTTCCATGCCGGCGAGCATGCGCAGCAGCGTCGACTTGCCGCAGCCGGAACTGCCCAACAGCGCGAAGATGTCGTTCTTCGCGATCGACAGGTTGATGTGATCGACGACGGTGTTGTCACCGAATTTCTTCACGACGTCGACGATTTGCAGATAGGACTTGGTACCGGCCGTCTTGGCGGCCTGGTTCAAGGACGATTCAGCCATGTTCACGATTCTTCCCCTCCGAGTCGGCCGCCCGCGTGCGGGTGGGCGGGCGGCCGCGTCTTCAGCTCACTTGCGGGTTTTCACTTCGGTCCACAGACGGGTTTGCAGACGCTGGATCTTGGCGTCGACCGGCAACTGCACGAAGCTGGCCTTCTGGATTTCCGGCGTCGGGTAAATCGACGGGTCGTTCAGGAACTTGGCATCGATCTGGGTGCGCGCCGGCTTGTTCGGCGTGGCGTAATTGACCGCCTTGGCGTTGGCGGCAGCCACGTCGGGGCGCATCACGTAGTTGATGAAGGCGAGTGCGTTGTCGACGTTCTGGGCGTCCTTCGGGATCGCCATGCTGTCCATCCACAGCATCACGCCGGCCTTGGGTGCCAGCACCTTGAGATGCTGGCCATTCTTGGCCTCTTCGGCGCGGCGCTTGGCGATGTTGAGGTCGCCGCCATAGCCCAGCACCACGCACAGCGAGCCGTTGGCGAACTCGTTGATGTAACCGGACGAGGAGAACCGGGTGATATAGGGGCGAATCTTCTTGTACAGATCGGCCGCGGCGCGCCAGTCGGCATCCGCCGTGCCATTGGGGTCCTTGCCGAGGTAGTGCGCGGCGACAGGCAGCGCCTCGGCCGGGCTGTCGAGCACCGACACGCCGCAGGACTTGAGCTTGGCCGCGTATTCGGGCTTGAACAGCAGATCCCACTCGTTGGCCGGCATCGGCGTGCTGCCGAGCGCGGTCTTTACCTTGCCGACGTTGATCGCCAGCGTGTTGATGCCGTAGAAGTACGGCACGGCATAGGCGTTGCCCGGATCGAACCTGGCGGCCTGCAACAGCACCATCTGGTCGAGGTTCTTGTAGTTGGCGAGCTTGCTCTTGTCGATCGGCTGATAGACCCCGGCCTTGATCTGCTTGGCGAGGAAGGCGCTGGTCGGCACCACGATGTCGTAGCCGGAGCGCCCGGTCAGTATCTTGGCCTGCAGCACCTCGTTCGAGTCGTAGACGTCGTAGCGGACCTTGATCCCGGTTTCCTTCTCGAAGTTCTTGACGGTGTCGGGGGCGATGTAGTCCGACCAGTTGTAGACGTTGAGCACCTTGTCGGCGGCGAAGGCCGGCACGGTTGCCGCGGCCAGCACGCCGGCGGCGATGAGGGTGGTCATGCTTTGACGCATGGTTTTCTCCTGAGTAGACACGATAGCGAATCGACGGGGCCGTCTGTAATCGATGGAATGGTCGGCCCCGCCCAACAGCATTTAGAGGCGGCCGAGCTCACGCGCGAACTGGTCGATGCACTGCCTGGCCTTGGCGACGAACTCCTCGGCCTCGACACGCGTCATGGTCAGCGGCGGCGCCGAGATCATGCTGTCGCCGGTGGCACGCATCACCAGGTTGTTGGCAAAGCAGATGTCGCGGCAGCGCAGCGCGAGCTCGCCGCCGTTGGCGTAGCGCTTCCGCGTTGCCTTGTCCTCGACGATGGTCACCGCGAAGAAGAAGCCGAGCGCCCGGACGTCGTCGACCAGCGGATGGTTGTCGAAGGCCTCGTGCCACAGCTGGTGGGCGTAGGGCATCACGTCCTCGCGCATCTTCTCGATGATGCGTTCGTTCTTGAGGATGCGCAGGTTCTCGGCGGCGACCGCGGCGGCCACCGGGTGGCCCGAATAGGTGAAGCCATGATTGAAGTCGCCCGACTCGGCGATCACCTTGGCCACGGTGTCGTGCACCAGCACCCCGCCGATCGGCTGGTAGCCGGACGACAGACCCTTGGCGATGGTCATCAGGTGGGGGCGGATGCCGTAGTACTGGCTGCCGAACCACTGGCCGGTGCGGCCGAAGCCGCAGATCACCTCGTCGGCGATCAGCAAGATGCCGTACTGGTCGCAGATGCGCTGGATCTCGGGCCAATAGGTGGTCGGCGGGATGATGATGCCGCCGGCACCCTGCACCGGTTCGCCGATGAAGGCGGCGACGTTCTCGACGCCCAGCTCCAGAATCTTCTTCTCGAGTTCGCGCGCCGCCTTGAGGCCGTATTCCTCAGGGCTCAGGTCGCCGCCGTTGGCGTACCAGTAGGGCTGCTCGATGTGGGCGATGTGCGGGATCGGCAGGTCGCCCTGCTCGTGCATGTAGCTCATGCCGCCCAGGCTGGCGCCGCCGATGGTGGAACCGTGGTAGCTGTTGACGCGCGAGATGATGGTCTTCTTCTGCGGCTGGCCCAGGCTCGCCCAGTAGTGGCGCACCATGCGGATCACGGTGTCGTTACCCTCGGAACCCGAGTTGGTATAGAACACGTGGTTGAAGCCTTCCGGCGCCACCTCGGCCAGGAGCTTGGAGAGCTCGATCACCGGCGGGTGGGTGGTCTTGAAGAAGGTGTTGTAGAACGGCAGCTCCTGCATCTGCCGGTACGCGACCTCGGCCAGTTCCTTGCGGCCATAGCCGATGTTGACGCACCACAGGCCGGACATCGCATCGAAGAGCTTGTTGCCTTCCGAATCCCACAGATAGACGCCGTCGCCGTGCGTGATCACGCGGCAGCCCTGCTTGTTGAGCGAGGCGGCGTCAGAGAACGGGTGGAAATGGTGCGCAGCGTCGAGCGCCTGCCATTCACGCGTGCTGCGCTGGCTGGTCTTGCGTTCCGTGACCTGGCGTACTTCGGCGAAATTCATGTTCAGACTCATGATAGGGGTCCTTCTCTCTCTTAAACGTGCAGCAGCAGGAACTTGCGCTCCCACGGGCTGATCACGCGGGCGTATTCGATGTATTCGGCTTCCTTGACGGCGCAGAACGCCTTGACGAAGCCGGGGCCGAGCACCTCGGCGATCGGCTGGCAGGCGCGCAGCGCGCCGATGGCCTCGTCGAGCCCGCGCGGGAAGGCGAACGGCCGCCCGTAGGCGTCGTCGGCCAGCGGTTCGCTCGGCTTGAGTTTTTCGACGATGCCCAAGTAGGCGCAGGCCAGCGTCGCGGCGAGTGCGATGTAGGGGTTGCAATCGACGCCGGGCAGGCGGTTTTCGATGCGGCGCGCCGACGGGCCCGAGTGCGGCACGCGGATGCCGCAGGTGCGGTTGTCATAGCCCCACTGCACGTTGATGGGCGCGGCGGTGTGGCGCACCAGGCGGCGGTAGCTGTTCACGAAGGGGGCGAACAGCGCGATCGCCTGCGGGAAGTACTTCTGCATGCCGCCGATCGAGTGCAGGAAGATGTCGCTGACGCTGCCATCGGCGTTCGAGAACACGTTCTTGCCGGTCTTCTTGTCGACCACGCTCATGTGGATGTGCATCGCCGAACCGGGCTCGTTCTCCATCGGCTTGGCCATGAAGGTGGCGTACATGTTGTGACGGATCGCCGCCTCGCGCACCGTGCGCTTGAACAGGAACACCTGGTCGGCCAGATCGAGCGGGTTGCCGTGCAGGAAGTTGATCTCCATCTGGCAGGCGCCCACCTCGTGGATCAGGGTGTCGATCGCCAGGTTCTGCGCGTCGCAGAAGTCGTAGATCTCCTCGAACAGATCGTCGTACTCGTTGACCGCGTCGATCGAGTACGCCTTTCGCCCGGTCTCCGGGCGGCCGGTGCGGCCGATCGGCGGCTGCAGCGGTAGGTCGGGATCGCGGTTGACGTCGACGAGGTAGAACTCCATCTCGGGCGCCACCACCGGCTCCCAGCCCATGTCCTCGTACAGCTTCAGCACGCGGCGCAGCACGTGGCGCGGCGCCTGCTCGATCGGTGCGCCGTCGAAGTGGAAGCAGTCGTGGATCACCTGCGCCACCGGATCCTTGGCCCAGGGCACCAGGCGGATGGTGTTCGGGTCCGGCAGCAGCACCATGTCCGGGTCGGTATCGGAGGTGATGCACTCGGCGTACTCGCCGGTCACCGTCTGCACCAGCACCACCTCGGGCAGGCGCATGCCCTCCTCTTCGCTGAATTTCTCTTTCGGCACGATCTTGCCGCGCGCGACGCCGGTGAAATCGGGGATCACGCATTCCACTTCGGTAATTCGATGTTCTCGCAGCCATTCGCTCAGAACGCTCATGGTTGCCTCCTTTGTAGAAAGTTGGTTGTTCGGGCGAGTCTTAGCCGCGTCGATTCCGACGGGCGGCGCAAGCCTCGCCAAACGCGTTGAGAATGGCCAGCGACAGGGGGTTGTTCTGGTACTGCCATTCCGGATGCCACTGCACGGCGAGCGCGAAAACGCGCGCACCCTTGACGCTGAACGCCTCGACGAGGCCATCCGGCGCATGCGCCTCGGCCTGCAGCGCCGGGGCGAGCTGGTCGACGCCCTGCCCGTGCAGCGAATTGACCTGGGCCTCGTGCCGGCCGGTGAGCCGATGCAGCACGCCGCCTTCGACGAAGCTCACCGGATGCGCCAGCGCGTACATCTCATCGAGCGTGCCGCCCGGGTCGCGGTGATCGCTCATACCCGGCACCTCGTGCACCTTGCGGTGCAGGGTGCCGCCGAGCGCGACATTGATTTCCTGGAAGCCACGGCAGATGCCGAGCACCGGCACGCCGGCGTCGATCGCGGCGCGGATCAGCGCCAGCGTGGTGGCGTCGCGCTGCGGGTCGTTGAAATCGCCGTCGACGCTGGCCGCGCCGTAGTGCTGCGGCTCGATGTTCGACGGACTGCCGGTAAACAAGAGGCCGTCGACCAGATCGAGCACTTGTTCGACCGGCGTCGCCTCGCCCAGCGCCGGCAGCAGCAGCGGCAGGCCGCCGGCCCCCTCGGCGGCGCGCACGTACTTCTCGCCGACCAGGTGGAAGAACTGGGACTCCTTGAGCCACCAGCGACAGCAGGGAATTCCGATGACAGGGTGTTTCATCGTGATCGCACGCACGCCTTCAAACGGCGGCGCACCTCCTTTGCAGCGTTGCAGGAATAAAAAAAGCGGCGCCCATGAAGGGCACCGCACAGAGGAGATCGATGGACGCCGCCGCACACACGCGGCGAGCGTGAATCAGGTACTCCGCCAGGACGCCCGGCACCACCCGCACGCCAGCCGGCCCGCATTCGCCACCGCGCATGCAGGCCTTCGCCGCAAAGTCGGCGAGCGGGGCGAGATGACGGTTCAAGCAGGTCTGCATCGGATTGCTCCTGGGTGGTGTTTGCGCATCCCGACAGGCGGTATGCGGTTTCAAGCTAAATCCAGTCTAAGCTCGTTAAATATAATTGACAAGCACCGTCAAAAAATTTTTACACAACTCGTTCGCCGACCCTACTGGTACGCCATGCACGCCCCGAAATCGTGCTGCACAGCGTCAAAATTGTGCATGACAACAAGCAGCAAGCCGTGTGTGGTATAATTCATCGCCACTTACGACAGGCGGTAGCGTCAAAAATAATTTGACACAAGCCGTCAATTATTATCAACATACGGGAACGAAATGGACATCGGACCACGACTCAAGCTGGTGCGTGAGCGCTACAAGTTGTCGCAGCGAGAACTGGCAAAACGGGCCGGCGTGACCAACGCCACGATCTCGCTGATCGAGCAGAACCGGGTCAGCCCCTCGGTCAGCTCGCTGAAGAAATTGCTTGAAGGCATCCCGATGTCCCTGGCGGACTTCTTCACCTTCGACGAGCCGCCGCGTGAAAACAGCTATGTGTTCCGGCCGGGCGAGCAGCCCGACCTCGGTAACAGCGGCCTGCGTCTCCTGCTGGTGGGCGCCACCGTGCAGAACCGGCAGATGCGCATGCTGCGCGAGCTGTACGCACCAGGCGCCGACACCGGCCCCGAGGCGATCACGCACAGCGAAGGCGAGGAATGCGGACTGGTGGTGCGCGGCACCATCGAATTGACCATCGACGGACAGGTCAACGTGCTGCACACCGGCGACGGCTATTACTTCCCGAGCACGCTGCCGCACCGATTCCGCAACATCGGCCAGGAGGAAGCCGAAATCATCAGCGCCAACACGCCAGCCAACTTCTGATCCTGGGCGGCGGTCGGCGCGCTACTTAGGAGAGAAGAGCAATGCCCCGCCTCACCCACGAACAATGGCAAGCGCTGGCCACGAGCCAGACCTTCGAAGGCCGCGCCTTCATCGACGGCAACTACCTTGCCGCCGAAAGCGGCCGCACCTTCACCACCGTCAATCCTGCCAACAAACAGACACTGACCGAGATCGCCGACTGCGGCGAAGCCGACGTGAACAAGGCGGTGGCCGCCGCCCGCACCGCTTTCGAAGACGGCCGCTGGGCGGGCCTCGCCCCGGTCAGACGCAAGACGGTGATGCTGCGCTTCGCCGAGCTGATCCGCGAACACGCCGACGAGCTGGCGCTGCTCGAGACGCTCGACGTGGGCAAGCCGATCTCCGACTCGCTGAACGTGGACGTCGCCGGCGCGGCCTACTGCGTGCAATGGTTCGCCGAGGCGATCGACAAGATCGGCGGCGAGGTTGCCCCACTCGCCCCCAACCTGCACGGCACCGTCACACGCGAACCGATCGGCGTCGTCGCTGCCGTGGTGCCGTGGAACTTCCCGCTGCTGATGGCGAGCTGGAAGTTCGCGCCGGCGCTCGCGGCGGGCAACTCGCTGATCCTCAAGCCCTCGGAAAAATCGCCGCTGACTGCGATCCGCATCGCCGCGCTCGCCCAGCAGGCCGGCATCCCCGACGGCGTGTTCAACGTGCTGCCGGGCGCCGGCGAGACCGGGCGGCTGCTGGCGCTGCACATGGACGTCGACTGCCTCGCCTTCACCGGCTCCACCGCAGTCGGCAAGAAGATCATGGCCTGCGCGGCCGAATCGAACCTCAAGCGCGTATGGCTGGAGCTGGGCGGCAAGTCGCCCAATATCGTGCTGGCAGATTGCCCCGACGTCGCCCAGGCCGCACGCACCGCTGCCGGCGGCATCTTCTTCAACCAGGGCGAGATGTGCTCGGCCGGCTCGCGCGTGCTGGTACAGCGTGGCATCTACGACGAATTCGTCGCCGAGCTGAAGAAGGCGGCCGAAGGCTACCGGCCGGGCGATCCGCTGAACCCGGCGACCGGCATGGGGGCGATCGTCGACGAGGTACAGTACCAGCGCGTACTCGGCTACATCGAACTGGGTAAACAGGAAGCGACGCTGCTCTTTGGCGGCCATGCGGTGCACACCGACACCGGCTACTACATCGCACCGACCGCATTCGAGACCTCGCCCGGTGCGCGCATCGCACACGAGGAAATCTTCGGCCCGGTGTGTGCGGTGATTCCTTTTGATACCGAAGACGAGGCGATCGCCATCGCCAGCGACAGCGACTACGGCCTCGCCGCCGCGGTATGGACGCGCGACGTCAGCCGAGCCCACCGGCTCGCGCGCCGTCTGCGTGCCGGCACAGTGTGGATCAACTGCTACGACGAAGGGGGCGACATGAACCTGCCGTTTGGCGGCTACAAGCAGTCGGGCAACGGCCGCGACAAGTCGCTGCACGCGCTGGAGAAATACACCGAGCTGAAGTCGACGCTGCTGAAACTCTGCCCCTGAGTCTTGTCGGCAGGCGAGGAGCAGAGACGCTTCGGGCCACCTTACTGGTGGCCCGTTTTCATGCCCGGCTTCCAACCAGGCCATACCCGTATCTGTCTCGTGCCCCCTCGTTTGTCTCTTTCGTCAAGAATACACACCAGCACAAGGCGGCGGAGGCATCTATGCCGGCACCCGCTTTCTCATTGACCCGATGCTCTCGCCCAAGGGAGCGCTCCCGGCATTTCCAGGTACGCCGAACGATCATCTGATGAACCCCACGGTGGAGTTGCCCATCCCCATGGGGGACATCCTGGCAGTCGATGCGGTCATCGTGACCCATGACCATCTGGACCATTGGGACGAGACCGCCAAACAGCTCATCCCCAAGGACAAGCCTCTGTTCGTGCAGAACGGGCGGGACCAGGCTGCCATCCAGGCTTCGGGTTTCACCGATGTGCGCCTGCTTGGCGCCAACACCGAATTCAAGGGCATCACGCTCATCAAGACCTCGGGCCAACACGGCAGCGATCAGTTCATGGCCTCCCCCATCGGCGAACTCCTGGGCGAGGTCAGTGGCGTGGTGTTCAAGCATCCTGACGAAAAAACCGTCTATCCGGCCGGCGACACGCTCTGGAATGCACACGTCCAGGCCAGCCTGACACAACAACACATGCCGGATGTCGTCATCCTTAACGCTGGAGACGCCAGGTCGTGGGCTTCGGCTCAATCATCATGGGCAAGCAGGACGTCTATGAGGTCCATAAGGCGGCACCAGAGACCACCCTGATTGCGACCCACATGGAGTCGGTCAATCACGCCCCCCTCACCCGCAGCGAACTGCACGCCTACGCTGCCGAGAAGGGCATGACCCACCATCGCCCCTCATGCCGGAAAGAACCTCTTTACCAGGCTCAGATATTCTTTTCGAAGTTTTTCAGTAACTTAGTCAGCGCATTGGACAAACCGTGCAAAGCAGCCGCGATATCGCGATTCCTTGCAATGTTCAACGTACTTTGCTCCGAGGCGGCACCCAGCTTTTCCATACTTTGCGCGACTTCCGACGAAGCGCTGGATTGCTGCTTCAGCGAATTGACGATCGACTCGGTGACCACCTCCAGGCCAACGCTGGCCCGATCGATCTCCTGCAGGCTGTCGACGGTTTGCTGGATGTTGTGCTGTACGCGTTTGATGCAGACACCGACACGTTGTCGACCATTGATGATGTAAGCGATTTTTTCTTTCAGGATCGTGATGGAGGTCCGAATGTTGACGGTGTTGTCGGCGGTGTTTTCAGCCAACTGCCTGACCTCATCAGCGACAACCGCAAAGCCACGCCCCTGCTCTCCGGCACGCGCAGCCTCGATGGCAGCGTTCAGGGCCAGTAAATTGGTTTGCTGGGCAATGTTCTGGATGATGTCCGTGACCGAGCCGATTTCCTCTGAAATACTTTCCAGCTCCTGCACCGCGGCATTGGTTTCCCTGGCACCGCTGGCCGCCTCGTCCATTGCAGACTTCGATTCGTTGATGAACCGGTTGCCCTCCTCCACCAGCTCGCGGCTGCGCTTGGCGTGATCCGAACCCTGCTGCGTCATGGCGGAGATTTCCTGGATCGACACCGCCAGCTGCTCCATCGCAGCGGCAATCTGCGCCACCCCTTGGGCGATCTGGGCGTTCTGATCGTAAAGCTGATGGGTTTCCGTGGCAATGCGGGTCGAGGTTCGGTCGATGTGATGATTGACCGCCACCACGTCCGAGATCACAGCCTGTAGATGAAGCCGGGTAGACTCGAGTGCGGCAAAGACGTCTTGAAATTCGCGCATGCCCGTGGGGGCAATGCCCTGATTGAGGTGCCCCTCCTTCCACAAGGCCAGCGCTTGCAGCACCAGGCGGCTGGAACGTCGGGTTTGCTGCATCATGAAATAAAGCAGCCCGCCCACCAGCGCGGTGGTCGCCAGACTCAACATGATCGCCAGCGGACGGGCGAGCAACAGGCTGCCGGCCTCGCCGACGAGCATCGCCAGCAGCACAGCCGATATCCAGAACGATAGCGAGCGGGCATGTAACGGCGAGGTGGCCGGAAACACCGCAGCACCATGTCGCACGGCTCGGTATAACTGTTCGGCCTGCTGCTTTTCCACCTCACTAGGAGCCGTACGCACCGACATGTAGCCGACATGCTGCCCCAGCTCGTGCAGAGGGGCAACATGGGCTTTGACCCAATAAAAACCACCGTCTTTTCTGCGGTTCTTCACGAGGCCCTTCCACGTCTGACCACGCCGGATGGTCGCCCACAGATCGGCGAACGCCTGTACCGGCATGTCGGGGTGCCTGACGATATTGTGGTCCTGGCCCAGCAGCTCTTCCTCGGAGAAGCCGCTGATGCGCATGAACTCCGGATTGGCGTACAGGATTTTTCCGTGCAAATCCGTTTTCGTCACGATTGGGCATCGCGGATCGAGCATCACTTCGTTATCGCTGATCGGCAGATTGTTGCGCATGCTGTACCACTTTTCTTCAGGAAGGGACTAGGCGATCGCCGTTTTAAGGCGTTTCGTTTATGACGGGATGCTTGCTATCCGCTGATGATCAGCAGCATCGAACTGGACCGGTCAAACCACACAGCACCGAATCTGTAGGAGAAATCATGTTTATTGAGTATGGCAACCATGGTTCACGAATCATATTTTTACTATTCCATGGCAATCAAATACCAAATAAGCATTTTTAAGATGCCTTTTGGGGGCGGATTCAGGGAGTAAGTGCAACGGCAGGCAGGTCTGGAGGAAGGGGGTGAGATGAGGTAAATTCCCCCGCTCTTTGACCGGCCAGTCAGGAGCACAAGGAATGAAATACCGCCATCTCACCGAGGGTGAACGATACCAGATCCAGGCATTGAGTGCCGAGGGTTTTGGCCCTACGGCCATCGGCCAGCGCATTGGTCGCTGTAAAAGCGTGATCAGCCGAGAGCTGCGGCGCCATCGCCTGCGCGGCCGTTACCATGCCAGCGATGCCCAGCGCAGCTATCGCCAGCGCCTGCAAGCCAAGGGCAAATTGCGGCAGCCATGGGGGCCGGTATTCGACGAGATCGCCGTCCCGTTGCTGAGGGAGGGCTGGAGTCCTGAACAAATCAGCGGCGTGTTCAAAGGTAGTGACTATGCAGTCAGCCATGAATGGATTTACCAGCGGGTCCTGCAGAACAAGCGCCAAGGCGGTGATGTCTACAAAGCGCTGCGCTGCCAGAAAGAACGCAGAAAGCGCTACGGCAAGCCGGAGCGTCGCGGTCAGATAGCCAACCGCCGGCCGATTACGGAGCGTCCCGCCGAAGTTGAGGCGCGCAGCCGGGTCGGTGATTGGGAGGCTGACACGATGATCGGAGCCGGGAACAAGGGTGCCATCGTGACACTGGTTGAGCGCAAGACCGGCTACGCCAAGCTGATGCTGGTGCCAAACAAGGAAGCGGCGGGCGTCACGAAGGCGATTGTCCAAGCGCTCCGTCCACACCAGAAACAGGTGCTGACGCTGACGTTCGACAACGGCAAGGAGTTTGCTGGCCACCAGACGGTTGCCAAGCGGTTGAAAGCAGATTGCTTTTTTGCCGACCCGTACAGTTCTTGGCAGCGCGGCTGCAACGAAAACCTGAACGGGCTCATCCGGCAATACTTCCCAAAGGGGACTGACTTCAGGAGGATTACTCGGGCTGCGCTGGTCAAAGTGGAAAGAAAGTTGAATGACCGTCCCAGGAAACGGCTGGACTGGAAGACGCCAAGGATGCTGTTCGAAGGAAGCAAATCACTGAATTGA
Source organism: Pseudogulbenkiania sp. MAI-1 (assembly GCF_000527175.1). Classification (NCBI taxonomy): domain Bacteria; kingdom Pseudomonadati; phylum Pseudomonadota; class Betaproteobacteria; order Neisseriales; family Chromobacteriaceae; genus Pseudogulbenkiania; species Pseudogulbenkiania sp. MAI-1. The sequence continues at coordinate 1,784,880 of NZ_AZUR01000001.1, read as the reverse complement.
TTTACCTATTGACTGTTGCACTTACTTTTTGAACTCGCGGGGTATTCTCCAGGCCTTCCACAAACCACCGGTTTTAAAGAGCCGCCCGTTTTTCCAGCAAGCCTGACCGCAACTCAAGCGGCACGTCACGGCCTGTGGGCGTTGCTTCCTGCAATTCTTTGCGACGCTGGCGTGGCCACTCCCTCGGCCAGCCCGCCGGGCGGCTGACGACAGCGGGCAGGCAGATCAACCAGCTACGCGCCCGGCCCAATTGTTTCCCCAACTGAGACAATCATTTTCGCAGCAACAGGTTTATTGCTTGCGCCAGCGGCAGCAGAATCGGCGTCATGCCCTCTTTCCATTGCCCACCCTACCGCAAGGACACCCGATGACCTCCCTGCAAGGCTTCACCACGACATCCCCGTCACCCCTGCCCCTTTCCTCGGCACAGCCTTCGGCACTGCAGCACGATCCGGCCTCGGACCTGAGCTACCGCACGCTGGACATGCCGCTGCCCGCTGGGGCCGTCGTACCCCGCCCGCAAGCCTTGCTGCTGTTGCTGCACGGCGTCGGCGGCAACGAGATGCAGCTTGCCGCGCTGGGGCAACTGCTCGATGCCCGGACCAAGGTGGTACTGGTACGCGCGCCGCTGGAGTTCGGGCCGGGCCAGTTCGGCTGGTTCCAGGTCAGCTTCGGGCCGCAAGGGCCGTCGATCCATCCGGCCCAGGCCGAAACCAGCCGGCAGCAATTGGGGCAGCTGGTCGCCTGCTTGCAATCCGCCAGCGGCATCGATCCGGCGCACACGGTGATGGCCGGCTTCAGCCAGGGCGGCATCATGAGCGCCGGGCTGGCGCTGACCGAGCCGCAGCAGCTTGGCGGATTCGGTCTGTTGTCGGGCCGCATCCTGCCGGAAATCGCGCCGCAAATCGGGACGCCCGAGGCATTGGCACGATTGGCGGGCTTCGTCGCGCATGGCGAGTTCGACGACAAGCTACCGCTGGCTTGGGCCGAAAGAGCCAGCGCCCGGCTCACCCAACTGGGCGTGCCTCACCAGCTCAACATCTACCCGGCCGGGCACCAGCTGACGCCGGACATGGCGCACGACTTCGTGACCTGGTTGACGGCACGCTATCTGACGTAAGGGCCGGCCTGTCGCTGGAGTAAACGCCTTTCCATCGGCAAGGCGCTGCTCCGGCTCGACTCATCCCCCACCTCATGAAGCCAGCATTCCCAGGAAATGGCTGGCTTTTTCCACGCCTTGAAAAAGCCATTGACCCCAGACATGGCCAAGCCGAAGGCCTCACTCTGGCCGCTATACGGCGCGGGTATTATCGGATACTGAAACAGTATTAGACGGTGTGTTTCTTTACCATCAGGATAGAGGTGCTTAAAGCAGGCCCTATTTTTAACCGTGCCAGATCAAGCATAAAAACATGGCACGTGCGGGACTTGCTTGTAGCGCCTTTACGAGGGCTCGATTATTCATGGAGGAGAAAATGCATCGCGAATATAGCAAGGAAACGGTCAATGTACAGACATTGATCAACGAGCAGGAATTTTCGCCATATCACTGGCTGGTCTTGTTTTTTTGCTTTTCCATTCTGGCCTTGGACGGCTTTGATACGGCGGCGATCGGTTACGTCGCTCCCGCCCTCGTGGCGGAATGGGGGGTAAGCAAGCCCGCGCTGGCTCCGGTATTGAGCGCCGCGCTATTCGGCCTGGCGTTTGGCGCGATGGCAGCCGGCCCGAGCGCGGACCGATTCGGGCGGAAAAATGTCCTGATGGTATCCACCATCGTTTTCGCCCTTTTCAGCCTGTTGACCGCCTACGCCACCGACATCACCAGCCTGTCGGCATTGCGTTTTCTGACCGGCCTCGGCCTGGGTGCGGCGATGCCCAATGCCGTCACCCTGATCGCCGAATTGGCTCCGGCGAAGCGCCGCTCATTCGTGGTCAATGCCGTTTACGTCGGTTTTCCGCTCGGTGCCGCTGCGGGTGGCTTTGTCGCCGCCGGGGTGATTCCACATTATGGCTGGCAAGGCATTTTCATCCTCGGCGGCATTCTGCCGTTGGCCCTTCTCCCTTTCATGATGCGCTCTCTGCCCGAATCGGTGTCTTACATGACGGCGAAGCAGTACCCGGTCGAAAAAATCAGCCGCGTGCTGGAGCGCCTTTGCAACTGCAATCTGAGCCATGTCAAGAAATATGTCATGGGAGAACATTCAGGCAAAGGTAAAGCGGAAAAATCCGCTTTGGCCCTGATTTTGTCCAAGCCTTTCCTGGTCAGCACGCTGATGCTGTGGGTCACCTATTTCATGGGCCTGCTGATCTTCTATCTGCTGACCAACTGGATGCCGCTGATGATGAAAGACGCCGGATTCACCACGGAAAAGGCAGCCCTGCTGACGGCCTTGTTCCCGCTCGGTGGCGGCGTGGGCACCCTGGTGAGCGGCGTGTTGATGGACAAATTCAACCCCGGCCGCGTGCTCAGCATGGTGTATGTGCTGGCTGCCATCCTGCTCGTCGCGGTGGGCCAGAACATGGACAACGTCTCGCTCTTCGCCGTGCTGGTCTTCCTTGCCGGGGTCATGGTGACCGGTGCGCAGGCCTCCCTGCCGGCCCTGGCGGCGCCGATCTATCCGACGCAAGGCCGTGCGACGGGCATCGCCTGGATGCTGGGGGTCGGCCGCTTTGGCGGCATCGCCGGCGCCCTGCTGGGTGGAGTCTTGCAGGGGATGAAGCTGCCCTTCAGCCAGACCCTGATTCTGCTGGCGATTCCGGCCTGTATCGCGATGCTGGCCTTGTGGATTCTGTCCGTGAAAACCAGCCGCACCGAGGAGGATATTGACGGCAGCGGGCAGGTGCTGGAAGCGGCCGAGAGCAAGTAAGACACGCCGCATTCGATCGATAGTCGGGAAGGTGAACGCAGCGCGTCGGAGCCGGGCAATGCATCCGGCAACGGCCCGACCCGCGCTTTCATCTTCCCGGCCCGAACCGGCAACCGCCTTGCCAGATAAACATCACGAATTTCCCATTTTTCACACGGCAAATCGGGCCGACATGGAAACATTCCACACCCCATTTGAACGAGGCTTGGCAGTGTTGCAAGCCTTTTCCGAAGCCAGCCCCAGCATGTCGGCCACCGAACTGAGCGCCAAAACCGGCATCCCGTATTCGGCTGTTTATCGCTGCCTGCATACGCTCATCAAACTGGGCTTTGTCAGCAGGCAGGAAAAAGGCTGTTTTACCTTGACGGAAAAAGTGCTGACGTTGAGCAAGGCCTACTGCAAACCACTATATGGGCCAGCGGTTATTTACTGAGCGTCACACAATCGAGAACCCCTTGCGAAATAATGGGGATCATATGCTCTTCTTCATAAATATCGACAATCATTCTGATAAGCAATTTAATATCATTCGACTCATCGAGCAGGCGGGTACTCAATATGATGGGAGAGATCATATTGGGGTCGTCCAGCTCCTTATAGCAGACCCCTTCACGCCTCAGACCCTGCACACTACCCGGCACGATGGCTACGCCCTCTCCGGCCGCCACCAGGCCGATCGCGATTTGCAGTTCGCGCGCCTCGTAAATGTTTCTCGGCTCCAGCGCGCGGTCGTGAAACGCCGCCAAGACCTGATCAGCAAAACTGGGGCGCGGGGATTTCGGAAAGACAATGAGTGTCTCCGCGGCGAGATCTTGCAGTGACAACGCCGATTCGACCATGGAGAGCGGATGCTCGTCGGGCAAGGCGACGATCAGGCGTTCTTCGCGCAGCACGATGCGGCGCACGCTGGGGTCTTCGTGCCGTATCCGCCCAAACCCGACATCGATCTTGCCTTCCTTGAGCGCGCTGATCTGCTCCATGGTCGTCATTTCGTGCAAGGTCAATTCGATGGTCTTGTGCTCGGCCCGGAATCGCCGGATGACCTTGGGCAGCATGCCGTACAGCGTCGAGCCGACAAAACCGATCGACATCTTGCTCTCGATGGTCCCGATACGCTTGGTCATCGCCTTCAGCTCCCGGGTCTGCGACAGCAGTTGCTGGGCATGCGCATAAAAAAACTGGCCGGCCTCGGTGAGTTTGAGCGGACGCGAGCCACGCTCGATGAGCAGCACGCCCAGGTCGTCCTCCAATTGTTGAATCTGGCGACTCAATGGCGGCTGCGCGATGTGCAGCCGTTCGGCCGCGCGCGTGATGTTGCCCTCTTCCGCAACCGCAACGAAATAACGCAGGTGGCGCAGTTCCATATCGATACCTCCAATCACCCGACCCACCACCTGCCCATGGCAGTGGAGGTCGAATATCGTGCGGGAAATGGTGTTGTCGTACCGACCCCATCGGGGCAGCAGACATCGGGGCGGGAGACTCGCTGCCGGCGAGCACGCCCCGCACCTTGAAGAAAGGCTGATGAAAGAAAACACAGGGCCCTTGCGTCAGTGGGCTGATGCTTTCCTGGGAGGCCGCTGATGGGGCTGGTTCAGCACCAGATAGGCGATGCAGCCGATCACCACGCCCCAGAACGCCGAGCCCAGGCCGAGAAAACTCATGCCGGATGCAGTGGCCAGAAAGGTGATCATCGAGGCTTCGCGGTGCTCCGCCTCCTCCACCGCCCCCAGCACGTTGGCCGAAATGGCGCCGATCAGCGCCAGCCCCGCCAGCACGGCGACAAACTCCTTGGGCAGGGCGGTGAACAACAGCACGATGGAGCTGCCGAACATCCCGCCAACCAGGTAGAACGCCCCGTTGGCGATGCCCGCCACGTAACGCCGAGACGGGTCGTCGTGCGCGTCCTTGCCGGTGCACAGCGCGGCGGTGATGGCGGCGATGACGATGGTGATGCCGCCGAAAAAGGCCACCACGAGCGAGGCCAGGCTGGTGGCGGTGATGATCGGCCGGGCCGGCGTGTCGTAGCCCGACACGCGCAGCACCGCCATGCCGGGCAGGTGCTGCCCGGTCAGGCTCACCATCACCAGCGGGATCGCCAGGCTCAGCGTGGTTCCCAGCGTCCACTCCGGGTGGATGAATATCGGCGTGGCCAGGCTCAGGCGCACGTCGCTCAAATGGGTCTGGCCGAGCAGCACGGCCAGCGCGGCGCCACAGGCCAGCACCAGCACGATGCAGTAGCGCGGCAAGAGCCGTTTGAACAGGATGTAGGCGGCGACCATGCCGAACGCCAGCACCGGCATCGACGTCACCGACTTGAAGGCATTGGCACCGAACTGGAACAGGATGCCCGCCATCATCCCGGCGGCGATGCCTTTCGGAATGTGGCGCATGAGGCGGTCGAACGAACCCGAGGCGCCGATCAGCAACAGCACCACGGCGGCGGTGAGATAGGCCCCCACGGCCTGGTTCAGCGTGATGCCGGGAAACAGCGTCACCAACAGGGCCGTGCCCGGTGCCGACCAGGCCGTCACCACCGGCACCTTCAGCCGCCAGCTCAGCACGATGCCGGACACCGCCGCCCCCAGCGAGATGGCCCAGACCCAGGACGAAATCATCTCGTTGGGCATGTTGGCCATCTTGGCGGCCTGGAAAAAGATCACCAGCGGACCGGAATAGGAAATCAGCACCGCGAGGAAGCCGGCGGTGATGGCGGAGAGCGACCAGTCCTGGCGCAGCGAACCGCGTACCTCCGGTGCGGGTGACGCAAGAGAACTGCCTTGGGATGAATGGTTCATTGAGTATGCCTCACCAAAAAATGACCTCTCATCCATCATGGGTGAGAGGTCCGAACGCGATGATGCAAGAAGGATTCGTGGGTGGCACCTAGCCCAGATCGCCGCCGCCGACCGGCAACACCGTGCCGGTGATGTAGGACGCCTCGTCCGACGCCAGGAACAGGATGGCGCGCACCTGCTCCTCGACGGTGCCGTAGCGATGCATCAGGCTGCTGGCGATGGTTTGGTCGACGATGCCCTGATACCAGATTTTTTCCTGCTCACTCATCGGCGCACTATTGCGTGGCACCTTGCGCGGCGGTGCCTCGGTGCCGCCGGTGGCCACGGCGTTGACGCGGATGCCGTCCTCGGCGTGTTCGAAGGCGAGGCTCGCGGTGAGCGCGTTCACCCCGCCCTTGGCGGCCGAGTACGGGATACGATAAATCCCGCGCGTGGCGATCGACGACACGTTGACGATCACCCCCTGCTGGCGCGCGACCATGCCGGGCAGCACGGCGCGGCAGCACCACAGCGTCGGGAACAACGAGCGGCGAATCTCGGCTTCGATCTGCGCTTCCTCGTATTCCTGGTAGGGCTTGGCCCAGATGGTGCCGCCGACGTTGTTGACCAGCACGTCGACGCGGCCGTGCGCCTCTTCGGCGGCTTCCACCACGAGCTGGGCACCGTTGTAGGTTTCCAGGTCCGCCGTCACCACCATGGCACAGCCGCCCTTGGCTTTGATCTCGCCGGCCACCTCGTGCACCAGCTCGGAACGGTCGGCCAGCACCACCAGCCCACCCTCTTCCGCCACCGCCAGCGCCACACCACGGCCGATGCCCTGCGCCGCGCCGGTGACGATGACGACTTTGTCTTTGAAACGTGTACTCATGGGATCAGGCCTCGCTACTGGCGGAGAATTTTTCGTAGAGGAAGCTCGCCGGGGTCACGCCCGACTGCTGCAGCCAGCCGCGCACCGCCTCCACCATCGCCACCGGCCCGCACAGGTAGACGTCGACATCGCCCGCATTCAGCCATTCCGGCTCGATGTGTTGCGTGACATAGCCCTTGCGCGGGTGGGCGCTCTCGGCCGCCACCACGCAGGTGCGGTATTCGAACTGCGGCAGCCTGGCCTTGATGGCATCGAGCTGCTCCAGCGCCACCAGGTCGACGCCGTTGGTAACGCCGAACACCAGGCGGATCGGCTGTGCGCTGCCGCTTTCCGCCAGCACGTCGAGCATCGACAGGAACGGCGCAATACCGGTACCACCGGCCAGGAACAGCACCGGCCGCGCGACCTCGCGCAGGTAGAAGCTGCCGTAGGGGCCGGCAAAGGTCATGCGCTGGCCGACCTGCGCATCGCGGCTCAGGAAATGGCTCATGCGCCCGTTCGGCACGTTGCGCACCACGAACGCGGCCTGGGTCGCGCCCGGGGCCGAACTGAACGAGTACGAGCGGGTCAGCTCGGTGCCGGGGATGCCGACGTTGACGTACTGGCCCGGCAGGAACGACAGGCTCGCCGGGTCGTCCAGCGTGATCGAGAAGCCGATGGTGGAATCGGACAACGGCTCTACGGCCGCGATGGTGCCACCAAAGCTGGACACGCCGGTCTTGCAGGCCGCCGACGAGGCCGGGATCTTGACTACGCAGTCGGATTTCGGCTTGGTCTGGCAGCCCAGGATATAGCGCTGGCCGGCTTCTTCGGCCGTCAGCGCGTCTTCAATGTAGCTGGATTCCGGCAGGTCGTACTCTCCCGACTCGCAAAAGCAGCGGCACGCGCCACAGGCGCCGTCGCGGCAATCGAGCGGAATGTTGACCTTCTGGCGATAGGCGGCATCGGCCAGCTTTTCACCTTCGTTGCAAGTGATGAAGCGGGTCACGCCGTCTTCGAACTGGAGGGCGATGTTGTAGCTCATGGTGGGTACTCCTGCCTTGCAGAGCCGCGCACGCAACCTCCCCAGCCGCCGCACCGGGCGGGTAGCGACGGCAGGCGGAATACATGGCGGGGGGATGCCGGCGGCTTTCGATGCTTGCTTAAATGTGGTAGATGTCGATCACCTGGTGGATGTAATCGTTCTTCAGCACCACATACTTGTTGCGGATCTGTGGGCGCTCGCCACCGAAGTCGATCACGTAGCGCGCCATGCCGAAATGGCTGTAGTTGGTCTTGTAGCGGTGGCTCAGCGTGTGCCAGTTGAAGCGCACCGTGACCAGGTCGCCGTCCTGCTTTTCCAGTTCCACGTTGCTGATGTTGTGGCTGGTGCGGGTGTCCGGCATCGTCGCGCTGGAGCGCTCGGTCTTGATGCGGAACACGCGGTCTTCCAGGCCCTGACGGCTCGGGTAGTAGATCAGCGAGATTTCACGCTGCGGGTCGGTGACGAGCTTGTCGTCATCGTCCCACGACGGCATCCAGAACTCGGCGTCGGGGTGGTAGCACTCGAGCCACTCGTCCCACTGCTCGTCGTCGAGCAGACGGCTTTCGCGGTAGAGAAAGGCGCGGATCTGGTCCATGTTCACGGTGCTCATGCCTGACTCCCTTCAGCAGCAACGGCTTGCTTCATCACGTCGAGCCAGTAGCGGTGCTGCACCGTGTACAGGCCCTCGTCCTCGGTCTTGACCCCACTCAGCACCGGCTTGAGGCCGATCTTCCTGGCCGCTTCGTCGGCACCTTCGATCCAGTGAGTGGAACCGCGGCACATGTCGTTCCATTCCACCGCACGGCCGGCGTAGCCTTGCTGGCAGGCGCGGAACTCCTCCAGGTCGTCCGGCGTCGCCATGCCGCTGGCGTTGAAGAAGTCTTCATACTGGCGGATGCGGCGGGCGCGTGCTTCGGCATCTTCGCCCTTGGGCGCGATGCAATAGATGGTGACTTCGCTCTTGCCCACCGACAACGGGCGCACCACGCGGATCTGCGAGCCGAACTGGTCCATCAGGTACACGTTCGGGTACAGGCAGAGGTTGCGCGAGTTGCGCACCATCCAGTCCGCCATTTCGGGGCCGAGCTTGGCGGCGTATTCGTCGCGGCGGGCGAAGTTGGGGCGGTCCTCCGGATTGGCCCACTGGGTCCACAACAACATGTGGCCGTGCTCAAAGGCGTAAAAGCCGCCGCCCTGCTTGCCCCACTTGCCGGCGTCCATGGCGCGGGTGGTGTCCTCGCGGCCGGCCTGCTCCTTGCGGCGGTTGGTGGTGGCGGCATAGTTCCAGTGCACCGCCGAGACGTGGTAGCCGTCGGCGCCGTTCTCGGCGGTCAGCTTCCAGTTGCCGTCGAAGGTGTAGGTGGAGGAGCCGCGCAGCACTTCCAGGCCATCCGGGGACTGATCGACGATCATGTCGATGATCTTGGCGGCCTCGCCGAGGAAGTCGGCCAGCGGTTTCACGTCCGGGTTCAGGCTGCCGAACAGGAAGCCGCGATAGTTCTCGAAACGCGCCACCTTCTTGAGGTCGTGCGAGCCTTCCTTGTTGAAGCAGTCCGGGTAGCCGGCGTCGTCCGGGTCCTTCACCTTCAACAGCTTGCCGCTGTTGTTGAAGGTCCAGCCGTGGAACGGACAGGTATAGGTGGCCTTGTTGCCGCGCTTGTGGCGGCACAGCGTGGCGCCGCGATGGGTGCAGGCGTTGACGAAGGCATTCAGTTCACCCTGGCGGTTGCGCGCGATGAAGATCGGCTGCCTCCCCATGGTGGTGGTGTAGTAATCGTTGACGTTGGGGATCTGGCTCTCGTGCGCGAGATAGATCCAGTTGCCTTCGAAGATATGCTTCATCTCCAGTTCGAACAACGCTTCGTCGGTGAACACGCTGCGGTGCACGCGGTAGTCGCCGGTCTGCGGGTTCTCGATCAGGTAATCGTCGAGCTTCTTCAGCTTCGGCGTGGCATCGGGATGGATGGGGATCATTTCCGTTCTCCTCGTTCGAGTCGGTCGGACCACGCCCAGGCGTGGCCCGTCCCTGTGGCTTTATGCTCGGCGTCGATCAGGCGCTGGCGCGCTGGCGCTCGACTTCGGTCGTCGGTGCGGCCGTGGTTTCGCCGTTGAGGCGGAAGTCGAAATCGATCGAGGCGAACGGCTTCTGCAGCCCCTTCTTGTCGATCTCAACCGGATCGGTGATGCGGTTCACGGCCGGAACCAGGCCCTCGCGGCTGGCGAAGGCGAAGTCGTCCCACAGGTACTCGTCACCGTCGATGTTGATCTGCGTGGTCAGCTTGCGATGACCGGCGGCAGTCACGAAGAAGTGGATGTGCGCCGGACGGCGGCCGTGGCGGCCGAGCAGGTTCAAGAGGCGCTGCGTGGTGCCCTCCGGCGGACAGCCGTAGCCCATCGGCATGATGCTGCGGAACTGGTAGCGGCCGTTGGCATCGGTGATGATGGTGCGGCGCAGGTTGAAGTGCGACTGGCTCTTGTCGAAGAAGGAGTAGTTGCCCATCAGGTTGGCGTGCCACGCTTCGACCTGAGCGCCCGGCAGCGGCTTGCCGTCGGCGTCGTACACGGTGCCCTGCATGAACAGCACTTCGCCCTGGTCGGCCTCGGTACCGTCGTCCATGCGGGCAAAGCCTACCGACTTCGGGGCGCCGGCGACGTAGAGCGGGCCTTCGATGGTGCGCGGGGTGCCGCCGGTGATGCCGGCTTTGGCTTCGGCCTCGTCCATGCGGATGTCGACGAAGCGTTCCAGACCCAGGCCGGCCGCCAGCAAGCCCAGTTCGTGGGTCGCGCCGGCTTCGGCGAAATACTCCAGCCCCTTCCACACTTCGCTCGGGCTCAGGTCCAGATCCTCAATCGCCTTGAACAGGTCGCTGGTCAGCCGAACCACGATCTGCTGGACACGCGGATTCACCTCGCCGCTGGCGGTATCGACGATGAAGCTTTTCACCAGTGCGTCGATTTCTGCATGAGTCATGTCTCTACTCCTTTATGTCGCTTGTAATAATCAATGAGTTAAATTGAACCGGCCGAACCCATCTGACGGCTTTTCCACTTTTAAAAACTGACAACGACTATTTTTTATTAGCGGTCGTCATCCCGAATCGACGAGGGGTGACGGCACAAAGGCATTACTTCGATCTTCATGTACGGGAACAAGGGCAAGGTGGAAATCAGAGTGTGCAATTCGTCCGGGCTTTCCACGTCGAAAATACTGACGTTCGAGTACTGCCCGACGATCCGCCACAAATGACGCCATTTACCCTCGGCCTGCAAAGCCTGCGCCTTGGCCTTTTCCACGCGCTTCAATTCGGCGGCATCGGCCTCCGGCATCGAAGGCGGCAAATGCACATCCATCCTGACGTGAAACAACATGAACTACTCCCCAATTGGTTAATTCAAAGCCGCCAAGAAAACCCAGCGAAGCGGTACCGGCTAGGCGCGCGGCCGCAGACAGTACAAGTAGTACGGCAAGGCCGCGCAACAACGCCGGTAGGGTTTTTATTGGTGGCGCTAGCGGCGCATGAAGGCCAATTTGTCCCTGTCTATTTGAATGCCCAGGCCCGGCTTATTCGGGACCTGCAGCATGAAATCCCGGTATTCCAACGGCTCGGCCAGAATTTCCTCGGTGAGCAGCAAGGGGCCGAACAATTCGGTGCCAAAGCTCAGGTCACCGAAGGTGGCGAACACGTGAGCGGAAGCCGCGGTGCCGACTGCACCTTCCAGCATCGTGCCGCCGTAGAGCGCGATGCCGGCGAGCTGGGCGATGTCCGCCACCTGCTTGGCCGGCACGAGGCCGCCGGACTGGGCGATCTTCACCGCGAACACGTCGGCGCCGGCATTGGTCGCCAGCTCGAAGGCGTCGAGCGGCCCATGCAGCACCTCGTCGGCCATCATCGGCACGGCGAAGCGCTTGGCCAGCCGGGCGAGGCCGGCCCGGTTCTCGGCGCGCACCGGCTGCTCGATCAGATCGATGCCGCCGGCTTCGAGCGCGGCGATGCCATTGACGGCGTCGAGTTCGCTCCAGGCCTGGTTCACGTCGACGCGCACGCTGACCTCGTCGCCGAGCGCCTTCTTGATGGCCAGCACGTGGGCCACGTCGTCGGCCACCGGGCGCAGGCCGATCTTGAGCTTGAAGATGCGGTGGCGACGCAGCTCGAGCATCTTCTCGGCTTCGGCGATATCCTTGGCTGTGTCGCCGCTGGCCAGCGTCCAGGCCACCGGTAGCGCCTCGCGCAGACGGCCGCCCAGCAGTTCGGACAGCGGGAGGTTCAGGCGGCGGGCCTGGGCATCCAGCAGCGCCGTTTCCAGCGCACACTTGGCGAAGCGGTTGCCCTGGATGGTCTTGCGCACCTTGGCCATCGCCGCCGCCACGTTGCGCGCGTCCATGCCGATCAGGAGCGGGGCGATGTGCGTGTCGATGTTGACCTTGACGCTCTCGGGGCTCTCGTCGCCGTAATTGAGCCCACCGATGGTGGTCGCCTCGCCCCAGCCCTCGATACCGTCTTCACACAGCACCCGCACCAGCACCAGGGTCTGGGTATTCATGGTGGCCACCGACAGCTTGTGCGGGCGGATGGTGGGCACATCGGCTAGAATGGTTTCGATGGATCTGATCATGTCTTTTTGATATGAAAACGAATCGGGTTGACTTGACGTGAAGCATAAGTATTTGATTTTTCACCGTCCAACACCGATTTAGTATCCATTTCATACCTGCGAGGTATACCCATGGAGCTGCGCCATCTGCGCTATTTCATCGCCGTCGCCGAAGAACTCAACTTCACCCGCGCGGCTGAGCGGCTGCATATCGCCCAGCCACCGCTGAGCCGGCAAATCCAGCAACTGGAAGAAGACCTGGGGGTGCAGTTATTCGAGAGGAATGTGCGCCCGCTCAAGCTGACCGAGGCGGGGCGCTTCTTTTACGCCCACGCCCAGCAGCTGCTGGCGCAGACGGCGGAGCTGGCGTCGATGACCAAGCGGGTGGGGAAGATCGAGCGCAAGATGTCGATCGGCTTCGTCGCCTCGACGCTCTACGGCATGCTGCCCAAGGTGATCCGGCGCTTCAGATCTCAGTTCCCCGAGATCGAACTGAGCCTGCACGACATGACCACCATGGAGCAGATCCAGGCGCTCAAGGAGGGGCGGATCGACGTGGGCTTCGGCCGCATCCGCCACGAGGACCCGAACGTGCGCCGCATCCTGTTGCGGGAAGAACGCATGGTGGTGGCGCTGCCGTCCGAGCATCCACTGCTCTTGGCCAAACCGGTCTTATCGTTGAAAGACCTCGCGTCGGAAACGGTGATCATTTTCCCCAAGGCACCACGACCGAGTTTCGCCGATCAGGTGCTGGCCGCCTTTCGCGACCGGGCGATCGAGCCCAAGAAGATTTACGAAGTGCGCGAAGTGCAGATCGCCCTGGGACTGGTGGCGGCGGGGGAAGGCGTTTCGGTGGTGCCCGCCAGTGTGAAAGGACTGAAACGCGAGGATGTCTGCTATATGGAGCTGGATGACCCTCAACTGGTCTCCCCCATCATCATGAGCATGCGCATGCTCGATGAATCGGAGGACATCAAGGCCATGCTGGCGATGATTTACGATTTATACCGCGAACAAAACATCGACCATTTTCCGCCCCAGTAAGCATCGTCTTGTCCGTGCGGGGACCACCGCAGGCGTTGTTCCCGCCCCCAAAATAACAAAGGGGCATCACACGATGCCCCCTGTTCATTCCCGCAGCCCGACGCCTCAGCCGCCGGTCCCGCCCACCGTCAGGCCGCCGTCGATGCGCAGCGTCGGCTGGCCGACGCCGACCGGTACGCTCTGACCCTCCTTGCCGCACACGCCGACACCGGCGTCGAGCTGCAGATCGTTGCCGATCATCGACACATAGTGCAGCACGTCCGGACCGTTGCCGATCAGCGTCGCACCCTTCACCGGGTAGCTCAGCTTGCCGTCTTCGATGCGCCAGGCCTCCGACGCCGAGAACACGAACTTGCCGCTGGTGATGTCCACCTGGCCGCCGCCGAAGTTCACCGCGTACAGGCCGTCCTTGACCGAGGCGATGATCTCCTGGGGGTCATGCTGGCCGGCCAGCATGTAAGTGTTGGTCATGCGCGGCATCGGGATATGGGCGTAAGACTCGCGCCGGCCGTTGCCGGTCGGTGCCACGCCCATCAGGCGGGCGTTCATCTCGTCCTGCATGTAGCCCTTGAGGATGCCGTCCTCGATCAGCACGGTGCGTTCGGTCGGATTCCCCTCGTCGTCGACCGACAGAGAACCGCGCCTGGAAGCCAGCGTGCCGTCGTCGACCACGGTCACCCCCGGGGATGCCACCGCCTGGCCGATACGGCCGCTGAAGGCCGAGGTGCCCTTGCGGTTGAAATCGCCCTCCAGCCCGTGGCCGATGGCCTCGTGCAACAGCACCCCCGGCCAGCCCGGCCCCAACACCACGGTCATCTGGCCGGCCGGTGCCGGACGCGACTCCAAGTTGACCTTGGCCTGCTCGACCGCCTGGCGCACGTAGCGCTCCACCACCTCGTCGGTGAAATGGGACAGATCGACCCGGCCGCCGCCACCGCTGCTGCCGGACTCGCGCCGACCGTTCTGCTCGGCGATCACGTACACCGACATGCGCACCAGCGGACGGACGTCGGCGGCGCGCACCCCGTCGTGGCGCGCCAGGTAGATCACGTCGTACTCGGACGCGAGGCCGGCCATCACCTGGATGATGCGCGGGTCCATGGCGCGCGCCAGTTTCTCGACCTTCTCCAGCAGCGCCACCTTGGCCGCCGCCTCCAGACTGGAACAGGGGTCGAGCGCCGGGTACAAGGCCGTGGCGCGGCGCGGGCTGACCGACCCCACCGAACCGCTGCCGCCGCTGCGGCCGATCTCGCGCACCGCATCGGCGGCACGCAGCAGCGCCTCGGCGTTGATCTCGTCGGAATAGGCGAAGGCGGTCTTCTCGCCCGCCACGGCACGCACCCCGACGCCCTGATCGATGTTGAAGCTGCCCGACTTGACGATGCCCTCCTCCAGACTCCAGCCCTCGTGGCGGGTGTACTGGAAGTAGAGATCGGCATAGTCGACCTGATGCTCGGTCATGCGCGCCAGGGTCTTGTCGAGGTCGCGCTCGTCCAGTCCGGACGGGGCCAGCAGCAGGTCGCGGGCGATGGTGGAGACGTCTTGCATGATGGAATCTTTCACGGCAGTACCCGGTGCGCCAGCGCCGGCAAGCGGCTGCGCACCGACTGGATAAGGGAAGGATCGATCTCGGCGAGCACCACGCCCTCGCCCTTGGCATGCTGGGCCAGGATACGCCCCCACGGGTCGACGATCATCGACTGGCCATGCGTCTGGCGGCCGTTCTGGTGGGTGCCACCCTGCGCCGAGGCGATCAGGTAGCACTGGTTCTCGATGGCGCGCGAGCGGATCAAGGGCTCCCAGTGCGCCTCGCCGGTGGTGGCGGTGAAGGCCGCCGGCAGCACGATCACGTCGACCGGCGACAGCCCGCGGAAGAGCTCGGGGAAGCGCAGGTCGTAGCAGATACTGAAGGCGATGTCGGCCAGCGGCGTGCTCACCTTGACCGGCTCGGTGCCGGGCCGGATGGTATTGGACTCGCAATAGCTCTCGCCCGTGCCGGTAAACCCGAACAGGTGGATCTTGTCGTAGCGCGCCACCACCTCGCCCTGCGGGTTGTAGGTCAGCGTGCTGTTGAATACCCGGTCCGGCTCGGGGCACTCCAGCGGCACCGTCCCCCCCACCAGCCAGACGCCGTGCCGGCGCGCCATGGCGGCCAGCGCCGCCTGGATCGGGCCGGCGCCGAACGCTTCGCGGTGCGCCACCTTGTCGCTGTCCTGCTCGCCCATCAGGCAGAAATACTCGGGCAGCACCACCAGGCTCGCGCCCTGCTGTGCCGCCTCGGCAACCAGGCGCGCCGCGGCGTCGAGGTTGGCCGACACGTCGGTTCCCGAGACCATCTGCACGGCGGCGGCGGTAAATTTTTGCTTCATGGCTATTTTGTCTTTTCCTGATCGGCCTTCACCGTACCGACCTTGTTGACCACCGGGTCGGCGAGCGACCCCTTTACCTCGTAGTCTACCGAGAAAATCTTGCCGACGGGGTCCTGCAGCAGTTTTTGCGCCGCCAACGCGGCCACCCCGGCCAGCGGATTCAGCAGCGCCGCCCCGGTCGCCAACGCCACGCTCTCCGACAAGCGCGGCTCGACCCGAACCCGGATATCCTGGGTCTCGCTGTTGAGATCGACCCGGCCCTTGATGCCCACGGCGGCGGCGGGGCCGTTCATCGCCACGTTGTCGGAAGTGAACACGCCGTTGCTGATGGCGGCACGGCCGGTCAGCGAGTCGAAAGCGAAACCGTCGCTGAACATGTCGGTGAAATCGAGCCGGATGCGGCGCGGCAGCGATTGCAGGCTGATCACGCCCAGCAAGCGGGCCGCCCCCGGGCTCACCTTGGCAAAGCGCCCGTTGCGGAAGTCCACCGCCATCTCGCCCGACATGCGCGACAACTCGTAATCGGTCAGCCCACCCGGCCAGCGCAGCTTGCCGTCGAGCGTACCCTCGCCCTTACGGAAGGTATCGCCGTAGCCGAAACGCTCCAGCAACTCGCCCAGGTTGGCCGACTTCAGCTTGAATTCGACGTCGACCCGCGGCGCCACGCCGTCGCTGGCGCGGGCGGAGCCTTGCAGCGTACCGCTGCCGGACTGCAGGACGAAACGGTCGAGCAGCCAATCCCTGCCGGACTGCACCGCATGCAAATCGAGTTTGCCGACGTTTCTGCCACTATAGAGCAGATTGCCCACCTCGACGTCCAGCTCCGGCAGGGACTCGTCCTCTGCCGGGACAGAGGGCGCCAGCGCCTGTGAGGCACTGGCCGGCAGCGGCAGCGCCAGCCGGGCGATCTTCGCCTTGAGCCGGCCCTGTCCCTGTGGATAGTAGTCGGCTTCGGTCACCAGCTGATCGGATGCGAAATTGACGCGCCAGTAAGGCTGGGCCGGCGTCCGAGTGAGGCGGGCCGACACCCCGGAGAACTGGCGCGCGCCCACCTCCAGCCGGCCGGCGTTGAGTTCCACCCGCCACGGCCAGTCGAGCGTCCCATCGCCTCCCGCGCCGCCGGCCGTGCGGCTCTTGATCAAGGCCTGCCAGGGCTTCAGCGCGATCACCGGCTGCGCCACGCGCAGCGTGAGGCCCGGCGTCTGCGGCTCGCCGACCGGGCGTCCCACCGCAATCTGCGCCGCGCTGAACGAACCGTCCTCGGTCAGCCGCAGCCGTCCACCCGCCCGTTTGTTGTCGACGCTGAAACCCACTTGCCAGCCGCTCGCCGGCGCCTTGGCCGGCTGCACCTCCACCGCCAGCGGCCAGGCTTCGCCGGCCGCCTTGCTGGCAGGCGCCGGCGCGGTGATGGCCGTTCCCATCAGATCGGAACGCACACTCAAGCCCTCCAGCCCCTTGCCCACCTGGAAATTGACCGCATAACGAGAGCGGCCGGCGGCATACGGCGCGAGGAAAGACGCATAACGTTGCAAGACCTGGGCGGAATTGGCCTCGCCGTCCACATGGAAGCTCATCCGGCCACTGGGCTCGGTCGCGGCCCGCAAGGTAAACGGCCCGCCCAGCGCAGTCAGCTTGAGACCGTTGCTGGCCACGCCCTTCTCGGTAAACCGCAGCACACCGCGCACGCCGTCCGCCACGGGAATCGGCCAACGCGTGAACGCCAGACGGTTACCGCCGAAGGACAGGTCGCCGGTGACACGGCTCTCGCCTGCCGCGGACAAGGGCACGGCGATGGTCAGGTCGAGCCCGGCCGGCCCCGTCGCCTGGATCTGCCCGGTAAAGCCGCCCAGCCAGCCGTCGACCGGGCTGTGCGTGGTGAACGCCAGCAGCTTGGCGAGCTCACCCTTGGCCTTGCCCTTGATGTCCAGCACGGGGGCGGCGGCCCCCAGGTCGGCGATGCCGACCTTCACGTCGCTCAGCGGCACGCCCAGCGTGGACGCCCGCGAGGACAGTATCTCCATCTTCTCGTTATGGAAGCGCAACAAGGCGTTGATGCCGTCGAGCTTCGGCCAGGCCGGCTCGTATTCGAGCTGCCCCCCCTCTACCTGCGCCTCGACCAGGAACACGCCATTGCGCC
Organism: Pseudogulbenkiania sp. MAI-1; assembly: GCF_000527175.1. NCBI lineage: Bacteria > Pseudomonadati > Pseudomonadota > Betaproteobacteria > Neisseriales > Chromobacteriaceae > Pseudogulbenkiania > Pseudogulbenkiania sp. MAI-1. Next base: position 1,767,180 of record NZ_AZUR01000001.1, on the reverse strand, counting down.
CGCCCTTGAACGGGAAGTCGTCCAGATCGCCCTTGAGCAACAGCGAGACCTTACGCGCCTCGCCCCCCTTGAGGGCCGCGCGAAGCCAGCGGATGGTGTCCGCCCCGGCCTCGTACGGCAGATAGTCCGGCACGCGCACCGCCAGGACCCGGTTGATTCCCGCCTTGAGGTCGATCAGGCCCGCCCCCTTGCCGGTGTAGCGGTACTGGCCGGACAACCAGCCCTGCAGATCGCGGTTGCCGAAATCCACTTGGCGGAAGGCAACGTCCACGCCTTGGGCCGTCCTCTTCCAATCGACGTCGGCCTTCAGGTGTTCAAAGCCCAGCGGCAGCGGAAAAACCCGCGACAGTTGCAACGACGAGGCCCCCGCGTTCAGCTGCAGATTCCCTCCACCCTGGTCGAAGCGGATCTGCCCGCTCACGCCGGACACGCCCGGCACCGGCCCCGTTTCCGCCCAGGCCAACTGCTGGAAGCCGCTCGCCACGCTGTACTTGGCCGGCGCCTCGATCCGGCCTTGCCAGCTGACGCTGACATCCTGCAACTTGCCGGAGGGCGAGAACCGGGCAAACAGCGGCGACTGGTCAGCCCCCAGGGCATGAATCAACGGAGTCAGGTGCGTGAGCGAGGCATTGTCCAGCTTCAAGTCGCCGCCGTTCTTGGACCAGAAGCCCGAAATACGCGAGCGATCGAACGCCAGCCCCGTGGTGCTGGCCAGGGTCAGGTCGCGCGCCTCGATCCGATACTTGTCGCCGTCGCGCTCCACTACCAGTTGGCCGCCCAGCTTGGGAACATTCAGCTCACCGGCATCGGTCGGGGCATACGCTGCATTCTTGAGGTCGATGTTGGCCTTGAGACGGTCGACCCGCCCCTGGCTGAAAGCCACCTCAAACACGCCGTCGCCCTCGCCGGAACGCACCCCGCCCCACTGCCGCAGATAACGTGACCACGGACTGACCTTGACCCCCTGCCAGTCGACCCTGAGTTCGCCCTTCCACTCCTTCCACGCCCGCACATCGTCGCCGCGCCATCGTGCCGACAAGGCGATGGCGCGCCCGAGCGCGGCGGAAGGCTGGCCAGTGATTTTCAGGGCATGGCCCAACAATCCGCTGCTGAACTCGGCCTGTCCCTTGTCCAGCTGGAAACGCGGCAAACCGAGCAGTTCGTCCTGCCAGGACAACCGGGCGTTGTTGATGAGCAGCGACGACTGGTTGAGCCACCAGTTGGCGGCGCTGCCGTCGCCGCCATGGCCGCCGCCACCCCCCGACGAGATGTCGAAGCCATTGAGGTACAGCACCCCGTCGCGCCCGCGCACCAGGTCGACCACCGGACCATCCACGACGATATGGGAAAATCGGGGCGACCACACCAGCAGGCTGCGCCAAGCCGGCGTCAGGCTGACGCGCTCGAAGCTCAAGGCCGCGCCGTCGCGCGGATTGGCCATTGTGACACCATAGAGATCCAGCTGCGGCGCCACGCCGACCCACTGCCCCTGCAGCTGGCGAATCATCACGACCCGGCCGGTTTGGCGAGACAGCAGGTCCGCCAATTCGTCACGGTAGTGCTCCAGATGGGGGAGGAACCAGAAACTGAAAACGGCAAACGCGCTGGTCAGCAATAGCACAGCCGCCGCCAGCAAGACGCCCCCCCATCTCAGCACGAACTTGAGGGACGCCACCGCCGGCAGCTGAAGAAAAGACAGTCGATGCTTTTCCAAGAAAGGGAACCATTACACAATGAGAAAAAATGACCGGACCGTAACGATCAGAGCGGAGCCATTATGCCAGCAAACCCCGTCCCCACCATCGAGAGCAGCTGCAACTTTTCGCTTTACCTGCGCCGGCTGCTCGAAGCCCATCCGGAGCAGCGCGAGCGACTCGCCGCCCGGCTGCACAAGCCTTTTGACCAGCAGGAGATGGCGGAGTTTGCCGACTGGGACAACACACTGACACCGGAACTTTTCATGTCTCGGCTGAGACAGCTGCGCCAGGCCGTGATGGCGCGCCTGATCAGCCGCGATCTGGGCGGACTGGCCGAGCTCGACGAGGTGGTCAGCACCATCAGCCAGCTGGCCGAATTCGCCGTGCGCCGCTCGCTGGCAGTCGCCCACGCTTCCCTATCCCATTATGGCAAGCCGATTGGCGAGGAAAGCGGCCGCGTGCAGGAACTCATCGTCATCGGCATGGGCAAGCTGGGCGGCGGCGAACTCAACGTCTCCTCCGACATCGACCTGATCTTCATCTACCCGGAAAACGGCGAGACCGACGGCCCGCGTCGCATCAGCAACATCGAATACTTCAGCCAGTTGGGCAAGCAGATCATCCGCTTCATCCACGAGCAGACCCCCGACGGCCAAGTGTTCCGCGTCGACATGCGGCTGCGCCCCTACGGCGACTCCGGCCCGCTGGCGATGAGCTTCGCCGCATTGGAAAACTACCTGCTGTCGCAGGGGCGCGAGTGGGAACGCTACGCCTGGATCAAGGCCAAGGCACTCACCGGCGACGCCGACGGCCTGGCGGAACTGGTGCGTCCCTTCGTCTACCGCAAATACCTCGACTACAACGCCTATGGTGCGATGCGCGACTTGCACGTGCAGATTCGCCGCGAAGTGGCGCGGCGTGACATGGCCGACAACATCAAGCTGGGACCGGGCGGCATCCGCGAAGCCGAGTTCATCGCCCAGGTGTTCCAGCTGATCCGAGGCGGGCGGGAAAAGAGCCTGCAACTGAGAAGCACCCGCGAAACCCTGACCAGGCTGGCCGAGTTGCGCCTGCTGGAGCCGGCCGCGGTGCGCGAGATCATGGCGGGTTACGTCTTCCTGCGCAACCTGGAACATCGTCTGCAATACCTCGACGACCAGCAGACCCAGACCCTGCCCTCCTCCCCGGAGAACCGCGCCAAGATTGCCGGCAGCATGGGCTTTGCCGGCTGGCAAGCGTTCATGGACGCGCTCAACACACACCGCCGCCACATCACCCGCCACTTCGAACAAGTGTTCTTCCTGCCGACCGAAAGCGCCGTCGATCATCCGCTGACGCCGCTGTGGCGCGATGCCGGCGAAAACGGCGGCACGGCGGCGCAACTGGCCGCGCTGGGCTACCAGGACGGCAACGGCGTCGCCCAGCAGCTGAAAAACCTGGCCCAAAGCCAGCGCTACCTGCAAATGCCGCTGGCCAACCGCAAGAAATTCGACGCGCTGATCCCGCCGCTGATCGAAGTCGCCGCCACACTCCCCCATCCCGACATCACGCTCGCCCGCATCATTACCCTGCTCGAAACGATCAGCCGGCGTGCCTCCTACTTGGCCTTGCTGACCGAATACCCGCAGACCCTGCAGCGCCTGGCCTCGCTCTACGCCAGCAGCTCCTGGGTGTCGAACTACCTGACCCGCCACCCCATCCTGCTCGACGAACTGCTGGACGCCCGCGTGCTCTACGCCACGCCGGACTGGCCGCAACTGGCGGCGCAGCTGGAAGAGCAGCTCACCGCCAACGCCGGCGACACCGAAGCCAAGATGGACGCGTTGCGCCACTTCAAGCACACCCAGACCTTCCGTCTGGTGGCGCAGGACCTGGCCGGCATGTGGACCGTCGAGGCCCTGTCCGACGAACTCTCCCGGCTCGCCGATACCGTGCTTGAGGCCACGCTGCGCCACGCTTGGCGGGAAATGCCGACGCGGCACCGAGACATCCCGCGCTTCGCCATCATCGGTTACGGCAAACTGGGGGGCAAGGAACTGGGCTACGCCTCCGACCTCGACATCATCTTCCTGCACGACGACGAGCACCCCGACGCCGCCGACCTCTACTCGCGCCTGACGCGCAAGCTGTCCACCTGGCTGACCAGCGTTACTTCGGCCGGGCTTCTGTACGACATCGACCTGCGCCTGCGACCGAACGGCTCCAGCGGCCTCCTGGTCAGCTCGCTGGAAGCGTTCGAGAAATACCAGCACCACGAGGCCTGGGTCTGGGAACACCAAGCCATGACCCGGGCCCGCTTCGTCGCCGGCGACGCCGCCATCGGCGAACGCTTCGAAGCCATCCGCCACGACGTCCTCACCCTGCGCCGCGACCCGGAAACCTTGCGCCAGGAGGTGCTGGCCATGCGCCAGCGCATGCTGGAATCGCACCCGGCTCGGGAAGACGACGTCAAACACGCCCGCGGCGGCATCATCGACATCGAATTCCTGGTGCAATACCTGATCCTGGCCCACGCCCACGAGCTGCCGACGCTGACCCGCAATGCCGGCAACATCGCCCTGCTGGCCGTGGCAGCCGAGGCCGGCCTGATCGATACCGAACTCGCCGCCACGGCGCAGGAAGCCTACCGCCACTACCGCCGCCTGCAACACGCCGCCCGCCTCAACGACGGCAACAGGATCGAAGTGGACGAGCGTCTGCGGCACTTTTATGGCCAGGCCCAGGCCCTATGGCATGCCGTACTGGGCAAATAATCCGCGGGCCGGCCCGCCGGCTGTTTTTCGCCCGGGCCGGTTCACAAGCGGAGCGACGACGGTATAATCTGGCGCACAATACTTTTCAGACGGAGAAACACGATGTCCATGGCTGACCGCGACGGCTTCATCTGGTACGACGGCAAACTGGTCGACTGGCGTGACGCCACCACCCACGTCCTGACTCACACCCTGCACTACGGCATGGGCGTGTTCGAAGGCGTGCGTGCCTATGAAACCCCGAAAGGCCCGGCCATCTTCCGTCTGCAGGACCACACCGACCGCCTGTTCCGCTCGGCCCACATCCTCGACATCAAGCTGCCGTTCAGCAAGGAAGAGATCAACGCCGCCCACATCGAAGTGGTGCGCGCCAACCGCCTCAAATCCTGCTACTTCCGCCCGATGGCCTTCTACGGCTCGGGCAAGCTTGGCATCGCGCCGCCGGCCGGCGACGTGCACGTGATCGTGGCGGCCTGGCCGTGGGGCGCCTACCTCGGCGAAGAAGGCCTGGAGCGCGGCATCCGCGTCAAGACCTCGTCCTTCACCCGCCACCACGTCAACATCACGATGTGCAAGGCCAAGGCCAACGGCAACTACATGAACTCCATCCTGGCCAACACCGAAGCCACCCGCGACGGTTACGACGAGGCGCTGCTGCTCGACGTGGAAGGCTACGTGGCCGAGGGCTCCGGCGAAAACATCTTCCTGATCCGCAAGGGCAAGCTCTACACGCCGGACCTGACCTCGGCGCTGGAAGGCATCACCCGCGACAGCGTGGTGCAGATCGCCAACGACATGGGGCTGGAGCTGATCGAAAAACGCATCACCCGCGACGAAGTCTACAGCGCCGACGAAGCCTTCTTCACCGGCACCGCCGCCGAAGTGACCCCGATCCGCGAACTGGACAACCGCGCCATCGGCACCGGCCAGCGTGGCCCGATCACCGCCGAAATCCAGAAGCGCTACTTCGACTGCGTCAAGGGCCTGAACCCGGCGCGCGAAGAATGGTTGACCTACATCGAACAATGAAAGCCCCGGCCGACCCTTCTCCCGGCCGGCCCGCAAGGAAGCAAGCATGACTGAACTGAAAGAAAACACCCAACGCCTGATCGAAGTCACCGAGAAGGACCTGCCGCTGCACTGCCCGATGCCGGACATGGTGAAATGGAACGCCCACCCGCGCGTCTTCCTGCCCGTGCACAAAACCGGCGAAGCGCTGTGCCCGTATTGCGGCACCCGCTACAAGCTGGTAGGCCCGGTCAGCGGTCATCACCATTAATCCGCCGCGAGGACACTCCAGAAGGTGCGGCCCGCTGCCGCACCTTTTTGCTTTGTATCGATGATGAAAAAAATCCTGGTGATCGCCCCGTCCTGGGTAGGTGACGGCGTCATGGCCCAGCCGCTGTACCGGCGCCTGCACGAACGCCATCCCGATCTGGAACTGCACGTCTTCGCCCCCAGCTGGACGCTACCCTTGCTGGCCCGTATGCCCGAAGTGCACAAGGCCCACCTCAACCCCTTCGGCCACGGCCAATTGCGCCTGCGCGACCGCTGGCAAGTGGGCCGCATGCTCGCGCGGGAGCGTTTCGACCAGGCCATCGTCCTGCCCAACTCGATCAAGTCGGCGTTGGTGCCGATGTTCGCCGGCATTCCACGCCGCACCGGTTTCCTGGGCGAATCCCGCTACTGGCTGCTGAACGACGCACGCGAACTGGACGAAACGGCGTTGCCGATGATGGTCGAACGCTTCTGCGCCCTGGCCGAAGACAAGGACCAGTCGGTCGTACGCCCCATCCCGCACCCCCGTCTCGCCAGCGATGAAGCCGGCCGGCAAGCCGCGCTTGCCCGCCTGCAGCTCGACACGGCAAAGCCGATCGCGGCCTTCTGCCCCGGCGCCGAATACGGCCCCGCCAAGCGCTGGCCGAGCCGCCACTTCGCCGAACTGGCCCAGCGCTTCACCCAGGCCGGCTACCAGGTCTGGCTGTTCGGCTCGCCCAAGGACAAGGAAATCGGCGACGAGATCGCCGCCCTGTCCGGCCACGCCGCCACCAACCTCTGCGGCAAGACCGGCCTGGACGAAGCCATCGACCTCATCAGCCTGGCGAGCATCGCCATCTGCAACGATTCCGGCCTGATGCACGTCGCCGCGGCACTCGACATCCCGCTGGTCGCCCTGTACGGCTCCTCCAGCCCGGACTTCACGCCGCCGTTGACAGAGCGCTCGGCGATCGCCACGCTGAATCTGGAATGCAGCCCCTGTTTCGAGCGTCGCTGCCCCTACGGGCACACCAATTGCCTCGAAAAACTCGCCCCCGACGTTCCGTGGAAGGCCGTTGTCCAGTTCCTGCCGCCGTTGGTGGAGACGACCGGTGAAAAGTAACCTACCCCCCGAGCAAGACATGACCACTCTGGAAAAGAATACCCCGTTGGAAGAAAACAGCCGCCGGATGGGCCTGATACGGGCCGCCGCCAAACTGTTCCGGGATCAGGGTTACGAGCGAACCACGGTACGCGACCTGGGCAATGCGGTCGGCCTACAGTCGGGCAGCCTGTTCTACCACTTCCGTACCAAGGAAGAAATTCTGGTCGCCGTCATGGCGCTGGGCATCAGCAGCACCACCGAGCAACTGGAACAGGCCATCGCCAAGGCGGGATCGACGCGGGAGAAGCTCTCCGCCCTGTTCCACGTCCACCTCAACTCCCTGCTCGGCGACAACCAGGCGGCACTGGAGGTGATGCTATACGAATGGCGCAGCGTCTCCGATGCCGCCAAACCGGGACTCATCCTGCTGCGCGACCGCTACGAGGCACTGTGGCAAAGCGTACTCGACGAGGCCGCCGCCGCCGGGCTGGTCAAGCCGGACACGCGCCTGCTGCGCCGCACCCTGCTGGGTAGCCTGCACTGGTCGGTCCAGTGGTACCGCCGGGACGGCGAACTGTCCGTGGACAAGCTGGCCGATCGCATGCTGGATCTGGTACTGATCGAACCCCAACGCAAATCGCCCCACGACTGAGCATGTCGTTTTTCTGCGCCGGCCGTCATCATCACGGAGGCATGGCCGAAAACCTGAGCTAGAATGTGAGCATTCCGCGCCGAGGAGGCAGGCCATATCATGAATATCACAGGCAGCATACCAAGCATCGGCTACGCCGCCAGTGTGCCAGAAACGGCATACCGCACGGAGCGGAGCCCCCTGCCGGAGTCGAACCCGGACTCGTCCGACGAGGCCAGCTCGCTGGCGCTGAACATCGGCACCACGGTACCGCGCCGCAGCGAGAGTGTCGCTCAGGTCGAAAGCGAACTGAGCCGCCAGTTGGCGGTGAGTCAGACCACCGGGACGGAAGCCGGCGGAGCCGCGCCCGACGCCACGACAGCCGGCGGCAGCAAGCGTCCGACCATCGCCGCCACGTCGGAGACCGACCCTTCTCCGCATCCGTCCCCCCAGGCCACCCCGGCCGAGATGACGGCGGCCAACCCGCCGGGCACTTCGGCTCAACTGGCCGTGGCGCACTACCAGGCTCATCAATCATTGCTGGAAACCAGCAGCGACTCCACACGCCGTCTCTCGATCACGGCCTGACCGCCCTGCCCGACACACGCCACCCGCACCCGGCTCAGCCGTCAGACCGAAGCCATACGCCGCAAACGCCATCAGGCAGTACCGCAAGGTAAAACCCAGTGCGGCTTCCCCCGTCGCCTCGAAAGAAACAATGGCCGCCGGTGTTTCCACCGGCGGCCATTGTTCGCCCACCCAGCGCCTTCACTCGAACAGTCTGCGCGCCAGTTCTTTGGCCTTGAGCGACGCCGCAACATCTCCCTGCCGCGCTGCCAGCACATACCAGCGGATCGCTTCCCTCAAGTCGCGCGCCACCCCATCGCCATGCTCGTACAGGCTGGCCAGCAGGTACTGCGCCCCCACATCGCCCTGTTCAGCCGCCGCCTTGTACCATTTGGCAGCCAGCAGGTAATCCTGCGACACCCCGCGCCCCAGGTAATACTGGGTGCCCAGGCTGACCTGGGCATCGCGGTAACCTTGCCGCGCCGCCAGGTCGAACCAGCGGGTCGCCTCGGCCTGGGAGCGCTGCACGCCATCGCCGTTCTCATACAGCAGGCCCATCGCGTACTGCGCCCGCGACAGACCATGCCCGGCCGACTTGCGCAGCCACTCGAGCGATTTGTTGCGGTTGGACGAAACCCCTTGGCCGTGCCAATACATCATGGCCAGGTTGAACTCGGCCACCGGCTCTCCCGCTCGCGCCCCCTCCTCGAACAGTTTCAAGGCGGTCGCATAATCGCCATTCTGGTAGGAGGACCACCCAGGGATCGCCGGCTTCTCTTCCGCCAGCGCAACGAGGCTCAGACCGAACAAACACATCAGCATCAGATATCGCACGGCACCCTCCCCTCGCTGGAAGAAGTTTCACCCGCTCCTCGTCGATCAGGCTTTCACATCGACGTTCTGTCCCAGATGGGGAGGATTCACCGACGGTACCACCTGCTCCGCTGTCGCTACCGCCCCCTCGACCAGCGAGAGCACAGTCTCCGACGCCACCTCCCTGACCTTGTTCAAGGAGTAAATTTGCAAGGTCGTGGCAACGTCCGCCGAACCGGCTTGACTAATCGGGTCCATGCCCACATCTCCCACATTGCTTGGTACTATTTTGACTGTAACCTCCGGCAGCGGTTCTGTCAGTCATAACTTGTTAAAATACCGATCTACACCCCAAGAACAGGAACATCTCCATGAGCACCACTCGCCATAGCCCTCTTCTCATCCTTGGTTCTGGTCCGGCCGGCTACACTGCTGCCGTGTATGCGGCACGCGCCAACCTCAAGCCGGTGATGATTACCGGCCTGGCACAAGGTGGGCAGCTGATGACCACCACCGACGTCGACAACTGGCCGGCCGATGCCGACGGCGTGCAGGGTCCCGAGCTGATGGTGCGCTTCCAGCAACATGCCGAGCGCTTCGGCACCGAGATGATCTTTGACCATATCCACACCACTCATCTGCACGAGAAGCCGATCCGCCTGGTCGGCGACGCCGGCGAATACACCTGCGATGCGCTAATCATCGCCACCGGCGCCTCCGCCCAGTACCTGGGCCTGGCCTCGGAAGAAGCGTTCATGGGCAAAGGGGTGTCGGCTTGCGCCACCTGCGATGGGTTCTTCTACCGCAACCAGGACGTGGCCGTGATCGGCGGCGGCAACACCGCCGTGGAAGAGGCGCTGTATCTCGCCAACATCGCCAAACACGTCACGTTGGTGCACCGCCGCGACAGCTTCCGTGCCGAGAAAATCCTGGTCGACCACCTGATGCACAAGGTCGAGGAAGGCAAGATCACGCTGGCGCTGAACCAGACGCTGGACGAGGTGCTGGGCGACGACTCCGGCGTGACCGGCGCGCGCCTGAAGAGCACCGCCGACGGCACCACTCGCGACATCGCCGTGACCGGCGTGTTCATCGCCATCGGCCACAAGCCGAATACCGACATCTTCAAGGGCCAACTGGAGATGGATAGCACCGGCTACATCATCACCAAGGGCGGCCGCGAAGGTAACGCCACCGCCACCAGCGTTCCGGGCGTGTTCGCCGCCGGCGACGTACAGGACCATATCTACCGTCAGGCCGTCACCAGCGCGGCATCGGGCTGCCAGGCCGCCCTGGACGCCGAACGTTTCCTGGACGGCAAGTAAGCCTTGAAGCCCTTCAAGGATCAGCTGAAGGGTATTCGCAAACAGGCAAGGCGGAGCGCCTTGCCTGTTTTGCCTTCGGCCAAGCCCGCCAAGCCACCCGAAGCGGAACCGGACTTCCGCGCGCTGTTTGGCGACGTTCGCCCGCTCAAGGACGGCAATCGCGTCCCGCCGTACAGCCCCAAGCCCAGCCCGCGCCCGCGCAAGCCGGACCGGCAAACGCCGTTGCCGCCGGAGCTGGAAGCGGCACTGCTCGCCTCTGCCGTCGGCTGGTTCGAACCGGCCGAGCTCGACCGGCATTTTGCCCGTTCCGGCATGCCCGCCACCACCCTCAGGCGCCTGCGCGGCGGGCACTGGCCGGTGGTGGCCGAGCTGGATCTGCACGGCCTCGACCGCTACCAGGCCCAGGATAGGCTGACGCTGTTCCTGCACCGTGCCCGCTCGCGTGGACAGTGCGTACGCATCATCCACGGCAAGGGCTTCGGCTCACGGGGTGAGCCGGTGCTCAAGCGCATGGTGCGCAGCTGGCTCAAGCATCACCCCGAGGTGCTGGCCTTCTGCGAAGCGGACGAGCGCCAGGGCGGCAGCGGCGCCTTGATGGTGCTATTGCGCCGGCCATCGCTGCTCCAACCGTAATACCCGATACCTCTTTACCACTGTCATGGGTTTCCGCTAGTCTTGAAGAAAAGGGCGGGCCCACGTTATCACACCCTACCCAGGAGCTACGCATGCAAGGCGAACGCTGCCCCGATTTCACCCTCCCTGCCACCTCCGGCAAGACTTTCGTATCGAACGAAGCCAGAAAACCACTGGTCATCTACTTCTACCCCAAGGACAACACGCCCGGCTGCACCAACGAATCGATGGCGTTCCGCGATCTCTACGCCGAATTCACCGCCGCCGGAGCGGAAGTGGTCGGCATCTCGCGCGACAGCCTCAAGTCCCACGAAAACTTCAAGGCCAAGCTGGAGTTGCCGTTCGAGCTACTGGCGGACAAGGAAGAAACGGCCTGCAACGGCTTCGGTGTCATCAAAATGAAGAACATGTATGGCAAACAGGTAAGGGGGATAGAGCGCAGCACTTTCGTCATCGACGCGCAAGGTACGGTGGCGCGGGAATGGCGCGGCGTGAAGGTGCCGGGCCACGCCGAAGAAGTGCTGGCGTTCGTCAAGACGCTTTGAGCGCAGCCCTGCCCGGCATCCCCGGCCGGGCACTGCGCAGACAAGGGGACTCATCATGACAAGCCACAGGAAAAGCAGAATCGCCAAGCTGTTTGTGCTGGACACGAATGTACTGCTGCACGACCCGACCTGCCTCTTCCGCTTCGAAGAGCATGATATCTTCATCCCCATCATCACCCTGGAAGAGCTCGACAATCACAAGACCGGCATGTCCGAAGTGGCGCGCAACGCCCGCCAGGCCAGCCGCTTCCTGAACGAAATCGTCAGCAGCACCGATGGCCGTATCGACGCGGGCATCCCGCTCTCCGGCCCAAGCAAGGACGCGGCCTCCGGCAAGCTCATCCTGCAGACCCAGGCCATCAACAGCGTCCTGCCCACCTCGCTGCCGGTCGGCAAAGCCGACAACCAGATTCTCGGCATCGTCATGGCGCTCAAGGAACTGCATCCGGAGCGCCCCGTCATCCTGGTGTCCAAGGACATCAACATGCGCATCAAGGCCCGTGCACTGGCGCTGGATGCGGAAGACTACTTCAACGACAAGGTGTTGGAAGACACCGACCTGCTGTACACCGGTGCGCGCGAGATCGACGCCGTGTTCTGGGACCGCAACAGCGAAGACCTGCGCTCGTGGCAGGAACACGACCGCCGCTATTATCAGATCAAGGGCCCGGACGTGCCCGACATGCACGTCAACCAGCTGGTCTGGCAGAGCGGTGAGCAGCCGCTATTGGCCATGGTCACCAAGATCGAAGGCAAGACCGCCATCCTCGAAACGCTGAAGGACTTCAGCCATCAGAAGAACAACGTCTGGGGCATCGTGGCGCGCAACCGCGAGCAGAACTTCGCCCTCAACCTGCTGATGAATCCGGACATCGACTTCATCACCCTGCTGGGCCAGGCCGGCACCGGCAAGACCCTGCTGACGCTGGCGGCGGGGCTCGCCATGACGCTGGAACAGAAGCTCTACTCGGAAATCATCATGACCCGGGTCACTGTGCCGGTCGGCGAGGACATCGGCTTCCTGCCCGGCACCGAGGAAGAAAAGATGACTCCGTGGATGGGCGCGCTGGAGGACAACCTGGACGTGCTCAACAAGAGCGACGACGACGGCGGGGACTGGGGACGCGCCGCCACCCGCGACTTGATCCGCTCGCGCATCAAGGTGAAGAGCCTCAACTTCATGCGCGGCCGTACCTTCCTCAACAAGTACCTGATCATCGACGAGGCGCAGAACCTCACGCCCAAGCAGATGAAGACGCTGATCACCCGCGCCGGCCCCGGCACCAAGGTGGTCTGCCTCGGCAACATCTCGCAGATCGACACGCCCTACCTGACCGAGGGCAGCTCCGGCCTCACCTACGTCGTCGACCGCTTCAAGGGCTGGGATCACTCCGGCCATATCACGCTGCAGCGCGGCGAGCGTTCGCGGCTGGCCGATTTTGCCGCCGAAGTGCTATGAAGCACCCCCGTCTCGAGTTGATTCACGAGGCGGCCAGAGGGGTGGCGCTCGACGCGCCGCCCCTTTTGTTCGTCCATGGCGCCTTCACCGCCGCGTGGTGCTGGCAGCAACACTTCCTGCCCTGGTTTGCCGAACGGGGCTACGATTGCTGGGCGCTGAGCCTGGAAGGGCACGGGGAGAGCAGCGGGCACGACTATCTGTCCGGCATCAGCATCGATGACTACGTACGCAACCTGTCTGCCGTCATCCGCCAGATCGGCCACACCCCCATCGTCATTGGTCACTCGATGGGTGGCTTCGTGTTGCAGCAGTATCTCACGCTGCACACCCTGCCCGGCGCCGTGTTGCTGGCCTCCGTTCCCCCGCACGGTCTGGCCGGCTCCTCCTTGCGCCTGTTGGCCCAGGCACCGTCGCAGTTGCTCGCGCTGAACCTGTATCAAAACGGCATGCACCGGCCCGACTGGACCGAGTTGCGTGACATGCTGTTTTCAGCAACCGCCAGCGAAGAAGTCGTCGCCCTGATGGCCCGCCGGGCCCAGCAGGAGAGCCAGCGCGCCATCATGGACATGACGCTGGTCAACCCGCTGTTCATCCGTCCGCTGCCGCCGTTACCGGCCCTGGTATTGGGGGCGGCCGGCGACCATCTGATCTCCGCCGCCGACGTCGTGGCGACCGCCGACCGACTGGACTGCAGCGCCGAGATCTTGCCGCACATGGGGCACATGATGATGCTGGACAGCCACTGGGAAAAGGTCGCAGAGAGGATGCTGGAATGGCTGGAGCAGCACTGGCCGAACGTTAGCGGAGTGACGCGCGGAGCCCTGGGCATGATCCCATGATCAAGAGCCACTTGCGGCTCGACCGGGGGCATCAGTTCTCTCGCTTGCGTCGCCGGAACTCCCACGGCGGCTGGGGATTACCCCCTGCCCACAGGCCCAGTTGCTGCTCACGTGCCCGCTGCTCGGCGGCCTCATAGCTCGAGAAATCCCCGGCCGACTGGCTCTTGCTGGCATAAAAGCGGTAATGCCACGCGTAACCGTCCTTGAGCTGCGCCAGATTGACGTCGGTCGCCCCTTGCCAAACCCGTCCGACGACCCGCCCATAGCGGTCTTTCTCGATCACGTCCACTTTCACCGACTGACGATAAACACGTTCAGACAGGCTCTGCTTGGCACGTTGCCCGTACGGTTGGGCCTTTTCCGGTGCGTCGATGAAGGCGAAGCGGATCTTGTGCTGCTGCTGCGCCGCGTCCAGGACGGTAATCGTATCGCCATCGGCCACGCCGACCACGATGCCACTGATGTCTCCGCCTTCTCCGCCATTGGCATGGGTGAAGTAGGCACCAGCCGCCAACAGCAGCGTGCTGGCCGCGATCAGCTTTTTAGCCGTCGAGACACCCGAAAACAGGGTCTTGAGAGCGCCGACTTGCCGCTGATTCACTTTCATTGGGGTACACGCCCTTTGCAAAAAGCAAAACGGCCTTGCGGCCGTACAGGCTGCCGACAAAGTACTCTGTTCCGATTCCACCGGACCCGGCAAAGCCGGGCCGCTCCTGTTGCCTTATTGAGCCCGCAGCCTTCCTGTTTACATGACAAACCCCTTCCGCTTCGCAAAAGGGGTTTGTCAACGATCCAGCGGCCTTGCGGCCGCATCCACTGTTCAAGACAAGACTCACTGATCGGCTTCATGCCGACGCGGCTGCCACAGTACATCGGGCTGTCCCTCAACGCGGTTCAGATGACGCGCCAATACGAACAGAGCGTCGGACAGGCGGTTGAGATACTGCCGGGCTGTTTTCGAAACGTCCTCGTCCCGGCCCAACGCCACCACCGTCCGTTCCGCCCGCCGGCAGACCGAACGAGCCTGGTGCGCGAGCGCGGCAGGACGCGAACCACCGGGAAGAATGAACTCCTTGAGCATAGGCAGGGCGGTATTCATCTCCGCCACCTTTTCTTCCAATGCCTGCACTTGGGCGGGCTGCAGGGCCTGGTAGCCGGGCACGGCCAATTCCGAGCCGAGGTCGAACAGCACATGCTGCACTTCGTTCAGCCACACCTTCACGTCAGGGGGCAGCGCTTCGGCCAACAGCACGCCGATCACGCTGTTCAATTCGTCCACATCGCCCATGGCGGCGATACGAGCGGCATCCTTGCCGACCCGGCTGCCGTCACCTAGGCCGGTCGTTCCATCGTCGCCCGTGCGGGTGACGATACGCGACAGCCGGTGCCCCATCACGATTCTCCTTCGCGCTCGTCGCGGCCGATTTCGCTGATGGCCTGACGCAGACTCTCGCGCAGCGTCTCGTTGAACAGCATCTCGTAATCCTCTTTCAACTGATGCATGACACCGGACAGCATCTGTCTTGCCTGCATCTCCAGCGCGTCCTGCAACCACAGCGACAGTTCGACCTTCATCCGCGGCAGGATCTTCTGGGTCAGCGAATCGATCAGGGCCTGCTCGTCCACCACGGCACAGGACTGCGCCTTGCCCCCCTCCGGCCCGCTCGGCCCCCCTGTCACCGCCGCAGCCGGCATGGCACTCGCGAGCAATGGCTCCGGCAAGCCAATGCTGGGCACTGCCTCCGGCACGGCGGCAGCAATCTCGCCAGCCCTCTCGACATGCACAGGGGCAGCCTGTTCCATCGTAGTTGCTGGAGACAGAAACTCGGGACCGATGGCGATGCTCTCAGGCTGAGCCGGTTCACTGCCATCATCGGACTCGCCGGATAGTATCGGCTCACCGACGTCACCCACAGCATCAGCGTCGAGGACCAGGGGCGACACATCCGTCCCAGGCAGTTCCTCACCCACTACCGACTCGGAAGCTACCAAGACAGCCGGCTCAGGCTGAATCGCTTCGGACGCAGGCTCGAGCAAGGCTTCCAACTCGGACAAGGCGGCGGCGATGGCTTCCGGTGACTCGTCCGCATCACGACCATACCCCCAGGAAAGCTGGTCGTGAATGCCCCCCGCCTCTGGTTCGGGGCCGACTCCGCCCCCCAGGACGCCGGTAGGCAGACTCTCGATATCGATACGCTGCATCGCCGGGGCAGCCCGGACGGTCTCCTCGGCTTCAGGAGTTACCACACCGTCACTCTCGGCCTGCATATCGACCGAAACAGCGGCAGCCTCAGGTTCCCCGTAGGATCCACCCTGGAGGGTGCTGGTGAGCGGTTCGGCCAACTCGTCGACGAGCTCAGTATCCAGCTCAGAAATCGCGCCTGCCCATGGTTCGGGAACAACGATGTTGCTCTCGACCACCACAGCGTCGCCCTCAGCCAAAGATGGCAGCTCTCCGGCCGGCGAAGGAGGCTCAACCGGCTCCGGCAGCGCCATCACCACTTCCTCCGCCTCGACCGAAACACCGGGCTCCGCCCATTCCATGGTCAGCTCGGGAATGGCGAAACTGTCGTCTGGCACCTGAGCCGGTTCGGTGTCCTGCAATTCGACCGGCGCCGACGGCGCCGTCCCGACCAGCTCCTCCTCGGCCGCCACGGTGGGTTCTACCCATTCCATGGTCAGCTCGGGAATAGCGAAGCTGTCGTCTGGCGCCTGAGCCGGTTCAGACGGCCCGCTCGCTACAGCAGCCGCATCAGAGCCGGCAGGGGTCAATACAAACTCGAACGACTCGTCCCGCAGCTCCCCTCCTGATGACAGGGCGTGCGCCACCGGCGGAGGCGCATTCCGAGTCAACTCAGGCAGCACCTCGTCCAGCGCCAGTTCGTCCAGCGACGCCACCTCCAGGTCGAGCGACGGCAGGTTGGAGAAATCCACGGCCGGCTCGGCCGCCCTTGGCGCCGGCCCTATATCCAGCACGTCCTCCAGTGGCAGCTCGGCGGGGATATCCAGTTCGACGGCGCCGCCATCGTCCGGCAAGGCCGTGGCCATTTCATCGAGCTCGCTGGAAAAATCGAAGTCGGGGAGTTCGAATGGCAGCTCTTCGGACAGGACGGGCAAGGCGGCCTCTTCGACCACGTCGGTCAACACCGGGAGTTCCAGCCCGGCCGGCAGCGGTGCTTTTTGCGAAGGATTCATCTCAGAGGTGACTCATATCGTGATGTTCGATCTCATACGCCGCCGAACGGTAAAAGCGGAAACGCTCCCGTGCCGTGGCCAACGATGCCTCGTCGCACCCGACGATTTCCAGGATACGGCCAAAGTGCTCGGGGTGCTCCGGCAGCGACGGTCCCAGATTCAGCAGCACCGCGTGCTGCAACTCGGCAGGCAGCCGGGTAGTGAGCCATATCGGCGTCTCCGGTGCCTCGTCGGCATCGAGCCGGCAGTGCGGCACGAACTGGGTATCCGCGATGCTCCACAGGCGAGCGCTGAAGCCCGCCAGCTGGCCTTCGTCAGCCAACCAGACCAACAGGCGCTCGCCCTTGCGAAACACCGTTTGGGCCAACCGGCAGGCAAACGCCTGAGGGTCGGCTACCTTGGTGTAAAAATCAATCCGCGGCATCGTCTACCAGATCTTGGACCTCGCGCCGAGGCCTGCCGCGACGTACCACGTTGCCGACGGCGATATCGGCGCGATCCTGCAGGAACTGCACCAGCAACGGCACCGGGCGGCCGGTGGCTCCCTTGTCCTTGCCGCTCTTCCAGGCCGTGCCGGCAATATCCATGTGTGCCCAGTCGTAAGCCTTGGTGAAGCGCGACAGGAAGCAGGCCGCCGTGACACTGCCCCCCGGCCGGCCGCCGGTGTTGGTCATATCGGCGAACGGGCTCTTCAGCGCCTCCTGATATTCGTCCCACAACGGCAGGTGCCAGGCGCGATCGCCGACCTCTTCCCCCGCCGCCAAGAGTTCGCGCGCCAGGTAGTCCTGATTGCTGTAGAGGCCGCTCGCCACGTTGCCCAGCGCAATCACGCAGGCACCGGTCAGCGTGGCCACGTCGATGACCAGTGCCGGGTTGAAACGCTCGGCGAAGGTCAGCGCATCACACAGGATCAGCCGCCCCTCGGCATCGGTATTGAGGATTTCGACGGTCTGGCCGGACATGGTCGTGATGATATCACCCGGCTTGTTGGCACCGCCCGACGGCATGTTCTCGCAGGTCGGCACGATGGTGACCAGGTTCAGCGGCAGCTGCATTTCGACGGCGGCACGGAAGGCGCCCAACACCGTCGCCGCCCCGCACATATCGTACTTCATCTCGTCCATGCCTTCGCTCTGCTTGAGCGAGATGCCGCCGGAGTCGAAGGTGATGCCCTTGCCGACCAGCACGATCGGCTTCTCGTCGGGCTTGCCGCCCTGGTAGTTCAGTACGATGAGGCGGGCTTCCTGTTCGCTGCCCTTGGCCACCGACAGGAACGAGGTCAGGCCCAGCGCTTCGATGGCATCCGGAGCATAGATATCGGCATTGACCTTGAACTGACGGGCCATTTCCTCGGCTTGCCGGGCCAGGTAGTCCGGGGTGCACACGTTGCCGGGCAGATTACCCAGGTCCTTGGCAAGGCTCATGCCGTTGCCGATAGCCTGGCCGCGCTGCAAGCCTTTTTCGCCGTCGACCAGATCGCTGCGGCGCGGCACGGCCAGGGTCAGTTTGCGCGGTTCGCGCAGGCTGTCTTCCGACTTGGTCTTGAAACGGTCGAAACGATACAGGGTATCGAGCGTCACCACAGCGGCCTGTTCGATCAACCACTCGACATCGTGTTTCTTGACCGACAGCTCGGTCAGATAGCTGACGGCCTCGTTGGCAGAGGTCTGGGTCAATGCCCGGATCGAACTGCGAATCGCTTCCCGGTATTCCTTGGCACGAAAATCACGTTCCTTACCCAAGCCGACCAGCATCACCCGGTCGCACAAGGTATGCGGCACGGCATGCAGGATGAGGGTGGAGCCCAGTTTGCCTTCCATGTCACCGCGGCGGATCACGTCGCTGATAAAACCGTTGGAAATGCGATCGAGCAGGTCTGCGGCGAAAGTCAGCTTACGCGACTCGAACACGCCGACGATAACGCAGGCGACGCGCTGTTTTTCCGGGCTACCGCTTTTTATGTTAAATTCCATCGTGAACTCTCGTGGATGATGTGCGTCAACTATGCCTATTCCAGCCGTGTGTCAGCCGGTTACGCCCAAGGATAGAGGCATCGACCGCCAACAGATAGTCTCCCATTCCAGAATCTGCCAGACCGGCGCCTCTGAAAACTCATTCAAATTATCTCTACGCTTATCATAAAAAGTCAAAAAGGCCCTGCTAAATGGTTTTTCAAAAAAGCCTGACCCGTGAATTGACTTTTACCGCTGTCGGCGTGTTCGTGGTTCTGCTGGCCATCCTGGTCACCACGCAGACCATCAACCTGCTCGGCCGCGCGGCGGAAGGACGGGTTGCCAACGAGGCCGTTGCGGCCCTGATCGGGTTCTGGGCGCTCGGCCTGTTTCCCGTGCTGCTGATCCTCACCGTTTTCGTCAGTGTGCTGGTCGTCATGACCCGCTTGTGGCGTGATCACGAAATGGCGGTCTGGCTCGCCTCCGGGCTATCGCTCAGAACCTGGGTCAAGCCGGTATTGCGCTTCGCGCTCCCCTTGGCCTTTCTGGTCGGACTCTCGTCGCTGCTGATCGGCCCCTGGGCGGAACAGCGCAGCCGCGAATACGCCGAAATCCTCAAGCAGCATGAGGATATCTCGGCCGTTTCCCCCGGCATCTTCAAGGAATCCCACTCCTCCAGCCGGGTTTACTTCGTCGAGAACTTCTCCGGAGAAAATGGCTCGGCTTCCAACATCTTCATGCAGGATATGAGCAAAGGCAAGGTTTCCAGCATTTTTGCGAAATCCGGGCGGATCGTCACCAATGACGAGGGTGAGCGGGTATTGGTATTGGAAAATGGCCGGCGCTACGTCGGCAATCCGGGCGAGGCCGACTACGAAGTGGCCGAATTCGCGCGCTACAGCCTGGTTATCAACGACCAGCCCAAGCTGATCGGCCCGGCCACCACCCGCCAGGCCCTGTCGACCGCCTATCTGGTGCAAAGCGACAAAGCGCGCGACAAGGCCGAGCTGGCCTGGCGCCTGTCGATGCCGCTCAGCACCATCATTCTGGCGCTCTTGGCCATCCCCTTGTCTTATTTCAACCCCCGCAGCGGCCACACCTACAATCTGCTGCTGGCCTTGCTGGCCTATTTCATCTACCAGAATGCCCTGACGCTGGTCCGCAACTGGGTCATGCAGGAGCGGCTCGGCTCCTATGCCATGCTGCTCCCCCATCTCTTGATGCTGCTGGCAGCGCTTGGCCTGTTGGCGTACCGTAACCGCCCGGCCACGTCGCCGGGCCGCTTCCTGGGCCAGCTCATCCGGAAATCCTGATCCATGAAACTGATTTACCGCTACATCATCAACCAGTTGACGGTCGCCACGCTGTATACGCTGGTGGCGCTGCTGGGGCTGTATGCCTTCTTCGACATCATCAAGGAGGTGGCCGATCTGGGGCACGGCAGCTACGGACTGCCGCAGATGCTGCTCTATATCGTGCTCCTGATGCCTGGCCACGCCTACGAGCTGATGCCGCTGGCGGTGCTGATCGGGGGCATGATCGCCATGACCCAGCTCGCCACCAACAGCGAGTACACCATCATCCGCACCAGCGGGGTGACCCTGGCTCAGATCGCCGGCGTGCTGCTGCGCTTCGGCATCGGGTTCGCCATCCTGACCGGGCTGCTGGGCGAGTTCGGCGCCCCGTTCTCGGAGAAACAGGCCGAAAGGATGAAGCTGTCCGCCACCAAGTCGATGGTGGCGCAGGAGTTCCGTTCCGGCATCTGGGTGAAGGACGATCAGAACTTCATCAACGTGGGCGAGATGCTGCCGGATAATACCCTGCTGGGGGTTCGCATCTACACCTACGACAAGGACTACCGCCTGGTGCAGACCCGCCTGGCCGAGCGCGGCACCTACCAGCGGGAACAGCACTTGTGGCGACTGGAACGGGTCAAGGAAACCACGCTGAGCGATCAGGCCACGACCACCCGCCAGCTCGCCACCCTCGACTGGCATTCGGTCATCGAACCGTCGATCCTCGACGTGCTGCTGGTGGTCCCCGAGCAGATGTCCGCCCTGGACCTGACCACCTACATCGAGCACTTGCGCAGCAACGAGCAAAAGACCCAGCGCTACGAGATCGCCCTGTGGAGCAAGTTCTTCTATCCGCTGGCCTGTATCTCGATGGCCCTGGTGGCCCTCGCCTTCACACCGCGCCAGCGCCGCCATGCCCAGTTGGGGGTAAGACTGTTCGTCGGCATCTGTCTGGGCGTCGCCTTCCACTTCGTCAACCGGCTGTTTGCCCATCTCGGCCTGCTCTACGATTGGAATGCCATGCTGGCGGCAACGCTGCCCACCCTGCTGTTCCTGCTGGCGGGGATTACCTTCACCGTCCGACAAGAAAGACGCTGACATGACCGACCCAATGCTCGAACGCTGCAAGGCCTGGCGCCAGACACTCAACGAAGGCCGTCAAAGGCTTGCCGAAGCCTATTTGAAGAAGCGTGACCCGGAGCGCTTTCTCAAACAATACAGCCAGGTGGTGGACGGCATCCTGCAGGACATGTGGAGTACGCTGGGCCTCGACCAGCAGGCGGCACTGGTCGCGGTCGGCGGCTACGGGCGCGGACAGTTGTTCCCGCATTCCGACATAGACCTGCTGTTCCTGCTGCCGTCGCCCACCGAAACCGAGCTGAACGATACGATCACCCGCCTGATCGGCCTGATGTGGGACAGCGGGCTGGAAGTCGGCCACAGCGTACGCACCATCGCCGAGTGTCTGGAGGAGGCGGCCAACGACATCACCATCGAGACCACGCTGCTGGAAAACCGCTTCCTGGCCGGCGACGCCCGACTGCATCAGGACGTCTGTATCGCATTGGCCCAGCAGCGCGACCCTCTGGCCTTCTTCGAAGGCAAGATCCTTGAGCAGCAGCAGCGACATAACCGCTATTTCGGGGTGACCAACAACCTCGAGCCGAACGTCAAGGAAAGCCCGGGAGGCTTGCGCGACCTGCAAACCATCCTGTGGATCAGCAAGGCCATCGACCTGGGAGACAACTGGGACGCGTTGGTGCGGCGCGGCATCCTGACCCTGGCCGAGGCCCGCCTGATCAAGCACAGCGAAAGCCAGCTGCAGAAACTGCGCATCGACCTGCACCTCTTGTCGCGCCGCCGCGAAGACCGCCTGATCTTCGACCTGCAGCAGCGCATGGGCCTGGCTTGGGGCCTCAAGGACACCCCGGCCAAGCGCGCCAGCGAACAGGTCATGCAGCTCTATTACCGCGCCGCCAAGACCGTCGGCCAGCTCAACGGCATCCTGCTGCCCAACCTGCGGGCACGCATCTACTCGCAAGTACCCAGAGTCACGCAGAACCTCAATGCGCGTTTCTATAGCGTCAACGGCATGCTGGGCATCCGCCGCCCCGACGTGTTCGAGAAGGAGCCCTCCGCGATCCTGGAGGCCTTCCTGATGCTGCAACGCAACCCGGAGCTGACCGGTTTCGCACCGCGCATGCTGCGCGCGCTGTGGCACGCGCGCAGCCGCATCAACGAGAAATTCCGCCGCGACCCGGTCAACCGCGAGCTGTTCATGCAGATTCTGCGCGAGCCCGGTCTGACCCGAACGCTGCGACGCATGAATTTGTACGGCGTGCTGGGCAAATACCTGGCCAACTTCGGCCGCATCGTCGGCCAGATGCAGCACGACCTGTTCCACGTCTATACCGTGGACGAACACATCCTGATGGTCGTGCGCAACCTGCGCCGCTTCGCCATCAGCGCCTTCAATCACGAGTACCCCCTGCTCTCAAGGCTGATGAACGACTTCGCCCGCCCGGAGGTTCTGTACACGGCCGGGCTGTTCCACGACATCGCCAAGGGACGCGGCGGCGACCATTCGGTGCTGGGCAGGGACGATGCGCGGCAGTTCTGCGAAAGCCACGGCCTGTCAGCCGAAGACACCGAACTGGTGGTCTGGCTGGTCGGCGAGCACCTGACCATGTCCAGCGTCGCCCAGAAACAGGACATCTACGATCCGGACACCGTGCAGCGCTTTGCCGACATCGTGCAAACCCCGCGCCGTCTCGATGCCTTGTACCTGCTGACCGTGGCCGACATCCGCGGCACCAGCCCCAAGGTGTGGAACGCCTGGAAGGCCAAGCTGCTGGAAGATCTCTATCACGCCACACTGAAGGCGCTGATGAGCGGCGGAGCCGTGGACGTGGCCTCCGAGCTGAACGACCGCAAACAGGAGGCTCTCACCCAGCTGCGGCTGTTCGCCGTCCCGGACGACGCCGTCGAGCGCTTCTGGGCCGAATTGGACACGGTGTACTTCCTGCGTCACGAGGCGCGGGAAATCGCCTGGCACACGAGGGTGCTGAACCGCTTCACCCAGGCAACCGAGCCGATGGTCAAGACGCGCCTGTCCGATGATCGCGAAGGCATCCAGGTACTGGTCTACACACCCGACCAACCGGAGCTGTTCGCCCGCATCTGCGCCTTCTTCGGGCGCAGCAACTACAGCATCGCCGACGCCAAGATCCATACCACGCGGCACGGCTACGCCCTCGACACCTTCCACGTCTTCATCCCGGAGCACCACGACGGCGACTACCGGGATTTGATCAACTTCATCGAATTCGAACTGGCAGACTGCCTGAAGAAAGCCGAGCCGATCACCCTACCGCCCGAGGGCCGTATCAGCCGCCACCTCAAGCACTTCCCGATCAGCCCGCAGGTGATGATCCGTCCCGACGACCGCGACAACTTCTTCGTGTTGTCCATCGTGGCGGGCGACCGCCCCGGCCTCCTGGCCAAGATCGCCAAGGTCCTGACCGGCTACCGGCTCAATGTCCATTCGGCCAAGATCATGACGCTGGGCAGCCGGGTCGAGGACTCCTTCCTCGTCACCGGCACCGCGCTGAAAGACGACCGGAGCGTGCTGGCGCTGGAAGGGGAGCTGCTCGACGCCCTGCGCCTGTAATGAGGAACAAGACATGCTGTTTCTGGAAGATCTGACACCCGGCCGGCGCTTCGAGACCGCCAGCCATACCCTCACCGAGGAAGAGCTGTTGGCCTTCGCCCGCCAGTTCGACCCGCAGTTTTTCCACACCGACCACGAAGCGGCCAAGAACAGTGTCTTCGCCGGCCTCGCCGCCAGTGGCTGGCACACCAGCAGCATCAGCATGCGGCTGGTTGCCCAGTCGGAGCTGGGCAAGGTAGCCAACGGTCTGGTCGGCATGGACGTCAGCAGCATGCGCTGGCCGCGCCCGACCCGCGCCGGCGACACCCTGACCGTCTGCGTCGAGGTGCTGGAGAGCCGCCGCTCCAGCAGCCAGCCCGGCTTCGGCATCGTCACGGTGCGCTGGACCACCACCAATCAGCGCCAGGAAATCGCCATGCAGATGGAGAACCGCATCTGGGTCCAGGCGCGCGCCTGAGCCTTTAGCGGCCGTTCCACTTCCGGAAATCCGCCGTCAGCCTGGACAAGTCGCCAGCGGTTTCCGCCAACCGATCCGAACTCGCCTCGATAGCGCGCGTGGTATGCAGGTTCTGCTCGGCGATGGCATTCAGCTGCTCCAGCGAGGCCGCCACCTCGTGCACCGACTGCGAGTTCTCCCCCATCCCCATGGCCAAGTCATTGGCTTGGCGCCGCGCCTCTTCGGCCACCCGCATCAGGTCCTCCAAGTTTGCCGAAGACTGGCGGATATGGCAGCTGACCTCTTCCACCTCCTCGACCGTGGCATCCATGCTGGAGACGGCCTGAACGGTGATCTCGCCGATCTGCTGGACGACCTCGGTGATCGAACCGGTGGCGGCGCTGGTCCGTTCGGCCAGCTTGCGCACCTCGTCGGCCACGACAGAAAAACCACGCCCCGCCTCGCCTGCCCGCGCCGCCTCGATGGCGGCGTTGAGCGCCAGCAGATTGGTCTGCTCGGCAATCTCGTGGATCATGTCCGTCATCGTGCGGATACGCTGCATCGACTGATCCATCTCCGAAATCGCGGCACGTGAAGCGCCCACCACCGACACCGTGCGTTCCACCGCCTGTGTTGCCGCCAGCATGGTGGCCTTGCCCGCCTCGGCGACGCTCTTGGTCGATTCGGCACCACTCAGGTTCTGCTCCGCCAAGCACGCGGCGTCGTTGATCGCCGCGCTCATGGTCTCCATGTTACGGCTGATCTGCATCAGCCCTTCGCCCTGCTGCACCGAGCGCGCCGCCAGCGAGTGCATTTCGTCGCGCAACTGGTCGGCCTGACCCGAAGTCCGCGACCCCGCCCCGATCGCATCGGCCACCACCGCGCGATAATGGATACGCAGCGACTCCAGCCCGCTGACGACCTCGCCCAGGGGGCCGCCGTCCCTCACCTGCAGATTGCCGTCGAGACGTCCTTCCGCCAATTCGCTGAACCCCTGCCGCAACAGCCCCAGCACCTTGTTGACCCGCCACCAGGCCCAGGCGCCGCCACCGATGGCCAGAAGCGAGCCGCTCACGGCCAAGGCGATTCCACCCATGTCCTGCGCCGACCCCACGCTTGCCCCCAGGGACAACGACACACCAGCCACCGCCATGAGCGGCGCCCAGCGCAGCACGTTCACCCGCCGCTGCAGCGCCTTGAGCGTGGAGGGTATGACGGCCTGCTTATTGCGGATGGCTTGGTACAAGGCTTCCGCCGCCTGTATCTCTTCGCGCCGGGGAGTGGAGCGCACCGACATGTAGCCGGTGATCTTGCCATGCTCGGTGATCGGCGTGACATAGGCTTCCACCCAGTAGAAGTCCCCGTTCTTGCAACGGTTCTTGACCAAGCCACGCCAAGGTCGACCGGTTTTGATGGTGTCCCACAGGTCGGCGAACGCCTCAGCTGGCATGTCGGGGTGACGCACGACATTGTGGCTGCGACCGACCAGTTCCGCCTCACTGAAGCCGCTGATATCGACAAAGGCACGGTTGACGTAAGTGATGACACCCTTGGCATCGGTCTTGCTGACGATCGGGTTGGCAGGGTCGACCAGGTGCTCCCGATCAGTGATGGGCAGATTGATTTTCACGAAACGCTCTTAAAAATAACCATTTTTTTAAAATAGTTATTTATATTAAATAAATGCCGGCGACAAAGCAAAATAAACGTCATCCATTTTGCCTTGACCGACATCAAGAGCGTCCGACTTAACCGACGAAGAGCTGCATGACCTTAAAGCACAGAAAGCGGCAGGGTGGAAACATCAGGTGCCAACCGGGGGAAAACCGGTCGATCATCGCCGAATCCGCCTATTGCTTTACTTATCGCACCAGTGCTCGCGAGCGGACGGCCGCAGCCACTCCACAATGGCCTGCCAAGCGGCACGGTCGCGGGCAACCTTGCCGGCAGGCAGATCGAACAGGGTCAGCCCTTGCGCCGCGGCCTGCACATAGAGCTGCGTATCCCTCAGCCAGCTGAGCACCTCCACGTCGTGCCGCCGCAGGAAAGCCTCCAGTTCGCGCGCCGAGCGCGTGCGCGGGTCGACGCGCATGCCCACCACGGCCAGGAACACCTTGTTCTTGCGGATCGCCTTCTCCTCCAGCAATTGATGGAAGAATTCCTCGCTGGCCCACATGTCGAAAGGAGAAGGCTGGATCGGTACCAGGATGCGATCCACCCGGGAGATCAGGCTGTTGAGCCGCTTGCCGTGCAGTCCGGCGGGGCTATCCAGCACCACGACACCGGTTCCCTTCGGCGGTTTTGCCGGCTCGCCCGGCGATATTTCCCAGCCATGGATGCCAGGCAAGGCCGCGGGGCGACGCGACAGCCAGTTCAGGGAAGACTGCTGCCGATCGACATCCCCCAACATGACCTTGTCGCCATGGTTGGCAAAATACCCGGCCAGGTTTGTCGCCAGGGTCGACTTGCCGCTCCCTCCCTTGGGGTTGGCAACCAGCACCGAAAGCACCATCCACCTCTCCATTCATCGCGTAGCGACAAATATACCAAAGTCTTAACGCTTGCCTGTTCCCGAAATTTCTGGTCAGCTATCCGCTGGATACAGGGAAATAACCATGATACGCAGCTTTGACGCCGTCTTGTTCGACATGGACGGCTTGATGATAGACACCGAATCGGTCAGCGCTTCAAGCTGGCGCCTGGCGGGTGAATCGCTCGACATTCACATCCCGGAAGAGCTGATCCACAGCATGGTGGGCCTGTCGGTCACCCGCAGCCTGGAGCGGGTGATAGAACATTATGGCGATCGCACCCTGGGCCAAGCCCTAAGCGAAGCCTGCCGCCATCATTACCGTCGCCAGCTCGCCGAAGACGACATTCCGCTCAAGACGGGCATCGAGGCGGTGCTCGAGTGGCTGAGCGGCCAGAACATCCCGCGCGCCGTCGCCACTTCGACGCAGCGCCTGATGTGCGACCTCAAGCTGCAACGCACCGGCCTGGCTCGTTATTTCGACATCAGCGTCGCCGGCGACGAAGTCAGCCACACCAAGCCCGCTCCCGATGTCTTTCTGGCGGCGGCGGCCAAGCTCGACATCGCGCCGGAGCGCTGCATCGTGCTGGAAGACTCGCCCTACGGGCTGCTGGCCGGACTTGCCGCCGGCATGCGCGTCATCCTGGTTCCCGACATGATCAAGCCCAGTGCCGACGACCAAGCGAAAGCCCTCGCCACCTGCGACAGCCTGCACGACGCACTGAGCCTGCTCAAAACGCTGTAAGCCGGCAAGGTTGGCCGACCATCCGGCCAACCGCATCCCATTCCCCTCCTCGCCCATTCGTCAGGAAGGGACGTCCAGCACCTCCAGCGCCCCGTGCAGGCAATCGCTCAGTTGCGCCAGCAACGATGCGGCCTCGTCTGCCGGCGCAGCCAGGGTGAGCGCCACCGTTTCGCCGTAGCTCGCCTCCAGCACAGAAATGCCATGCTCGGCGCAAAACCGTCTTACCCTCGACTCCTCGGCAAAACCGATACCGACCTTGTAATGCGCCATCCTGATGGTCGGCAGCAACTCAGCCTGCTGCAACGCGGCGCTCACAGCCTGGGAGTAGGCCCTGACCAGCCCGCCGGCACCCAGCTTGATGCCGCCAAAGTAGCGCACCACCACCGCCAGCACGTTACCGACATCCTTGTGCACCAGCACCGAATACATCGGCTTGGCCGCCGTGCCGGAGGGCTCGCCGTCGTCGTCGAGGCCCGAGTCGCCCTCCGTCAGCAACACCGAACAGTAATGCCGGGCATCCTTCCAGCGCTGACGCACCTCGGCCAGGCGGTCCATCGCTTCGGCCCGGGTGGTCACCGGATAGAGCACCGCGATGAAACGGCTCTTCTTGATCTCGATTTCGGCCGTTACCGGTGCCGCCAGCTGCAACATCGCCGTCTTTCTTCACGTTGAAAGCCCCCAATCTTACCCGAAGCACCACCTAGACTGAGATGGATCACGAAATGCGCGCATGCCGGGTACACCCTCTGGCTCACGCCCCTCCCCACTTGTCATGAGCGCCGTGCGGGATAGACAATGATCCATCCATCATGTCCAGGAAGGTTCTGATGCTGATTCCTCCTACCCTCTGGTTCATCAGCGCCGTCATCGCCCTGATCGCCGAGTTCCTCACCGGCACGTTCTATCTCCTGGTGGTAGCCCTGGCACTGGCCGGTGGCGGACTGGCGGCACTGGGAGGGCTGGGCGCCGTCGCCGAGCTGATGGCAGCCAGCCTGACCGGCGTCATCGGGCTGTGGCTCGTCACGCGCTGGAAGAAACGCCACGCAGGCCCACGCCAGCCGCGCCGCGAACCCGACTTCGGCCAGCCGGTGCGCATCGTCAGCATCACCGACGGCGGCCTGGCCCGCGTTCACTATCGCGGCACCGAATGGGACGCCGAACTGCTCGATCCGGCCCTGGCCAGCGGCCAAACCGGCTACATCGCCGGCAACGACGGCGGCCGCCTCAAGATTTCCTCAAACCCACCAGGACAACACTAATGGAACTAGCGCTCATCCTCTTTCTGGCCGTGGTGATCTTCACACTCAAAGCGATCAAGGTGGTGCCGCAGCAGCACGCCTACATCGTCGAACGACTCGGCCGCTACCACGGCACGCTGCAGCCGGGGCTCAACGTCGTGGTTCCTTTCGTCGATCGCCTCGCCTACAAACACATGCTCAAGGAAATCCCGCTCGACGTTCCCAGCCAGATCTGCATCACCCGCGACAACACCCAGCTCAAGGTCGACGGCATCCTGTACTTCCAGGTCACCGACCCACAGCGCGCCTCCTACGGCTCCAGCGACTACATCCTGGCCATCACCCAGCTCGCCCAGACCACGCTGCGCTCCGTGATCGGCAAGATGGAGCTCGACAAGACCTTCGAGGAGCGTGACGAGATCAACCGCGCCGTGGTCGCGGCGCTGGACGAGGCCGCCTTCTCCTGGGGGGTCAAGGTGCTGCGCTACGAAATCAAGGACCTGGTGCCGCCGCAGGACATCCTGCACGCGATGCAGGCGCAAATCACCGCCGAACGGGAAAAACGCGCGCTGATCGCCTCCTCCGAAGGGCGCAAGATGGAGCAGATCAACATCGCCGCCGGCGCGCGTGAAGCCGCCATCCAGCAATCCCAGGGCGAAATGCAGGCCACCATCAACCAGTCGGAAGGCGAAAAGCAGGCCGCCATCAACAAGGCGCTCGGCGAAGCCGAGGCCCTGCGCCTGGTCGCCACCGCTACCGCCGAAGCGATCCAGCGCGTGGCCGAGGCAATCAAGACCGACGGCGGCATCGAAGCCGTCAACCTCAAGGTGGCGGAGCAGTACGTCGACGCCTTCGGCAAGCTGGCCAAGGAGAACAATACCGTGATCCTGCCAGGCAACGTCGCCGACATCGGCGGGCTGGTGGCCACCGCCATGAGCATCGTCAAGCAAGCCCCGCGCTGACATCCACGTCGGCCGCGGCTTGTGTTGCGGCCGACCTGCCCCCATAATCGTCCGCATGAAATTTCTGTCAGACCTCTTTCCTGTCCTGCTGTTCTTCGGTGCCTACTGGTTCAGCAGGGACATGTTCATCGCCACGGCCGTCGCCATTGCCGCCACCCTGCTGCAAGTGGCCAGTGCCTGGCTACGACACCGCAAGGTGGAAACCATGCAATGGGTCAGTCTGGGGCTGATCGTGGTGCTCGGCGGCGCCACCTTGCTGCTGCACGACAAGCATTTCATCATGTGGAAGCCCACCGTACTCTACTGGATCATGGGCACCGGCCTGTTCGTCGGGGAACTTGCCGGCAAGAACGGCATCAGAGCTCTGGTCGGGCAGCAAATGGAGCTCCCCGCAGCGGTATGGCGCAAGCTCAATTATGCGTGGGTAGCGTTTTTTGCCCTGATGGGCGCGCTCAACCTGTTCGTGGCCTACCGCTTCAGTGAAGACATCTGGGTCAATTTCAAGCTGTTCGGCGGACTTGGCCTGATGCTCGCCTTCGTCATTGCCCAAAGC
Source organism: Pseudogulbenkiania sp. MAI-1 (assembly GCF_000527175.1). Lineage (NCBI taxonomy): Bacteria > Pseudomonadati > Pseudomonadota > Betaproteobacteria > Neisseriales > Chromobacteriaceae > Pseudogulbenkiania > Pseudogulbenkiania sp. MAI-1. The sequence continues at coordinate 1,736,980 of NZ_AZUR01000001.1, read as the reverse complement.
CTGTTTCTCTCCAAGTATCTAGAGGAAAAAAAGTAATGCTGTATGCCATTATCGGCCAGGACCAGCCAGGCTCCCTGGAAAACCGTCTGGCCGCACGCCCAGCCCATCTGGCGCGCTTGCAAGCCCTGCAAGAACAGGGGCGTCTGGTGCTGGCAGGGCCGTTCCCGGCCATCGATTCCCCCGACCCGGGCCCGGCCGGCTTCAGTGGCAGCCTGATCGTGGCCGAATTCGCCTCGCAGGAAGACGCCCGCATCTGGGCCGATGCCGACCCTTACGTCGACGCCGGCGTTTATACCCATGTCGAGATCAAGCCTTTCCGCAAGGTGTTTCCGGCATGAGTGACATCCAGCAGCGGATGCGAGAACGCCTGTCCAGCCTGCAACCCGAACACCTCGACATCGAGGACGACAGTGCCGCCCACGCCGGCCATGCCGGTGCACGATCGGGCGGCGGGCACTACAACCTGATCATCGTCAGCCCCCGGTTCGAGGGCCTCAGTCGCGTCAAGCGCCACCAGATGGTGTACGAAGCGCTGGGCGACCTCATGCAAACCGGCATCCATGCCCTGGCCATCAAGGCCATCGCCCCGAACGAGATCTGACTTCACCGAATAAGGATTACCCATGCGACATTCTCGTCTAGCCGCCCTGCTGTTCGTTGCCGCCATCGGCGTACCCGGCCTCGCCGCCGCACAAGCCGTGGCCACCGTCAACGGCGTCGCCATCGACAAGAAAGAAGTCGACGAAGCCGTCAGCGTGCTGAGCAAGAACAGCAATGGCAAGGTCCAGGATACCCCGGCCCTGCGCGAACAGATCAAGGACAACCTGATCAACAAGCAGCTGATCCTGCAGGAAGCTGCCCGCCGCGGGCTGGAGAAGCAGCCGGAATTCGTCGAGCGCCTGCAGAACGTGCGCGAAGAGATGCTGCGTGACGCGCTGATCGCCGACATCCTGAAGCAGAGCCCGGTCACCGACGCCAAGATCAAGGCCCGCTATGACCAGCTCGCCGCCCAGCAGGCCGGCAGCAAGGAAGTGCATGCCCGCCAGATCATGGTGGCCAGCGAAGCGGAGGCCAACAAGGTGATCGCCGATCTGAAGAAAGGCAAGAAATTCGAAGATCTCGCCAAGGCTCTCTCCAAAGACCCTGCCGCCAAACAGACTGGCGGTGACATGGGCTGGGGCAACCTCAGCCAGATGGAGCCCAAGCTGGCTGAAGCGCTGAAGGGCCTGGGCAAAGGCCAGAGCAGCAGCCAACCGTTCAAGTCCGGGCTGGGTTGGCACGTGTTCAAGATCGAGGACATCCGTGACGCCAAGCTGCCTCCGCTGAACGATATCAAGGCCCAGATCGCCCGCCAGATTCAACAAGAAGACGTGGCCAAGGCCGTGGGTGAACTCCGTTCCAAGGCCAAAATCCAGTAAATCGAGAAAGATAAAGGATACTATCCAACATGCGCAAAACCCTGCTGCTTAGCACCCTGACCGTCGCCGTGCTGTCGACTACCGCCCTGGCGGCGCCTCCGGTGGTGAACGGGACGACCATCTCCCAGTCCCGCATCGACGCCGTCGTCCGCATGATGGAAGCACAAGGCCAGCCGGTGACCCCGGACATGCAGGCCTCGGCGCGTGACCAGCTGATTACCGCCGAAATCCTGCGCCAGGCCGCGGTCAAGAAAGGCCTCGACAAGTCGCCCGAGTACAAGGCGGAAATCGAAAACATGCAGACCATGGCACTGGCCAGCCGTCTGATCAAGGACTTCCAGCGCAGCAACCCGGTGAGCGAGGCTCAACTGCGCGCCGAATACGACAAGATCAAGTCGCAGTTCCCCGAGAAGAAGAGCTATCACGCCCGCCACATCCTGGTGCCCACCGAGGCGGAAGCCAAGGCCGTCATCGATGCCCTGCGCAAGGGCAAGCCATTCGATCAGTTGGCCAAGGAAAAGTCGATCGATCCGGGCAGCAAGAACAACGGCGGCGATCTCGGCTGGAGCGAAGCCAGCAATTTCGTAGCCCCGTTCTCCGAGGCCATGACCAAGCTCTCCAAGGGCCAGGTCACCTCGGAACCGGTCAAGACCGAGTTTGGCTGGCACGTCATCAAGCTGGATGACGTCCGCACCGAGGCGGCCCCGCCGGTCGAACAGATCCGTCCGCAGCTGGAACAGCGCATCATGGCGGGCAAGATCGAGAAGTTCATCAGCGACCTGAAGGCCAAGGCCACCATCCAGTAATCGCAACCCTGACCATGCAAGACGGGGCGGAAATCCGCCCCGTTTTCTCTTGCGCCTCACCTCGCTTACTCGTCCTCGCACCACTTCGGGGTCCGCTTGCCCATGAAGGCGGCAACCCCTTCCAGCTGCTCCTCCTCCCCGATCAGTCGCAGCATGGCCTGTTTCTCCAGGGCCAGATGTTCATCCATGTCATGATACGCACTGCTCGCAATCAGCCGCCGCACCTCCTGGATCGCATTGGGCGCCTGCCGTGCCACCTTGTTCGCAAGGCTGACCGCGACGATCTTGGACAGGCCGGGGTCGACCACCTCCTCGACCAAGCCGATAGTCAAGGCCTTGGCCGCCGGGAGGATCTCACCTCCGAGGATGATCCGCTTGGCCCAGGAAACACCCACCTTGTCGGTCAGCGCCTTGGTGCCGCCGGCACAGGGCAGCAGCCCCACCTTGGTCTCCGGCAAGCCCAGTTGGGCGCCCACTTCGGCCACCATGTAATCGCAGGCCAAGGCGCACTCCAGCCCTCCTCCCAAGGCGTAACCATTGATCGCGGCAACCGTCACACCGTGGAAACGGCGAATAGCGCCGAAGGCAACGGCAAATGCATCGATGACATCGGCGGCTAGCCGCCGATCACCACCGGCAAACTGCTTGAGGTCGGCACCCGCCGAAAAGAAGGCATCGCCTTCCCCGGTAATGACGACGGAACGAACCGAATCATCTTTCTCGACCCCTTCCATCACCGCCGCGAGCTCGCGCAGGCTCTCCAGCGTCCATAGATTGGCCGGAGGATTGTTGATGGTCAGGATGGCCGCTTGGCCAAGCCTCTCGACAGTGACGCTATTCGCCATGGTGGTCCCTCACTCGGTTCTTGGTTGTTATGGTCGTGATGTACATGGCGGCAGGCGCGGCGCAGGCTCCCTGTAAGGAGCTGCCCCAAACGCACAGTGCCATTGTTAACACAGACTTTTACCAGTACAACAACTGTTTCTTATTATTGATTTTTAGCTCGTCGGCCTAGCGGATGCCAAAATAAAATCAACGCCCCCTCAATTATTCCAACGTCAACACCAAGAGACGACGGCATGACCCCTGCTGATTTGGTAAAATCGGACTTTCCCCTGCGGCTTCGTCGATGATAGAAACCAGTTTTCTCGTTTTGTTCCTTACCGGACTCCTCGGCGGAGGACACTGCATCGGGATGTGCGGCGGGATCGTCACGGCCCTATCCTTAAACCTGCCCGAGCAACGACGCGGCTTGATCCTTCTCGCCTACAACACCGGGCGGATGGCCAGCTACGCGCTGATCGGCGCCCTCCTCGGCGGCTTGGCCGAAGCCGGGCTGACCCTGCTGCAACTGCGCCCGCTGCAACTAGGCCTCTACCTGCTGGCCAACGTGATGATCATCGGCATGGGACTCTACCTGGCGGGACTCTCGCTGGCGGTCACGCGTATCGAGGCCCTGGGCAAACCCATCTGGCGACGCCTGCAGCCGCTGCTCACTCCACTGCTGCCGGTACGTCACCCTGGCCAGGCCTTGCTGGCCGGCGCGCTGTGGGGCTGGTTGCCGTGCGGGCTGGTCTACAGTGCCAGCCTGACCGCACTGGCCTCCGGATCGGCGGCACGTGGCGCGCTCGCCATGCTGGCGTTCGCGCTGGGCACACTGCCCAACCTGCTGGCCATGGGGGTGTTCGCCAGCACCTTGAAAAGCTGGCTGCAAAAACGGCCAGTGCGGCTGGCTGCCGGACTGGCCGTGGCGGGGATGGGGCTCTATCAGTTACTCAGCCATCTGCTGTCGCAACATCTCCATGCTTGATCAACGGAACGATTTCAGGATGGTTTCCACGTTGTAGCGGAACAGGGCCAGATAGCTGCCGGCCGGCCCTTTGGGCGACGACAGCGCATCGGCGTACAATTCCGCCCCCGTGGTGACGTTGGCCTCCCTCGCCAGCTGTTGGAGCAGACGCTTGTCGGCCATGTTCTCGAAGAAGATCGCCCTGACCTTTTCCTTCTTCACCTGCCGCACCAATAGGGCCACGGCCTTGGCCGACGCCTCGGTATCGGTGCTCACCCCCTGAGGGGACAGAAGCTGGATGCCATAGCGCTTACCCAGATAAGTGAACGCATCGTGCGAGGTCAGCACCTTGCGCTGGGCAGCCGGCACGGCGGCAAAAGCCTTGGCTGCCCATTGATCGAGCTCACTCACCTTGCGGCCGTAGTCGGCCGCCCGCTGCTGATAGACAGCCTTGCCTTCGGGGTCCGCCTTGCTCAAGCCTTCCGCGATGTTCTTGATATAGGTCTGCACCCGTACAGGGTCTTGCCAGGCATGCGGGTCGGCTTCGCCATGTCCATGCCCTTGCTCATGGCTCTCTTCCCCGTGTTCCTCGGCCATCAACGGCTTGACGCCCTTGCTGGCTTCGATCAGCGTGCCCTTGAACCCGGCGGAACGGGTCAGCCGCCCCATCCAGCCCTCGAAGCCCAGACCGTTGACGACGAACACCTTGGCCCCGGCCAGCCGCTTGACGTCGGTCGGCGACGGCTGAAACACATGGGCATCCTGGTCCGGTCCGACCAGCGAGACCACTTCGACCCGATCGCCACCGATTTCACGAGTCATGTCCGCCACGATACTGAAACTGGCCACCACCGGCAGCTTGGCCCACGCCCACAGCGGCAGGCCCAGCAGGGCAATGCCCAACAGGGTTTTCTTCATGCTTTTCTTCCTTATGATTCGAGATGGCGGGCGCGGATATAACGAGGCAAGGCCCCGCCCAACGGCGCCACAAACAAGGACAACAGATAGAACAGCCCGGCCAGCAGGATGATCGCCGGCCCTGAAGGCAGTTCGAAATGGTAGGACAGCAGCAGACCGCCAATCCCACAGGCGAACGCCAGCAGCACCGAGAACACCAGCATACGGCCGATGCTGGGCACCCATAGCCGCGCGGTGATCGCCGGCAGCATCATCAGGCCCACCGCCATCAAGGTGCCCAAGGCCTGAAAGCCGGCGACCAGGTTCAGTACCACCAGCATCAGGAAAGCCAGGTGCCAGATGCCGCCTTTGCCGCCGACCGCGCGCAGGAACACCGGGTCCAGGCTCTCCAGCACCAGCGGGCGATAGATGATCGCCAGCACCACCAGGCTGAACGATGCCACGCCGGCCACCAGCAGCAGCGCCGCATCGTCCACCGCCAGCACCGAGCCAAACAGGATGTGAATCAGGTCGACGTTACTGCCATTGCGCGACACCAGCAGCACGCCGACGGCCAGCGACAGCAGATAGAAGGCGGCGAAGCTGGCGTCTTCCTTAATCGTGGTGAAGCGGGTCGCCAGCCCGGCCAGCAACGCCACCAGCACGCCCGCCACAAAGCCGCCCAGGCTCATCGCCGGCAGGCTTAACCCGGCCATGATGAAGCCGACCGCCGCACCGGGCAGCACGGCGTGGCTCATCGCATCGCCCATCAGGCTCATGCGGCGCATCACCAGGAACAGGCCGACCGGGCCGCTGCCCAGTGCCAGTGCCAAACAGCCGGCCAGGGCCCGGCGCATGAAGGCGAACTCGACGAAGGGCGCGATGGCCAGATCGTACAAATGGACCGTCATGCCGCCTCCTCGTCCACGCGGCAAACCGGCGCCCGCTCGTGCCAGTGCGCCGCCGTTTCCGATGCCCGACGCAGGTTGAGATCGGTCAGCACCAGCTCGGTCTTGCCCCAGGCGACGACCTCGCGCGCCAGCAGCAGGGTATACGGGAAATAGGCCCGCACCTGCTCGTAGTCGTGCAGCACGGCGATCACCGTGCGCCCCTCGTCGCGCCAGCGCCGTATCAGTTCGAGCAGGTCGTAGGTGGTCTTGGCGTCGACGGCGTTGAACGGCTCGTCCAGCAAGATCAGCGGCGCATCCTGCAGCAGGATGCGGGCAAACAGCACGCGCTGGAACTGCCCCGTCGACAGCGCGGAAATCGGCCGCTCGGCAAAATCGGCCAGCCCGACGGCGCGCAACGCCTCTTGCACCTTCACCCGCTGCTTGCGGCCGACCTTGCCGAACACCCCGGTCTGGTGCCACAACCCGGTGGCCACCAGGTCGTAAACCGAAACCGGCAGGGAGCGGTCGATTTCCGATTGCTGCGGGAGGTAGGCAATGTCCTTGCGTGAGAAGCCGTCCAGGTGGACATGCCCCGAGTCGGGTTTCAACGCGCCGATCATCGTCTTAAGCAGGGTACTCTTGCCGGCGCCGTTGGGACCGAAGATCGCGGTCGCCTCTCCGTCGGCGAAGGTGCCGCTGGCATGATGTACCGCCGGATGACGCAGGTAGGAGACAGTCAGGTTCTCCACGCGGACGCTCATTCACCGCCCCCCATCGCCCAGCCGACGATCGCCCACAGCACGCCAAGCAGGACCAGGACACCGCCGAGGCGCTCCGCCACCGACATCCCCATCAGGCTGATGCCGAGAGGAGAAACAGGCTCTTGTTGATGATTATGATTCTTCATGATTTCGGGACTTACTCTTTTTCGATGCAGGCCTGCAACGCCGCCTCGATCTGTTCTGCATCCAACTCCGGCGCAATCAGCTCGAAGCGGCTATCTCGACGCCAAGCGACCTGACTCGCCCCCCACTGCCCTTCCGCCCAGTTGAGCCAGATCCACGACCCGAGCACCTGGAACACGCCCTTGGCACGGACCAGCCCTGGCACTCGCTGCGGCAGGGAGTCGAAGAAATCGGTCAGCGCTTCGCCGTTGAAGGCGGTGCCCGCATCGAAGAGCCAGCCTTGCGAGCGCCAACCGGAGGCGGATTGCGGGGGCACCGCCGGCCGATAACGCAACTTCGGTGCCACCTCCAGATCGAGCCACGCCGGATTCAGAGCCCCCTGCTGCACTTCCGCTACCAGGGATTTCGGAGGGAACAGATTAGCCGCCTGACGACGGAAGATTTCGAGCATGTCAACGTCGGCCAGATCGACCTTGTTGGCCACCAGCACGTCGGCCAACGACACCTGGTCGCGATAAAGCGGCTGACGGAAGTAATCGGGGTTGGTGAACTGGCGCGGGTCGACCACGGTCAGCACGGCACCGATGGTCAGGGCGTCGCCGAGCGGCCGCTCACGCAATTCATCGATCACGCCGGCGGCGTGGGCCAAGCCGCTGGCCTCGATCAGCAGACGGTCAGGACGCTCGCGCCGTAACAGATTGGCCACGGTTACGGTCATCTGCGGCCCGGCCACACAGCACATGCAGCCGCCGGCGATTTCCGCCACCGGCAACTCGCCGTCGCTCAGCGCGGCACCGTCGATGCCCACCTCGCCGAATTCGTTGACGATGACCGCCCAGCGCTCATTCGATGGTCTATTGGCGATCAGATGGCGCAGTGCGGTCGTTTTGCCCACGCCGAGAAACCCGGTAAACAGATTGACGACGGTCTTCTTCATGCGTGACAAGCCTTGCAAACTCCGGTGAGCAACAGATTCTGCTCGCGGCTCTGGAACCCGACGGCATCGGTTACCTCTTGCAGAACACCCAGGAAACGGCTGGCGTCGATCTCCTCGACCCGGCCGCATGTTTCGCACACCAGGATTAGACCATGATGGTGGCAATCGAAATGTCTGCATACGACAAAACCGTTGAGCGCGTCGACCTTATGCAGCAATCCCTGCTCCACCAGAAAGTCCAATGCCCGGTACACCGTGGGCGGAGCCGCCACACCGCGCTCACGCTGCAGGTCGGCCAACACCTGGTACGCCTTGACGACACCATCGTACTCGAGCACCAACTCGAGGATGTGCCGACGCAGGGTGGTGAGCTTGCAGCCACGGCGCAGGCAATGCCGCTCGGCGGCAGCCAGATAGCTTTGCTTGTTCATCACGGGAGGGTCAATCTTGAGAATGAGGGCAGTATGTTATTATATAACACTGTCGTTCACAACTATTAACACTCTTGGCATGTATGATGATTTTCTTATGGTGTTAGACTAATTCCAATGCCAATCAACGACCGGAGAAGAACACATGAAGCAGTTGCTGTCGTTCCTGGCTGGCTGCCTCCTGGCGACCAGCACCCTCGCCGCCGGCCTGATCACCCCCCACGCCGGCGCCCTCAAAGAATGCCAGCAAGAGCAGCCGCGCACAAAGCAACCCTTGCCGGGCAAGAACACCCTGACGCGCGACGAGCAGGCCAAGCTGGCCGCCCATCTGGACATGATGGCCGAACAAGCAGTGCAACTCGTCCCCACCAAGGCAGACAATGCCGCGTCCGGTAACCGGCTGGACAAACCCCGCCGCTATACGGCATCCCAGTCGAGGCGAGCCGACGAGCTGAGTTGATGCCAGGCAAGCAACGCCAGCAGTCCTTCAAACACATCCGACGCGCATTCGAGCCGATGGGGCTGGTCGCATGTGACCGCGCCCCTTTTGAACCAACGGGCTAATTCAGACCCCAGAATGGGGCAAACCACGAAAGATGGCGCGCCTCAACCGGCATATGAATGCTCCTGGCAATGCGCCGATCCCGGGTCGCGGTATCGAACAGGGCATAGCGGCCCTTCAGCGTGGCTACGCGCGGAGCATGGGCGCGAGCGGTCTGCATGACGACAAGCGCACTCTCGCCCGAATCAAGACTGACAAAACTCCCGGAGGGATACAGCCCCAGCACTTTGACCAGCTGCATGAAATAGCAAGGCTCGAACGGTTCGCCGGCATTGGTATACAGCTGGGCCAGGGCCTTTTTCGCCGGTAGGCGCTGGCGGTAGCTCCGCGGCATCAGCTTGGCGATCGCGACGTCCAGGAGATGCAGGAGGTGTGCCACCTGGTCGATCTCGTGGGCCTTCAGCTTGAATGGATAACCATGTCCATCATGGCGTTCGTGATGCGTCAAGACGACCAGATGCAACCGCTCATCCTCGAAGCCAATTTCGCGCAACAGCGCCGAGCTTATGATGGGATGCATGTCAATCAGCTGCCGCTGCATCGTGCAGGGTGGCCCTTCCTGGTGCGCCATCTCGTTGTGCAGCGCGATGGCGCCCAGATTCATTGTCAAGGCCGCCAGCACCAATAGCCGGTGTATCGCCGCGTCGAGATTGAGCCTGTCGGCCATCAGGCTGGCCAACAAGGCCACATTGATGGCATGGTGCGCCACATAGTTTTCCCACTGGCACAGCAAGATCGCAGCGACCGCGCCATCAGGATTCTGCCGGGCAAGCATCGTCAACCGCTCAACCACCCCAATCAGCTGATCGGCTTGCAAGCGACCAGGCAGTAGAGCCGTTAATTTGCTGTAATAATCGGCGAGGGCCGCCGCCTCCCACAGCGCAAGAGTGGAGGGCTTCGGGAGGCGTGGCTCGATAGCACGCGGGAATGGCGCGAGCAGGCTGTGGCGGAATTTTTCGTCCAGCCGGAAAACCAACGGCCCTTCCTGATACAACCGGTGCTTCATAAACAGCGTATCAGGGAGTTCGAGTCGGATATCGTTTCCCATTTGCGTATTCAACCCTCTTCATGATGCCATCAGCCTAGTTTCAATAATCGACCGCTTCAAGGATGAAAAAGCATCGTGAGACCATGTCGGCATTGCAGCGGCCAAATAATTCACCTTGCTCCATTACATCGATAGCAATGCATCGCCTTTGTTATAGAGGCAAAGTACCAGCCACCCATAAAAAGGACCAGGCAGGTCCTTGTTCTTTCCAAACACATCTACATCCATTGAGTGCAAGCCGGTGTAACTGGTGTACCGTGCACAATCCCGAGTCATCCAGGACGGTCTGCACAGAAAATGAAAATGCCGACCTGTGTGGTCGGCATCTTTGTCCGGGATGTGATCGGCCCTTGCCGATTTGTACCGCTATCGCAGGACACTCCCTGATCCTTGGACATGCCTTCTGTATGGCCGCCCCTGGGTAGCAGTGAGCGATGCAGCGTACAAATTAGCGTTGTTCAGTCGCCATTAGCGCTGGAAGTGTCATCAGACCCCTGCACCATGCGCCTGCTGATCTGCATGGTAGCTGGAGCGCACCATAGCGCCGACCGCCGCATGCTTGAAGCCCACTTCGTAGGCCTTGTCCTCGAACTGCTTGAACACGGTCGGGTGCACGTAGCGCAGCACCGGCAGGTGGCCGTCGGTCGGCTGCAGGTACTGGCCGATGGTGATCATGTCGATGTCGTGGGCACGCATGTCGGCCATCACTTCGTACACTTCTTCGTCGGTCTCGCCGAGGCCGACCATGATACCGGACTTGGTCGACACGTTCGGGTTGCGTGCCTTGAATTCCTTCAACAGCGTCAGCGAGTGCTGATAATCGGCCCCCGGGCGGGCCTGCTTGTAGAGACGCGGTGCGGTTTCCAGATTGTGGTTCATCACGTCCGGCGGGGTCTGCGTCAGGATATCCAGCGCGATATCGAGACGGCCGCGGAAGTCCGGCACCAGCACTTCGATCTGGGTGTTCGGGGACAGCTTGCGGATCTCGCTGATGCAGTCGGCAAAATGCTGGGCGCCACCGTCGCGCAGGTCGTCGCGGTCGACCGACGTAATCACCACGTACTTGAGTCGCAGCGCGGCCACGGTTTCGGCCAGATGCTTGGGCTCATTCGGATCAAGCGGGTTCGGACGGCCGTGGCCGACGTCGCAGAACGGGCAACGACGGGTGCAAATGTCACCCATGATCATGAAGGTGGCGGTGCCGTTGCTGAAGCACTCGCCGATGTTCGGGCAAGTGGCCTCTTCACAGACGGTATGCAGCTTCTGCTCACGCAGGATCTGCTTGATCTCGTTGAAGCGCTGGCCGTTGGGCAGCTTGGCGCGAATCCACTCAGGCTTCTTCAGCTTTTCGTCGAGCGGCACGATCTTGATCGGGATGCGTGCAGTCTTGTCGGCGCCCTTGTGTTTCACGCCAGTCTGGTTGTCCAGTTTCATGCGGTCTCCTTCTTCACCGTCAGGTGTCGCTCCAGATGCGGCAGCAGCCGTTCGGCTGTTTCGGCCACCGTCAGCGAAGCGCCTTGGTCTTTGATCTGCGTTACCTTGAGGCCGGCATAGCCGCAAGGATTGATCCACGAGAACGGCGTCAGATCCATGTCCACGTTGAGGCTCAGCCCGTGGTAGACCGCACCGTTCTTGATGCGCAACCCCAGCGAGGCGATCTTCTCGCCCCGCACGTATACCCCCGGCGCGTCGACGTCACCGTTGGCTTCGATACCCAGTTCCGCCAGCAGGTCGATGACCGACTGCTCGATGCGCCGCACCAGTTCGCGCACGCCGATGCCCATGCGCTTGAAATCGACCAGCAGATACACCACCAGCTGGCCCGGTCCGTGATAGGTCACCTGCCCGCCGCGATCGCACTTCACCACTTCGATCTGGCTCGGGATGATCAGGTGCTCGGGCTTGCCGGCCAGCCCCAGCGTGTACACCGGCGGGTGCTCGACGCACCACAGCTCGTCCGGCGTGTCGCTGGTGCGGGCGTCGGTAAAGGCCTGCATGGCCCGCCAAGTGGGCGTGTAGTCGACCAGCCCCAGGTGCTTGACGATACGGCTCATCGCTTACAGCGCCACCTTGACCATGGCGTGAGCGGTCAGCGCCATGTAAATATTGTCCAGTTGCTCGCGCGACACCGCCATCACGTTTACCGTCAGCGAAATGTACTTGCCGCTGGAGCTGTCGCGCGCCACGATGTCCACCATCTCGAGATCCGGTGCATGCACTCGCACCACCTCGAAAATCGTGGTTTGAAAATCGGGATGCTGCTCGCCCATCACCTTGATCGGAAAGCGACAGGGAAAGTCCAGCAAATCCTTGAGATCGTTACTCATCACACTACATCCTGAAAACAGATAAAGGCTGGCCGAAGCCCTTGAGGCAAGACGGCCAACCCCATGGGCTTACCAGCCCAGCAACAGCTTGATGCTGTCCCACAGACGGCTGAAGAAGTTGCCTTCCTCGACCGCCTTCAGCGCCACCACCGGACGCTCCAGCACCTTCTTGCCATCGAGGCTCACCACCAGCTTGCCCACCACCTGCCCCGCCTTGATCGGCGCGATGACCGGCTGGCTGGTGGTCAGATCGGCCTTGAGCTTGGCGGCCTGGCCCTTCAACACCGTGGTGTAGATATCGCTGGTGAAGCCGATCGGCAGCGCCTTGGCATCACCCTTGTATACCGGGATTTCGGAAACCGGCTTGTTTGCCGCATACAGTTTGGGCGTATCGAAGAATTGCAAGCCGTAGTTCAGCAGCTTGGAGCTTTCCACTGCCCGTGCCTCGGGGCTCGCGGTACCCACCACCACGGAAATCACCCGTCGGCCGTCACGGCGGCTCGACGCCACCATGTTGTAGCCGGCATCATCGGTGAAGCCGGTTTTCATGCCGTCGACGTTGGGGTCACGGTACAGCAGCAGGTTGCGGTTCGGCTGGGTAATGCCGTTGTACGTGAACGATTTGAGCGAGTAGGTCTTGTAGAACTCGGGGAACTCGCGAATGATCGCTGTCGCCAGAATGCCCAGATCGTGCACGGTAGTGAAGTGCTCCGGGTCCGGCAGGCCGGTGGCGTTGCGGAACTGGGTGTTGACCATGCCCAGCCGCTTGGCCTCGGCCGTCATCATCTGGGCAAACGCCTCTTCGCTGCCGGCGATGGCTTCGGCCAGGGTCACGCAGGCGTCGTTGCCCGACTGCACGTCCATGCCCTTGATCAGGTCATCCACGGTCACCGGGACCTTGGGATCGAGGAACATGCGCGAGCCACCGGTGGTCCAGCCCTTCTGCGACACGGTCAGCTGCTGATCCAGCATCAGCCGCTTTTCCTTGATGGCCTTGTAGGTCAGGTAACCGGTCATCAGCTTGGTCAGCGAGGCCGGTGCGATGCGCTTGTCCGGATCGCTGGCAGCCACCACCTGCCCACTGTAGAAATCGATCAGATAATAAGCCTTGCCGGCGATTTCCGGCACGGGAGGAACGAAGGGAGCATTGGCAAAGGAAAACGACGGCAGAGCAACGGCTGCTGCCACAAGCAGGCTAGTCAGTTTTTTCATTAGCGTGGAACGGCACTTCACGGTGATGGGTGTGAACGATATAGCCGGCGATTATACCCCTCCTTCGAGGCGATGCGGCCAAAAACACGCCCGAAACCACCCCTTTCCAGCCAAAAATTACGCTGGCGATTCGTCAGTACGCCTGAAGCAGGAGCCGCCGGCTTCCCGAGAGCTTGGAGTTCCTGATACTCTGACAGTTCACAAAGAAAACATCAGGACAAGCGGCATCACCATGCACCACCCTCAAGATTACCTCGAACGCATTCTGACCTCGCGCGTGTACGACGTCGCGATCGAAACGCCGCTGGAGCAGGCGCCCAACCTGTCCCGCCGTTTCAACAACACCATCCTGCTCAAGCGCGAGGACCTGCAGCCGGTCTTCTCCTTCAAGCTGCGCGGCGCCTACAACAAGATGGCCAAACTGAGCTCCGCACAGCTGGAAAAAGGCGTGATCACGGCCTCCGCCGGCAACCACGCCCAAGGCGTGGCGCTGTCTGCCCAGAAAATCGGCTGTGAAGCCACCATCGTGATGCCGGTGACCACCCCCCAGGTCAAGATCGACGGCGTCACCCGGCGCGGCGGCAAAGTCGTGCTGGCCGGCGAATCGTTCAGCGACGCCTACCAGCACGCCATGAAGCTGGTAGAAGAAACCGGCAAGACGTACATCCCACCGTTTGACGACCCGGACGTCATCGCCGGCCAGGGCACCATCGGCATGGAAATCCTGCGTCAACACCCCGGCCCGATCGATGCCGTGTTCGTCGCCATCGGCGGCGGCGGGCTGGCTGCCGGCGTGGCCTCCTACATCAAGCGCCTGAAGCCGGAAATCAAGGTCATCGGCGTGCAGCCGGTGGACTCGGACGCCATGAAGCAGTCCATCGACAAGGGCGAACGCGTCGAGCTGAAGGACGTGGGTCTGTTCGCCGACGGCGTGGCGGTGAAGCTGGTGGGAGAGGAAACCTTCCGCCTCTGCAAGGAATTGCTCGACGAAATCATCCTGGTCGACACCGATGCCATCTGCGCCGCGATCAAGGACATCTTCGAAGACACCCGCTCGATCACCGAGCCGGCCGGTGCGCTGGCGGTGGCCGCGACCAAGGCCTACATCGAACGCGAAGGCTGCCAGGGCAAGACCCTGGTCGCCATCAACTGCGGCGCCAACATGAACTTCGACCGTCTGCGCCACGTCTCCGAGCGCTCGGAACTGGGCGAGCGACGCGAAGCCATCATCGCCGTCACCCTGCCGGAGCAGCCGGGCAGCTTCAAGAAATTCTGTACCGTGATCGGCAACCGCAGCATCACCGAGTTCAACTACCGCTATGCCGATGACAAGACGGCACATGTGTTCGTCGGGATACAGATCAGTAGCAAGGACGACGTCACCCGCATCATCGACGACTTGAAGAGCAGCGACCTCGAAGGCATCGACCTGACCGACAACGAACTGGCCAAGCTGCACATTCGCCACCTGGTCGGTGGGCACGCCCCGGCGCTGCGGGACGAACGCATCCTGCGCTTCGAGTTCCCGGAGCGGCCGGGCGCGCTGATGCGCTTCCTGGAAGCCATGCGCACCGACTGGAACATCAGCCTGTTCCACTACCGCAACCATGGGGCGGACTATGGCCGGGTACTGGTCGGCATCCAGGTGCCCAGCTACGACAGCGCGGCCTTCCAGAGCTTCCTCGACAGCTTGGGCTATCCTTACGTCGAAGAGACCGACAACCCGGCATACAAGCTGTTCCTGGGCAAAACCGGCCTGTAACCCCTTTCGGCCAGCCTCTTGCCAAAAGCGAGGCTGGCCGGGACCAGCATCTGCATCACACCATGATCAAAGCCGTACTGTTCGACCTCGACGGCACCCTGGCCGACACCGCACGCGACCTGGGCGCCGCCCTGAATCGGCTACTGGCCGAAGAAGGCCATCCGCCGCAACCCTATGAAGCCATCCGCCCGATCGCCTCGCACGGCGCACGCGGCCTGATCCGCCTGGGGTTCGGCATCGACCTCGACCACCCCGACTTCAACGCGCTGCGCACCCGCTTCCTCGATCACTACGAAGCCAGCTTCTCCGATCAGACCTGCCTGTTCGAAGGCATCAACGAACTGATCCTCCAGTTGGCTGCCCGCGATCTACGCTGGGGCATCGTCACCAACAAACCGATGCGCTTCACCGACCGGCTGGTGCCGGCGCTGCCCTTCGCCACGCCGCCGGCGGTGGTGATCAGCGGCGACACCGTCGGCGTGGCCAAACCCGACCCCAGGCCGATGCTGCACGCGGCCGAACTGATCGGCGTCGAACCGGCCCGCTGCGTCTACGTCGGCGATGCCGAGCGCGACATCCAGGCCGGCCACTCGGTAGGCATGAAGACGGTGCTGGCCAACTGGGGCTACATCTCGGACCTCGATGCCCCCCACGACTGGGGCGCCGACATCGCCATCGACCACCCGCTCGATCTGCTGAACTATCTTTGATCGACTGCGGAACTAGCCGATAGCGATCTTTGTCTGTACAATCACGGAAACTTTATCTGGGGGCGACCTGGTTTCGACGGGGGTTGCGAAGCAGATGAGGGCATACCGGGATTTCAGTCACCCCGTAAAACGCTGAGTCTATATAGTCGCAAACGACGAAACTTACGCTCTGGCCGCTTAATTGCGCCAGACACTGCAACGATTCGCTGATGGGTCGGGTGGGTCAAACCGCTGCAGTGTCACTTTACATCAGCTAGCGTTGTATCGGGTCGCTTGATCCAACGCGAAACAATAGGTGACTCGCTCCAGTCCAGCCTGCCCGTCGGCGTGACCCGGAGTTAAATCCAAATGACACGGCTAAGTATGTAGAACTCACTGTAGAGGACTTCCGGACGCGGGTTCGATTCCCGCCGCCTCCACCAAACACAAGGGTCAGGATAATCTCCGGGCCCTTTTTTCTTGCTTGAAAGCCCCGCAGCCCACCCATGTTAGAAGGAGGATTGCAGAAATGGGCAATCACGTTGCTGGCCGGGCCATGGCAATGCTCGCCGAGGAGGCAGTCCGCAATCGGCAATGGGGAGAGAGCGCCCTCTCCATCCTGGACAGAATTTGCATGCCATACCGCAATACCCATT
This sequence comes from Pseudogulbenkiania sp. MAI-1, assembly GCF_000527175.1. Lineage (NCBI taxonomy): Bacteria > Pseudomonadati > Pseudomonadota > Betaproteobacteria > Neisseriales > Chromobacteriaceae > Pseudogulbenkiania > Pseudogulbenkiania sp. MAI-1. The sequence continues at coordinate 1,720,651 of NZ_AZUR01000001.1, read as the reverse complement.
TAGACTGGAAAGCCGAAGACCCCGCATGCCCTGGCCGCGTGCATCCCGATTATGGCAGCTACACCGACCCTCATCCCAAGGCGGCACTCGGCATGCTCATACTGGAGGCCTTCGCGCCCAATGGCGTGGCCGATATGCCTCGCTATGCGCCGATGCTCGATGCTGAACACCCCGATGAAAGCGCCTACGATGCATGGTGGACGGAGGTTTATGAGCCATTCCAAGCTCGATACAACTTCTCTTGAAGCAACCATGCCGCAGACGAGAAATGACGAAATCGACCCGCTCGCATGTGGCGGGTTTTTGCTATCTGCCGATCGGGATTTGCCTGCACACCGCAATTCGACTGACGCCACCACCGCTTCGTGACGTGCCACGAGGTACGTAGAGCCCCAGGAAATAGGCCTCTCGGGTTTTGTTGCCCCGGCTTCGCACGCGACCGAGCCCTGCTTTGCTCGGCCCACCCCCCTCCATCGACCTCCTCACCCCCACTCATCACAAAATTTGTTGTTGCATTCTCTACAAAAGAGTAATGTATACAACATGAATTTATGGCTACTCCTCATCACCACCCTCCCCACCGAGAACGCCACGGCCCGCATGCGCGCCTGGCGGGCGCTCAAAGCGTCTGGAGCGGCGGTGCTGCGTGACGGAGTCTACCTGCTTCCCGATCGCGCCCCCTGCCCGGAAAGGCTGAATGCGGTGGCGGCGGACGTGCAGAGCAACGGCGGGACGGCCTATGTGCTGCAGACCGGCGAGACGGGAACCGAGGCATTCCCAGCGCTGTTCGACCGCGGCGGCGACTATGCCGAACTGCTGGCCGAAACGGCCCGGCTGCGCGACTCGCTCAACGGGGATAACGTCCAGGAAACGCTCAAACAGGCGCGCAAGCTGCGCAAGGCGTTCGCCAGCCTGGTCGAGATCGACTTCTTTCCCGGCGAGGCGCGGCAGCAAGCCGATGCCGCACTGCGCGAGTTGGAGTTACAGGCGAACAGAGTGTTGTCGCCGGATGAGCCGCACGCGATCACGGGTGCGATTCCGCGCCGGCTAGCGACCGACTTTCGTGGTCGGACATGGGCGACACGAAGGCGACCGTGGGTGGATCGCTTGGCCAGTGCCTGGCTGATCCGGCGCTTCATCGACCGTGACGCGCGTTTCCTGTGGCTAGGCAATCCAGCCGATTGCCCTTCCGATGCGCTCGGCTTTGATTTCGATGGCGCGACCTTCAGCCACATCGGTGCCAAGGTGACGTTCGAGGTACTGCAGGCCAGCTTCGGACTGGAGCAGCCCTCTTTGCGTCGGCTCGGCACGCTGGTGCATTACCTCGACGTGGGAGGGGTGCAACCTGCCGAGGCGGCCGGCGTGGAACGAGTGTTGGCCGGCTTACGTGCGACCTTCTCCGACGACGATCAACTACTCCAAGCCGCCAGCGGCGTGTTCGACGGCCTGCTGGCCGCTTTCGAGAAAGAGAACGATGAATAAACCCGAACCGATCACAGCAACCGACGCTGCCACCCCACCCTCCGTCAGCTTCTGGGAAGCCTTCCGCTTCTGGCTCAAGCTCGGCTTCATCAGTTTCGGCGGCCCGGCCGGCCAGATCGCGATCATGCACAGCGAGCTGGTCGAGCGCCGTCGCTGGATCAGCGAGAAGCGTTTTCTGCATGCCCTCAACTATTGCATGGTGCTGCCCGGCCCGGAGGCGCAGCAGCTGGCCACCTACATCGGCTGGCTGATGCACCGTTCCTGGGGAGGCATCGTTGCCGGCGCGCTGTTCGTACTGCCGTCGCTATTCATCCTGATCGGGCTATCGTGGCTGTACATCGCCTTCGGTGACGTGCCGCTGGTCGCCGGGCTATTCTACGGCATCAAGCCGGCGGTGACCGCCATCGTCGTGCAGGCGGCCCACCGCATCGGCTCTCGCGCTCTGAAGAACAACGTGCTATGGGCCATCGCTGCCGCGTCTTTTGTTGCCATCTTCGCGCTCAACGCACCGTTCCCGCTCATCGTCCTGGCTGCGGCCCTGGTTGGCTATGCCGGCGGGCGCATAGCCCCGAACACATTCAAGGCCGGGGGTGGCCACGGCAAAGCCAAGGACAGCTACGGCCCGGCGCTGATCGACGACGAGACACCGACGCCGGCACACGCGCACTTTCGCTGGGCTCAACTGACTCGCATCGCCGCAATCGGCTCCTTGCTGTGGCTGATTCCGATCGGGCTGTTGACCACGCTATTTGGCTGGCAAGGCACGCTAACGCAGATGGGGTGGTTCTTCACCAAGGCAGCGCTGTTGACCTTCGGCGGCGCCTACGCGGTGCTACCCTATGTCTACCAGGGTGCCGTCGGCCATTACGGCTGGCTGACGCCGGCACAGATGATCGACGGCCTGGCCCTCGGCGAAACCACCCCCGGCCCGCTGATCATGGTGGTGACCTTTGTCGGCTTCGTCGGCGGCTATGTGAAAGCGCTGTTCGGCCCGGACATGCAATTCGTTGCCGGTGCCCTCGCGGCAACACTGGTGACGTGGTTCACCTTCTTGCCATCGTTCCTGTTTATCCTCGCCGGCGGGCCGCTGGTCGAGTCGACCCACGACGACATCAAGTTCACTGCGCCGTTGACCGCCATCACCGCCGCCGTCGTCGGCGTCATTCTGAATCTGGCGCTGTTCTTCGGCTATCACGTCCTGTGGCCAACAGGCTTCTCCGGCTCCTTCGATTGGCCGTCGGCACTGATAGCATTAGGCGCGGTCATCGCCCTGTTCCGTTTCAAGCGCAACGTCATCCAGGTGATTGCGGCCTGCGCCGTGATCGGCCTGCTCGTGAAAACCGTGATCCTGTGAGGAAGATGCCCCTGGTCAGATGACATATGACGCTCTAGACGCTGGGGGCAAGGAATGTCTGAGCGAGGCCCGCAATTGGCCACACAAGACGTGAGCGAATACACTAGAGCTGTCTGTACGCATCACCGCACCCATGAATGCCAGCATCGTCTACGCCCTTCTCGCTGCCGCCTTGTTCGGTGCCAGCGCCCCCTTTGCCAAGATACTGGTAGGCCATCTGCCCCCCTTGCTGCTGGGCGGGCTGCTGTATCTCGGCAGTGGCGTCGGTTTGGGGGTGATCCGGCTGATCCGGGATCGTGGATGGAAAAGCCCCGGACTCACCAAGACGGAATGGGGCTGGCTGTTGGGAGCCATCTCTTTCGGTGGCATGCTCGGCCCGGTGGCCCTGCTGTTCGGCCTGACACAGACCAGCGGAGCGACAGCTTCCTTATTGCTGAACCTGGAAGCGGTCCTCACTGCCGTCATCGCCTGGCTGGTCTTCAAGGAAAATGCAGACCGGCGCATCGTGCTGGGCATGATTGCAATCGTCGCCGGCAGCATCGTGCTCGCCTGGCCAGACAGTGGAACCTCCGTGTCATCAAGCAGCGTTGGTCCGGTCCTCATCGCGACAGCCTGTCTCTGCTGGGCCATCGATAATAACCTAACCCGAAAAGTCTCGGCCTCGGACGCCTTGTTCATCGCCTGTAGCAAGGGCTTGGTGGCCGGTTCGGTAAATACCTTGCTGGCACTAGCCATCGGGGAAACCCTGCCCGGCGGCACGACGGTGCTGTTGGCGATGACGACGGGGCTTCTTGGCTACGGCATCAGCCTGGTACTGTTCGTGCTGGCCCTGCGTGGTTTGGGAACAGCCCGTACCGGTGCCTATTTCTCGACCGCGCCCTTCATCGGTGCCGCCGTGGCGCTGTCCGTACTGGGTGAAGCCAGCACTCCGCTCTTCTGGTTGGCAGCCCTACTGATGGGGATCGGTGTCTGGTTACACCTCACGGAACGTCATGAGCACGAACACACCCATGAAGCGCTGGAACACGCCCATCGCCACGTGCATGACCAGCACCACCAGCACGAACACGATTTCGACTGGGACGGCACCGAGCCGCATAGCCACCCCCACCGGCACGTCGCCCTCACCCACATCCACCCGCACTTCCCCGACATCCATCACCGCCATCGGCATTCCTAGTCGTACCCGGGATCTGCCTGACAGGAGCCAGGAAAGTCTACCTGGAGCCCCTCAAGCGAAGGCGGCCTTCCATAGCCGCTGTTGCTCGGCCAATTCGTCGTCATCGAGTTGCAGCAGCTTGGGGCAGCTCGAACAGAGCATGTTCTGTCCAGGCAGACGATCGCGCAGACAGCAAACACGGCGAGCCCGAAACGGCGAGACCAGCAGTGGCGAGGGGGAGTTAATGTAGCGCACCGGCCGGTACAAGGGGTTGGCGCGGCCGGTATCGAAGAACTTGCGCCGCGTAAACAGATAGTCGGCATCTTGTTGCGCTCCCTTCCCCGCAAAGCCGGTAGCGAGCGCATATTCGAGACTATTGGCTACATTGCTCCATAGCACGCGGGGCGACAGCCTGACCTTGGGCGAGAGCACCTCAATCAGCGGCGCCAAGTGATCGACGCACAGCGACCGGTAGCGGCTGGCAATATCGTCGGTTTCGACCCCCAGCGCCCCCGAGGGCAGCCACAGAGTATCAGGCAAACCATCGCGCAGCACCAGGGCGCAATCAGCCAGTGCCATCTCCAGAGGACGATGCAGCACCCGTGCCGCCACCAGGGCCGGCGGCAAGATCAGGCTGAAATAACGCCCGCTCCATTGCGACAGCAGGGCTCGCGTATCACCCCCGCCATAGTGCTGACGCATCGCCATCAGCAATGCCTCGAGGTGCCCAGCCAGGCTCGGTAATGCCACGGCCACACCGTCACCACATCCCGGAGTGCCAAGCTTGAGCTGCCGACAGAACGGGGCGTACCTCGCCGGCACCACTTCAGCAAAGCTGACTGATGACGATAAAGGAATATCCGCGCTCACCGCCCCTCCCCGGCCCATGGGAGCCACATATGATTTGCAACTCACCGCAGCCGCGCAACCAGCCTGCATCTGAGCAAGTAGTCAGCGAGCGCGGACAACAAAAAACCCAGCTCGGTTGAGCTGGGCTTTTACTGCGTGCGAATCTTCGATTCGCTCAGCGATGGGGGAGTCTGGCGGTGTCCTACTTTCACACGGCAAGGCCGCACTATCATCGGCGCTAAGGCGTTTCACGGTCCTGTTCGGGATGGGAAGGAGTGGGACCACCTCGCTAAGGCCGCCAGACATAAACTGTCAACAAACTGGAAGAAGCCTGGAAGCCTGTCAGCTTCCATTTCGAATTTGGGTAATCGATCGTACGTCGCACACTTCACCGCGTGGCCCAAGCCACTCAAATGATAGGATCAAGCCTCACGAGCAATTAGTATCGGTTAGCTTCACGCCTCACAGCGCTTCCACACCCGACCTATCAACGTCCTGGTCTCGAACGACTCTTCAGGAGGATCAAGTCCTCAGGGAAGTCTCATCTTCAGGCGAGTTTCCCGCTTAGATGCTTTCAGCGGTTATCTCTTCCGCACTTAGCTACCCGGCAATGCCACTGGCGTGACAACCGGTACACCAGAGGTGCGTCCACTCCGGTCCTCTCGTACTAGGAGCAGCCCCCGTCAAACTTCCAACGCCCACTGCAGATAGGGACCAAACTGTCTCACGACGTTTTGAACCCAGCTCACGTACCACTTTAAATGGCGAACAGCCATACCCTTGGGACCGGCTACAGCCCCAGGATGTGATGAGCCGACATCGAGGTGCCAAACTCCGCCGTCGATGTGAACTCTTGGGCGGAATCAGCCTGTTATCCCCGGAGTACCTTTTATCCGTTGAGCGATGGCCCTTCCATTCAGAACCACCGGATCACTATGTCCTGCTTTCGCACCTGCTCGACTTGTCGGTCTCGCAGTTAAGCCACCTTTTGCCATTGCACTATCAGCACGATTTCCGACCGTACCTAGGTGACCTTCGAACTCCTCCGTTACACTTTGGGAGGAGACCGCCCCAGTCAAACTGCCTACCATGCACTGTCCCCGATCCGGATCACGGACCAAGGTTAGAACCTCAAACACACCAGGGTGGTATTTCAAGGGCGGCTCCACCAGAACTGGCGTCCTGGTTTCATAGCCTCCCACCTATCCTACACAAGTCTGTTCAAAGTCCAATGCAAAGCTACAGTAAAGGTTCACGGGGTCTTTCCGTCTAGCAGCGGGGAGATTGCATCTTCACAAACATTTCAACTTCGCTGAGTCTCAGGAGGAGACAGTGTGGCCATCGTTACGCCATTCGTGCGGGTCGGAACTTACCCGACAAGGAATTTCGCTACCTTAGGACCGTTATAGTTACGGCCGCCGTTTACCGGGGCTTCGATCAAGAGCTTGCACCCCATCACTTAACCTTCCGGCACCGGGCAGGCGTCACACCGTATACGTCCACTTTCGTGTTGGCACAGTGCTGTGTTTTTGATAAACAGTCGCAGCCACCGATTCTCTGCGACCTCTCGAGGCTTCGAACGCGAGGTCCTACACCCTAAGAGGCATACCTTCTCCCGAAGTTACGGTATCAATTTGCCGAGTTCCTTCTCCTGAGTTCTCTCAAGCGCCTTAGAATTTTCATCCTGCCCACCTGTGTCGGTTTGCGGTACGGTTCTCGTATAGCTGAAGCTTAGTGGCTTTTCCTGGAAGCGTGGTATCAGTCACTTCGGCTCCGTAGAGCCTCGTCATCACGTCTCGGTGTTAATAGAGCGGCGGATTTGCCTACCGCTCCCACCTACCGGCTTAAACCAGGACGTCCAACACCTGGCTGACCTAACCTTCTCCGTCCCCACATCGCACTATACGAGAGTACGGGAATATTGACCCGTTTCCCATCGACTACGCTTTTCAGCCTCGCCTTAGGGGCCGACTCACCCTACGCCGATGAACGTTGCGTAGGAAACCTTGGGCTTTCGGCGAGCGGGCTTTTCACCCGCTTTATCGCTACTCATGTCAGCATTCGCACTTCTGATATCTCCAGCATGCCTTACGACACACCTTCACAGACCTACAGAACGCTCCCCTACCATCTGCACCTAAGTGCAAATCCGCGGCTTCGGTTATCAGTTTGAGCCCCGTTACATCTTCCGCGCAGGACGACTCGACCAGTGAGCTATTACGCTTTCTTTAAATGATGGCTGCTTCTAAGCCAACATCCTGGCTGTCTGGGCCTTCCCACTTCGTTTACCACTTAACTGATCATTTGGGACCTTAGCCGGCGGTCTGGGTTGTTTCCCTCTTGACGATGGACGTTAGCACCCACCGTCTGTCTCCCATGCTCGCACTTTCCGGTATTCTGAGTTTGCCATGGTTTGGTAAATCGCAATGACCCCCTAGCCATAACAGTGCTTTACCCCCGGAAGTGATACATGAGGCACTACCTAAATAGTTTTCGGGGAGAACCAGCTATCTCCGAGTTTGTTTAGCCTTTCACCCCTATCCACAGCTCATCCCCTAGTTTTGCAACACTAGTGGGTTCGGACCTCCAGTGCGTGTTACCGCACCTTCATCCTGGCCATGGATAGATCACTCGGTTTCGGGTCTACGCCCAGCAACTCAATCGCCCTGTTCGGACTCGGTTTCCCTACGCCTCCCCTATTCGGTTAAGCTCGCTACTGAACGTAAGTCGCTGACCCATTATACAAAAGGTACGCAGTCACCCCTTACAGGGCTCCCACTGTTTGTATGCATCCGGTTTCAGGTTCTATTTCACTCCCCTCCCGGGGTTCTTTTCGCCTTTCCCTCACGGTACTGGTTCACTATCGGTCGATCACGAGTATTTAGCCTTGGAGGATGGTCCCCCCATCTTCAGACAGGATTTCGCGTGTCCCGCCCTACTTGTCGTACGCCTAGTCCTTGGAATGCGTTTTCGTGTACGGGGCTATCACCCACTATGGCGGCCATTTCCAGAGCCTTCCACTAACACAATCCATAACACGTACAGGCTGTTCCGCGTTCGCTCGCCACTACTGACGGAATCTCGGTTGATTTCTGTTCCTGCGGGTACTTAGATGTTTCAGTTCTCCGCGTTCGCTCTACTCTGCCTATGTGTTCAGCAGAGAGTACCTATTGCTAGGTGGGTTTCCCCATTCGGACATCTCCGGATCATCGCTCTATTGCCAGCTCCCCGAAGCTTTTCGCAGGCTTACACGTCCTTCATCGCCTGTGATCGCCAAGGCATCCACCAGATGCACTTAGTCGCTTGA